>CBDUHN010000011.1:0-69988 GCA_965367295.1 uncultured Gammaproteobacteria bacterium | reverse complement strand
ATTCGCAATGCTGAGCGTCGCGAATTACATGACAGGTTTATAGTGCCTCTTTTCATCGATGCTCCGATTAAAGACGGCGTGAATGTAGAAAGCCGGGTCAAAACCTATATGAACACCCATCCGGGAGAAAATGATTGCAGGATACTTGCCGAGGCTAAAGATCTTGGTCTCGATGTGCTGTTGAGTTATGACCGCGATTTTTTGAGGCGCCTTTCTGGTGTTAAAGGCGCTGTTTGCCTGATTAGGCCAAGTGAATATTGGGCTGGCTTGGATGTCCCAAGAGGTATGGCGCCAGAGACGGTGCCGCATAATTCCAATCCCCTGTCAGCGGAGTCCTGGTGGCGGTGGTGATCGAATCTGATGGTCAGGATCAGGGAGTCAGCGTGGTTGACCCACGCTGCTTGTGTGAATCGTCAGGTGAATTTATGAATAATCATGGGCAGTTTCAATAAGAATTACCGGGTACCGAGGAATATGACAAACAATCCAAAAGATCAGTATATTTTCTATACCAAAATAGCATGGGCGATTTACATCCTGATAACCATTGCCATTATCGTTGTGTTGGTGCTGTTTGTCGCACAGGATAGCGAAGAAATGTTTTTCTACGGTCTGATGCCTGCCGCAGCGGCTTATGTTTTTCGCCCAATGAACAAACCCTTTAGTAAGCTCATTTTCAAGTTTACTGGCGTTTCTCATCCCGCAGAGGAGAAATGAGTTGCCAAAATCCGGGCAAGCGTAGTAACGCTGGGCGGTTTTGTGCGCCGCTTCATTGCAGTACACCCTGTGTAGGATCGCCAGGTCATGGAAGGCGTTAGGGAATCCGGGGTTGGAACGCGGTTTTCTCCAATATTGAAAACACTGGTGTCCAGTCCCCGGTGTTGAGTGCCGCCCGCTGAATTCAATCATTATGTGCGCTGAATCAATAAGCATAAGCACGGTTCTGGTCGAAGAGCGGGTCAGCCTGGTCAGCCTCTACAATGCTTCACGGGCAAGTGTCGGTTGCTATCCGGATGGCAGTATCGATTTCGATGCGTTTCAATCCCTGGTGGAGGGTGAAGAGATCCACGTGGCCAGGTTGGGCGATGAGATCGTGGGTTTTGTCTCGGTCTGGGTCCCGGAGAATTTCATTCATCATCTGTATGTCGCGCCACGGCACCAGTCCGCCGGGATCGGGAGTGCCTTGCTACAGGTGTGCGCGGCCCGCTACGGTTTGCCGCTATCGCTGAAATGTGATGTCTGCAATTCCCGGGCGCAGCGCTTCTACCGAAAACTCGGTTGGCGGCCCGGTGCGGCGGGTGTCGGTGAGTACGGTCCCTGGGAGCATTTGTATTCACCACGGGCATAATGCCTGGTTGTGGATATTTGTCCTGTTGAGTCCACAGGCGTACAGTTCCCTTTTCCTGGAGCAAGGAGGCTGTTCATGGGAACAACAGCGGTAGCCGGGGTATTTATTGCTTTCTGTATCGCAGTGGTGCTGGCGGTGCAGGGTGAGCGTCTGCGCAGGGAGCGCGCCGGGTTGATCATCATGGCGATTTTTTCGCTCTGGGGACTTGTGGGCCCTGAGATCAATACTGTGCTGACCGCGTTTTACCCCGTTTATGCCACCCGAATCGTCGCGGGGATAACGGGGATTTTGCTGGCGATAGTGGCCTGGGTGCGTATACATCGTCTGAATGCATGGCGGTTCGGTGTGATTTTCTGGCCCACCGCAATCCTCGCCCTGGCAGTCGGTCTTGGTGTCCTGTTCATTGCGTTTGACGGGAGATCGCCGGAGCTGAACCTGCATGTTGGCATGGTCATGCTACTGGTCGTTTGTGCGGCTCAGGCGCTGGTCGTTGTGCTGCGCATATCCACCCACGCCGATCCTGCCTAGGTTGCATTTCCACCGGTGCGCTGAGCAAGGTCGGCCGTCCGCGATTTATACTCGCATCAATATTTCTAGTGGTCTTTCCCGCCTGTTCGGTTGTGCTGGTCAAAGAATCCAAGCGAAAATACCGTGAAATGCAGTGTGCTGGTCAGCCGGCACCCGGATCATGCCCGGTTCGATAATGCGCTGGTGTTCCCGGGCTATCGAAGAATCATACTGAGGTCGTTATGCAAGCCGGTCCCCGCGAGATTGTCACCCCCTTCCGTCCCATTCCCCTGGATGTCCCGGAGGGCATGAAGCCCAACGAGTTCTTCAATAGCACCGAGAACCTGAATGACCTGGTGCACAACAACGGGCTGCTGATCAACCCGGAGAACCTGCTGCTGTATCGCAAGGCGCTGGGACACAGCAACGAGTTCGATACCTCCATCATCTACAACACCTCCAAGGTAATCCTCGACCCACTGGGGCGCCCGGTACGGCGCACGCAGGTGCCGGAGCAGGTGCGGCATGTGTGGAGTCGTATGAACCAGGTCATCATCGAGTACATGCTGGAACAGTACCCGGATCCCGACGAGGCACTGGTGCTGGCGGGCGAGGCCAGCCTCGATGCCACCTGGCCCATGACCTCACCGGGAGTGCCCAGTATCCGCATGCTGCACAACCACTTCATCGTGTTCCCTATGGAGCGGTTGCGCGGGGCGAAACTCGCGGACGCCGATAATCCCAACCTGACCGACGGCGGGCAGCACAGCCTGTTCCAGGCCTACATGCGCGAGGTGTATCGCGAGTTCTTCGATACGGCACTGGACCTGGATATCCTCAAGCCGATCAGTTCCTCCCTGTCCCAGCTGGCGCTCACCGGCTACCCGCAGGGCCTGCCCTGCTGGGAGATCCAGGGTGGTACCGAGGCGTTGCGGGATGTGCGTTTCTGGAAGGAGTATGACGCCATCCTCAAAGGCTTCCTGGATTTCTACCGTACCTTCTTCAGCCAGGTCTCGACCCGTAACGCCCCCATGCCACGCGATGTCTATTTTCCCGAGGCCATCGAGAATGTGCTGCTGTTCAATAACGACTTCCTCAAGACTGCCAAGAAGGTGCGTGATCGCTGTATCGTCGATGCCCGCTATGCAAACTCCATTCGCTGGCAGCCGGCCTTCAAGCAACTCATCTACCGCAACGATGCCGGTAAGTTGATCGTCACCATCAGCCAGAATTCCATCGGCAACGCCATCACCGAGCTGCTGGGCGTAGTGGTGAAGCGTACACCGGACGCGGATGCCTACGCGTTGGCCGAGCCGGCCCTGATCGAGAAACTGCTGGAGGTGCGCCAGCGCCTCATCGACGCCGACCTGGGGGATGCCATCGCCACAGAGCACTGGCCGGGGTAGGTGGGAGTGCCCGGCTGTGGCCGGGGGTAAGCATTCCGGTACGGTTGTATGCCGGGACCAGGCGTTCCTGGTGTGAAGGGCCTGAACCCATGGATACCGGATCAGGTCCGGCATGATGGGCTAAATGCTGTGCAGTGGGTGATTGGGTGTGCGGTTTTTCATTGACCGGGCTGTACCCTGACGAACGGCTGGATGACGGGTACCGGCAGTTCCAGCGTCGATCTTTCCCCGCATATGCTTACTCGTTTCCGGTGGCGTCATCCGGCTCCGGGCCGATACGCTGCTGGGCGTCCCGTACCCGTTGCTTGAGGCGCTTGCAGAGTACCGCCAGCGCCTTGGGATCCTGCTCATCCCGGGTGAGGTGATGCAGCAGCATGCTGGTATAGGCGGAGATGTCCGTCAGTTCCTGCTGGATATGCTCGTGGCCGTGGATCTGCAGTGTGGCATGGCCAGGTGTGAGCGGGCTGCGGGGCTGGGGTTCCGATGTGCTTACCGGGGGGCGGAACTGGAAATGCTGCCCCCATTCCTGCGGGAGTGTCACCTGCTGGAGCAGGAAATGGGTGTCCTGCCGGCGATAGGGTGATTCGGCGTACCCCGGATGCGCATCGGGGTGCACCGCCTGGGTAAGTAACAGCGGGTAGACCTGCGGTGCCGCATCCGGCGTGGGCGTGGCCGGTGCCTGCGTGGCCGTGGCGGGAGGGGTGGGCAAGGCGCCGCCCGCCACGTGATTGCCCTCTGCCGATGCCGGTGTAGATGTCCCGCGCAGCATCAGCAGGGAAAGGTAGGGTGTGCTGATCATCAGGGCGAACACGGTGAGGAAGGGGCCCTGCACCAGGCGGGTGGTGAGCAGCAGGTCCCAGGCGGTGGCCAGGGTCAGCAGCAGCAAGGCCGGCAACATGGCCAGGGCGGCGCTGGCCTGGTGCCGGTAGCGGTGATACAGCTGCGTACCACAGTAGCCGAGGGTCAGCAGGGTCATGGCCTGTACGGCCCACCACCAGGGGCTGATGGTAGGCAGCCATGTCGACCAGTGGGCCAGCGAGAGCGCGACATTCGGCGGTTGCCAGTCGCTGTAGAGCAGGCTGGGGCGCACCAGCAGATTGGCAAGGAACAGGACGGCCCAGCCGGTGGATAACAGGGACGGCAGCAGGGGATGCCCGGAACGGGTATGGCTGGCCAGCACCCAGGGCAGCAGGCCCCAGGCCAGGATGCCAAGCCCGATTACCAGCATGCCGCCGGACAGCAACGTTTGGGAGGAATGGCTGGAGAGGGTAAGCAGGGTTGCAAGCCCAAGACCGGCAGTGGTCAGGGACAGGAAGCCGGCCAGTAACTGGGTACGGACATCCGCACCGGGGCGGTTCGCCGCGATCCAGTGATCAATGGCGGCATAGCCCGCCGCGCCGACCAGGATATAGAGCAGGACATGTGGCATGCCGGTACCCGTTTGCCCGGTTCGTATGCCGGGTTTCTATTATTAAGACTAGATGAAACCGAGCCTTTATGCTCCCATAGATCCGGAATGGCGGTTTTGACCTGGGTCAGGTCAGGGCGGCTTTGCCGGGTTGGAGGGGCATGGCGGACGTCCGCCCTATAAGGCATTCACCACCGCATTGAGCAGGTCGTGGTTGCTGGTCCTGGTCTTCAACAGAGCGGCATCCACTTTTCGCAGGTAATCATCCGGTACGTCCAGCGCTGAAAAAATCACGATCTGCGGTGGATGCTCGCAAGCCCGGATGCTGTCGATGAGATCCAGGCCTGAGCCATCGGGCAGGCCGATATCCAGGAGTACCAGGTCAAACACCCCGTTCCGTAGTTTTTCTCTTGATGTGCTCAGCGAGTTTGTCCAGGTGATGTCGCAGTAATTTTCCAGCAGACGCGATACTACCGTGTGTGTGTCGGGTTCATCTTCTATGTGCAGCACCCGTAATTTTTGTTCGGGGCGAGCGAGATGTTGCACTGTATCGACCAGGCGTGTGGCATCGATGGGTTTGCTGATCCAGTCATGGATGCCCAGTGCGCCACCTTCCAGTTCCTGTCTGGCCGTATCGGCTTTTACGGAAATGATCACAACGGAAAAATCGCGGTTTTTACCTTTCTGGCGCAGGCTTGTCAGCAGGCTGATACCGTCTTCATCGGGTAGAATCAAATCAATCAGCAATAAGCGATAGGGGGTCTGGGCGTTTTGCAGCATATCCCTCGCCTGCCTGGCCGTATGGGAGATGTCGGCCTTGTGACCTGCTTCCGCGAGCAGGGTCTGAATGAGTGATGCGGTAACCGGGTCGTTCTCGATAATGAGGATGCGATTGTTTGAGCGAATATGTTCCTGTGGAGTTGTTTCGTTCATGGTGGACGCTTCCGGATCGGCATCCGGAAAATCGACATAAAATGTAGAGCCCTTGCCCGGTTCGGAAATTACACCGATTGCGCCGCCGAGTTTTTCCATGATGGACTTGGTGATGGCAAGGCCCAGCCCTGTTCCACCTTTCTTGCGGGTGTCGGAAGAATCCACCTGGGTGAACTGTTCAAATACGGATGGCAATGATTCTTTCGGTATCCCCGGGCCAACATCGGTAACTGAAATACGCAGAAAATCATTGTGCTGATGCGATACGGTGATTTCCACCGTCGCGCCAGGAGGAGAGAATTTTGCCGCATTCGATAGCAGGTTCCCGATAACCTGTGTCAGGCGGGCCTTGTCGGTGCGCAGGTTCGCCATTTCAATTGTATCGGTGATGACAAACTTTACTTCGTGTTGCTCACCATAGGGTGCATGTTCCCGCAGGACCTGTTCCAGAAACGGCATGAGTGGAAACCGCTCGTAATGAAACTGCATTTTCCCGGACTCGATCTTCTGGATGTCCAGGAGATCGTTTATCAGTGTAAGCAGTCGTGCCGTGTTATTGCTGGCGATCACCAGCATTTCCATCGCCTTATCCGGTAATGTGCCGACAACGCCACCTAACAGCAGGCCCAGGGAGCCGCGGATGGAAGTGAGTGGTGTGCGTAGTTCATGGCTGACGGTGGAAATGAATTCATTTTTCAGTTTCTCGACGTATTTCCGTTCGGTGATATCGCGCACGATCCCGGAATAGAAGCGCTGGTCCTCGAACCACATTTCATTGATGGTGAATTCCATCGGAAAGATGCTGCCATCATGGCGCCTGCCTTCTGCCTCTTGTTCAACGCCAACGATCCTGGCTACGCCGTCCTCGTGGTATACCGTGAGCTGGTGGTTGTGATCCGCTGCATAGTGATCGGGCAGGAGTATGGCGATGTTGCGCCCGATCACGTCCTTTGCCTTGTAGTCGAATATTTTTTCTGCTGCCCGATTGAAACCCTGGATGATGCCTTGCCCATCAATGCTGATCAGGCCGTCGACGATGTTCTCCACGATGACCTGCTGGCGGATCTCGCTGCTTCGCAGTTCCCGGGTCCTTTTTTCTACCAGCGACTCAAGGTTTTGATTTACTTTTCGAAGGCTGTTTTCGGCATCTTCCACTTGCGCCGCCATGGACTGAAAGCTCTGCGCCAATATGCCGATTTCATCTGCCTGGTTGACGGGGAGGTCGAGGTTTTTATTGCGCTCATTCCCATAATTGACTACCGCGCGTGTCATCCGTTTGATGGGATTAGCGAGGCGCTGGGAAAGCAATATGGAAAGCAGGGCGGCCATGAAGATCAAAATAATGGCAATGCCGATGACCTTGTTTAAGGTCTCCAATACATCGCTGATGATTTCGTCATAGGGTTGGCTTATGCCGATGGTGAAGAAGCGCTGGGGTTTTTCCGGATCAAAATGAAATTTTTTAAAGGCTGCAGCCTGATTTGAGCGGGTGTTTTCCGGTAACAGGCTGAGTTGCGAAATATCGCTACCGGCCTGGAACAGGCGTGCCGTGCTTGGGAAGTCGTCCTGCAGGCGGTAGGTCTGTCCATGGTCGAAGCCGTAGGTGCGCAGCGAGTCCGGTTGCAGCAGGTAATCACCATGGTCATTAGTGATGTACAGGGCCAGGCCTTCCTGTCTGAGGGTGTGGAATTTGGTGCCGATATCGATATTCAGTACCACGAGGCCGGCCAGCTTTCCACCGGACTGCTCATAGACGGGGGCAGCGCTGCGCAATACTTCCTGGTAGGGCGTCACCAACTTGCCGTGTTCGCGATTCAGGTTGATCTCCGACAGGTAAATGCTGTCCGCAGGCAGTTTCAGGGTATCAATCACGTAGTCACGTTGGGCCTTGTTCTGTAAATCCTGGTCGCGGGTAATGATAATCTCACCATTGATCTGGTCGACCCTGACCAACTCGCGGCCATCGATGGCGATGAAGCGGGCCATCAGATAGTTTTGTTTTGCTTCCAGCAGGGCGCGGAATATGGTCTGCAGGCGTTGCTTCCATTGCTCGACCGTGGACTTGCCATCGGTATCGACCCCTGCATTTTTCTGTGCCCTTAGCAGACCCTGTATCGGAGGTACACTGGCCAGCATGCGGGTATCGGCGCGCAGGTATTCGATGTCGTTCTGTAACTGCACCCCAAACACGGCAACCTCATTGGAGAAGGTATCCAGTGTTTGCTGAACCATCAGTTTTTTCTGCTGCTGATAGAATAATCCGCTTACCACTCCGGCGGTGGTGACGACCAGGGCAATTGTCAGCAGACTGATTTTATGGACGATGGAGAGCTGCATCTTGTTCTCTGCTGGTGTAAGGCCCGGCTCATTCATGGTGCCCATGGGGCAACATGCTTATGCACATCCCTGCATTCACTTGCGACATTGGTAATGTTGCAGGTTATCGGCGCCTCGATCCGTGCTGGCGGAGATGCCGGAGGTTGTGGTCGATTGTACAGGTTTACTGTAGCGCTTGTTTTGCCATGTCTTCTCCCCCTGCGGTGCGGTCCTGGCCGACGGGTTCCCGTCGCGGGGATGATGAAAGGTGCCGGGCGACGGTCCCGGAGGGAAGTCGTCATGCTGAGTGAGATTGCGATAGACTTTGTGCTCAGACTTCCCGGTGTCCCGGATGACGCAATCCTCGGTATATGATCTCCCTGGTCGCGATTCCCTTTCCCGCTGGAGAAAGCGACTGTTGGTGGCGCTGCCGATGATCGGTGGGGCTGAAGCGCGTGCACCTGTGCAGCTCTATGACAGCTTTGACGGGCATCTCTATCGTGATGGCCTGCAGTTGCTGGCGGAGCCGGGGGAGGGCGGTGGGCGGCAGGACCTGTACCTGCGCCGGCGGCCGGACTTCGGGGTTGAGGCGCGTGCCAGGACGGACCAGTCCTTTCCCTTGCTGGCGGATGAGCTGCCCACCGGTGTCCTGCGCAGCCGCTTAGCACCATCACTCGGTATACGTGCCCTCCTGAGCCTGGGCGAACTCCGGATGCACCGCATCGAACTGGTTCAGCGCGATGACGAAGACAAGATCCGGGTACGCCTGTTCCTGGAGGAATACCGCTTGCAGGATCCGACCAGGAACCAGGCCCGCATACTGGTCCGGTGGATACGCATCGAGGCCTTGCGCGGCTATGCACGCGAAGCACGGTCCCTGGGTGAGATCCTGGCGCGGGATTTTGCCCTGGTGAGCGGTGACGGGGATCTGGTGCGGCGGGTCCACCAGCGACTGGGGGCCACCCCCGACGAACAGATCTTCCGTCAGGCCCCGGTGCTGACAGCGGACCTGCGCGCCGATGCCGCCATGCGCACCCTGCTGGGACACCTGCTGGATGTCATCGAGGCCAACGAGGCGGGCGCCGTCGCCCACCTCGATACAGAATTCCTCCATGACCTGCGGGTGGCGGTGCGGAGACTGAGGGCCCTGCTGCGACAGATGAGCAGGGTGTTTTCTCCCGTCATCCTGGCACGGCTGACGGAGGACTTCGCCTGGCTGGGCGGTGTGACCGGTCCGGCCCGTGACCTGGATGTCACCCTGCTCGAGTTCGATGGCTTCGGTGCATTATTGCCCCCATCCCGCCGTGCACACCTGGAGCCGTTGCGGCTTTATCTTCAATATCGGCGGCAGGAGGCGTACGAGCAGCTGGCAAGTCAGCTGCATTCGCGTCGTTACCGGGGTTTGAAGCGGCGATTGCGCTCGTATCTCCATGGCTCCTTGCCCGCGCGACCCCGGGCCCGGGATGCCGGGCGGCCGGTGGGTGAGGTGGCACGCAGTCGCACCTGGCGCATATACAAACGGGTGCTGCGCGAAGGCCTCGCCATCGGTCCTGACTCGACACCCGCGGACCTGCATGAACTGCGCAAGTCCTGCAAGAAGCTGCGTTACCTGATTCAGTCCTTCCAGGATATCTATTCAGCCGATCAGGTCCAGGCGGCGATCCGCGAACTGAAACGGTTGCAGGACAACCTCGGCGAATACCAGGATCTTTTTGTGCAGACACTGCTGCTGGAGCAACTTCCGGAACGGATGCGAAAGGTGGGTATGGGCGACCGCGATACCTTCGCTGCCATGGCATCCTTGCGGCAGCAACTGGAACGCCGTAAGGTGAAGGTGCGTGAGGCGTTTGCCGCCTGCTTCCATGATTTCTCCCGTGAGAAGAACCAGCGGCGCTACCAAGCGCTCTTTCATCCATGATGTAAGTTACCATGCATGTAATCGCCTGTTTCAATATCAAGGGCGGTGTCGGCAAGACCGCCACCGCCGTCAATCTTGCCTGTCTGTGTGCACGCGAGGGGCATAGCACTCTGGTATGGGATCTCGATCCTCAGGCGGCCGCCAGTTTCTATTTTCGCATCAAGCCGAAGGTGCGCGGCGGGGTTGGCGGTCTGCTGCGGCGCAAGCGGGAACTGGAGGCACTCATCAAGGCCACCGATTATCCTGATCTGGACCTGATTCCCGCCGATTTTTCCTATCGCAACATGGATCTGCATCTGGAGGGTTTCAGGAAATCGGATCAACGGCTGCGCAAACTGATTCGGCCCCTGCGGGCCGACTATGAATACCTGTTTCTGGATTGTCCGCCGAGCATTTCGCTGGTCTCGGAAAATGTGTTTCAGGCCGCCGATGTATTGCTGGTCCCCACCATTCCCACCCCGTTGTCGTTGCGCACCCTGGATCAGTTGCATCGGTTCTGTGCCGAAAAGAAACTGTCCCACCTGAAGATCGTGCCGTTCTTTTCCATGGTGGATGCGCGTAAAAGCCTGCACCGGGTGCTGCTGGAACACCCCCCGGCCAATATGGCGGAACGGCTGCAACAATCGATTCCCTATGCCAGTGAGGTGGAGCAGATGGGTACACGGCGTGCGGCAGTGGAAAGCTTCGCACATGGCAGCCGGGCAGGGCAGGCGTATCGGGCCATGTGGGAGGAGTTGCAGGGGCGGTTGTGATGATGCCGCTGTGTTCGAACGATTCCGGACCTGCAGGAACGATAACATCGCTCCGGATCAATTCGGATAATACCAGGCATGGAATCATGCACACTGCAGGCCCGGATTCATTCGGGCAGCTTTAGAAATTCCCCTACCGGAGGGCGGGGACGATAGTCCATCGATACCCGGTCATTCTCCCTTCGTCACCGCGATCCCATCCCCTCGTCCCCCGGGAGAGGGGATCAATGCCCCAGCATCCAGGGGCGCTTGCCGGGCTGGTTTTTCAGGGAGGGCTTATCCGTAGTGGTTTCCGTAGTCGCAGCCTTGTGGTGATGATGCTGGCAGCCGGAGCCACAGCTGTGTCCATGGCCACTCATACGCGGCGCATGGGCGCTGCGTTCATTGGTCTGGTGTGCCTTGCGCTGATCGGCGCGCATGCAGTTCAGGCGTGGGGCCGAGGCGACGGTGCGTGGGGATGCGGTGCCGCATACCGGGCACTGGGACGGCTCATGATACTCCGCCATGGAGCGCAGGTCGGTGAAGACATAGTCGCAGGATTCGCAGAAGTATTCGTACATTGGCATGATCGTGTTCCTCGTCGGGGTAAAAGCGGGCCGTGGCCCGCTTTTACCGGTTACGGGGTAGGCTATTTGTCGGACCAGAAGGAAGTCGGGATATCGATCCCGCCGTTGACCATCTTGGTCGGGCCTTCCGCATTCGGGTTGATGTCGAAGTCGAAGATCTCCGTGGGTACCCACACGGTGGCACAGACATTGGGGATATCCACGATGCCGCTGATGTGGCCCTGCACCGGTGCCGTGCCCAGGATGGCGTAGGCCTGTGCACCGGTGTAGCCGAATTTCTTCAGGTACTCGATGGCGTTCAGGCAGGCCTGGCGGTAGGAGACATGGGCATCCAGGTAATGCTGCTTGCCCGATTCATCCACGGAAATCCCTTCGAAGATCAAGTGCTGCTTGTAATCCGGCTGCAGCGGACTGGGCTGGAAGATGGGGTTCTTGACCGCATACTTGGATACGCCGTCCTTGATGACGTTGACCCGGATGTGAATCCAGCCGGCCATTTCAATCGCTCCGCAGAAGGTGATCTCACCATCGCCCTGGGAGAAATGCAGGTCGCCCATGGACAGGCCGCCACCCTTCACGTAGACCGGGAAGAACACCCGCGAGCCCTTGGTGAGGTCCTTGATATCACAGTTGCCGCCATGCTCACGCGGCGGGACGGTGCGCGCGCCTTCCAGCGCCGCGGACTTGGCTGCCTCGCCGGTGAGTTTGCCCATGTGCGCCGTTTCAGCATAGGGCGGCGCGGCCAGCGGCGGTACCCGTTCGGGATCGGTGGCGATCAGCGCCGCTTCACGCTTGTTCCATTCCGCCAGCAATTCCTTGGAAGGCAGGCAACCGATGAGTCCGGGGTGCATGATGCCGGCGAAGTTCACGCCCGGGACATGACGGGAGGAGGTATAGATGCCGTTGAAGTCCCAGATGGACTTGCGGGCTTCCGGATATTGCTCCGTAAGGAAGCCGCCGCCGTTTTCCTTGGCGAACATGCCGTTGAAGCCCCACTGGAACTGTTCGAGGGTGCCTATGTCGAGGATGTCCACCACCAGCAGGTCACCCGGTTCGACCCCTTCGACCCCGATGGGACCGCTCAGGTAATGCACTTTGGTGAGATCGACGTCGCGCACGTCGTCGGCGGAATCACTGTTGGCGATCTGTCCACCGGTCCAGTCCATGCATTCGAGGATGAAATCATCGCCCGGCTTTACCCAGGCATACATGGGGATGTCAGGGTGCCAGCGATTGTGTATGCAGTCATGCTCTTTGGGGGTTTTAGAGAAATCGATCTTGATGAGTTTTTCCGCCATTGTCCTTCTCCGCGCTCGTTCAGTTGATTGCTGGTTTGTCTGGGTACACAGGTATCGATGGAGTGCGCGTGGGAAGTCACGACGCAACTCTGTGTAGCAGTGCCTGAGCAGATTGTGTGCCAATGCTGCTGACGCAGCGGTCAGTCCTGTGCCGAGGTGTTTTGTGTGGCGCTTGTAATCACAATCAAAATCAATTTGTTGTGCCGGAATCAGGCGGTCTGACCCAGGCAGATGACAAGCCTGGTGGTGCGGGTGTGATAACGCCGGGTCGGGTTTTTCACCAGCAGGATCGCGTTGCTGTTCAGTAGAAAGTGACAATTGCATCTGCATCGCGACATTGTCATTCGACATTGTCACGAATTGTCAGTCGACAATCCGCGCTACTGGTTCCGGACCGGTAGCCGAGCGCATGTGACTGGAGTGTTGCCTCGCAAGCGGTTTGCCGTCTGTTGGCGGGATAATGATCCAGGCTGGCATGTCATACCTTATAGCCGCTGCATGTTTCCGTTACATGGTCTGCAGTGTTTCCTTGCGCGGAAGCGATTCCTCGATTCAATGGCACACTAGTTGCACTAGGTGATCCTGTAGCCCGCATTACCCGGTTTGTCGTGACAATGATGCACCAAAAACGACAACCGCTTTGCGAACAGGAACCAACTTAGAGCATTTGGGAGAGACCATGAATCTGAAACAAACCGAGGGCCTTTGGCGTCATGTCAAACACGCACTTGTCGGCCTGTCGCTGAGCACGACGCTGGCTGCAGGTGCAGTACATGCGGGACCGCCTACTGCGGAAGTGAATACCACCGGGCTGGCAGTGACCGATGACACTGTGAAAGTGGGTATCCTGCATTCGCTGACCGGCACCATGGCCATCAGCGAAACCGGTGCCCAGGAAGCGGAAAAGCTTGCCATCAAGCAGATCAACGATATGGGCGGCATCCTCGGCCGCAAGATCGAGATCATCCAGGAAGACGGCGCCAGTGACTGGCCCACCTTCGCGGAAAAGTCGCGCAAGCTGCTGGTGAACGACAAGGTGGCCACGGTGTTCGGCTGCTGGACCTCAGCTTCCCGCAAGGCAGCGCTGCCGGTATTCGAGAAGGAAAACGGCCTGCTCTACTACCCGACTTTCTATGAAGGTCTGGAACAGTCCCATAACGTGGTCTACACCGGCCAGGAAGCCACCCAGCAGATCCTCGCCGGCCTCGATTGGGTCGCCAAGGAAAAGGGTGCCAAGACCTTCTACCTGATCGGCTCCGATTACATCTGGCCCCGCACCTCCATGAAGATTGCGCGCAAGCACATCGAAAACGTGCTCGGTGGCAAAGTGGTTGGCGAGGAATACAAGCCCCTGGGTGATACCAGCTTCGGTTCCGTGATCAACAAGATCCGCCTGAAGAAGCCGGATGTCATCTACGCCGCAGTGGTAGGCGGCAGTAACGTGGCCTGGTTCAAGCAGCTGAATGCGGCCGGTATCACTGGCAAGAAGCAGACCCTGCTGACCATCTCAGTGACCGAAGACGAGGTGCTGGGTATCGGTGGCGCCAACCTGGAAGGTTTCTACTCCGTGATGAAGTACTTCCAGAGCCTCGACAATGCCAACAATGCCGCCTTCGTCAAGGCCTTCAAGGAAATGCACGGCGATGACAGTGTCATCGGCGACGTGACCCAGGCTGCCTATCTTGGCCCCTGGCTGTGGAAGGCCGCCGTCGAGAAGGCCGGCAGCTTTGATGTGGACAAGGTGGTGGCGGTTTCCGAAAAAGGGGATATCGAGCTGAACACGGCGCCGGAAGGCTACGTCAAGTTACATCCCAATCATCATCTCTGGAGCAAGACCCGCGTGGCGCAGTGGAACAAGGATGGTCAGGCCACCGTGGTGTTCGAATCCGGTTTGATCGAACCCAACCCGTTCCCGAAAGGGTATCAGTAAGTAGCAAGGTGCGTGCTGGGGCGGCCACTGCCGCCCCAGCACCACACACGAAATCCTCTACAGGTATCAGCGAATATCCAGCGGGCATCAAGGCCCGGCAAATCAAGCGGCGGAGTAACAAGGTATGGGCGGCTATTCATTCGAGGAACTGCAGGCAATCCTGGTAATGCAGGGATTCGCAGGCGTCAGTCTTTTTAGTGTGCTGCTGCTGATGGCGCTGGGACTGGCCATCATCTTCGGGCAGATGGGGGTGATCAACATGGCGCACGGCGAGTTCATGGCCGTGGGTGCCTACACCACCTATCTGTTCTCCATGGTTACAGAATCCTATATACCGGGGTTCATTGATTACTACTTCATATTCTCCATCATTGCGGCGTTTTTCATCGCCGGAGCGATAGGGTATCTACTGGAATTCAGTTTGATACGTCACCTCTACAAGCGTCCGCTGGATACCCTGCTGGCGACCTGGGGCGTCAGCCTGATCATGCAGCAGATCTTCCGCACCGCCTTTGGCGCCCGCGAGGTCAGCCCCACCCTGCCGGACTGGCTGATGGGTTCCTATCAGCCCACCGAGAACATCGACATTCCGCTCAATGGTCTGTTCGTGCTCGGCCTCACGGTGCTGGTGACCGGCGGTGTGTTTTACCTGATGTTCAAATCACGCTGGGGCCTGCGGGTGCGCGCCACCACCCAGAACCGTCTCATGAGTGGTGCCGTGGGCATCAATACCAAGAAGGTGGATCGTCTCACCTTCGCATTGGGATGCGGTATCGCAGGTGTGGCCGGTGCAGCTTTTACCACCATCGCCTCCACGGGGCCGACCACCGGTTCGCTGTATATCGTGGATACCTTCATGGTGGTGGTATTCGGCGGTGCGGCAAGCCTGTTTGGCACCATCGCTTCCGCTTTCTCGATCGCACAGGCGCAATCCATCATGGAATTCTTCCTGAGTGGTTCCATGGCCAAGGTGCTCACGCTGCTGACCATCGTGGTGATTCTCATGCTGCGTCCGGAAGGCCTGTTTTCGATCAAGGTCCGCAAGTAATACCACCCAGGAGACAAACACAATGAACTTTATCTACCAAAAACTGCTGGGTGGAAAACAGGGCGCAATCGGGCTGGCAATTGTCGCGCTGCTGATCCTGGTGGTGCTCCCGCTCAGCCTCGACCTGTTCCGCCTCAATCTGGTGGGCAAATACCTGACTTATGCCTTCGTGGCGGTGAGCCTGGTATTGCTCTGGGGCTACGGCGGCATTCTCAGCCTGGGGCAGGGCATCTTCTTCGGCCTGGGCGGCTATGCCATGGCCATGTTCCTGAAGCTGGAGGCCTCCAGCCCGGAAAACACCAGTATCCAGTCCACGCCGGGGATTCCCGATTTCATGGACTGGAACCAGCTGACCGAGCTGCCCTGGTTCTGGCAGCCCTTCCACAGCTTCTCGTTCACCCTGCTGGCGATCCTGGTAATTCCGGCCCTGTTCGCGTTCATCATCGGTTATGCCATGTTCAAGCGCCGGGTGGGTGGGGTGTACTTCGCTATCATCACCCAGGCCATTGCCCTGATCCTCACGGTACTGATCGTCGGCCAGCAGGGCTACACCGGCGGCATCAACGGCATCACCGACCTGCGTACCCTGCATGGCTGGGATATCCGTGATGACAGCTCCAAGTACATCCTGTATTTCATCAACGCCTTTCTGTTACTGGGCTGTGTTATGGCTGGACGCTACATCCTCACCAGCAAGTTCGGTCGTCTGCTGCTGGCCATGCGTGACAAGGAGGATCGAGTACGGTTCTCCGGCTACGATGTCTCCACCTTCAAGATCTTCGTGTTCTGCGTGGCGGCCATGATCTCCGCCATCGGCGGTGCCATGTTTACCCTGCAGGTAGGATTCATGTCGCCATCCTTCGTCGGCATCGTGCCCTCTATCGAAATGGTCATCTTCGCCGCGGTGGGCGGTCGCATGTCCCTCATCGGGGCTATCTACGGCACTCTGCTGGTGAATTTCGGCAAGACCACTTTCTCCGAGTCCTTTCCCGAGTTGTGGCTGTTCCTGATGGGTGGCCTGTTCATCGCCGTGGTGATGTTCTTCCCCAACGGCCTGGCCGGAATCTACGAGAAGTACAGCAAGCAGTTGATCGCCTGTATCAGGAGCGGCGGCAGCTGCATCCGCTCGGTGGGTGCCAGGTTGCTTTCCTTTCGTCCCGGATCTCGGCCGACCGCTGATCGACAAGCAGGAGAAACCGCATGAGTAGCGAAACCGATTTTACCCTGGCGATCGAAGACCTGACCGTTTCCTTCGACGGCTTCAAGGCGGTCAATAGCCTGAACATGTATATCGACCGCAACGAGTTGCGGGTGGTGATTGGCCCCAACGGGGCTGGCAAGACCACGGTGCTCGACCTGATTTGCGGCAAGACCAAGGCGACCTCGGGCAGCATCAAGTTCAAGAACCATGAGCTGACCCGGCTCTCGGAACACCAGATCGTGCGTGCTGGCGTGGGCCGCAAGTTCCAGACCCCATCGATCTATGAAAACCTGAGCGTGTTCGAAAACCT
The DNA here is from genome assembly GCA_965367295.1 of uncultured Gammaproteobacteria bacterium. Lineage (GTDB taxonomy): Bacteria > Pseudomonadota > Gammaproteobacteria > DSM-19610 > DSM-19610 > JAIVHA01. Next base: position 53,047 of record CBDUHN010000011.1, on the reverse strand, counting down.
GGAGATTTCCTATCCCAAGGGGCGAGGGGTATTCGGCTCGCTGACCTTCGAACGCACCGCCGAAGTGGAAGCGCGCATTCGCGAGGTTGCCGCCGAGATCTTCCTGGAGGATTCCCTCGATATGGAGGCAGCCCTGCTGAGTCATGGCCAGAAGCAATGGCTGGAGATCGGGATGCTGTTGATCCAGGACCCGGAGTTGCTGATGCTCGATGAACCGGTGGCAGGTATGAGCGTGCGAGAGCGTGAGCAGACCGCGGACCTGCTCAACCGCATATGCCAGGGACGCTCGGTACTGGTCATTGAGCACGACATGGAATTCGTTGCCCGTATCGCCCACAAGGTCACCGTGTTGCATCAGGGCCAGATCCTCGCCGAGGGCGACATGGCCAAGGTGCAGAGCGACCCCAAAGTCATCGAAGTTTATCTCGGCCACTGAGTCAGGCAAGGAGAACCCAGCATGCTAGAAGTATCCGATCTGCACGTGAGCTATGGCCAGAGCGAGGTCATTCACGGTGTGAACATTACAGCGAACAAGAATGAAACTCTTGCCATCATGGGCCGTAACGGGATGGGCAAGACCACCCTGTTCAAGTCCCTGATTGGTGTGCTGCCCGTGGGTCAGGGCTCCATCAGCGTCGATGGCGAGAACGTTACCAGCAAGGAAAGTTTCCAGCGTGTGGCCAGCGGTATCGCCTATGTACCCCAGGGGCGCATGATCTTCCCGACCCTGACGGTGCAGGAAAACATCGAGACCGGCATGGAGGTCTCGAAACTGAAGCGTATCCCCGACGATATCTTCGCCCTGTTCCCGGTGTTACACGAGATGCGCCACCGCAAGGGTGGCAACCTGTCCGGTGGTCAGCAGCAGCAGTTGGCTATTGCCCGCGCCCTGGTGACCAATCCCAAGGTGCTGCTGCTGGATGAGCCCACCGAGGGTATCCAGCCATCCATCATCAAGGATATCGCCAATATCCTGAACGAGATCCGCAAGCTGCGCGATATCACCATCATCGTGTCTGAGCAGGTGCTGAGTTTCACCATGGCCATTGCCGACCGCATCATCGTTATCGACAAGGGCAATTTCATTCACGAGGACCTGCGTGAAAATGTGGATACCGACCAGATCAGCAAGTACCTGTCGGTGTGATTTTTAATGGGAATTTCTGTTTCCCCACAAGTGGATCGATCATTGCGGGCCCGGATTCATTCGGACATTACCATGGTTGATCACGCAAGCATCATCCGAATGAATTCGGACCTGTAGAACTGTATAGAGGTATGAATAGATCATGAGACACGGAGACATTTCCTCAAGCAATGACGCCGTCGGCGTTGCAGTGGTGAACTACAAGATGCCACGCCTGCACACCAAGGCCGAGGTATTGGCCAATGCCCGCAACATCGCCGACATGGTCGTGGGTATGAAACAGGGACTGCCGGGCATGGACCTGGTGATCTTCCCCGAGTACAGCACCCACGGCATCATGTACGATCCCAAGGAAATGTACGAGACCGCCTCCACGATACCCGGTGAGGAAACCGAGATCTTTGCCGAGGCCTGCCGCAAGGCCGATACCTGGGGTGTGTTTTCGCTCACTGGCGAGCGTCACGAGGAGCATCCCAACAAGGCGCCGTACAACACCCTGATCCTGATGAACAACAAGGGCGAGATCGTGCAGAAATACCGCAAGATCATGCCCTGGTGTCCCATCGAGGGCTGGTATCCCGGCGGCAAGACCTATGTCAGCGAAGGCCCCAAGGGGTTGCAGGTCAGCCTCATCATCTGTGACGACGGCAACTACCCTGAGATCTGGCGTGACTGTGCCATGAAGGGCGCGGAGTTGATCGTGCGCTGCCAGGGCTATATGTATCCCTCCCAGGAGCAGCAGGTGATCGTTGCCAAGGCGATGGCCTGGATGAACAACAGCTACGTGGCCGTAGCCAATGCCACCGGTTTCGACGGCGTTTATTCCTATTTCGGCCATTCCGCCATTGTCGGCTTCGATGGTCGCACCCTCGGCGAATGCAGCACCGAGGAATACGGTATCCAGTATGCCGAGCTGTCGGTTTCGCAGATCCGTGATGCGCGCCAGAACTGGCAGTCGCAGAACCATCTCTACAAACTCCTGCACCGTGGTTACACCGGCATGATCAATTCCGGTGACGACGTCAACGGCGCCCTGGAGTGCCCCTACGAGTTCTACAAGAACTGGATTACCGATCCGCAGGCGGCGCGTGAGCAGGTGGAAAGCTTCACCCGTTCCACCCCGGGTACGGCACAGTGTCCCATCGGCGGCATTCCCAACGAGGACAGCGAGACGGGGCACCGGTGATGGCCCATAGGCCATGACGCCGGTAGCCAATCGCCGGCTACTACCGCACGCAGGGGCCGGCACGCCGCATTACCTGCGGCGTGCCGGCCTTTTTACGCAGGCCCTCTGGGGGCGGTATTTCGCGGTCCGCCCGGATGCGGAGCTGGAACAGCCCTGCTTGCGGGACAGCGAGATCCTGCTGCCGCAGCGCTGGCAGGACCTTGATCACGCCGCCGAGTTGTACCGGGCAGCGGCCTGTCATGCGGCTGCCCACCGCCTGTATGGCGGCCCGGCACTGGCGGTGGGTGAACTGCGGCCCCGGCAACAGGTGTTGATCGGGGCCCTCGAGGATGCACGGGTCGAAGCCCTGGCGCTGGATGCCTTTCCCGGCCTGCGGCGCCTGTGGGGTGCGTTTCACTGTGATCCGCTGCCCGATACCCTGCAGTTCCCGGTGCTGGTGCGGCGCCTGGCTCGCGCCCTGCTGCTCGGTGGCAGCGAGGATGACAATGCCTGGGTACGCAAGGGGCTGCACCTGTTTCAGGCCCAGGCGGGCCGCTTGCGGGAACCCGAATGGCCGCGCGAAATCGGCCTGCAACTGGCCCATGACCTGGGGCAGATGCGCATCGCCATGAACGATGGCAAACCCTTTGTGGTGGCCGAGTATCGTGACGACAACCGTCATTTGTGGGTTGAGCAGGATAACCTGTCGGTACCCGATGCAGCCGAGCGGTCGGAACCCGAACGCAGGCCACAGGGGGCTTTTCTGCGCGAAACCGGTGAAGGACGGGTGCTGGACCTGGACGAGGCCCGCGGTCGCAAGAGCCAGGCACCGACCGGCTACGTGCGGGAAACGGAGCAGGAGGCGGTACTGGAATTCCGGCGCCACCGGCACGCTCCGGTGGAGTCCGTGGTGTCATACCCGGAATGGCATCATCGCCTGCAGTTGTTACGCCGGGACTGGTGCCAGGTGCGGGATAGCGGGGTTCCGGAAGGGGACCCCCGCTGGGCGGAGGCTGTACTACATGCACACCGGCCGGTGGTGCAGCGCCTGCGGCGTATTGCCCAGGGCCTGCGCCTGGAAAAGGTGCAGCGGGCGCGACGCCAGGCGGATGGCGATGAAATGGATTACAACGCCCTGGTTGCGGCCCAGCTGGAGTTCCGTTGTGGCCGGGAGCCGGACCCGCGGGTGTACTTTCGGGTACGTCCCCAGCATGACCGTGGCCTGGCGAGCCTGGTATTGCTCGACCTCAGCGAATCCTGTAATGCCCCGGCACCGGAGACCGGCCGCAGCCGCTTGGATCTCACCCGCGAAGCGGCGTTGTTGCTGGGGCATGCCCTCGAACCGATGGGGGAAACCTTCGCCCTGCATGGCTTTCAGTCACAGGGGCGACACGCGGTTCACTATCGCCATATCAAGGATTTCGATGAGGCCTTTGATGAGTCGGTTATGGCGCGCATCGCCGGCCTGGAGGCCGGCCTGTCGACCCGGTTGGGTGCGGCCCTGCGCCATGCCACTGGACAACTGGCCCAGCGCGCCGAACAGCGGCGCTTGCTGCTGGTGGTGACGGACGGGGCTCCCTCGGACATCGATGTCCATGATGACGAACACCTGATCCTGGATGTGCGTCATGCCGTGCGGGAGGCCGCGGGCAAGGGGGTGCTGGTCTATTGCCTGTGCCTGGATCCGGGGGCGCAACCGGTAACGCGGCGCATGTTCGGTGGCGGGCGATACCGGATGCTGGATCACCTGGCCCGCCTGCCGGACCTGTTGCCGCAGTTGCTGTTGACGCTGGTGCGGCGGTATTGAGTCCGGTCGTTGCCCGGTGGAGTGCTGCGCGTACTGGCGGGTTCTGCCGTCCTGTTGATGGCGGGTACCGCGTCAGCCGCCACGGTCGAGGGGCTGCGTTGGAACACCTCCTGCCCGGGGGCCTTCCCGGGGTATCACACGGCGGCGCCAGGCCTGGGCGCACCCCGTTGCCATACCAAAAGGCCCCGCATTGCGGGGCCTTTTCATTCGTGTGCTGCCGGGAACTGGCGGTTATGCCTCATCGCCCAGTTTCTGTAACCGGTAGCGCAGTTGCCGCGTGGTATAGCCGAGCAGGCGCGCAGCCTGGGCCTGGTTACCGCCACTGCGGCGCAGGGCTTCCTGGATGGCGGCCAGGTCCGCCGCCTGCACGCGCCGGTAGGTACGGGGCTCCACGGCCTGGGTGGGTAGCCCTGCCGGTACAGCCGGGGGAGCCGCCGTTGCCTGTCCTGACAGGTCGTCGATTTCAGTCAATGGTTCTGCGCGGAGCACTGCCTCGATTTCATCCGTGCCCACCCACTGGCCGTCGGCCTTGAGCACGGCGCGTTCCACCACGTTCTGCAGCTGGCGAACGTTGCCCGGCCAGCTGAAGTCCTGCAGTCGTTCGAGCACACCCTGGGTGAAATGTACGCTGCGGTCATAGACCTGGCCGTAGTGATTGAGAAAATGCTGTGCCAGGCGCGGGATGTCTTCCTGGCGGCGGCGCAGCGGCGGCAGTGAAATGGGAATCACATTGAGGCGGTAGAACAGGTCGAGCCGGAAGCGGCCTTCCTGTACCGCCTCGCTGAGATTCACATGGGTGGCGGTGATGAGCCGGAAATCCACGTGGCGCGGCCGGTCGCTGCCGATGGGCTGGATGTGCTTGTCCTGCATCACGCGCAGCAGCTTGGCCTGCAGGTCCAGCGGCATGTCACCGATTTCGTCCAGGAACAGGGTGCCGCCGTCGGCCTGTTCGATCTTGCCCTGTTGGCGCCGGTAGGCGCCGGTGAAGCTGCCCTTCTCGTGGCCGAACAGCTCCGACTCCAGCAGGGACTCGGGAATGGAGGCGCAGTTGATGCACACGAAGGGCTTTTGGCGACGCCGGCTTTCCCGGTGCGCCAGGCCGGCGAACATCTCCTTGCCGGTGCCCGATTCGCCCAGCAGCAGGATGGGTGCATCGCTGTCCTTGACCTGGTCGATCTCCTTCACCGCCGACAGTAACGCCCGGCTGGAGCCGATGATGCCGTGTGCCTCGCACAGCTGCAGGAAGCGGCCGCTGTCACGGTCCAACTGGCCCGGCACGAAGCTGATGCTCCGGGCGCGATGCCGCAGTTGCTGCAGTACCGGCCCCACCATCGTGGCGATGACCCGCAGCAGATCGACATCATCGGCATAGCGGCGGCGCGGGTTGGCGCGGCGCTGGGCGGACAGTACGCCAACGGTCTTGCCATCGATGATGATGGGCACGGCGATATAGCCGACGTGATGCTTGCTGCCCTCGATGGGCTCGGCAATGTGGGTGAGGAACACCGGTTCGCTGAGTACATCGGTGACCAGTGCCACCTGGCCACTGCGCCACACGTACCCGGTCAGGCCCTTATCGAAGGGCACGGTGTAGTCACCGGCGGCGACCTTCTCCGGTGGCAGTTCATGGTAGTAGGCCACTTCCAGCTCGCGGGTCTGGTAATTGGGCAACATGATCCGCGCATAGTGCAGCCGCACCCATCGTGATAGCAGGTGCAATACGTTGAAGATCTTCTGTCCCGAAGGCATGGGCTTGGCCATGAGCTTGGCGACTTCGATCAACAGGGCGGCGTTGACCTGACGGGGATCAGTTTCCTGGGCCATGGCGGTGCGGTCGCGTTGTAAAGGCCCGGACAGGGGGCAGGGTGATCAGCATGCAGGTACTGGAGCAACAAGTATGCCATTGGTGAGAGGGGCTGGTGCCTGGAATACCGTGCCATCGGTTGATGAAACGCAAGCCTTGATGCACTGTTTTCGTGCAAGTGTCGGCAGACGCATGGCGTTGCGCTCGATATTGGTGCGGTCCCCGTCAGCCGCTGCCGGAGTGATCCGGGACAGGGTGGGGCAGTACCGCGACCAGGCCCGCGGCGAAGGTGGCCGGACATCGGGAACAGGGGGCGGGGTTCCGCCAGGCTGGCGCCGTGGCTGAAGCCGGTACAGGGGGGGGGATGAGATGCTGTGTCCTGCAAATTTACTGCTAGTCTGTAACATGGGACCAGGGGGGTGGACCTGCCAAAGTCCCGCTCCCGATGACAGCAGGCACGACCGGGGACGCCCCTGACGACATTCGTGGAAGACACCGGCCAATCCATATTCCTGTGTGAATCAGGCTGTGTTTTGTAAGGAACCGCTGATTGATCGGAAGTTTCCGGGTTCCGATGAGTTGGCGTAATTGTTCTGCCGCGCACCGATAACGATTATCCGTACAAAGCATCGGTCTGGTTCTGGAGGTAAGGCAGTGGTAGCAAATGATTCGGAACATTATTCTTCCCGGCTGGCATCCGAGTCCGGCGCAAGGCCGCCGGTACACTTCGATAAAGAAACTTATCAACCTATCTTCGAGCACATGCTCAATGGCATGGCGTACTGCCAGATGCTGTTCGACGAGGGGCAGCCCAGCGATTTCGTCTTTCTCTATACCAACCCCGCCTTTGAACGCCAGATAGGTCTGCGCAATGTCTGTGGCAAGCGCGTAGCTGAGTTGATCCCCGGCATTCGTACCAGCGACGCAGGGCTATTGGAGATCTTCGGACGCATCGCGCGGGGAGGGGTACCGGAAAAATTTGAAATCTATATCGGCGCACTGGCCACCTGGCTTTCTATATCGGCCTATAGCCCGCTGCGAGGGTATTTCGTTGCCCTGTTCGATGTCATTACGGAGCGCAAGCTGGCAGAACAGATGCTGCGCAGCAGTGAGGAGCGGTACCTGGATATTTTCGATAACACCAGTGACCTGATCCAGTGTGTTTCACCGGCTGGTGACATCATGTACACCAATCGAGCCTGGCGGGAAACGCTGGGGTACACCCGGCAGGAGGCTGAATCGCTGAGCCTCTTCGATGTCCTGCATCCCGACAGTCTGGCCTGTTGCCAGGACCGCTTCAGGCGATTACTCAATGGCGAAACGTTGCTGTGCATACAGTTTAAATTCCGTAAAAAATCGGGGGAGGTGGTCCACCTGGAGGGGGATTGCGGTTCGATTATCAAGGACGGCGGAATTGTATCGACACGGGGAATATTCAAAAACGTCACGGATACCGTCGAAGCGCAACACGCGCTGGATATCAGCAAGGCTCGTTACCAGGCCTTATATGACAATGCACCGGATATATATACCTCGATCAACCGGCTTGGTGAAATACAGTCTATCAATCGTATAGGTGCCAGGATGCTTGGATACGATGTGGACGAGTTGATTGGCGAATCGGCCTCCAGGATCATTCACCCGGAAGACCAGCGGGCTGTTTTTGCCTATGTGGAGCAGCAGTTCCGCAATCCTGCAGCCGATCAGGGAATCGAGTACCGGAAAATAAGGAAGGATGGCTCGATATTCTGGGTGCACCAGCGCGTCTCCCTGGAGCCCGATGACCGGGAGCCGTGCCTGTTGGTGGTTTGTCGGGATGTCACCGACAAGCGCAACCTGCAACAGCAACTCACCCATCAGGCCACGCATGATGCCCTCACCAACCTGGTCAACCGGCGTGAATTCGAGCGCCGCCTGCTACGGGTATTGTCCAGCGATGATGAGCCGGGGGTTGCACATGTCCTGTGCTTTCTCGATCTTGATCAGTTCAAGATCATCAATGATACCTGTGGACATATTGCCGGTGATGATCTGCTGCGCCAGATCGCGGCCCTGCTGCAGGGCCAGATGCGTTCACGCGACACATTGGCCCGCCTTGGAGGGGATGAATTCGCGGTGTTGATGGAGTATAGCCCTATGGATCGGGCGTTGAGCCTGGCGGAGAGAATTCGGGAGATGCTGCAGGATTTCCAGTTCCATTGGCGATCCCGGCAATTTTCGATTGGCGTCAGCATCGGCATATTGCCGGTTCAGCCAGGACTGGATGTCGAAGCGACCATCGCCCTGGCCGATGCGGCCTGTTATGTCGCCAAAAAAGGTGGCGGTAACCGTATCCATGTCTATCATCATGGCGACCCAATGATCGCGTCCTGACAGGATAATGTCGGGCGCATGCCCTGGTGTCTCGCGTTTGGCAGCAGGAAATGTACGGTCATGATTCGCAGTTCTGCACGGCATCCCGGCTTCACGGGCCTGGCGAATCGCAACTGGCGGCCTTCCCGTCGGCATAACCTATGCGGTCCGGTCCGGGCGCGCTGCTTATCACCCTGGGAGTATCCTGCTCTATGGCGAGGCCCCGACCTGTCACTGACCGGCATGGCCATGATTGTGGCCGGAGTATTGATGATTCACTCGTTTTTCCGCACGATGGGTCATTAGCCCCGTCGCACTTACGGACCCTGGAGAGAGTATGCGTCGTAATCATCGTCTGCATCGTTTTCTGAACGATGTGCTGGTGCACACCCCCTTCCTGAAAATTATCCTGTTACTGGTAGGTCTGTGGTTGCTGTTCTCGGCCGGGCTGTTCTACGCGGAGCGGGGGGTAGTGGGCACCAGCATCCGCTCCTATGCGGATGCGCTTTACTGGGCGGTGGCGGGTTTTTCCACGGCGGGGATTGCCGATACCCCGATTACCGGGATGGCGAAACTGATTGGTGCGGTGTGGATCGTGCTGGGTTCCATGCTGTTCTTTGGTGCCATCGTGTCCAGTATCACCGCCTATTTCATGCGTCCCCTGCAGCGGCCGGCCAGGCAGATCATCGATACCATCGAGTACAATCTGGAGCGGCTGGATGACCTCACCCTCGCGGAGCTGGATCTATTGAAGGAAACCGCCGATGCCCTGATCGAGCACATGGAACTCATCAAGGAGGCGCAGGCGAGGCGGGACGGGGAGCCGCCGGGAGCGGCTTCCCCGTGACCGTTGTGATTACTGCTGGTCCCGTGCATCGGCAGGGGGGCCGGACAGGGTCTTGCGGCCGGTGAACATGGCAGACACGATGCCGCCGCCTTCCTTGATCTCGGTAACCACCACCGCCGTAACATGCAGTACCACCATGATGATCAGCGCATAGAAGCCGATCTCATGGATTTCGATGAAGGGCTTGCGGAAGGCCCGCATGGCCTCATAGGCGGCCGGGTCGTACATCTCTTTTGCGTAGGGCGCGATGCTGGCGGGATCCAGCCCCGGGGCGGCAATCCATTGCGCGATCCAGTGGCCGAAGGGCGGATAGAAGATGTCGGTACCGGCCAGCACCAGGCCGGTGACGGCCTGTACCAGGATCAACAGAAATAATGCAGTGGCGGCCAGTCGTCCGGCCGGGTTGTGTCCCAGGTACTGGCCATGGCGACCGCTGCCGAAGTTGCGCAGGTAGCTGAACAGCGCCTGTAGATAACCGCGGCCCATAGGCAGGAATGCGCTCCAGCGGGCATGCCGGTTACCGATGAATGCCCATATCAGGCGCACCAGCAGGTTAATGGCAAACACATAGCCAATCAGTACATGCACCGTCTTGAGGGCGATCTTGCCTTCATTGCTGGCACCGAGACTGCTGGCGTTGAGGATCACCACGCCTACCGCCACGAGGGCAATCACGCAAAGGGCATTGATCCAGTGAAACCAGCGGGTGGGTGCATCCCATACCGGGTGGGATTTCAGTTCGTTCATCTGTTCACTCCCGTGCAGTTGCGTTGGTGGCTTCAATCACCTTTTCAGGGCGCTAGCATAGCAGACTGATTTCTCCACCGGGAGGATTCTCTCACCCGTGATGATCGGTGTGCGGTTCTTCTTCACCGAGTAGTTGCTCCAGTACCCGTAGCAGATCCACCGTTGACAGAATACCCGCCAGCCGGTCGTGCTTGTCGAGTACCGGCAGGGCGCCGATCTGATGCTGGCGCAGCAGGTGGGTGGCCTTGCCAATGCTGTCATAGGTATGCACCACAATGAGGTTGGTGCTCATCAGGCTCTGCACCTCCATGAGATCATCCAGCTGATAGTCGTGGGACAGATCCGGTGCCTCGTCCACCCAGTCCGGCCGCCGCAGGTCGCGCTGACTGATCATGCCCAGCAGGTGGCCGCCTGCATCCACCACCGGCATATGGCGGATGCCTTCGCTACGCATCCGGAAGTAGGTGCTGCGAATCCCGTCCTCCGGGGCGGCGGTGATCAGTTTCGACGACATGTATTCGGTCAGTTTCACGCGGCAGCGTCCTGTCGGAGTTGGCGGGCCATGGGACAGCATAGCGAGTATATCCGGGCCGGAAAATGGCCGACGCTATGATATGGATCATGGTTCCGGGAACTGGCCTGGCGGGATACTGGTACCCCAAGGAGAGGAGATCGCCAATGGCCGATGATATGAGCATCCAGAACACCACACCGAAAGCCACGACTTCTTCCCGGACCTCGTCCAGGCGATTGGCGGAGGTGCGCAACCTGAGTCGCAAGCAGATCTTTCGCGAGGGCGGTTACCCGTATGTTAAGCCTATAACCCGCACCGAATACGAGCATGCCAAGAACCAGCTGCAGATCGAGTTATTGAAGATGCAGAACTGGGTCAAGGAGACCGGCCAGCGTATCGTCATTCTGTTCGAGGGCCGCGATGCCGCCGGCAAGGGTGGCACGATCAAGCGCATCATGGAACACCTGAATCCGCGTGGTGCGCACGTGGTGGCGCTGGAAAAGCCCAGTGAACAGGAACAGGGGCAGTGGTATTACCAGCGTTATATCAAGCACCTGCCTACGGCGGGTGAGATCGTACTGTTCGACCGCTCCTGGTATAACCGGGCCGGTGTCGAGAAGGTGATGGGTTTCTGCACCCCCGGTGAATACCTGGAATTCATGCGGGAGACCCCGGAGCTGGAACGCATGCTCACCCGCAGTGGTATCCGGCTCTTCAAGCTCTGGTTCTCGGTAAGCCGTGATGAGCAGTTCCGGCGTTTCCAGCAGCGCCGTACCGATCCACTCAAGCAATGGAAGCTCAGCCCCATCGATCTCGCCTCGCTGGATAAATGGGATGCCTATACCGAGGCCAAGGAATCCATGTTCTTTTACAGCGATACTGCCGATGCCCCCTGGACGGTAGTGAAATCCGATGACAAGAAGCGGGCGCGAATCAATGCGCTACGTTTTTTACTCAATGAATTGCCTTATCCCAACAAGGACAAGAATGTGGTGTATGCGCCGGATCATCTCATTGTCGGCTGTGCCGCGGATATTTTCGAGAAAGGTGAGCATATTCTGGTGACCCCACCTGTACAGGTGGAATGACATTGCGATCAGGGAACAAACATGACACACCGACATGCCGTACATGCAAAGAAAGTCGTCGATCATTTCCGTGGCACGCTGCCGCCCGGCATGGCCTCGCACCTGGGTGCCAGTCACTATGAAGAGCTGGCCCTCATGATTGAGTCCGCTATCAGTACCTCGGTACTGGAAGAGCTGGAACGGGCAGCCGATCGCGTCGCCACCCTGGCCCGCGAGTTGCGCAGCAACGCCGAGCATTTCGAGGACTAAGGCCGCCGGGAAACTGCCGCTCCTGTTACACTTCATCCTCTTTGTACGGTGGGCAGGAAACAGTGAGCGGGGCGGAGATCGATGCCATCGTCGCACTGGCGGCGAAACTGAAGCGAACGGCACAGGTGGCTTCGCAGCGGCGCGTGCTGTTGCTGAGTGGCGCAGTGGACTGGTGCCGCAGCGTCGCACAGATCGCACTGCCCGACCCGGATACCCTGTGGATCTCCGATGCAGCGCCCGCCGGGAACCGCTGTCTGCCGGTGAGCAAGGCCCGGTTGCTGCTGGGTCGCGATGTCGCGGACCTGGTGATCGATGCCCACAGTGGTTTCGACCCCGATGCCTTCGGTGCCGCCAGTGGCAGCCTGTGCGGTGGTGGCCTGCTGGTCTTGCTGACGCCGCCATTGGCCGAATGGCCGGCAACCCCTGATCCCCAGAATACCCGTATCGCGGTACTCCCTTATGCTCCGGAGCAGTTGACGGGGCGTTTCCTGCAGCGCCTGGTGCGTATCTTTACGAGCAGTGATGATCTGGTGCGGGTGGCGCAGGGTAAGCCGTTGCCGAGCGTGCCTGCACTGACATCGACAGTACCGGTTGCGCCGCCAGCCGGTCCCTATGGCTCCGTGGAACAGCAGCAGGCCGTGGCGGCGATCCGGCATATGGCCGGCGGTCATCGCCACCGGCCGCTGGTGATCAGTGCGGACCGTGGGCGCGGTAAATCGTCGGCACTGGGCCTGGCGGCGGCGCAGTTGTTGCTGGAAGCGCCGCACACCCTGCTCGTCACCGCACCACGGGCCGCGGCGGTGGACACCCTGTTTGCCCAGGCGCGCCGCCACTTGCCCGGTGCGCAGCAGACACCCGGCCGCTTATGCTGGAACGGCGGTGAGCTGCGTTTCGTTGCCCCCGATGCCCTGATCCATGCCCATCCCGATGCCGACCTGCTGCTGGTGGATGAAGCGGCCGGTATTCCCCTACCCATGCTGGAAGCCCTGTTGCAGGCGTATACCAGGACGGTGTTCGCCAGTACGGTGCATGGCTATGAAGGTTCCGGACGGGGATTTACCCTCAAGTTCCGTGCGGTGCTGGAGCGTTGTACGCCGGGGTGGCGGTCACTGGACATGGATACGCCGATCCGCTGGGCACCGGGTGATCCGCTGGAGCGACTGGTCTATCACAGCCTGTTGCTGCAGGCGGACAGTGGGGCAGAGACTGCGGTGTCCGCAGTGAATATGGCGACCTGTCGCTTTGCGCGCCTGGATCGTGATGCGCTGGTCCGGGATGAGGGCGCCCTGGCGCAGTGGTTCGGACTGCTGGTGCAGGCCCATTACCGCACCCGGCCCTTCGACCTGCGTCACCTGCTCGATGGGCCCAACCTGGAGCTGTATGCCTTGTATCACGGCACTACGCTGGTGGCTGCGGCCGTGCTGGCGCGGGAAGGCGAACTGGATGAAACGCTGGCGCAATCGGTGTTCGCCGGCGAGCGGCGCGTACAGGGACATCTATTGCCGCAGTCACTGGTCGCCAACCTGGGGATCATCGCGGCGGCCGGGTTGCGTTATGGCCGGATCATGCGCATCGCTGTGCATCCGGCGTTGCAGGGACAGGGCCTGGGCTCGCAGTTGTTGTCCCATATCGAGGTGGCGGCACAGGCTGCGGGTCTGGACTGGCTGGGGACCAGTTTCGGCATGAGCGCCGGGCTGGTGGATTTCTGGAAGAGTAATGAGTACCAGCCGGTGCGGCTCGGTATGCGCCGCGAGGCAAGCAGTGGCAGTTACTCGGTGTTGATGCTTAAACCCCTTTGTGTGGCTGCCGCCGCAATGATGGCGCAGGCCCGGCAGCGGTTTCAACGCCAATTCCAGTATCAGTTGGTCGACAGTCATCGCGAGCTGGATGCGGACCTGGTGGCGCGCCTGCAGGTGGCCGATACGCCGGTTGTCAGCGCCACGCTGGAAGAGTCCGACTGGCGTGAGATTCATGCCTTTGCTTACGCCCATCGTGGCTACGAGGACAGTGCGCTGGCCATTGGCAAGCTGGTGCAGTTGCATCTGTCGTCTCCGGACAGGGAACTGAGCGGCACACAGCACGAGGTACTGGTACGCCGGGTGTTGCAGCATCAACCATGGGGTGCGCTTGTCGCCACAATGGGGCTGGAGGGGAAGGCGTCCGCACTGGCTCTGGCGCGTGACGCGGTAGCCATACTGCTGCGCCGGTTGGCATAAGTCATCCGTGTCGAACGGAGGGCCGGCCTTTATCCGGTGGCGTGTTCCGGCAGGGTGAAATGGAAACAGGCACCCTTGTCGTTCAGGCAGGGGCTTTCGCCCCATACCTGCCCGCCGTGGCGATGGATCACCCGTTGCACGGTTGCCAGCCCGATGCCGTTACCCTCGAAGTCCTCCTCCCGGTGCAGGCGCTGAAAGGGCAGAAACAGTTTTTCGGCATAGGCCATGTTGAATCCGGCGCCGTTATCCTCGATACAGAAGGTGGTTTCACCGTTGCAATCCAGGGTGCGAAACCGAATCCAGGGACTGGGTTCCCGGGCGGTGTATTTCCATGCATTGCCCAGCAGGTTTTCCAGTGCGGTGCGAATCAATGTCGCATCGCAGCAGGCCGTTATATTCGGGGTAATCTCGATTGTGACGTTACGCTGGGGATGTTGATCCTGTAGCGACGACAGGATCGACTCGGCAAGTTTGCTCAGGTTGACCCGCGTGAAGTGAAGTTCTGATTGATTCAACCGGGAAAGGCGCAGCAGATCATCGATGATGTCGCTCATGCGCAGGCCGGCACTGTGTATGCGGCGCAGGTAATCCTGTCCTTTCTCGCTCAGCTGCTGGTTGTAGTCTTCCATCAATACCTGGGTAAAACCGTTGATACCGCGCAGTGGTCCGCGCAGATCATGGGAAACGCTGTAGCAGAATGAGTTGAGCTCCTGGTTGGAGAGTTCCAGTTTCTGGGTGCGATCCTTGACCAGTTCGTTGAGGTTGTCGTGGCTATCGCGCAGTTTCTGGTAGGTGGTATTCAGGTTGGTTCGCATCTGGTTGAAGGCGTGCATCACCGCATCCAGTTCATCGCGTTGGTCCGGCTCATGCAACTTGCGGTTCAGGGTAAGTGGCTGGTCGATACCGCTGACGTCGAGATTGCGTGCCCACAGGGCGATGGTGCCCAGGTGCCGGGTGATCAACCACTGGAACAGGATAAAGATGAATGCGGAGACCAGGAAGGTCTTGGTGGCCTGGCTGACCAGAATCACCAGCGCCTGGTCGACCAGGCGCTGGTAGACTCCCTCCAGGGTGGCGACGATGCGCAGCGCGCCGAGTTCGATAATTTTGCCACGGTGTTGATACTGGATGGGAAACCGGGTGGTGATGATGTGTTCCTGCTGATCCTCTCCTGCACTGAGCAGTGGCTGGTCCTGTTCATCGAGTATCTGGAGAAACTGCACGTCGGGCAAGGACGTGAGGTTGTTCAGCTGTACCTGGACCTCGCGGTAGTTGACCACCCAGAGATTGTTGCGAATGGTCGGCAGGATGCCGATACGGATCTGCTCGATCTGTTGGTGGATATCATCAACATCACGTCGGTAATCCCGGTACAGCTGTGCCGCGGTGAGCAGTAGCGTGATCGCGGAACTGTAGATGAGTATGTACAGCACCATTTTCGCAGCGATCCCGCTGCGCAGGTAGCGGCCTGCTGATCGGTTCGGCATGGCGTGTGAAATATCTGGTTTCAGGCTAGTCTCCCGGGCTCAGAATGGTTTTCATGAGCGGGCCTGCCGCTGAATAATAATAGCGCGTGAGCGTACCATCTTCCTGCATACCGCGTAGCGCGGTCTCGATCTCTGCAATACGGCCCCGGTGTTTTTCATGCAGGAACAGATACATTGGCCGGGATGCCAGGGGAGGATCGATCGCTTTTATATTGTGCAAACCAAGGGTGCGAATCTTCTGGTAGCCCACCAAGCGACCGATAACGGCGACCTGGATGCGCCCCTTGTCCAGCATCCCGAACATGGATTCCGATGAATCCAGAATATACAGTTGCCTGGGCGGATGGAGAGTGAATTCCCGTTCGAGGATCTTCCAGCCGCTGACGATCCCGACATCGTATGCGGCCAGGCTGTCCCAGTCCGTCAGAGGAATATCCGGATCGCGGGTGAAGGCGACAAAATCCACCCGGATTACCGGTACCGGTACCCGCACAAGATGAGGATAGAACTCATTGATCTCCCCGATACGGCAGCATTCGCCATCATCGGTACCATCGTTGACCAGATCGATGGAGCGTTCCGCGGAGATTTCACGAAAATCCACCTCCAGCCCGATGCGATTGAAGGCATCCTCCAGAATGAGGCGAAAGACCGTCGAGGTGGGGGGGGTGAAGGAGGAGTTGATGGTAAACGTTTCCGCCCATGTGGCTGAGGAGGAGATGAGCAGGAACAGGCTCATCGACAGGGCATGGCGCATGGGATTCCCCCGGTATGAGAAAAAGTACTCTATAGCATAGTAATTCACCGCTGACCTAGATCCACGCTGGTGGTGTGAAGGCGGTGATGTGGTGGGCGGCGGCATGTGGGTGCCAGCCACCGGGTGATGGCGAGGGTGCATGGATAGTTCCCGATATATATGTTCGGAATTATTGCATCATATTAATAATGCTCAATAAATATCTGCTCGTGGATCGGGGAGGCGGTGTCCTTCGGGTGCTTGGCTATTTTTAGGGTTTGACTTATGTCAAGGTGTGTCGCCACCGAGGCTCGCAAGATGGCGGCGTAGTTGGATTAATGCGCGGGTCCGGTGGTTCGGATCCATTACTGGCACAGGGGAGGTAACTATGAGCGGGTCATTTACCAAAGGCATGGCACGCAACATCTTTTACGGTGGAAGTCTGTTTTTCATTTTGCTGTTCCTGGTATTGACCTTCGATACCACCCAGGCGCTGCCCGCTCTGGACAACAGCGGCAATATCACGCCGCAGGTGGCCCACGGCAAACAACTCTGGGAAGAGAACAACTGCATCGGGTGTCATACCCTGCTGGGTGAGGGTGCCTATTTCGCCCCCGAACTGGGCAATGTCTACACCCGCTTCGGCAACAGTAAGGAAGCCATCAAGGGCTTCATCATGAGTCGCCCGAAAGAGGGTATTCCAGGTCGTCGCAGCATGCCGCAGTTCAATTTCAATGACGAAGAACTGGATGCCATCGCCGAGTTCCTGAAATACAGCTCGGAAATCAACGCCGCTGGCTGGCCGCCGAATATTCAGGGCTAAGAAGGAGAATTCACTATGCAATATTCATCTCAAGCGGTCGCCAAGCCCTATTTCATCGCCGCCATCGGGTTGTTCGTAGGGCAGATCGTGTTTGGCCTGATCATGGGCCTGCAATATGTCTGGGGCGATTTTCTGTTCCCGGAAATTCCCTTTAACGTGGCGCGCATGGTGCACACCAACCTGCTGATCGTGTGGCTGTTGTTCGGCTTCATGGGGGCTTCGTATTACCTGGTGCCGGAAGAATCGGAGACGGAGCTGCACAGCCCCGGTCTGGCGATCCTGTTGTTCTGGGTGTTTCTGGTGGCCGGAGCGCTGACCATTGTCGGCTACCTTGCCGTGCCCTACGCCACACTGGCGCAGATCACCGGTAACGAGTTGCTACCCACCATGGGCCGCGAGTTCCTGGAACAACCGACCATCACCAAGATCGGCATTGTGATCGTGGCGCTGGGATTCCTCTACAACATCGCCATGACAATACTGAAGGGCCGCAAGACCACCGTTTCCCTGGTGTTGCTGGTGGGGCTGACCGGGCTGGCGCTGATGTTCCTGTTTTCCTTCTACAACCCCGACAACCTGGTAAAGGACAAGTTTTACTGGTGGTGGGTGGTGCATCTGTGGGTGGAAGGCGTATGGGAACTGATCCTCGCTTCCATTCTGGCCTTCGTGCTGATCAAGGTGACGGGGGTGGACCGTGAGGTGATCGAGAAGTGGCTGTACGTGATCATCGCCATGGCCCTGATCACCGGCATCATCGGTACCGGTCATCACTACTACTGGATCGGTGCGCCCGAGTACTGGCAGTGGTGGGGTTCGGTGTTCTCCGCGCTGGAGCCGATTCCCTTCTTCATGATGACGGTATTCGCCTTCAACATGGTGAACCGCCGCCGCCGCAACCACCCGAACAAGGCGGCTACGCTATGGGCCCTGGGTACCGCAGTGATGGCCTTCCTGGGAGCGGGCGTGTGGGGCTTCCTGCATACCCTGGCACCGGTGAACTTCTATACTCATGGTACCCAGATCACAGCGGCACACGGCCACATGGCCTTCTATGGTGCCTATGTGATGATCGTGCTCACCATGATCTCCTATGCCATGCCCATGCTGCGCGGTCGTGCTGCGGCCAACAGCGGAAAGTCGCAGGTGCTGGAAATGTGGTCGTTCTGGCTGATGACCGTGTCGATCGTGTTCATCACCCTGTTCCTGACCGGTGCCGGTATCCTGCAGGTCTGGCTGCAACGCTACAGCGATGCCCCGCAGGCGTTCATGGTGGTGCAGGACAAGATCGCCATGTTCTACTGGATGCGTGAGGTCGCCGGCGTGATCTTCCTGATCGGGCTACTGATCTATATCGTCAGCTTCTTCGTCGGCAGTCGGGATGCAGAGGCAACGGTAAACTGAGGCATTGGCACCCCCTCTCCACATGGGGAGGGGGTATAGGTCGGAATGCATTCCGGCCTGCAGGTGTCACGAGGATCTACGAATGGATATACACGTAAGTCAACTCGGTACCGGTATCAGGGACGAGCTACCGTTCTACCAGCCGCAGGGACGTGAATGCGAGCTGTTCGAACATGCCTACCGGCGCCATCTGCCGGTGATGATCAAGGGTCCGACGGGCTGCGGCAAGACCCGCTTCGTCGCCCATATGGCCGCAAAGCTGGGGCGGCCACTGATCACGGTGTCCTGTCATGATGATCTTACGGCGGCTGATCTGATTGGTCGCCACCTGATCAGCGAACAGGGCACGATGTGGAGTGATGGCCCGCTGACCCGGGCGGTGCGCGAGGGCGCCATCTGTTATCTCGACGAAGTGGTGGAGGCGCGCAAGGACACCACCGTGGTGTTGCATCCCCTCACCGATGACCGGCGCATGCTGCCCCTGGAACGCACCGGGGAAACCCTGCAGGCGCCCCCCGAATTCATGCTGGTGGTGTCCTACAACCCCGGCTACCAGAACCTGCTCAAGGGCATGAAGCCCAGTACCCGTCAGCGCTTCGCTGCGTTGCAGTTCGATTTTCTTCCACCGGAGGTGGAGCGGGAGGTGTTGCAACGGGAAACCGGCATCGACGCCCACCTGGCGCAGCGTCTGGTGGCGCTGGTCAACAGCCTGCGCAACCTCAAGGATCACGATGTGGAGGAGGCTGCCTCCACCCGCCTGCTGGTGTATGCCGCCAACCTGATCCAGGATGGTTTCGATCCCCTGGAGGCCTGCCGTTCCGCACTGGTGGAGCCACTCACCGATGACGTGGAAACCGTGCAGGCATTAATGGAAGTGGTCCATGCCACTTTCGGACGCTGAGCCGGGACCCGCCAGCGGCCAGGGGCTGGCGGTCGCCGCGGAGTCGCTCTATCTGGTGAACCTGTTGCTGGCGCCGGGATTCGCCTTCCTGATCCTGCTCGTGCTCTATTTCCGTCATCGCCACTCCGCCAGCCCGCTGGCCCGCGGGCACCTGCAACAGACCCTGGCTGCCAGCCTGTGGGCCGGTGGGCTGCTGGTGCTGGTCAACGGCTTCATTCTCTGGAGTGGCGGTTACGACCAGCCCAGTACCTGGTTGATATTGCTGCTGTATTTCGTCTGCTGCCATGCCGCCCTGGTGTTGCTCGGGGTGCTGGGACTGGCCCGCGCCATGGCGGGACAACCCTACCGGTATGCGGTTATCGGCCCTCGACTCCCGGCTGAAAATTGACCTATGACAAGGAAGAGGGCTGCCTCGGCGGGTAGCGTATGGGCCATGATTGAACACATGGAAGCCATCTCTCATGGGATCACTTCAAGATAAGCGGTTGTGGGTGCGCAGCGGGTTTTTCCTCCTGTTCGTGCTGGCGCCGGTATTGAATCTGTTTCGCCTGGATCTGAATCTGGGGCATTTCATCTTCCTGGGCATGGACTGGACGCTGGGGCTCGATCCCTTTCTGCGGGGTGAGGCCGGGGTCGGCAATGCCATCCTGAATCTGTTACTGCGCGGCTTTCTGCCCCTGCTGCTGATCGGTGGTGGCCTGCTCTGGGTGGCCTGGAAGTTCGGGCGGCTGTATTGCGGCTGGCTGTGTCCGCATTTCTCGGTGGTGGAATTCATCAATGGCCTGATGGTGCGTGCCAGCGGCAAGCCCACCCTGTGGGAACGCAATCCATTGCCGGAACTGAGGCCCGATGGCAGCCGGCGCAAACCGGATCGGCGCTACTGGCCGCTCACCCTGGTGGTGGTCCTGGCCGTCTCAGTTCTATGGGCTGTGTCGCTGCTGACGTACCTGCTGCCGCCGGCGGAAATCTACGCCAATATCTGGCATGGGGAACTGACCCGTAACCAGGCGGTATTCATCGGTGTGGCCACCCTGGCCTTCACGGTGGAATTCACCTTCGCACGCCATCTCTTCTGTCGCTTCGGTTGCGCCGTCGGCCTGTTCCAGAGCCTGGTCTGGATGGCCAACAAGCGCGCCATGGTGGTGGGCTTCGATGCCGAGCGTGCCCGCGCCTGTGCCAGCTGCAATGCGGCCTGTGATAACGCCTGTCCCATGCGCCTCAAGCCGCGTTCCATCAAGCGCAAGATGTTTACCTGCACCCAGTGTGCGCAATGCATCAGTGCCTGTAACGAGGTCCAGCGCGACAATCCGGCCGGCTCCTTGCTGCACTGGGTGCATGATGAAGCCGCGCTCGCGGTATCGGACCGTGAGGCGCGACATGAAAAGAGTCGCGGCCGACATATTTTCGACACCATTGAGCTGGTGTCAGAGCAGCAGTAGTGGTGATGGCATATGCATTTTGTAGTTATGGGTATCCCCCCCCTCTCCCCGGCCCTCTCCCGGAGGGAGAGGGGGATGGATCGCAAGCAGTGGTAGCTGTTTCGGTTGGGGGCAGGGAGGCCATGTCTGTTCTCTGGCTATAGAAGTACGTCCCCTCTCCCATTGGGAGAGGGCTCACTGATTCCCGGCACGAGGTGACATAGGACGAAATGGAAGAACAGGTTGGCGAACTCTGGCATCGACTGGTCACGCGCATGGCGCGCACCAGTCACCCCGAGGCGGCGGTGACGCTGGCCTCGGTGCAGCGTGCTACCGGGGTGCTGTTTCGTGCCTGTGGCGGTGATGGTGGCCTGCGCGTGGAGGCCGCCAATCCGCGCTCCCATGGCGCGCGCCGTAGCTGGCTGCAGCGACTGGCGGGAACGGGTGTCGAGGTGGAACTGGCCTCCCGCGATGAACAGGCGCTGTCCCTGCCGCCGGTGATCCAGTTGTTTGCCGATCCACAACGCAACCGCGATCTGTACCTGTGGTTGGCGGCGCTGGCAGCCCAGGGGCAGCCCGATGATGCCGACTGGTTGACAGCCAACCAGCAGATGACACAGGCGGTACTCGAACAATACCCGGGTATGGCGGCACGCTATGCCCGGCTGCTGCAGGATTATCTCGTCCTGCGCCCCGATCCGGCGCAGCTGCGATCCGATGAAGCGCTTCAGGAACAGGCCATTCGCGCTGCCCTGCAACAACCCGGCACGGTGACGACATTGCCGGCCGCAAAACGCAATCACTACCCCGTGCATCTGTGGCTGCAGCCATCCCGGCCGGGGATGGCGGATGCCACCGACGAGGCCGGCACCGGTGAACACGATGAGGGAGGGGAACTGCATGACCCGGACGAACAGCGTCGTCGCCAGGCCGAACGGGTGGATGCGCCGCAGCGTGATCGTGGCCTGCTGACCATCCGTATGGAAGCCATCTTCGGCTGGGCCGAGTATGTGAAGGTGGATCGTGGCACCGAGGACAATGAGGACATGGACGAAGCGGTGCGTGAGGCGAATGACATGGAGGTGATGAGTGTCGCCCGCGACCGGCAGTCCATCGCCAGCCGGGTACGTTTCGATCTCGATCTGCCTGCCGCCAGTTGTGATGACCTGCCGCTGGGTGAAGGGCATCGGCTGCCGGAATGGGATTACCGGCGTCAGCAGCTCATCCAGGATGCCTGCCTGGTGCATCCATTGATCGCCGCCAATGCCCCGCCAACCGAGCTGCCGGAATCCCTGCGGCGCATGGCGAAACGCCTGCGCAGCCAGTTCCAGGCCCTGATGCCGGCGCGGGTCTGGGAGCGCGGCCAGCCACAGGGCAGCGAACTGGATCTGGATGCCTGGCTGCGGCATATCACCGATCGCGCCGCGGGCTATGTGCCGGCACGTCAGGACTGGTACCGGGATCTGCAGGGTCGCGAGCGGGATCTGTCCTGCCTGCTGCTGGCGGACCTGTCCCTGTCCACCGATGCCTGGGTCAACAACCAGGCCCGGGTCATCGATGTGATTCGCGACAGCCTGTACCTGTTCGCCGAAGCCCTGTCCGCCACCGGCGATCGTTTTGCCCTGTGGGGTTTCTCCTCGCGCCGGCGCGCCGATGTACGCATGCATTGTCTCAAGGACTTCGGTGAACAGCATTCCAGTGTCATTCGCGGCCGCATCGCGGCCATCAAGCCCGGTTTCTATACCCGTATGGGTGCGGCCATCCGCTATGCAACGGAACAACTGCAGGAGGAATCCGCCAGCCGCCGCCTGCTGCTGATCCTCACCGACGGCAAGCCCAACGATCTGGATCAGTACGAGGGGCGCTACGGCATAGAGGATACGCGCGTGGCCCTGCAGGAGGCCCGTCGCGCGGGATTGCACCCGTTCTGCGTAACCATTGATGACAGGGCCGGTGATTATCTGCCCTGGCTGTTCGGCAGTGATGGCTTTGTAGTGATCCGCAGGCCGGAGGAACTGCCCAGGCAACTGCCGATGTTGTATGCACAGCTTTCCCGATGATGAGGGGCCAAGGAATATGAGCAAGAAAACCGCAATGCCGAAGTGTGCGCCAGGTCCACGAGGTGCAAAGGAAATGGACACGACCAATTGCCCGATGCGCACCGTATGCGGTGAGGGCTCCGGCCTGAAGGATGCGCTGCATGTGGAAGAGCGCACCATTGCGCGCAATCAGCCGCTGTTCGAAGCCGGTGATACCTTTCACGGCATTTATGTGCTGCGTTCCGGGGCCTTCAAGAATATCGCGGTACTGGATGGCCACGAGGATCAGGTGGTGGATTTCCGCCTGCCCGGTGATGTGCTGGGCATGGCCGCCATGGGCAGTGGTCGCTACCCCTTCACCGCACTGGCACTGGAACCCAGTACCCTGTGCCAGCTCAATGTCGAAACGGACACCGGCATGCGCCTGCACCCAGACCTGGTGACCGCCATGAGCCGTCAGTTGCAGCGTATTCAGTGGGCCTCGGTGATGCTGCGTACCCAGAGTGCTGAACAACGGGTAATTCATTTCCTGCTCGATGTGGCCCGCGCAGAGATGCCTGGTGGTGGTCGCATCCTCGAGATGAGGTTGCCGATGTCGCGCAAGGACATTGCCAACTATCTTGGCGTAGCGGTGGAAACCGTTTCACGTACCCTGCACCGGCTACAGGATGAAGGTCTGCTGTCCACCAGCGGCCGCAACATGGAGTTGCTTGATCATCGCGGACTCGCGCGACGGCTGCAAGGGACCGAACCCGTTGTATACTCCTGACGATGGAATATCTCGTCATCAAACAGATCCACATGACCAGTGCCGCGGTCAGCATCAGCCTGTTTTTGCTGCGTGGCATCTGGATGTCTCAGGATTCGCCCCGCCTGCAGGCACTGTGGGTGCGGGTGCTGCCGCACCTGGTTGATACCACCCTGCTGGTCAGCGCCATCAGCATGGCGATCCTCAGTCATCAGTACCCTGGCCAGCAGTCCTGGTTGACGGCCAAGGTGGTTGCCCTGCTGCTATACATCGGGTTGGGTATGGTGGCGCTGAAACGTGGCAGGAACCGCACGATTCGCCTCGTCGCCTGGATCGCCGCCTTGCTGGTGTTCGGCTATATCGTCGCCGTGGCCTTGAGTAGACAGGCGTTTCCCTGGGCCTGATAAGCTACTGGTCCCAGGCCGGAGTCATTCTCCCATTCTGTTGTGATTCCCCTTCCCCCTCGTGGCATGGCGCACGGTTTTCTTGATCTGTGTCATAGTGCGTCTACTGTGTGATAGGGTATCAATATGCGCCAGGAGGGGGGGTATAAGAATCCGGATTCGTAAGGCCGCAGGCCTGGCGGATAACGGTTGGAACCGGCCAGGTGGTGCGGCTGTTTTCCAAAGTGGTGAAGCCGTCGTCACATATGTGATCGTGGTGTCACCAGTCAATCCTCTCCAGATAATAAGGCCCGCGTTGCACGCATTCGATTGGGAGGAGTCTTGCGAATATTCTCCTTTATGTATCCGGTAACGATGTGTGGATGTATATACATCCACCATGCCTGAGCGTTATCGGCTGGTAATGCTCGTATGTTGGTGCCGGATGCACTGCCGTTTTTTTATTGCTGGTGCAGTATGTAATCGTGGTTGTCAGGGTTTGACTCATATCAAGGCGGGTCATGCGGGATAGGCCTACAAATAAAGCCAGATTCAAGGCTTTTTACCAGATGGACAGGAGATACCACCATGCGTTATCAGTCTCGAAGTGCAGTTAGCCGCATCACAGTCGCCGTTGCCATGGCCATTGCTGCGGGCTCGACGTTTGCCGCGGCGAAATCCGGAGAGCATCCCGGCACCCCGGAAGAGGAAATGCGCTACAAGGGGGCGCCGACCGTTATCGATCCGGGCACTACGCAGGATACCCGTATCCCTGCGGCACCGCCGATCAGCGACAAGGAATTTGTCCGCGCCAAGCAGATCTACTTTGAGCGCTGCGCCGGCTGTCACGGCGTGCTGCGCAAGGGTGCGACCGGCAAGCCGCTGACACCCGACATCACCCTCGCGCGCGGCACCGACTACCTGAAGGCGTTCATAAGCTTCGGTTCCCCGGCGGGCATGCCCAACTGGGGTTCATCTGGCGTGCTCACCGATGCAGACGTGGACCTGATGGCGCGCTTCCTGCAACAGGAACCGCCACAGCCCCCCGAGTACAGCCTCGACGACATGAAGGCGACCTGGAAAGTACAGATCCCACCGGACCAACGGCCCAAGAAACAGGAGAACAAGCTCGATCTGGACAATCTGTTTTCCGTGACGCTGCGTGACGCCGGCAAGATTGCGCTCATCGACGGTGATAGCAAGAAGATCTTTATGACCATCGACACCGGATATGCGGTGCATATCTCGCGTATGTCGGCGTCTGGACGCTATCTCTACGTCATCGGCCGCGATGCCAAGATCAACCTGATCGATCTGTGGATGCGTGTCCCGCAGACGGTCGCCGAGATCAAGGTCGGCATGGAGGCTCGTTCCGTTGAGACCTCCAAGTTCAAGGGTTGGGAAGACAAACTCGCCATTGCCGGCACCTACTGGCCACCACAGTTCGTGATCATGGAAGGCGACACCCTGGAACCGAAGAAGGTCGTCGGCACCCGCGGCATGACCGTGGATACCCAGGAATACCATCCGGAACCGCGCGTGGCGGCCATCGTGGCCTCCCATGAACACCCGGAATTCATCATCAACGTCAAGGAAACCGGCAAGATCCTCATGGTCAACTACGAAGACCTGCATAACATGAAGATCACCGAGATCGATGCCGCTCGCTACCTGCATGATGGTGGCTGGGACAGCACTCGGCGCTACTTCATGAGTGCGGCCAACCAGTCCAACAAGATCGCCGTGGTTGATTCGAAGGAAGGTGAACTCGAGGCCCTGGTCGAAGTCGGCAAGATTCCGCATCCCGGTCGTGGTGCCAACTTCGTGCATCCCACGTACGGCCCGGTGTGGGCCACCAGTCACCTGGGTGACGAAACCATCGCGCTGATCGGAACCGATCCCGAAAAGCACAAGGCGAATGCCTGGAAGATGGTGGCGTCCATCAAGGGCCAGGGTGGCGGTTCCCTGTTCATCAAGACCCATCCCAAGTCCACTAACCTGTATGTCGATACGGCATTGAATCCGGACACCAAGATCAGCCAGTCGGTCGCGGTGTACGATATCCGTAATCTGGATAAGGGTTATGAGGTGCTGGATATCGCCGGCATGGCGGAACTGGGTGAAGGACCCAAGCGTGTTGTGCAGCCGGAATTCAACAAAGCCGGCGACGAAGTCTGGTTCTCGGTGTGGAATGGCAAGACCGAAGAATCGGCCATCGTTGTGGTGGACGACAAGACCCGCAAGCTGAAAGCGGTTATCAAGGACAAGCGTCTGGTTACGCCGACGGGTAAGTTCAACGTGTATAACACGATGCACGATGTATACTGATCCGGCGTGAGTGCCGTTCAGGACCGGGCGGGCGCGCCCGCCCGGTCCCCCATCAAGACCAACAACAGGGGGTCCCGTGAACAAGCAGGCATGTGTGTTTCTGGTAGGCGCGGGTCCAGGCGATCCGGAACTGCTGACGGTGAAAGCACAGCGACTGTTGCAGGAGGCGGATGTCATCGTCTACGACCGCCTGATCGCTCCCGAAATCCTGAATCTCATTCCCTCCGGTACCAGCCGCATCTATGTGGGCAAGGCCAGCGGTCATCATTCGCTGCCGCAGCCGGAGATCAACGAACTCCTCGTCAGCCTGGCCCGCAAGGGTCGTAATGTGGTGCGCCTGAAGGGTGGTGATCCCTTCGTGTTCGGGCGCGGCAGTGAGGAGGCACAGTATCTCGCACGCC
Organism: uncultured Gammaproteobacteria bacterium; assembly: GCA_965367295.1. GTDB lineage: Bacteria > Pseudomonadota > Gammaproteobacteria > DSM-19610 > DSM-19610 > JAIVHA01. The sequence goes on along the minus strand of CBDUHN010000011.1, from coordinate 26,446 downwards.
ACGGTGTACGCTTCGAGGTGGTGCCTGGTATTACTTCCGCGGCCGCATGCAGTGCCTATGCCGGGATTCCCCTCAGTCATCGTGGGCTGGCACGCAGCGTGCGCTTTGTAACCGGACACTGCCGCGCCGACCAGCCTCTGGAACTGGACTGGCAGGGACTGGCCGATCCACAGACCACGCTGGTGATCTACATGGGGCTGGCCAACCTGGCGCAGATCCAGTCCGGTCTATTGACGGCAGGGCTGCCGGCGGACACCCCGGCGGCCTTTGTCGAAAACGGTACCACACCGCAGCAACGTCGGGTGTTGACCACTGTGGGTACATTACTCGAAGCGCAGCAGGCACACGATATCCAGGCACCGGCACTGGTGATCATCGGTGAGGTCGTACGTTTCGCCGAACAGCTGGACTGGTTTGTGCCCCAGTACTCTGCGGAGGCGCTGCAGCATGATGCGCAGATGGCGGAAGGCTAGTCTGGCGGCGCTATTGGTGCTCGGCCTGCCCGCGCTGGCCACGGCGGAATTGAGCGCTGCACGTCAGAGTGAATTGCACAACCTGCTGCGACAGGATTGTGGCTCCTGCCATGGCATGACCATGAAGGGTGGACTGGGGCCTGCACTGTTGCCGGCTAATCTCCAGGGCAAACCCGACGCGATGCTCATCAACACCGTGCTGCTCGGCCGGGCCGGTACCGCTATGCCACCCTGGCAACCGATGCTGACGGAGGAAGAGGCGGCCTGGCTGGTGCAGCAACTGCGGGAGGGTATGGGCGATGATTGAGAGAGAGAATACCCACACCACGGTCCTCTTCCGCAGGGAGAGAGGGGATGCTTCGTGCAACGCCATGTTCACCCGCCTGGGGGTTCTGATGTTGCTCACGGCCCTGTGGATGCTGTCCGGTTGCAGCACGCTGCGCGGCACCGGTGATCTGGGTCTGGTGATCGAACGGGCCACGGGCAGCGTGCTGGTGGTGGATACTACCCAGCGGACCCGTCTGGCGCAGATCGAGGGCCTGGGTGACCTGTCCCATGCCTCCGTGGTGTTCTCCCGTGATGGTCGCTATGGCTATGTGTTCGGGCGCGATGGCGGACTCACCAAGGTGGACCTGCTGCGCAATCGCATCGTGAAACGGGTGATGCAGTCGGGCAACAGTATTGGCGGCGCCATCTCGCAGGATGGCCGGCTGATTGCCGTGTCCAACTATGAACCCGGCGGGGTGCGAATTTTTGATGCCGACAGTTTGGCGCTGGTGGCGGATATCCCCGCTATCTACGGCGCGGCCGGCGAGCAGTCCAAGGTGGTCGGGCTGGTGGACGCCCCTGGTCAACGGTTCGTGTTCAGCCTGTTTGATGCTGGCGAAATCTGGATTGCCGATCTTGCCGATCCTGCCATGCCGCAGGTACAGAAATTTCATGACATCGGGCGTCAGCCCTACGATGCGCTGATCTCTCCCGATGGCCGTTATTACCTGGCTGGCCTGTTCGGTGAGGATGGGCTGGCGAAGCTGGACCTCTGGCACCCGGAGCGAGGTGTGCAACGGGTACTGGCCGAATACGGCAAGGGCGAACAGAAACTGCCGGTGTACAAGATGCCGCACCTGGAAGGCTGGACCATAACGGAGGACTATGCCTTTGTGCCGGCGGTGGGCCATCACGAGGTGCTGGTGATCGACCGGGTAGACTGGCAGCTGGTGAAGCGCATCCCCACCCATGGCCAGCCGGTGTTCGTGATGGCGCGCCCCGATGGTCGGCAGATCTGGGTGAACTTCGCCCACCCGCTCAACGACACGGTGCAGGTGATCGACGTGGATACACTGTCGATCGTGCATACCCTGACGCCAGGCAAGGCGGTACTCCACATGGAGTTCACTCCCCGCGGTGAGCAGGTGTGGATCTCGGTGCGCGATGAAGACCGGCTGAATCTGTATGACACCGCAACCTTTACACTCTTGAAAACCCTGCCCGCCATCAAGCCAAGCGGTATCTTTTTCACCGACCGCGCACACCGTATCGGGCTGTAGGAGAACGCGATGACGCAGCAGGAAAACACGGCTAACGGAATGGTGTTGAATCCGTTTCAACGTCGGTTGCTGAATGAATACCAGCAGGATATGCCGTTGTCTCCGACACCCTATGCGGACATGGCGCAGGAGCTGGGTGTGAGTGAGGCGGAGGTACTGGCGGCGCTGGCGGAACTGCGTGACGCGGAGGTCATCAGCCGGGTGGGTCCGGTACTGGCCATTCACCGGGTGGGTGCCAGTACCCTGGCCGCGATGGCGGTGGCGCCGGATCGACTGGAAGCGGTGGCCCAGCTTGTCAGCGACCATCCTGCGGTGAATCACAACTACGAAAGGGAACATCGCTTCAATCTCTGGTTCGTGGCCACCGCCGCCAGTGAAGGCAAACTGGCAGAGGCCATCACCGAACTGGAGCGGCAGACCGGGCTTACAGCGCTGGTGCTGCCCATGATCGAGGATTATCACATCGACCTGGGGTTCGAACTGCAATGGAACTGAATGTCAGCCAACGCCTGGTCGACCGCAGTGGTATCGACGCCGATGACCGCCGCCTGCTGGAGCGCATCCAGGAAGGACTGCCGCTGGTATCGCGTCCCTTCGCGGAACTGGGTGAGCAGCTGCAGATGTCGGAAGACGAGGTGATTGCCCGCATCGAACGGCTGCGCCGCGACGGCGTGATCAAGCGCATGGGTGTGGTGGTGCGGCATCGCAAACTGGGCTACGACGCCAATGCGATGGTGGTGTGGGATGTGCCGGACGCGCAGGTCGCCGCGCTGGGACGTTGCTTCGCGCAGTTCCCCTTCGTGACTCTCTGTTACCAGCGGCCACGTCGCGGTGCGCAATGGCCCTATAATCTGTTTTGCATGATTCACGGCAAGGACCGTGAGGCGGTGCTGGAGAAGGTGGATACGCTGGCGGCCACCTGTGCCGCGGAGGGTGTAGAGCACCAGGTGTTGTTCAGCCGCCGTTGCTTCAAGCAGCGCGGCGCCAATTATCGTCGTCGCCAGGAGTCCTGCTGATGGATGCCCTCGACGCACAGGACCGCGCCATACTCAACCGGCTACAGGATGGTTTTCCCGTCAGCGAACGGCCCTATGCCGAGGTGGCTACGGAGCTGGGCATTCCCGAACAACAGCTGATCACCCGGCTGGAGGCCTTGCTGGAGAGCGGCGTGCTGTCGCGCTTCGGGCCGCTGATCCATGCTGAGCAGCTGGGAGGTGGGCTGACTCTGGCAGCCATGCAAGTACCGGCTGCGGACCTGGAGCGGGTGATCGAGCAGGTCAATGCCTTTCCCGAAGTGGCGCACAACTATGAACGGGATCATGCCCTGAATATCTGGTTCGTGCTGGCCACCGAATTACCCGAACAGATCAACGAGGTGATTACGGCCATTGAACAGCGCACCGGTTACCCCGTCTACAACTTCCCCAAGGAAGAGGAATACTTCCTCAACCTGAGGTTCGCGGTATGAATGCCCTGTTGCAGCCGGAAGGATCGGCGGCGGTGACGCCGCTGGATGCCGTGGACCGGCGTATCGTGGTGGCCTGCCAGGCGGGTCTGCCGCTGGTGGAGCGGCCCTATCATGCACTTGCGGAACAGGTCGGTATCGAGGCCGCTGAGCTGATGCGGCGCATGCAGATACTGGTGCAACGGGGTGTGATCCGCCGTATTGGTGCGGTGCCCAATCACTACCGGCTTGGCTACCGGGCCAACGGCATGACGGTCTGGGATGTGCGCGATGAACGGGTATCGGAGCTTGGTGCCCGGGTCGGTGCGTTGTCCTTCGTCAGTCATTGCTACCGGCGGCCACGTCATCTGCCACTTTGGCCCTACAACCTGTTCGCTATGGTACACGGCCACGACCGCGATGAGGTGGCCGGCCAGATCGAAATCATCCGTGATTGCCTGGGGGCGGATTGCCGTGCCCACGAGGTGCTGTTCAGCACCCGCATCCTGAAAAAGACTGGCCTGAGATTTGATAAAGATCAAGGTACGGGAAACGGGCGCCCCGTATAACACAACATAAAGAGACCCCGTTTCCGCTGTAGGGATGCAGGTTGGATTCATTCCGAGATCCATAAACTCCAGGAGAGCGCCCAATGTTCCGTATCACCCAATACATGACCGCCCTGGCCAACCGGACGCCGGTCGGCCCCAGGCGTACCCCGCCGGGACCGGTGGTGATCTGGAACCTGATCCGGCGCTGCAACCTCACCTGCAAGCATTGCTATTCCATTTCCGCTGACAAGGATTTTCCCGGCGAGCTGTCCACCGACGAGGTGTTTACCGTCATGGACGATCTACGCGCCTTCGGGGTGCCGGTGCTGATCCTGTCCGGCGGCGAGCCGCTGCTGCGCCCGGATATCTTCGCCATTTCCCAGCGCGCCAAGGCCATGGGTTTCTATGTCGGCCTGTCCACCAACGGCACCCTCATCACTGAGGAGAATATCGAGGCCATCGCCGCCGTCGGCTATGACTACGTTGGCATCAGCATCGATGGCCTGCGCGAAACCCATGATCGTTTCCGTCGCCGCCAGGGTGCCTTCGATGAGTCCATGCGTGGAATCGCCCTGTGCCATGAACACGGCATCAAGGTAGGACTGCGCTTCACACTCACCCAGGACAACGCCCACGAGCTGGCCGATGTGCTGCGACTGATGGATGAACATGAGGTGGATAAATTCTACCTCTCGCACCTGAACTATGCGGGCCGTGGTAATCGCAACCGCAAGGATGATGTGGTGCACCAGATGACCCGCGATGCCATGGACCTGCTGTTCGATACCTGCTGGCGCGGCATCCAGGCGGGCCAGCCGAAGGAGTTCGTCACCGGCAACAATGATGCCGACGGGGTCTACCTGCTGCAGTGGGTACGTGAACGCTTTCCGGAACAGGCCGATGCGATGCATCAGCGCCTCACCCAGTGGGGGGGCAATGCTTCGGGCCTGTATATCGCCAATATCGATAACCTCGGCAATGTGCATCCGGATACCTTCTGGTGGGATTACGATCTTGGCAATGTGAAGCAGCGCCCCTTCTCGGAGATCTGGCAGGACACCTCCGATCCGTTGATGGCAGGCTTCAAGCAGCAGCCACGTCCGGTCACCGGTCGCTGTGGTGCCTGCCAGCACCGGGATATCTGCGGCGGCAATACCCGGGTGCGGGCCTGGCAGCTCACGGGTGATCCCTGGGCGGAAGATCCGGCCTGCTACCTGCACGACGAGGAGATCGGTGTGGAGGGCGGCTACGAGCGCTTGCAGAACGCGCCCTATCGTCGTGACGCGCAGCGCAAGGTGATTCCGGTACGGGCGGTGTAATCATGCGGCTACGAATTGCAGTGGTGTGGCTGGTGTTTTGTTCTGTGCTCACGAATGCGCAGGCGGCGGGTTCTGCCGCCGCACTCTATCAGGAGCATTGCGCCAGTTGTCACGGTGAGCAGCGCCTGGGTGCCATGGGGCCGGTGTTGCTACCGGAAAGCCTGGGACGCACCAAGCCGGCCCAGGCCGCCGAGGTGATTGCCAATGGTCGGCCGCTGACCCAGATGCCTGCCTTCGCGGACAAGCTCGATGCCGCGGATATCCAGCTACTGGTCGACTATATCTATACCCCGCCCGCCATTACGCCAGTGTGGGGAGACGAGGAGATCAAGGCCAGCCGCGTGGTGCATTATGCGGCGAATGAGCTCGGTAATAAGCCGGTGTTCAAGGCCGATCCAATGAACCTGTTTATCGTGGTGGAACTGGGCGATCACCATGCCACCGTGCTTGATGGCGATCGCATGGAACCTATCCACCGCTTTGCCACCCGCTATGCCCTGCATGGTGGGCCGAAGTATTCTCCGGACGGCCGCTATGTGTATTTCGCCTCCCGCGACGGCTGGATCAGCAAGTTCGATATCTACAACCTGAAAACCGTGGTGGAGATCCGCGCCGGCCTCAATACCCGCAACCTGGCGGTGTCCGCCGACGGCCGCTATGTCATGGTGGCCAATTATCTGCCCAATAGCCTGGTGTTGTTCGATGCGCGGGATCTGTCGCTGATCAAGCGTATCCAGGTGGAGGATGATTTAGGCAAGCCTTCGCGGGTCAGCGCCGTGTATGTGGCGCCGCCGCGCAACAGTTTTATCGCCGCGCTCAAGGACCTGCCCGAGGTCTGGGAGATCAGCTACTCGGACAATCCGGAGCCGGTGTTCCGCGGCATGGTGCATGACTACCGCTACATGGAGGGTTTGGCGGAGAAGGGCTTGTTTCCCGTGCGGCGCATCCCGCTGGATGACTACCTGGACGATTTCTTTTTCGACCAGAGCTACGACCACCTGTTCGGTGCGGCGCGCAATGGCAAGAATGGCCAGGTGGTCAACTTGAATATCCGCCGCAAGATTGCCGACCTGGATCTCGATGGTATGCCCCATCTCGGTTCCGGCATCACCTTCGAATACCAGGGACATCCTGTGCTGGCCACGCCCAATCTCAGCAAGGGTGAGGTGAGTGTGATCGATATGACCACCTGGAAGACCATCAAGCGGATCAAGACCGAGGGGCCGGGGTTTTTCATGCGCAGCCACGAAAAAACACCCTATGCCTGGGTGGATGTGTTCTTCGGTCCCAACAAGGACAAGGTACACATCATCGATAAACGCACCCTGGAGATCGTCAAGACCCTGCGCCCTGCACCGGGCAAGACCGCCGCCCACGTGGAATTCGACCGCGATGGGAAATATGCCCTGCTGAGTATCTGGGATCCGGATGGTGCGGTGGTGATCTATGACGCCAGCACCCTCAAGGAAATCAAGCGCCTGCCCATGAACAAACCATCGGGCAAATACAACGTCTACAACAAGATCACCCGATCGGAAGGGACCAGTCATTGAATAGCGGACAGGGTTATACCCGCTGGGAGATCTTCTCGGCGGCGCCGCATCGCATGATGATGTTCGGCGGAGCGCTGCAACTGGTGCTGGTACTGCTGCTGTGGGGGGTGGAACTGCTCGGCCGCTATGCGGGATTACCCGCCCCGGCACTGCAGGTACCCGGTCTCTGGGTGCATGGTTTTCTGATGCTCTACACGGTGTTTCCGTTTTTTATTTTCGGGTTCCTGATGACCACCTATCCGCGCTGGATGAACGGCACGCTGATTCCGCGTCGCGACTATGTGCGCAGCTTTCTGTGGATGTTTGCGGCCCTGCCAGTGCTCTATGTTGGCAGTTATACCCATCGGCTGGTCATGGTCGTGGGCGTAATCATGCTACTGGTTGGCTGGTTGTCCGGGGTGTGGTCGCTGCTGCGGGTATACCGGCAGGCGCCGACGAGTGACAAGCGCTATGAAACCCTGATCAACGGCTATCTGATCATGGCGGGGCTGGGCATGCTGATGTATGGCATGGGGTTACTGCTGGATCGGCCCAGTGCCTATAGCCTGGCGATGCTGGTGGGGCTGTGGGGATTCCTGGTACCACTGCTGATGACGGTTGCACATCGTATGCTGCCGTTTTTCAGTAGTTGTGTGTTGTCGCCTTATGAGCAGGTACAGCCCTTCGGCCTGCTGCGCCTCATGGTGGCAGCGGCGGTGTTGCACGGTCTGCTGCAAGGGTTCGGGGCGCAGGACTGGATGCTGCTGACGGACCTGCCGCTGCTGGTGGGCAGTGCCTATCTGACGCTACGCTGGGGCTTTCGGCGCAGCTTTGCGGTGCCACTGCTGGCGGTGTTGCATATCGCCTTTGCCTGGTTGGGCATCGCCATGCTGCTGTTCGTGGCCCAGGACCTGCTGTGGCTGCTGCAGGGATCGCTGTCGCTGGGGCGGGCGCCCCTGCATGCCCTGGGGATCGGTTTTATCTCCGCCATGACCATGGCCATGGCCTCACGGGTCACCCTGGGTCATTCGGGCCGTCCCCTGCAACTGGATCGCTTCACCGCGCTGTTGTTTGCCGGGCTGAATCTTGCCGCGCTGTCGCGGGTGCTGGCCGAACTGCCCGGACTCCATGCCCTGTTCGGGATCTCCACCAATCTGCTGGCGGCCGGTTTGTGGTTGTTGTGCCTGCTGCCCTGGGCACTGCGCTATGGTGCCATGTATTGCGCACCAAGGGTGGACGGGCGGAGTGGCTGAGTGCGGGTGGCATGGAGGGCCATGCCTGTTCGCATCGAGCGCCGCTGAATTCCCTCTCCCTATCTCGCTCCCGGAGGGAGAGGGGACGTTATTCGCTAGGCAATACTGAATTCGGGGCTGTCGTAACACAGCTCCCGTAGCATCCTCTCTGGCTTGATTCCAGCCGGTACCTCACTTGGCACTCTGCATCGCTGCATTGTGCAGGAAATCCCGCAACTGGCTGCGGTGACACAGGAATTCCACCCGGTCGCCCTGCTTGAAATGCAGCTCCTCGATGACCCCGCTGCTATTGAAATGGATCAACGCATTGGTCAGGTCAAGCCGTGACAGGCCGCTTTCCCGTGCAATGGGGTCCAGATTCAGTCGCAGGGGAGTCCTGTCCTTGCCGCCGGCCGTCGCATCGCTATTCACTGTACCGCTGCGCTCGTAGAGTTCATCGGCTATGCGGATGCCGAGATAGAGCATATGGTTGGTATGCAGGGTATTGACCAGGCGGTGATTGATGTCGCTTACCTTGTTGGAAAGGGAACGCAGCAGACGTACCGTCAGGGCCGGGAAATTGAGCAGTGCGGTGACGAAATCCTCGTTCTTCAGTTCCAGTGCGATGAGATCCTCTTCGGCACGAATGGTGGCTGAACGCTTGAGGTCCATGAACACGCCCATTTCCCCGATGATGGCACCCTTGCGTACCTGGGCGATGATGTTGGCATTATGGTGTGCATCGTCCTTGATGATGTTGGCGGCGCCATTGAGGATGATGTACACATGGGTGCAGGGTTCGCCCTCCCGGGCCACGAGTTCACCGGGCTGAAAGCGTCGTTTGCGGCCGTATTCCATCAGAAACTGGCTGGCCTTGTCGTCGAGACTGGAGAGCAGGCTGTCGAGGATCGGGTTGCTGGTGGTTGGCATGTGGCTGGCTTGTGAGGGAATTCCAGAGCAGGACTATAGCGCAGAATAGACAGGCACAGGGTATTTGAAATCCCCTGTGTGGGCATATTGGCAGCCCATGATGAATCCGCGATACTCGCCCTATGATCCGCTATTACGCTGTGCGTCGGGTAAACCCCTACCTGGGGGTGATACAGGTGATCGACACCGGTGTTGTGCGTGCCTATTCCAGCAGTGGCGAACGCTGGCAGCCGCGCCGTGTGTATGACAGCCAGCAATTCTGGTCTGTCTCCGAGGCAAGTCACAACTGCGGCTTCGAGCTGCTGCCCAAGGATGCACTGCTGGCCGCTATCCGCGATCGTCCCGCCATGCCCTTTCCCCTGCAGGACCGCTATGAATTCTGGCTGCTGCACAAGCAGAGTCGCATGCCGCTGGCCCTGCTCAAGACCTGTCACTGGGAGCGCGATATGGGATCGGTACAGAACCCGGTCTGGCGTCCCTTCCCGCCGGGTGAATCCCGTTTCCAGGTGCCGTTTCTGCGTAACCGGGCGCAGCAGGCCTGCAGCGCCCTCGAGTGCCAGGCGGAACTGGAACGAATGGTGAATTACGCCGCCCGGCCGCAACCATCGGCACAGTGGTTCCGGCGCCATGATGGCGGGGCGGGAGAGGGGCTGAACGGCTTGCGGGTCGAGGCTGAACTCGTGGGGCGTCATCTTCCCGCGGATGGCTTTCCCGAACTGTTGGTGGCTGAGTACGGCTGGCCGGAGGCCATACAGCATGAGTTGGTGATGGCCTTTCATGATCATCTGGCACCGCTGCTATTGGTGCATCAGTCATTGCATGTTGATACCCGTGCGCGGCTGGAGCGGGCCACGCAGGCAGCGCCTGCCCGGCTGGTGGAGAGCTATCGCATGATCCCCGAACTGCTGGATGAAGAAGGTATGGCGGTGGCCATGGTGACGGCAAAGCTGATGAATGCTGGTGAGGCGGGTTTTATTTAGAAAACCAGCTGATCAGCAATTTACTGTGGCCCTGGGTATATGGACTGTATTGCACGGTTTTGTGGTAGCTCCAGGCATGCCGGTGGGAATCAGAAATACAGGCCGATATTGATATTCACACGGTCGTGCCAGGTATCGTCGGTACCGCCGGCCGCCAGACCCGCGCTGAAGTTCGGACCGATATAGGGATGCTGGCGGCCGCGCAGATAATCCACGTAGACAAACAGCTTGTTGATCGGTGTGAAGGATACACCGAATACCTGTTGCTGGCTGTTGCGGAACCCCGTCGCGTCCTTGGCAAGCATGCTGTAGTCGACATAGAGCGTGACGTCGCGCAACGCTCCCCAGCTACCGGCACGGTAGCTCAGATTGGTGGTATACAGATTGCCCCGCGCAGCCACCTCGTAGGGAAAATCGTAGGCGCCCATAATCATCACACGGCGATCCTGTCCCGGTGGATTTTCGACCTTGTTCACATAGCGCGCAGCCTGGAGCATGACGCCCCATGGGCCGTAGTCACCCCGGTAGTGCACTGCACCGGCATGGCGGTCACCATCACGACCGGTAGTCGCGTTTGGCAGCCGGCCGGACAGGAGCGATAGCCCCAGCTCGCCTGTACCTCGATCGTTGTGTCCGAAGGAGTAGGCCACACGCCCGATCAGGGTGTCACGCTCGCGGTTGCGTACCGCGCCATCTTCGACGATGTTGAAGGTGTAGCGGGCACTGCTTTCACTGTCACCGTTCCAATGACCACCGTCCTGGGTGTAGAAACCCAACTGAAGATCCCATGGACCGGTGCGATGCAACAATTTGCCACCCAGATTGTAGCTGTCCTCCAAACCGACGTAATACGCCATCGAGAAGAAAAAGTTGTGGGAGGCGAAGGGCAGTATGCCGAAGGGAATGGGATTCACGCCGATATGCAACTGGGTAGCCTCATCGAATCGGTAGCCCAGCCAGGCATGGTGCAGGAAATCGGTTTCGGCGCCGCCGCGGTAACGGTAATAGCGGTACTGGGCCGATGCCAGCCACGGGCCATGATCGTAGCCGGCGTCGATACGGGCCGTATCGAAATCGACGAGCCCCTTGCCGTCGTACGTGGGATCCCAGTCCTTGTGAACATAGTTGTAGCGCAGTGCCCCGCCCAGCCGGAAACCGTTGCCGAGATCGACGGCCAGGGCGGGGTTTGTCACCGACAAGCTGGCCAGCAGGGTGGCGATAATCGCGCAGTGCCGGTTCGTGCAGATCATCGGACGGTATCCAGAAAATGCATATGTCGCTCGTACTGGTCGAGGATGTCGTGGATCACGTCGGCGCCGCTCCAGCCCATGATGTCGTAATCCTGGCCACCTTCGCGTAGATGGATCTCGGCACGGTAATACTTCAGCGCCTCGGCGCGACGCGGTCGGGTATCGCGCAGTATGAAGGAGGGCGGCTCATAGGGGCGTGGATGAACCGAGTAGAAGAAGTCGATCTCGTCGCCGTGGCGGACCTCGATCCATGCCTTGCCTTCCTCGTCCTCGCCGGTCCGGGCGTCCCTGTCTTGTTTCTTCAATTCCTCGGCGACCTCGTGCAGTGCCGGTCTGACCACCTCCTGGATGAAGCGGTTGACCTCGACGCGGCTGGGCTGGTGGATGACGTTGTAGAGGCGGCGCTGCCAGCTACGGGATGCCTGTGGGTCTCTCTGGGTTCCCCGTGCCCAACGCAGACTCAGGCGTTTGGCGGACTCGATGCGCAGTGCCCTGACGAGGCCCCAGCACATCAGGATCATTACCACCGTAAACGGCAGGGCACTGGCGATGGTTGCGGTCTGCAGTGCCTGCAAGCCCCCGGCCAGCAGCAGTGCCGCCGCTACGATGCCCTCGACCACGGCCCAGAAGATGCGTTGCCAGACCGGGGATTCATCTTCTCCGCCCGAGGTCAGCATGTCGACGACCAACGAGCCCGAGTCCGAGGAGGTTACGAAGAAAGTCACCACCAGTACGGTCGCCAGCAGCGAGGTGATAGCGGAAAAGGGTAGATGCTCCAGAAACTTGAACAGGGCAACCGAGGTGTCCGCCGCCACCGCGTCGGCCAGTTCGCCGAGCTGCTGGACCATGATCATGTAGAGGGCGGTGTCACCGAAGAAGGTCAGCCAGATGAAGGTGAAGCCGACGGGCGCCAGTAGCACGCCGATGATGAATTCGCGGATGGTGCGGCCACGGGATACACGGGCGATGAACATGCCGACGAAGGGTGACCAGGCGATCCACCAGCCCCAGTAGAACAGGGTCCAGCCACCGATCCAGGTGGTGGGCTCGTAGGCGTACAGGTTGAAGGTCATGCTGAACAGATTGGACAGGTACATGCCGGTGTTCTGAACCAGGGTCTGCAGCAGGAACACCGTCGGTCCGGCGACCAGCACGAAGACGAGCAGCACCACCGCGAGCGCGACGTTGAGTACGGAGATGCGCCGAATGCCTGCGTCCAGGCCAAGGGCTACGGACAGCGTGGCGATGGAGGTGATGACCGCGATCAGGAGGACCTGGATTCCGATGTTGCTGGGCACGTCGAACAGATAGTTCAGGCCCGCATTCACCTGGATCACACCGAGGCCAAGCGAGGTTGCCACCCCGAACAAGGTGCCGAGCACGGCAAAGATGTCCACCGCATGTCCGATCGGACCATAGATGCGTTCGCCGATCAGCGGATAGAGTGCCGAGCGAATGGTTAATGGCAGCTTGTGCCTGAAGGCGAAGTAGGCGAGCGACAGGGCTACCACCGCATAGATGGCCCAGGCATGTACGCCCCAATGAAACAGGGTGGTACGCATGGCGTTGCGCGCGGCCGCAATCGTCTCGCCGGTGCCCACCGGTGGGCTCACATAATGCATGACCGGCTCAGCCACCCCGAAGAACATCAGGCCGATGCCCATGCCAGCCGAAAACAGCATGGCGAACCATGAAGTGTAGCTGTAATCCGGTTCACTGTGGTCGGGACCGAGCTTGATACGACCGTAGCCCGAAACCGCTAATATCACGACGAATACCAGAAAACCCGCTACGGAGATTACGTAGAACCAGCCTGCCGAATGCGTGATCCAATCCTGTGTGGCCGAGAAGAGGCCGCTGGCGGTTTCGGGGTAGAGAACGGCGAATCCCACAAAAACCAGTGCGAAAATACCTGACAGGATGAACACCGGCGGGTTGATCTGGACCCGCCAAGGTGATTTGCGTTCTATGATCGATTCAGGCATCCCACCCCCTCTAGGGCCGGTCGCCGTTGCCACGGCGTGGAGAGTGTTTATAGGCCCTCATGGCATGGTGGTATCGATCAGGACGTTATAGAGCCTACAGTATGGTTTCCTGAACAGAGTAGATGGGTTTGTGCTGAAATCCAAGGGTATTGGCTGTATGGGGAAGGGATCATCGTACCTTGTTCGACCGGTCGGTGGACCACTATTGCATGATTTTCACACCGTTCTGAAGCAGGCAGGGAGACGGCGAATATCCGCCGCTTGTGGCGAATGGTGCACAACCCGTCCTGTACGTGATATGGCGCTTATCGGGTGATGGCATCTTCAGTTAGTTGGGTTTTAGTAGATCTGGATCAGGTGCAGGGTGGATAAGTCGTCGATTGTGCGGATTTTGAATCTGCAGCCGGTGAATTAGGCCTATGCTGTTAGTGTGTGCTGAAAAGCGTGCATTTGCGCTCATGGGCAACCAGTTCATGGGGCATGAGATCCGAGGATCCATTGTATGAATCATTTTCTGAAAGGCGTACTTTCCGCGGCTATTATCAGTAGCGCTGCCATGCTGCCCCTGTCATCCGCCCATGCGTGGGGAAACTGGGGCGGACCCGGTGGCTGGGGCAATAACGGTAATGGAATGGGGGATATGTTTGGCAACGGCGATGGTGGTTTCTCCATGAACATGAGTGGTCGCGGCAGTGGCTATGGTGACGGTCGTGGGTATGGAAATGGAAACGGCTATGGCAACCGTGGCTATGGTCCGTATGGCGGCTATGGCCCCGGCTATGGTGGTTATCCGGCCTATGGTGGTGGATACCCGGGTGGGCCTGGTGCTTATGGCCCCGCAGGTTACGCTGGACCTGGTTATGGCCAGGGTGCTCCCGTTCCCGTTAACATGCAGCAGGGCAATCCTGTCAATGGCGCGCCGGGATACGCTCCTTATGGACCTGCAGGATACGGAGTGCCGCGTTAAGCCGCCGCGTAGCGGATGGGTCCATGCAAAAGGCGGATCGTTCGATCCGCCTTTTTTCGTCTGATTCCAACCGGTTTCGCCCGCGGTACTGAATCATGCTGACTGGTCGTCATCAAACCCTGTTGCTGCGAGTGGATATCCCGATCAGTCCGAGCAGGCCTGAGCCGAATAGCCAGATGGCCGCCGGGATCGGTACTACGGTGCTCATGGTCGCCACATCGCCATCAATCACGGCCCAGCCCCATAGCCCGGTATTGTCCGGATGGGCATTGCCACGGGTGTCCTGGTTCTGGGCTCCCATGTCCATGGCAAACACCCGGGGCACCCAGTTGGGGTCGTCATCGGTGGACCAGTACCACGCATGTGCAACATTGGTAAAGGGCCCGGGAGCACCCGACCACACATTGCGTTTATGCAGCATGAACCCCAGTTCGTTATCGGCACAGGCATCCAGTGTGTCGTTGCGGCATTCGGCCACCTGGCCATCGTTATTGCGATCCATGCGGGTGATACGCCAGTGGGTGATGCCGCCGATGTCCAGGGTATCCGCCTGGTTGATGGCCGCAGATAAAGTCCCGGCGCCGGTCATGCCCGCATTGGCCGCCCAGGTGATATCGAGGTTCGGGTCGTAGTAGGCCTCGCCGCCGAGGCGCGATTCCAGCGGTTGCAGCACCGTGGAGGCGTGGGAGAAGGCGGAGGCCAGGAATAGCGGGGCGAGTAGGGCAGTGGTTATGAAAGTGGAGCCAGCTCTATGAGTGGTTGTGTTTATTGTCTGTCTGTTCATGAATCACCTTTCCCTGTTGCTGTTATTATTCTGGACTGACCGGATTGGTCAGGGTGTTCGTGGATCAGCGTACCGCAAATGGCCTCTCCGGACCACCTGCAGTACGCTCGGCAGCGACGCTGACAGAGTAATCCCGCTCCTGTGGAAGGAGCGGGTCTTGGCCTGGTGACCAGGGGCGCTTATTTCAGCAACCGCCCCTGTTTCGTCACATGCACTCCTTGCTGGTTTGCGAAGTAGGCCGCCAGGTCCTTGCGGTCCTGCTCGCTCAAGGCAGAGGCAAAAGCGCTCATGATGGGGTTCTTGCGGGCACCGCTTTGGTAGGCGGCCAGGGCATGTTCCAGGTAGTTTTCATATTGACCCGCAAGGCGAGGGTACTGTGGGTCAGTGCTGTTGCCGTCGACGCCATGGCAGGCGACACAGGTGGCGGACTTTTCCTTGCCGGCGACGGGGTCTCCCGCGGCGAGGCTATGGCCCGACAGGGCGGCGAGTGCAATGGACAGGGTGATGTTTGCCAGTGTGTTCATGTCGTTTCCCGGTGCTGTAGGTGAGTGGCGTGACTATTCGCTGTAGGTGGAGAAAAATGCAGCGATGTCTTCCATATCCTGATCGCTCAGGTTGATTGCCTGGGCCTGCATGGTTTTATGGTCGCGCTGGCCGGCCTTGTAGGCCTGCAGTGCGGACACGAGGTACTGGGCATGCTGGCCGCCGACCTTGGGCACGTGGTAGGTGGGATAGACGTTGTTGTATCCCGGTATGCCATGGCAGCCGAGACAGGTAGTGGCCTTGACGCGGCCTGCGCTGGCATCGCCCGCTGCGGTAGCGGTTCCCGCAAGGGTGGTGCATAGACCGAGTACGATGAAACTGGGCAAAATGCGAATCTTCATAAGCCTCACTCTGGTGGAAGGAGACTGTCAAATGAAGGATGGCTCAACTGCACCAGTGTGAAGTGCGACCACGATTTCACGAGGGTTCACCATGAACCCGTGAACAAGGGACCCTACTTTTTCACCGCGAACGCCAGCATCAGACAGACTCCGGGTTGCTCAAAACTGCTGCGTATACTGCTGAGAATGCCGGTCCTGTCGAATACTTCTTATAGCGGCCGGCCGCCCGAGTATAGCGCCCTGCCATGCCGGAAAGGAACTGTGCTACCAGCTTATATAGCTATAACCTTTTTCTTGGAGACGCATCAGGTCATCGGCTCCGACTGAAACTACGGTGGCGAAATCAAGCAGATCCTCCTCGCCCCAGCCCAGTGACTTCATGGTGTTGCCGCAGGCATGGAATTCGATCCCGTACATGGCCAGGCTTTCAGCACGCTGCTGCAGGAGCTTGGGCACGGGGCGTTCCGGGTTTTTGCCCAGCAGGTGGATACCGGGACCGATCACGGTGACCACCAGATGGATGTCATCACCGTATTTGCGCAGCATTTCACCCACCGAAAACAGAATGTGTTCCATGTAGTCGTGGTCGGCTTTGTTGAGCTGGTAAACCACCTTGTGGGTAGGTTCACCGAACAGGCTGGTATCCGGGGCTTCGGCGCTGTACGCGGGGAGGCTCGTGAGCAGTGTGCCCAGGCACAGGAGCAGGAGGGTGGGCAGGGAAGGGATACGTTGCATGATAGACATAGCGGGTTACCTACGGATGGGGGCTGTGAAAATTGTACTGCATGGGACGCATGATTGTTTACTGAAAACCTGAATGAGGGGCTTGTATTTAGTAAGACGCATCTGGTGCCGTTTGATTCCCCTTCTCCCCAAGGTAGAGGGGGGCCTCCGAAGCCCTGGGCTCTTCCGACCCCGCCTGTAACCGATATGCGAAAGGATACTGGCGATACCCGCAGTTATAGAGTCCATATCGAATCCCCCTGAGAATGTCCGCTCTTTCCGGGGGAGGGAGAAAGGGAAAGGAGCATACCGCACCTCTGGAGGCCGTCACGCAATGTTCCATTCCCGTAGTGCTAGAATGCCCCGTCCCGAATCCATGAACTGCCGTATCGCCATGCCCTCCTCCGTCCTCACCGGGTTACGAGAACAGATTGAGTTGTGCCCACTGCAGCGGCGTCCCGCACTGCTGCGACGCTGGCATGGCCTGCAGCAGCGGATGCACCAGGGCAAGCCCCATGACCGGGGGCTGCAGCAGCTGGAGGAGGCTATCCAGCAGGCGGTGGCATGGCGCGAGGCGCGGGTCGCCAGCCTGCCCAAGCCGGAGTATCCGCTGGCGCTGCCGGTGGTGGCGCGGCGCGAGGAATTACGGGCAGTCATCGAACGGCACCCGGTGGTCATCGTCTGTGGCGAGACGGGCTCCGGTAAAACCACCCAGCTGCCCAAGATCTGCCTGGAACTGGGGCGTGGTGTCGATGGCCTGATCGGCCACACCCAGCCGCGCCGCATCGCGGCACGCAGCCTCGCCGCGCGGGTGGCCGAGGAACTGCATTCCCGGGTGGGGGAGGCGGTGGGCTGCAAGATGCGTTTTCATGATCAGGTCGGCGAGCAGACCTTCCTCAAAATCATGACCGACGGTATCCTGCTGGCGGAAACCCAGTCCGACCCGGACCTGCTGCAATATGACACCCTCATCCTCGATGAGGCCCACGAGCGCAGCCTCAATATCGACTTCCTGCTCGGCTACCTCAAGCAGCTGTTGCCGCGCCGCCCCGATCTCAAGCTCATCATCACCTCGGCGACCATCGACCCGCAGCGCTTCGCGCGGCATTTCAGCGATGCCCCGGTGATCGAGGTGTCGGGTCGCACCTACCCGGTGGAGATCCGCTACCGCCCGTTGTTGAGCGAAGACGAGGAACAGCAGGACCGGGATCGCGGTCAGGCCTTGCTGGATGCCGTTGATGAACTGGCCCGCGAGGGCGATGGCGATGTGCTGGTGTTCCTGCCCGGCGAGCGCGATATCCGCGAAGCGGCGGAATTGCTGCGCAAGCATCATCCGCCACACACCGAAGTGCTGCCCTTGTATGCCCGCCTGTCCACTGCCCAGCAACAGGCGATCTTCCGGCCCCACAAGGGCCGCCGCATCGTGCTTGCCACCAACGTGGCGGAGACTTCGCTCACCGTGCCGGGCATCCGCTACGTGGTGGATACCGGCCTGGCGCGCATCAGTCGCTACAGCTACCGCAACAAGGTGCAGCGGCTGCCCATTGAAAAGATCTCCCAGGCCTCGGCCAACCAGCGTGCGGGTCGTTGCGGGCGCGTGGCGGAAGGGATCTGTATCCGTCTCTACAGCGAGGAGGATTTCGCGGCGCGTGAGCCATTCACCGATCCGGAGATCCTGCGTACCAACCTGGCAGCAGTGATCCTGCAGATGATGGCCCTGAAACTGGGGACGGTAGAGAAATTTCCCTTCGTGGACCCGCCTGATCCGCGCGTGGTACGCGACGGGTTCAAGCTGTTGCATGAACTCGGCGCGGTGGATACCCGCCAGCAGGTGACGGAGCAGGGCCGGCAACTGGCACGCCTGCCGGTGGATCCGCGTATCGGTCGCATGGTGCTTGCCGCCCGTGACGAGGGCTGCCTGCGCGAGGTGCTGATCATCGCCGCGGCTTTGTCGGTACAGGACCCGCGTGACCGGCCCATGGACAAGGCCCAGGCTGCTGATGAAAAACACCGCTTGTTCGCCGATGAGCAATCGGATTTTCTCGGCTATCGTAATCTCTGGGATGCCTACCATGAGCAGGCGCGGCACCTGTCGCAAAACAAGTTGCGCAAGTGGTGCCAGGTCCATTTCATTTCCTATGTGCGTATGCGCGAATGGCACGAGGTGGAACGTCAGCTGCAGCGGCTGGTGACCGAGATGGGCATGCGTCTCAACCAGCAGGAGGCGGATTATGATGCCATTCACCGTGCACTGTTGAGCGGCCTGCTGGGCAACCTGGCCCTGAAATCGGAGGAGCGCGAATACCTCGGTGCGCGCAATCTCAAGCTGGAACTGTTTCCCGGCTCGGTGCTGGTGAAGAAGCGCCCGCAATGGGTAATGGCGGCGGAACTGGTGGAAACCGGCAAGCGCTATGCGCGTACGCTGGCCGCGATTCAGCCGCAATGGGTGGAGCCGCTGGCCGGTGACCTGGTCAAACGCAGTTATTCAGAGCCTCACTGGCAGAAACGCGCCGGCCAGGTATCGGCCTACGAGCGGGTGACGTTATACGGCTTGCCCATCGTCAGCAAGCGACGGGTGAATTACGGCCCCATCGATCCGGTCCTGTCCCGCGAACTGTTCATTCGCGAGGCCCTGGTGGAGGGGCAACTCGATACCCCGGGACGCTTCCTGGCCCACAACCGCGGCCTGGTCGAAGAGGTGCTCGAGCTGGAGGCAAAATCGCGGCGCCGCGATCTGCTGGTGAGCGAGGAGGATCTGTTTGCCTTCTACGATGAGCGCATCCCCACCGATATCTACAACCGTCCCCGGTTCGAGCGCTGGCGCAAACGGGTGGAACGGGACGATCCCCGTTGCCTCTACTTCGATCGTGCGCTGCTGCTGCAGGCCAGCGAAGTGGTGGACGAGGCGCAGTTCCCCGCTCGGCTGGTGGTCCAGGGGCTGCCGTTATCCGTGCAGTACTGTTTTGAACCGGGCCAGGAGAACGACGGCATGACGGTAACGGTGCCGCTGGCGGGCCTGAATCAGCTGTGCCCGGACGCCTTCGAGTGGGTGGTGCCCGGGTTGCTGGAGGAAAAGCTTACCCTGCTCATCAAGAGCCTGCCGAAAGGACTGCGGCGCAATTTCGTGCCGGCGCCCGATTTTGCCCGCGCCTGTCTGAAGGTCCTGTTGCCCGGCGAGACGTCCCTACTGCCGGTGCTGACGGAGCAGTTGCAACGCATGACCGGGGTAACGGTGCCGGAGGATGCCTGGCGACCGGAGCAATTGCCGCCGCATCTGTTTGCCCGTTTTCAGGTGGTGGATGCCCAGGGCAGGCCGCTGGCTGCCGGTCGTGACCTGACTGCATTGCAGCACCGTTTTGGCAACCAGGCCCGGGACAGCTTCCGCTCCCTGCCGAGCAATCGATGGGAGCGGGGCGAGGTATCGCAATGGGATTTCGACGCGCTGCCGGAATTCGTGGAGCTGGAGCAGGCCGGTGTGAAGGTGCGCGGTTACCCGGCCCTGGTGGTGCAGGAACAGAAAATCGCGCTGCGGCTGCTGGACGCGTCACAGGAGGCGCGTTACCGGCATCGAGCGGGTGTACTGGCGCTGTTGCGTAAATCTTGTGCGCGCAGTGTGAAGCATGTTCAGCGCAATCTGCCGGGCATCGACGCGATGTGTCTGCGCTTCGCACCCGTGGGTAGCTGTTCGGAACTGAAAGAGGATCTTCTGTGTGCAGTACTGGCGCAGTCCTTTCTGGCGGACCGGGAGGTGCCGCGCAGCCGGGACGAGTTTGAGGCCTGCCTGCAGCAAGGTGAGCCGCAGCTGATGGGGGTTGCCAATGAGCTGTGTGGCTGGCTGGCCCCGGCACTGGAGGAGTATCACCAGTTGGGTCGCCTGCTGAAGGGCAAGCTGACCCCGGCACACCTGGCGGTGGCGGCGGAACTGCGCGAGCAGCTCGATGAGCTGGTGTACCCGGGCTTCGTATTGGCTACTGCCTATGCCTGGATGCCGCACCTGGCGCGGTTTCTCAAGGCCATGCGGCTGCGTTGGGAGAAACTGCCGGCCAACCCCGGTCGTGATCGTCAGCAGGCACTGGTGGTGGCGCCACTGGCGCAGCGCTCTCGGCAGGCGTTCGCAAACTTGCCGAAGTTCACCGCACCGGCACCGGCGTTGCTGGAGTATCGCTGGTGGGTGGAGGAGTTACGGGTATCGCTGTTCGCGCAGGAACTGAAGACCTCGGTGAAGGTATCGCCGGAACGACTGGAGCGGGCCTGGCGGGCCTTGTAGTCGGGGATCCCAGTGAGCCGAACAGGGGCGCCCGCAGATCCGAATTCATCCGGACCTGGGGTGTCGCCGGGTTTTTTGTTCCGGATGCATTCGGCTGATCCGATGGTCGGCCCCATGCATTCAGGCTGATTCGCTCAGCCCGGCTACGGGACTAAAATCCACCTTCCAGCTCGATCTCTTCCCCCAGTTTCTCGCTGAAGGCGCGTTCCAGGGTGCTCACCAGCGGTTCGCCGCTGCGATCGTTGATCCATTGACCTTCGGCGGCGTCGAAATCGAAGTGTGCCGGGCCCAGTGGCGAGGCGAGCCAGATCTGCTCCACCGGCTCCTGGCGGTTGATGATCAGCTTGCCACCATCCTCGAATTCCACCGTCAACACGCCGTCGATCAGATCCATATCCAGGTCTTCCAGGGCATCGTGGTTTTCCAGCTGCTCCAGGATGGTATCCAGTAACTGTGCGGCGCGTACGGCATAGGAAAGTTCAGCCACGGGGGTAATCCTTTCTCGGTTGTGGAATCAGGGGCAGCGGGGCTGCGAGGAGGGCATGATGGAACAGGGATGGGGTCGAATCAAGCCCTTGAACACTGGGTATATGGCGGGATTCACCCGCAATTTCAGTTACTTTTGCGCCTTTGCCTTTCTCCGGGGCGGCGACTCGACTAGAATACGCACCTTATGTATTGATCCAGCGCAAGGCGCCGACCCCGCCGCCGGACTAGAGTCCGGTTTCACGCGCCCCAACCAGGCAAATTTCCATACGCATGTCCAGACAACATCAGTATTCCCGTGAAGAACTCTTGCAATGTGGCCATGGCGAATTGTTCGGCCCCGGCAACGCCCGGCTGCCGCTGCCACCCATGCTCATGTTCGATCGTATCACCCACATCAGCGAGGAGGGTGGCAGCGCCGGCAAGGGGCAGATTGTCGCGGAACTCGATATCCGTCCGGACCTGTGGTTCTTTGATTGTCACTTCGAATCGGACCCGGTGATGCCTGGCTGCCTGGGCCTGGATGCCATGTGGCAGCTGATCGGGTTCTACCTGGGCTGGATCGGTGGCCCGGGCCGCGGCCGCGCCCTGGGTTCCGGTGAAGTGAAGTTCACCGGCCAGGTGACACCGAAGAACAAGCTGGTCAGCTATCGCATCGATCTCAAGCGGGTGATCCAGCGTAAGCTGTACATGGGCATCGCCGATGCTGTCATGGAAGTGGATGGCCGCGAGATCTACAATGCGAAAGGACTGCGTGTGGGTCTGTTCACCTCAACGGACGATTTCTAGGGTTGCATATGCGTCGTGTCGTCGTCACCGGTCTGGGTATTGTCTCCAGTATCGGCAACAATCAGCAGGAAGTGGCAGATTCCCTATGGAATGCCCGTTCCGGAATCACCTTCAACGAGACCTATGCCGAGTTGGGTTTCCGTAGTCACGTGGATGGTTCCATCAAGCTGGATCCCAGCGAGCACATCAATCGCAAGCTACTGCGTTTCATGGGCGATAGCGCGGCCTTCAACTACATTGCCATGAAGGAAGCCATCGCCGATGCCGGCCTCGATGAGGCGGAGATCTCTGATCCTCGCATTGGCCTGATTATGGGCTCCGGCGGTGCTTCTACGGCCAATGTCACCCAGGCGGTGGATTTGCTGCGCGAGAAGGGAGCCAAAAAGGTCGGTCCGTTCATGGTGCCGCGTACCATGTCCAGTACCAACTCGGCCTGTCTGGCCACCCCGTTCAAGATCAAAGGCGTCAACTATTCCATCAGCTCAGCCTGTTCCACCAGCGCCCATTGTATCGGCAACGCCATGGAGCAGATCCAGCTCGGCAAGCAGGACCTGGTGTTCGCCGGCGGCGGTGAAGAGGTGCACTGGAGCATGACCCTGCTGTTCGACGCCATGGGTGCCCTGTCGAGCAAGTACAACGATACGCCCACTACGGCTTCCCGCCCCTATGATGTTACCCGGGATGGTTTCGTCATCTCCGGTGGTGGCGGGGTGCTGGTGCTCGAGGAACTGGAACACGCCCAGAAGCGCGGCGCACGCATCTATGCCGAACTGGTGGGTTATGGTGCCACTTCTGACGGCTATGACATGGTGGCCCCGTCCGGTGAGGGCGCGGTGCGCTGCATGCAGCAGGCCATGGCCACCGTCGATACCCCGATCGACTATATCAATGCCCACGGCACCAGTACGCCGGTGGGTGATCTCAAGGAGCTGGGCGCAATTCGCGAGGTATTCGGTGACAAGGCGCCCTATATCGGCTCCACCAAGTCGCTGACCGGGCATGCCCTGGGGGCCGCCGGTGTGCATGAGGCGATCTATTCGCTGCTGATGGCGCAGAAGGGCTTCCTGGCCGAGTCCGCCAACATTACCGAACTGGATCCCGCTGCCGAGGGTTTTCCCATCCTGCGTGAGCGTAAGGAAGGCCTCAAGGTGACGACGGTGATGTCCAACAGTTTTGGCTTCGGAGGCACCAATGCCTGTCTGGTGTTCCGGGGCCTGTAGCGATCACCATCGCCTCGCAGGGCCCCGAAAACCGCCCCTGTAGGTGACGGCTGCCTTTTGGCAGGTTCGGAGCCATTCGGACAGCACAGTCTAATCCCGGAAATTATTGAACTGCAGTGGCAGGCCCACCTCGGCCTGGCGCAGCAGTGCCATCACCTGCTGCAGATCATCGCGCTTCTTGCCGGTTACCCGCACCTTGTCGCCCTGAATAGCGGCCTGCACCTTGAGCCTGGACTCCTTGATGAGCTTCACCACCTTGCGCGCGGTGTCGGTATCGATGCCCTGGCGCACGGTGAGCACCTGGCGGGACGCGCTGATGTTGGTGTCCAGCTTGCCTTCCTCCACCGCCTGTACATCCACATTGCGTTTTGCCAGTTTGGTGTAGAGGATGTCCCTCAATTGACCGAGCTGGAATTCGTTATCGGCGTGCAGGGTGATCTCCGCTTCCTTGTGTTCTACCTTGGCTTTGCTGCCCTTGAAATCGAACCGGTTGCCCAGCTCCCGGTTGGTCTGGTCGACGGCATTGCTGACTTCATGCAGGTCGCTTTCACATACGGTATCAAATGAGGGCATGGATGTACTCCGGCAGTTCTTGAGGGGGCTATTATGCGCAAAAGCGGTCGTTGCCGCACGGGGGTATGCTACCGTTGTGCCATCGATAGTTTGGTGGGTTCGATACCATGAGTGCACTGATTGTACTGCGGCGGCTATCGTGGTTATCGGCACGCCGACAACTGGAATGGTTTCCCCCTTTCTGGTGTATGGGGGTGAAAGTGCTGGAGCTTAGCGATGACTGGCGCCTGGTGCGCCTACGTCTACCGCTGACCTTCTGGTCGAAAAATATGGGCGGCAGTATGTTTGGTGGGCATCAGGCCTCGCTGGCCGATCCGGTGGCAGCACTGGCCTGCGCGCGCCGGTTTCCCGGCTACCATGTCTGGACCCGTTCCATGCAGGTGGATTTCCGCCACCCCGGAGACACTGATCTGGAGCTGCGGTTTGAATTCCCGGCAGCGCTGGAGCAAAGGATTCAGGAAGAACTGGCGCGCAAGGGACGCAGTACGCCACAGTTCGAGTATGGCCTCTATCGGGCGGATGGAAGTTGCTGCACCTGGGTACATAACAGCGTTGCAATCCGGCCCAGGGGATATCGCAAGGAGCCACACAGTAACCCCCCGGAATGACCGGGTTGGGTCAATGTTGTTCCAGCCGGTCTCGCAGGGTCTCGATACAGGCTGACAGCCGGGAATCGTTGTTGCGGTTCCACAGATCCAGCAGTGGCAGCAGCTGTTTCATCAACGTATCCAGGTGGGGCGTCAATGCTGCCACCTCATCAGCCGCGATCATACCAAGGGCGGAGTGCAGGCTGGGTGTGTGGCTCACTGATACGGCTTCCACATGGTCGGGTGCTGTTGCTGTGAGTAGATGACACACCGGCAAGTCCTCGACCACCTGGGCCTCGTGGGCTTGTTGAGGGGAAGTCGACGCGGCTTGCCCCCGGTCCGGTGAAGATTCGTCCGGTTCGGTCGCGAGGGATGGTTCGTGGGCGGCTAAGGCCGTTGCCCCGATGGCATCCAGTGCGCCCTGGTGAAAGGCGATTGCGTTGCCGTCCTGATGCCTGGCCTGTACCAGGTACTGTTCCGCCTCCTCGAGCAGGTAATCCCAGCTTGGTGAGGATGTCAGGGTGAGGCAGCTGATACCGGCGTTGAACCCGGCATTGCCGAATGCATACTGTAAAGCGGCGATCTTCTCTGCAAATCGTTCGGTGATCGAATGCGCCCCAGCCACAGTGGCTGCTGGCAGCAATATTCCGAACTGTGCCATGCCGATTCTTGCCGCGGTGTCCTCGATACGCAGGTGTTCCTTGAGAATGCCAGCCACATCCTTGAGTACCTGTTCAGCCGCGGTTTTCCCGTGTCGCAGAAAAATCCTGTTGAAATCGCGTACTTCGAGCCGGATCAGGCCAAGGTCGGACTGGTGGCGCAGGGCATAGGCAATGTCCTGTTGGCCATGCTCCAGGAAGGCGCGTTGATTCAGCAATCCGGTCAGTAGATCCAGGCTCGATTGCTTTTCCAGCGCCTCGGTTGTTGCGCCCAGTTCCCGGGTCGTGCGCTGGAGTTTTACCTGCGCACTGGTGCGGGCAACCAACTGTACGGAGTCAAATGGCTTGGTAATGAAGTCGCTGGCGCCACGTTCCAGCGCCAGTTCCTTGGCAGCGGTGTCATCCTCCGCTCCGGTGACAATCACTACTGGTAGTTCGCGTATGTACGGGTTGGTAGAGGTACGAATCCTGTCGAGCAGCCCCAGGCCACCCAGGTTGGGCATGGATAGATCCGACATGATCACGGCAAAGCGGGTAGTCTCCTGAATCCGTTCCCACGCGATTTCACCGTCCTCTGCCTCGATGATCTCGAAATGCTCTTTGAGGATTTTGCGGGCGGCCACCCGCATCAGCCGGGAGTCATCCACTACCAGAATCGAGGGCATTCCGGTGCTGGTTTGCTGCTCCATTGCTACGTGCCTATACCTGAAGTGAATGGAGAATTTCCGTACAACGCACCTGATATCCATTAATTGGCATCGGGCATGCTTGGCGTGAGCCCCCTGGTGATTGAGTGCTCATCCGGTTATTTGATGGTGTTCATTACCCCGTGATCATCCGCCTGCAGGGAAGTACGATGCAGACATGTCCGCTATCGGCGCTCGCCTGATTTGCTTTAATACAGACCAGGATCAGTATGTGAGGTAAAACCACTGCCTCGACAACAAATGGGTGACGGGGCGACTGGGTTTGCGCCGTGCGTGAAGCAAGGCCGATTCCAGGGGCTGTGGATGATGGGGTGCAGTGCCGGGGGGGATAAAAAAGGCCCGCCAAGCGGGCCTTTTAACTGACTGTTTAGCCAGGATAAATCACAGCCAATGGGCTATCGCCGGGCTGTCTTTTTCTTTGCGGTCTTCTTCTTGGCAGCCTTTTTCTTGGCTACCTTTTTCTTGGCAACCTTCTTTTTGGCTACCTTCTTTTTAGCAGCCTTTTTCTTGGCTACCTTTTTCTTGGCAACCTTCTTCTTGGCTACCTTCTTTTTAGC
>CBDUHN010000010.1:0-73240 GCA_965367295.1 uncultured Gammaproteobacteria bacterium | reverse complement strand
GAATGGACGATTTCCCCGTTCCCGGAAATGCTACGAGTTGGGCGAGCGCGCAAAGCGGCGAGAAGCGCAGGGAACGGGCGCAGCCCGCAAGCCGTCGGGCCGCCTTTCTTTTGGTTCGTTTTCTTTGGCGGGGCAAAGAAAATGAACCCGCCCAGCCAAGGGCGGAAGGAAGGTAATGGAATGGCAGACAAACGAAAAAGAACACCGTCTGTATGAATCCGGACCTGCCAAAATCCGGCACCCTGCTCCCCGCTGGCGCCGCCGAGAAGCACAGGGCACCCGCGCAGCCAAGGGCGGAAGGAAGGCTGTGGAATAGCACACAAAACGAAAAACACCATCCGAATGAATGCGGCCCCACCCTGATCCTCCGGTTCCCTCCGCGGGGAGAGAACCCCGAGTCTCTCAGCCCTGGCTCGCCGCCGGTGCCAGCCGGTTACGGCCGACGATCAGGAAGATCGCCAAGGCGATCAGTGCCAACTGGAAGGCCAGGCTCTGCAGGTTGGGATAGATGCCCAGCAGTTCCACGCGCGGGAACTGGATGGGGTTCACCGGCAGTTTGCCGGCCTCCTGCAGGGCGGCCACGCCTTTGCCGGCGAAGACCACGGCCATCACGAACATGAAAATACCGGTTACGCCGAAGAACTGGCGTAACGGCAGGCGGGTGCTGTAGCGCAGGATGACCCAGGCCAGCACCACCAGTACTGCCACCGCCGCACCGACGCCGGACAGGGCCATTTGCTGGCCGGATACATCTACCTGCAGCCACAGGGCCTGGTAGAACAGGATGGTTTCGAACACCTCGCGGTAGACCGCAATGAAAGACAGTCCCGCCAGGGCCCACAGGGTGCCGGTGCCCAATGCCTTCTGTACACTGCCTTCGATGAAGCGTTTCCACTGCAGGGCGTGGGTCTTGTCGTGCAGCCAGAAGCCGACGTAGAACAGCATCAGGGCGGCCACCACGGCGGCGATACCCTCGGTGAGTTCGCGCTGTTCGCCACCGATGGTGAGGAAGTTGCTGGCCAGGAACCAGGTGACCACCCCGAGCAACAGTGCCCCCCCCCAGCCGATGTGCAGGAAGGGCAGGCCGTCACGACGCCCGGTCTTGATCAGGAAGGCGGCCAGGGCGGCCACCACCAGCAGGGCCTCCAGTCCTTCGCGCAGCAGGATCAGGAAGGCGCTGGCAAAGGCGGAGGAACCGGACAGCGAGGTACCGTCGAGTCGCGCCTGGGCCTGATCCAGCAGGTCATACAGCTCCGTTGCGCGCTGTTGTTGAATGGCCAGGGAGGTACCGTCCCGGAAGCCGGTGCGCAGTTGGGTCATGGCCCCCTCGATGGTCAGGCGCAGCTCGGGGGCCACGGCGTCGAGCCCTGGCTCCATGAGTTCAAACCCTTCCAGGTAGGCGTCCACGGCGATGCGGTAGGCGGTGTCGGCATCACCCCCGGCATACGTATCGATACTTTCCACCAGTCGATTGTGGGCATAGCGCAGCGGTGACTGGTTGCCAAACAGCGGGGCGGGATGCATGCGCAGTTGCGCCATGAGTGCCGCACCCTCGGCACCATACTGGCTGCCGGCCTCGGCGGGGGACAGGGTGGTCAGGGTGTCCAGTTGTCGGAGCGGGTGGGCTGGGTTGGCGGCCAGGGCCGTTTGTCCGGCCTGGATTTCATGCTGACTCAGCGCCATTTGACCAACATAAAAGGCCAGGCTCCAGCGCTGCTTCTCGCTGAGCTGTGGATAGCCCAGCATGGAGGTGTCCTCGACCCCGTGGGTAATGGTGCTGTACAGGCCGTACAGGGAGCGTTGCGCGGCACGTCCGCGATCGTGGAAATCGATGGGGGCTGGTTCCAGGTTGGCGGCCAGCGGGCCGTTGCCCAGGCCCTCTGCGCCATGGCAGGCGGCACAGTTTTCCGCATACAGTTGACGTGCACCGGACAGATCGGGTGCAACGCGGGGGGTGACGGTGACCCGGTAGTGGCTGATGAGTTCGTGGCGCAGGCTACCCGCCAGGGATGCCACGGTAGCGGCTGACTGTCTTGCCTCGATCATGCCTCGCAGCTCGCCGGCCCTGGTGAGCAGGCTGGCCTGAACGGGGGAGGTGGGCAGGGCGGCGATCTGCTCTGCGATGGCGGCGGAGAAATCCTGCATCTCGGCATATTCCTCGGCACTGATGATGACCCCGTCGGAGACCGCGCCGGCGTAATCCACGCCGACATAATCCACCAGCTGGACCAGTTTCTGCAGATCCGGGCTGGCCTGCGTCAGGGGGGCGATCAGGATCAGGAGTGTAGCGAGGAAGGCTTTCATGGTGACACCTTAAAATGGGTACAGAGTTAGTAATGCAAAGTACAATCATTCTCATTAACATGCAAGAGGTGGGCACGGTACATCCGGCGCCTACGCGCGCCGCCATGGGTGCAAGATGGATAGCAGGGAACCTCTGGTTAATTCGTCATAGCGAGGAGCGAAGTGACGTGGAAATTAACAAGCGCTTGATTTTGCGGTATTAATTTGCTGCGCTTCGCTCGCAATGACGTGGATATTTCAATTGTTCAGAGGTGCCTTAACTAGTAAGGAAAGTCTTTAAATCAGGTTTGCTGACAGGGCGGCTTGTTGCAGTGGTTTTTCAATCCGGTGCCAGGCCAGCATGCCCGATAAATTCGGACGCCCTCAGCTGGTCAGGGCAGTACGCCTGAGTTCACACCCGCAAAAACCACCCCTGTTTCCGGGTCAGCGCTGCTCCCCCCGCGATACCCGCTGCAGCACCCGATCCAGCCAGCGGGTACTGAGCAGGCGCTTGAGGGTGCCGAACAGGTAAGTGGGGAAGGTGACGTAGTAGCGCGGCCTGGAGCGGGGGGCTTCCAGGGCATGGAGCACCTTGGCCACCACGGCATCGGCGGGCAGGGTGAAGGGTGCGGCCGGGCCCGGTTTGGTAAGGCGGCGCACCATGGCCTCGTAGGTGGTGCGGTGGGCACTGGTGGCGAGGTCGATGTGGTCCTGAAACTGCCGGTAGGCATTGGCACGAAAGTGGCTCTCGATAGGGCCGGGTTCCACCAGTGAAACCTGGATACCGCTGCCTGCCAGTTCCAGGCGCAGGGTGTCATAGAGACCTTCGAGGGCATGTTTGCTGGCGTTGTAGGCGCCACGATAGGGCAGGCTGATGAAACCCAGCACCGAACTGTTCTGGATGATGCGTCCTTCGCCCTGACGCCGCATGGCCGGGATCAGCCGATTGGTCAGTTCCAGGGTGCCGAACACATTAGTCTCGAACTGGGCGCGCAATACTTCGCGCCGCAGATCCTCCACCGCGCCCGGCTGGCCGTAGCCGGCATTATTGAACAGGCCATAAAGCCGGCCCCCGGTCTCCTCCAACAGTTCGTCCACAGCATGCCGGATGGAATCGGAATCAGCCAGGTCCAGTTGCAGGCAGCGCAGTCCTTCCTCGCGCAGGCGCTGGATGTCCTTGTCCCGGCGGCAGCTGGCGAATACGCGGTAGCCACGCTGCTGCAGGGTGCGAGCGGCACACAGGCCGATGCCCGAGGACCAGCCGGTGATCAATACGGAGCGGTTGTGCGGCTGGTGCATTCAGACCCCTGCGTTATTCCAGTTGTGGAAGGCCAGCAGCCAGGATTGCAGGTCCGGATGGGGGCTGCCGTGTGCCTGTAACTGCTCGGCGATCTCGATCAGGTCTTCGCGAAAGGCGCGGACTTCCATCTGCCAGACGGTCTCGGGCAGGCCGGGATTGTCCATCAGGGCCGCGTTGGCCAGGGACCCTGCGCCACCCCAGAAGCGGGTGGAATTGAGCTGCTTCCAGAACCGGCCCGCATCCTGGTCCTGCAGCCCGATCAGCTCCGCCAGCCAGTCCGCGGTGGCCGGCTGGTAGAGGCGCAGAAACGCCTCTGCACGGTGCAGACTGGCAAGGATGCTGGATGTATCGGACACGGCCTGGGGCTTTATGGAATTCTTTACCAGAATCAGAGAATTGTAACCGGTCCATCGTTGGCCTGCGAGTGCTGTCCGGGCTCAAGATTCCGTGGGATACGGCGATATAGCCTGTGCAAGCGCGTAAATCCTGCTGCCCACCGCCCAGGAGATGTTTTCTGCATGGAGCATAAGCAACTGCCGACACTGGATTTTCATCCCGGCTCTTCCCGTGGGTGCGCACCGATGGCGGCTTGCAGAGGCGATCGTGAACAGTTTGTGAATGAATCGGGAACCGGTTGTGCCGCAGGATGGGAGTGGGCGATGTGCAGGGATGAAATGTCAGTAGTACGGGGAATCTGGTAGTGGATCTCGCAACCCTTATCGGCCTGGTTGGTGCCCTCGGTATCATCGTGGCCGCCATTGTGATCGGCGGCAGTGCGCTGATTTTTCTCAATGTCCCGTCACTGCTCATCGTAGGGGTCGGCACCGTTATGGTGGTGCTGATGAAATTCCCGCTGGATCATTTTCTCAGCGCCTTCAAGATCGCCATGAAGGCCTTCCTGCACAAGTCCGAGGATCCTCAGCAGCTGATCCGGGAAGGCGTGGAGTTGGCCAATATCGCCCGTAAGGAAGGTGTACTGGGGCTTGAGGGGCAGGATATCGACAATCCCTTTCTGAAGCGCGGCATCCAGTTGTGTGTCGATGGCCATGAACCGGAATTCGTGCGCCAGATGCTGACCAAGGACGTTAACCTCACCATCGAACGGCACGACAAGGGACAGGCCATTTTCAAGGCCATCGGCGACGTGGCACCGGCCATGGGCATGATCGGGACCTTGATCGGCCTGGTGCAGATGCTGTCCGCCATGGATGACCCCAAGGCCATCGGACCGGCCATGGCCGTTGCCCTGTTGACCACCCTCTACGGGGCAGTGATCGCCAATGCCTTCGCCATGCCCATCGCCGACAAACTGGCCCATCGCAGCAGTGAGGAACGGCTCAACAAGACCCTGATCCTGGAGGCGATCA
Organism: uncultured Gammaproteobacteria bacterium; assembly: GCA_965367295.1. Classification (GTDB taxonomy): domain Bacteria; phylum Pseudomonadota; class Gammaproteobacteria; order DSM-19610; family DSM-19610; genus JAIVHA01. The sequence goes on along the minus strand of CBDUHN010000010.1, from coordinate 68,290 downwards.
ACGCCATTCAGGAGGGGATCAACCCGCGCGTAATGGAAGAACTCCTGAAGACCTATCTGCCGGTCAGTCAGCGCGAAACCGAGGAAGACGCGGCCTGAAGTCCTGCGGGACGGATGGAACGGCCGTGATTTTGCCAGGGGAACCCGATGTCCGACGACGCACCACCGAAAAAACAGGCAGCCGGTGGTTCCCCTGCGTGGGTCATGACCTTTGCGGACCTCATGTCCCTGCTCATGTGTTTTTTCGTGCTGTTGCTGTCATTTTCGGAAATGGATGTTTCCAAGTACAAACAGCTGGCCGGCTCCATGGCCAATGCTTTTGGTGTGCAGCGCGAAATAAAGGTCAAGGAACCGCCCAAGGGTATCAATATCATCGCCCGTGAATTCAGTCCGGGCCGTCCCGAGCCCACGCCCTTCAACGTGGTGAAACAGCAGACCACGGCAGAACTCAAAATCCATCTCGAGGTGGGCGGGCACAAGAAACGTCCCGTGCCGACACCGCGCAGCAACCAGTTCGATCCCAATGAAACCGCTTCCATGAAGCCGGAGAAGCCGGCTGAAAATCAGGCGGACCAGGAGCTTGAACAGAAGAAGGGCCTGAAGGCGGATGACCAGTCCGGGGCACAGTCCGGGGAATCGGCGGAGGAATTGCCGGGCAAGCAGTTGGCGCAACAGGGCGAAGAGAAGGAAACCGGCAAGGCAGGTACGCAACTCGATGATGCCACGGCGCAGGAAATCCTGGATGCGCGGGAAGCCCAGGAAAAGCGCCGGCAACTCGAGGCCAATGCCAGAAAGATCAGTTCCGAATTGCGTGAGCAGATTCAGGACGGCGCCATCGATGTGGAACGGGAAGGTCAGAAAATCGTCATTCGCATCCGCGAGAAGGCCTCCTTTGGTTCCGGCACCGCCGATGTGATTGCGAAGTTCAAGCCGGTGTTATGGCGCCTCGGTGAAATCATCGAGGGTACCGAGGGCCGCATCATCGTGGCCGGACATACCGACAACGTACCGATCCACACCCGGCGTTACCGTTCCAACTGGGAGCTGTCCTCGGGGCGCGCGGTTTCTGTGGTGCACGAGTTGTTGTGGCAGACCGCGATTCCCCTCGATCGTTTCCTGGTGCAGGGGCATGGGGAAACGCAGCCGATCGCGCCCAATGATACCCCCGCCAATCGCGCCAAAAACCGGCGCGTGGAGATCATCCTGATGCAGGGGGATGACCGGGAAGCGGACAGTGAAATCTCCCAAAAAGGTGTGACGGATAAACCCGAGCCAAAGCCGAATCTGCCACCGCCGCCCGCCAGGGTGGATGCAAAACAATCGGACGACCAGTCCTCTGCCGGCATCAAGGCCGCTGCCGGAGTGGCATTAGGTCGCCCCGCGGCGACCGAGGAAAAGAAGGAACCCACGGCCGTCACACCCGCCAAGAATACACCTGCGCCGGCCGCCGGCAGCGCAGACAAGGCGGCTGCGAGGACAGCGGCGACGGTGAAAAAAGGCAGCGGTGTAAGTGCCAGTGCCCGTCCTGCCATGCCCGAGGAGCCCGCAACCGGCGTCAGTACCGGAGCAGTGAAACGGCCCGAATTGCCTGGGGTGGAGGCAGGTAGCGACCAGGAAGTGGATGCGGATATACCTCCGGCTACAACCAAAGCCTCTGTCGGCAGTGGTGTGAGTGCCGGCGTGGGTGCGGCAGTGACGGTACCCAAGGCGCCTGAATCGAATCAGCAACAGGGGACACCATGAGCGACGAACGCAGGGAATATTTCCGTATCGAGGATGAAGTTACGCTGGAATACCGGGTGATCACGGAAAGTGAAATGGAATGTGTGCTGTTCCGTATCAAGGATGAGGTGCCGGACCGGTTTACTGCGGCGGCCAGTTTTGCCAGCACTTCGCGCCAGCTGAATCATTTGCTGAACAACCTGTCGGTAAAATCACCCGACCTGTCCATGTGTCTGCAGATGCTCGACAAGAAACTCAACCTGCTGGCGCAGTTGCTGGTGGCTGAAAGCATCAACATCGATGGTGAAGGCATGCGCGAAGTGAGCTTGAGTGCCGGTGGCCTGGCCTTCAACACCGAGCGCGAACTGCGCGTGGGTGATCTGGTGGAAACGCGGCTGGTACTGTTCCCGTCCCTGACCGGCATTCTGACCGTGAGCCGGGTAGTCTGCTGTGAGCGCCGTGGTGATGTGGAAGTGGGCATGCCCTGGCGCGTGGCAGTGGAATACCAGTATATTCGCGAGCCGGATCGTGATCTGCTGGTCAAGCACATCCTCACCCGGCAGGCCGAAATGCTGCGTGCACGGCGCGACTCGGCGGATGGCAAGGGATAGCGGCCAGAACAGGTACGCTACACGAAGTAAGCTGGCCCCTGCAGGTGTGAATTCATTTGCAGAATCAATTGTGCAGAGATCGCCACGTCGCTGTGCTCTCCGCAACGAACTAATCAGTGATTCCCCGGGTAATGACAGATCGACATGGGCCTGGTTCTGCGCATAACCCCACACTCGCAGGATCTTATTCGGTGAGCACCGTCATGTCTTCCGCCCGTTCCAGAATCCGTTCTTCCTGTTGTAATGCCCATAGCCGCGCATAGGCGCCCTGTTGACCCAGCAGGTGCTGATGAGTGCCCTGCTCCACGATACGCCCGTTATCCATGACCAGGATCTGGTCGGCATCCACGACGGTGGACAGGCGATGGGCGATGACCAATGTGGTGTGGTGGGCGGCGGCCTTGCGCAGGGATTCCAGTATGACCTGTTCCGAATGGCTGTCGAGGCTGGATGTGGCTTCATCGAATACCAGGATGCGCGGGTTCTTCAGCGTCGCACGGGCGATGGCGACACGCTGTTTCTCGCCGCCGGACAATTTCAGGCCCCGCTCGCCGACGATGGTCTCATAGCCATTGGGCAGGGATTCGATGAAGCCGTGAATGTTGGCGATCTTCGCCGCGGCGACCACGTCCTCGTGGCTCGCGCCGGGGCGGGCATAGGCAATGTTATAGAAGATGCTTTCATTGAACAGCACCGTGTCCTGGGGCACGATGCCGATGGCGGCGCGCAGACTCTGCTGGGTAACTGTGCGGATATCCTGGCCGTTGATCAGGATGCGGCCCTGGTTGACGTCGTAGAAGCGGAACAGCAGGCGCGCCAGGGTGGATTTGCCGGCACCGCTGGCACCCACCACCGCGACCTTCTGGCCGGCCGGGATACGGAAGCTGACCTGATGCAGAATGGGGCGGTCCTGGTCGTACGCGAAACCCACTTCCTCGAATACCACCTCTCCGGCGCCCACCACCAGTTCGGGCGCATCCCGGCGATCCTGAATCTCCGGTTCCTGTTCCAGTACATCGAACATCAGCTGCATGTCGGTAAGCGCATGCTTGAGCTGGCTGTATACCACGCCGAGAAAATTCAGCGGGATGAACAGCTGCAGCAGGAAGGCGTTGATCAGCACCAGGTCGCCGATGCTGAGTGTGCCATTGACCACGCCCTGAGACGCCAGGATCATCATCAGCGTAACGGCGGTGGCGATGATACCGGCCTGACCGAAGTTCAGCGTCGAAAGCGAGGTCTGGCTCTTGACCGCGGCATCTTCCCACTCGGACAGATTGTGGTTGTAGCGGTTGAGTTCGTGCTGTTCATTGCCGAAGTATTTCACCGTTTCGTAGTTGATCAGGCTGTCGATGGCCCGGGTATTGGCCTCGGAATCGAGGCGGTTCATGGTCACCCGGTACTGCATGCGCCACTCGGTGATGTAGAAGGTGAAGGCGATGTAGATCACCACCGAGCCGGCGGCGATGACGGCAAACCAGGCGCTGTATTTGGTGAGCAGGATACCGGCAATCATGGTGACCTCCACCAGCGTGGGCAGGATGCTGAACACCATGTAGTTGAGCAGTGAGCTGACGCTGCGGGTGCCGCGTTCGATGTCGCGGGAGATGCCACCGGTCTTGCGTTCCAGGTGAAAGCGCAGAGACAGCCGGTGCAGGTGATTCAGTACGCGCAGCGAGATCTTGCGCATGGCGCCGTGTCGCACCCGGGCAAACAGGGCATCGCGCAGCTCGTTGAACAGTGAGGCGGTTAATTTCAGGGCGCCGTAGCCGAGCAGCAGGGCCAGCGGCAGTACCAGGGCGATTTCCTTGCCATTGGCATCCAGTGCATCGACGATATCCTTGAGTACCAGCGGGATACCGACGTTGGCCACCTTGGACAGTACCAGTGCCACCAGCGCAAGGATGACCCGGCCACGGTAGTCCCACAGAAAGGGGGCCAGGGAACGCAGGGTCTTTGTGTCGCTGGAACGGGTATTGGGCAGGGAGGTGTGGTGGCCGTAGAAGTTCATGCGTTCGGGGTCGGGTCCGGAGATACTGGAGCGGGTCATTGTACCCAAACCCTCTGGAGGGAAAACGGATATGATGGATTGGCCCCATGGATATCGGGGAATTCGATGGCCGGGGCGAGCGGGTGCTTGCAGGTGTGATTGCATTCGCAATGCCGCCGGGTGCCCGGGCCTGGGCAGGTGTAAGGAACATCGAGCTCCCCGGCGGGATTCGAGACAGACGCACGGATTGTCCGCGCAGGTAATGCCCATGAATTCGCACCTGCGGGTGCCCCGTGGGACAGACCGGAACACAAGCTAAGGAGATTCCATGAAACGACCCAGTGATGAGCAGATGCAGACCGCCCTGACCCATGCGCGGCAGTTGCGGGATGCGGGGCAGGACGTGAACAGCCTCGGCCACGCCTTTCTGTACCTGATGCACCGCTGCGAATACCTGCAGAAGGTCCAGGAGGCCGCCGAGCGCTATGTGCACTTCGGCCTGGCCGAGGCGGAACATGCCCGCCTGATCCGGGTGCTGGAGCACGCCAAGGCGGAAGAGGCCCGGGAGCGGGAGCAGGAGGAAGACGATCTGGGGTTGGGCTGAGTCGAAAATTCCTGGTCCCGTGGAGCCGCGGGGCGGGCATTCCAGTATACTCCGCCTCGCACGGCCGCCTTGAAGCCGCCGTGGCCAGGCCCCATATCGGCGCTTATCCAGTATCTTCACCAGGGTTTATGTATGCCAATCTATGAGTATCAGTGCACTGAATGTGGCCACGAGCTGGAGACTATCCAGAAAATGAGCGATGACCCGCTCAAGGATTGTCCCGAATGCGGCAAGCCCGCCTTGCAGAAGCTGATCTCCGCCGCCGGTTTCCGCCTCAAGGGCGGTGGCTGGTACGAGACCGACTTCAAGAAATCCGGCCGCAAGAATATCGCCGGTGCCGAGCCAAAATCCCCGCCCAAATCGGATTCGGGTGGCGGTTGTGGCTCCGGTGGTTGCGGCGGCTGCAGCTAGGTCCAGGGCTGCCGAAGGCGGCCACCCGGATTTCCGTCTTCCCGGGGGAGAAGGCCGCCTGCAGGGCTGGAAGAGGGGGGGCTTGCCCCCCTGCGGGGGTCCGTAGCGCTTTCCTTGTTGCGCTCGGAGGGGGTAGCCACCCTCCGCGCAGCCTTGCGCCCCCTCGTTCCAGGCCGTACCATTCCCGCCTTTCGACGCGGCGTCGGTCGCGCCCAGCATCCAAATTGATACCGGATCCATTCCATGCGTAGTCTGTACTGTGGTGAAGTCAACGAATCCCTTCTGGACCAGGAAGTTACTCTGGCGGGTTGGGTCAACCGGCGCCGTGATCACGGCGGGGTGATTTTTGTCGACCTGAGGGACCGCGAGGGCCTGGTGCAGGTGGTGTTCGATCCCGATGCCGAGGCCACTTTCGCCACCGCCGAACGGGTGCGCAATGAATACGTGCTGCAGGTGAGAGGCCGGGTGCGCCGTCGTCCGGCCGGCACCGAGAATCCCGAACTGGCCACCGGCCAGGTGGAAGTGCTGGGACTCGAACTTATCATTCTGAATGCCTCGGAAACCCCGCCCTTTCAGCTCGATGATGACAGCGTCTCCGAGGAACACCGGTTGCGCTATCGCTATCTGGACCTACGCCGGCCGCAGATGCAGCAGCGGCTGCGGCTGCGCTCACAGGTGAGCCGTTTCCTGCGCAACTACCTGGACGCCGAAGGGTTCCTCGACATCGAGACGCCGATCCTCACCAAGGCCACGCCGGAAGGTGCCCGCGACTACCTGGTGCCGAGCCGCACCCATCCCGGTACCTTCTTCGCCCTGCCGCAGTCGCCGCAGCTGTTCAAGCAGCTGCTGATGATGTCCGGTATGGATCGTTACTACCAGATCGTGCGCTGTTTCCGCGACGAGGACCTGCGCGCCGACCGCCAGCCTGAATTCACCCAGCTCGATATCGAGACCTCGTTCCTGGATGAAAATGACCTGATGGGGCTGATGGAAGGCATGATGCGCGGTCTGTTCAAGGACGTGCTCGACGTGGAACTGCCCAACCCCTTCCCGCGCATGGATTACGACGAGGCCATGCTGCGCTACGGTTCCGACAAGCCCGACCTGCGCATCCCGCTGGAGCTGGTGGACGTGGGCGACCTGATGCAGGGTGTGGAGTTCAAGGTGTTTTCCGGTCCGGCCTGCGATCCCCATGGCAGGGTGGCGGCGCTGCGTCTGCCCCAGGGTGGCGAGCTGTCGCGCAAGGAGATCGACGACTACACCAAGTTTGTCGGCATCTACGGTGCCAAGGGACTGGCCTATATCAAGGTCAATGATGCCGCCGCCGGTCGTGACGGACTGCAGTCGCCCATCCTCAAGTTCCTGCCCGACGAGGTGGTCAGCGCCATCATGGAGCGCACCGGTGCCCAGTCCGGTGACCTGGTGTTCTTCGGCGCCGACAAAACGAGGATCGTCAACGAGGCGCTCGGTGCTCTGCGTGTGAAGCTGGGCCATGATCGTGGCCTGCTGCAGGGTGAATGGGCGCCCCTGTGGGTGGTGGACTTCCCCATGTTCGAATGGGACGAGGGCGCCAACCGTTGGGTGTCCCTGCATCATCCCTTCACCTCGCCGCGCGAATCCGATCTGCCGCTGCTCGATAGCGATCCGGCCGCCTGCAAATCGCGCGCCTATGACATGGTGCTGAACGGCACCGAACTGGGCGGTGGCTCCATGCGTATCTTCCGCTCCCAGGTGCAGACCCGGGTATTCGAACTGCTGGGTATCAGCGATGAGGAGGCCAGTGAGAAGTTCGGCTTCCTGCTCACCGCCCTGCAGTATGGCTGTCCGCCCCACGGCGGCATCGCCTTCGGCATGGATCGCCTGGTCATGCTGATGACCGGTGCCGCTTCCATCCGCGAAGTGATGGCCTTTCCCAAGACCCAGACCGCGGCCTGCCTGCTTACCGATGCGCCCTCGGAAGTGGGTGAGGCACAGTTGCGCGAGCTGTCGATTCGCCTGCGCAAACCGGTTTCGGAGCCGAAGGCCGACTAGGCCGCCGCACATGCCCCGGTTCACCGGGGTGTTACGCCATGCAGGCACAGCCCTACAAACGCCCCGAGTCGGTGCTGGTGGTCATTTACACCCGGTCCGGCGAGGTGCTGCTTCTGGAGCGCTGCCAGCCGTCGGGCTACTGGCAGTCGGTGACGGGCAGCCTGGAGTGGGGGGAAGCCCCGCTCCAGGCTGCCCGGCGCGAGGTGGCAGAGGAGACGGGGCTTGCGGCGGGCAGAGGGCTGGTGGATTGCGGCAAGATCAACCACTTCCCCATCCACCCGGCCTGGCGGTCACGCTATGCACCGGATATCCGTGAAAACACCGAACATGTATTCCGGCTGGAATATGACACCCGGCCGGATATCCGCCTGCATCTGGCAGAGCATACGCAGTATCTGTGGCTGCCGCGGGAGGTGGCGGCAACCCGGGCGAGCTCCGAAACAAACCGGCATGCGATTCTCCACTTCGTGCCGCAATACTGAAGGGGCCGGGTGTGGAGAATCATTCAGCAGTTGCCGGTGAATGAAAGATTCAGGCTTAAGTCGGGTTTTGGGCAGCCGATGTCTAGGAGTGGCAATCGAGGGGCTACTTTGAACCATGTAGGGGATGAATTTCCCCACATGTAACCTGGTCGGCTGCGGGAGCGGCCCCAGACCTGCATGAAGCAGCGAGTCGAGTGTTTCCAATCCACCAATGATTTTTTCAATGCAGTTGCAGGGCAGGGCCTGGCTGTTGCAGGAGATGTAGTAATGAAGCAATCCATCAAGTCCGCCACCACCACGCTGGTACTGGGAGCAACCCTTGGAGTCTCCACCAGCAGTTGGGCCACTAACGGGTTTTTCGGCATTGGTGTCGGGTCCAAGTCGCGGGGCATGGCAGGTGTCGCCATTGCACTTCCCCAGGATGCCACCGCGGCATCGGCAAACCCCGCGGGTATCGCCTTCGTCGGAAACCGGGCAGATGCCGGGATGGAATTGTTCAATCCGAATCGCAATGCCACGCTCGATGCCACTGGCATGGGTGGGGCGGTTTCGGCAGACCGGAGTGGTGCCACGCTCTTCGCCGTTCCCCATGCCGGCATCGTCAAGCAGGATGATGACCTGAGCTACAGCTTTGTGGCCTATGCCAATGGCGGTCTGAATACCCGTTACGGTACCAATATATTTGCCCAGGCATTCGGACCGGCCGCCGCGAATTTCACGGCACCCAATCCACCGCCCAGCTTCCCGAATACCGGCACGCTCGGTGTCAATCTGGCGCAATTGATTCTGGCGCCTTCCGTAGCCTACAAAATCAACGAAGACCATGCGGTGGGGGCCTCGCTGCTGGTCGGTTACCAGACTTTCCGCGCGTACGGCATGGGTCTGTTTACCGCCTTCTCCAGTGATGCCGCCAACGTCACCAACAACGGCAATGATGATGCCTGGGGTGCCGGTGTGCGCCTGGGCTGGACGGGTCACCTGACCGATGCGGTCACGGTGGGTGCCACCGCAGCCTCCAAGATCTATATGCAGGAATTCGACCAATATGCGGGCCTGTTCTCCGAGCAGGGTGACTTCGATATCCCCGCCAATTACGGCATCGGGATTGCTTTCCAGGCATCGCCCAGGGTCATGGTCGGCTTCGATGTGGTCCGTATCCTCTACAGTGAGGTGAAAACCACGGGCAACAAGGGGCCGACCGGCCAGGAATTCGTGGACTCGCTGGGGGCCGCGCTGAGTGTAGGTCCGTCGGGCATCCCCAGGGCGCTCGGTAACGACAATGGCTTCGGTTTCGGCTGGGGTGACCAGACCGTATACAAACTGGGCGTGGCGTATGAGTACAACGACAGGTGGACCTGGCGTGCGGGTTTCAACTACGGCAAGAGCCCCATCGAGGAAGACCAGAACCTGTTCAACATCATCTCGCTGGCCGTGGTGGAGAAACACCTGACCGCGGGTTTCACCTATACGCCCAACGATACCAACGAGATCACCGTGGCTGCCATGTGGGTACCGGAAGAAAAGCAGAGTTTCGTTTACCAGGCTGACCTGGGTGGCGGTGTGCAGGACGTCTATCGGGCCGATATCGCCATGGACCAGTACGCCCTGGAGTTCAGCTACGCCTGGAAGTTCTGAAGGATCATCTGAAGGTGTGGTACGGACGGGGCCTGTGGGCCCCGTTTTGCCGTGGGGGGTATGGTGCGTGCCCTGAACGGGCGCGGAATGTTAGAATCCCGCCCAGAGTATTTTTTCAGCGAGACGACTATGGCAGGACACAGCAAATGGGCCAATATCCAGCACCGCAAGAAGGCCCAGGACGCGAAACGCGGCAAGCTCTTCACCAAGTTCATTCGTGAAATCACCGTGGCGGCCCGCATGGGCGATCCCGATCCCAACGCCAACCCGCGGCTGCGCCTGGCGGTGGACAATGCCCTGACCGCCAACATGTCCAAGGACACCATCGAGCGCGCCATCAAGCGCGGCGCTGGTGCCCAGGAAGGCGAGAACTACGAAGAGGTCCGCTACGAGGGGTATGGCCCCGGCGGTGTGGCGGTGATGGTCGACTGCATGACCGATAACCGCAATCGTACTGTGGCCGAGGTGCGCCACGCCTTTACCAAGGCCGGCGGCAACCTGGGCACCAGCGGTTCCGTGGCCTTCCAGTTCACCCACACCGGAGTACTCAGTTACGCCCCCGGCTGTGACGAGGATGCAATCATGGAGGCCGCCCTGGAGGCTGGCGCCAATGATGTCGTGTCCAATGATGACGGCTCTGTGGATGTGCTGGTCGAACCCGCCGACTTCATGGTCGTGAAGGAGGCCATGGTCGCCGCCGGCCTGGAGCCGGAGCAGGCCGAGGTCACCATGCGGGCCGAGAACCTTTCGCCGCTGGAGGCGGAAGACGCGGAAAAGCTGCTGCGCATGCTGGACCGTCTGGAAGACCTCGATGACGTGCAGAACGTCTATTCCAACGCCGACATCTCCGAAGAGGTGTATGCGAACATCCAGTAACGGCCGCCGGCCACGAGGGGTACGACCATCACTGCCACGCTACGCATTCTCGGGATCGACCCCGGCTCCCGTCTCACCGGCTACGGTATCATCGAACAGCGGGGTCGCGAGCTGCGCTATATCAGCAGTGGCTGCCTGCGGGTCAGTGGTGAAAACCTGCCGGAAAAGCTCGGCATGATCTTTGCCGACCTGTCGGAACTGATGCGCGAATTCCAGCCCCATGAAATGGCCATCGAGCGGGTATTCATGGCCCGCAACGCCGATTCCGCCCTCAAACTCGGCCAGGCGCGCGGTGCCGCCATCTGTGCCGGCGTCACCCAGTCCTTGCCGGTGGCGGAATATTCGCCACGCGAGATCAAGCAGGCGGTGGTGGGCAAGGGTGGTGCCGACAAGGCCCAGGTGCAGCACATGATCCGTGTCCTGCTCAAGCTGCCCGATACCCCGCAGGAGGATGCCGCCGATGCCCTGGCGGTGGCGGTCTGTCACGGTCACATGGGCCAGACCCTGAATCGCATACCCCAGGCGGTGGCCAGTCGAGGAGGACGCCTGCGGTGATCGGAAGACTGCGCGGTACGCTGCTGGAAAAACAGCCCCCGGAGCTGCTGCTCGACGTGCAGGGCGTGGGCTATGAAGTCCATGCCCCCATGACCACTTTCTACGACCTGCCCGCCGTGGGTAGCGAGGTGATTCTCTACACCCACCTGGTGGTGCGTGAGGATGCCCATACCCTGTTCGGCTTCGGCAAGGTAACGGACCGTGCCCTGTTCCGGGCCCTGATCAAGGTTAATGGCGTCGGTGCCAAGCTGGCGCTGACCATTCTTTCCGGCATGGATACCCATGCCTTCGTGCGCTGTGTACAGGAAAAGGATGTCGCCTCCCTGGTGCGGCTGCCCGGTGTGGGCAAGAAGACCGCTGAACGGCTGGTGGTGGAAATGGCCGATCGGCTCGATGACTGGCAGCCGGCGGACCGGCCCTCCGTCAGTGGCGCGAAGCCGGGGCTCGCGGCCCCGGCCAACCCGGTTGAAGAGGCCGTCGGTGCCCTGATCGCCCTGGGCTACAAACCACCGGAGGCCAGCAAGATGGTACGTGGCATCGACTGCCAGGATCTGGCCGCGGAAGAGATCATTCGCCGCGCCCTGCAGGCGACGGTGAAGTAGCCACTGCCTGCCTGCTCATTCGGGCTGATTACGAGAGCGCCCATATGATTCGAATCCAATAGCCAGGGGCACCGGAAACGTGATTTCCGCTCGACCGTTGTCCAGGATTTGGGTGGGCTGTCTGCCGGTGCATCCGCACCAGGGGTTGCCCGTTGTATTTTTCGATCGACAAGGAGTGTATGGATGAACAAAACGATATTCGTTGTGGCGTTATCGCTGATCGCACCGCTTGCCCATGCCGGAACGGGCACGCACTGGGGCTATACGGGGCATGAAGGGCCTGAAAACTGGGGTGAGCTGGATCCCTCCTACAGACTTTGTGCGACGGGCAAGAATCAGTCGCCCATCGATGTGGTGGATGTGATCGAGGCGGACCTGCCGGCATTGGAAATCGACTATCCCCGCGATGCCAGCGAGATTCTCAACAATGGCCATACCGTGCAGGCCAATTTCCCGGCGGGCAATTTTCTTATGCTTGGAGGCCACCGCTTCGAGCTGAAACAGGTGCATTTCCATACCCCCAGCGAGAATCGTATCGAGGGCAGGGAATACCCGCTGGAAGCCCATTTCGTGCATGCCGATGCCGAGGGCAATCTGGCTGTGATCGCCGTGATGTTCGAGGAAGGCAGGGAGAATGCGGCTGTGGCACGCTTATGGAAAGACATGCCCATGAAGAGCGGCGAACGGCATGCGCTGAACGTAAAGGTGAGTCCGCTCGCGATGCTGCCGGCGGAACGCGACTACTACCGCTTCAACGGTTCGCTCACCACCCCGCCTTGCAGCGAGGGTGTCTGGTGGCAGGTGATGAAGACTCCACTCACTCTTTCCAAAGAGCAGGTCGAGCACTTTTCCCATGCGGTTCATGGCCACAACAACCGTCCACTGCAATCGCACAACGCCCGTCCGGTACTGCAGTAGCTCGTCAGTGTGCGGGGTCGGGGCCTGTCCTGATCCCGCGGCCTCGGCGCGGCCGGGGTGAGCAGACCCTAATTGCGGCGCGTCTGGACTCTGGGTATGCGGCTGCTGAGGTAATCGAGAAACAAGGCATCCTCCACGGGTTTGGAGAACAGGTAACCCTGCAATTCATCGCACGACCAGTCCACCAGTTGCTGCATCTGGGCTGGTGTTTCCACGCCTTCCGCCGTGACCCGTACCCCGAGTTTATGCGCCATGGCGATTATGGCCGCGCAGATAGCGGCGTCATCCTGATCGTTTTCCAGGTCGCGCACAAAGCTGCGGTCGATTTTCAGCTTGTCGAAGCGGAAACGCTTCAAATATACCAGCGAGGAATAACCGGTGCCGAAATCGTCGATGGCAAGCGCAATACCCTGTTCGATCAGCTGGTTCAGGGTCTGATTGGTATCCCCCTCGAGATCCAGCAGGGTCGATTCAGTGATCTCCAGTTCGAGATGCCGGGCTGGCAGTCCGGTCTCCTTCAGAATGGAGTCAACCAGTGCCGGCAGGTTGGGCAGACGCGCCTGTATCGGCGACAGGTTCACGGCCACCGATAAGTGTGTATACCCCATGTCATGCCATGCCACGCAACGGGCACAGGCTTCCCGTAATACCCATTCTCCCATGGGGACGATGAGCCCGGTTTCTTCCGCCAGACCGATGAAGGTATCCGGGTAGAGAAGACCCAGTTCTTCATCCTGCCAGCGGACCAGGGCCTCCGCACCGATCACCTGCTGGGAGGCGGCATCCAGCTGGGGCTGGAAATGCAGTACCAGGTTGCCATTGGTGATGGCTCGCCGCAGCTTGTTTTCCAGTGCCAGCTGTCGGCTGGTGCTCTCATCGAGATCACTGGAGTAATACTGGTAATTCTTTTTGCCGCGCCTCTTGGCATGGTACATGGCGATATCGGCGTGCTTGATCAGGGTGGCGACATCATTCCCGTCCCTGGGATACAGGGTGATCCCGATGCTGGTGCTGATGTGGAGTTCCTGTTCCCGGATCACAGCCGGGGTGCTGAATGCCTCCAGGATCCGTTCTGCCACCAGGCCGGGGGTATGCGGGTCCTGGATATCTGGTAGCAGGATGATGAATTCATCACCCCCAAGCCGCGCAACCAGTTCAGGGGTCTGCTCTTTGCCGGTGATGCTCAGATGGTCGCCCTGGCGAACGCATTTGGACAGCCTTCGCGCCAGCTCCTGCAGCAGTTCATCGCCCGCCTGATGGCCCAGGGTGTCATTCACCCGTTTGAAATTGTCCAGGTCCAGGAATAGCAGCGCCGCTTCCCGATCATCGCACTTGGCCTTCAGCAGGACATCCTGGAGATATTCGCGAAACATGGTGCGATTGGGCAGTCCGGTAACATTGTCGTGATAGGCAAGATAGCGAATCTGCTCATGACTGTGCTGAAGGCTGTTTTTCATCTCGCCAAATGCGTTGGCAAGCTCGCCGAGCTCGTCGCGCGATCCAGGTGGCACGGTGATGTCCAGGTTACCGGAGCCGATTTCGTTTGCCACCAGACTCAGGGCCTCGATCGGCCGGATCAAATGGCGTCGTACCGCAAAGTACACCATCGATATGGTGAGCAGAATCGTGATCAGGGTAACGGTGGCGACGGCCATGCCGAGGCGACTACTGTTATAGCGCAATTCACTGCGCGGGAGTGCCGCGAATAGTTTCAGATGCTCGTCCAGCGAATAACCCTTCAGCAGGTATTCCTCGCCATTGAGCACAAGGGTGCTGGTCTGGGTGTCGGATGCCGGGGCAGGATGCGCCGGTATATGGCTGCCGTCTATGTGGATACCGGACAGTTCATTGCCATGACTGTACAGGGTGCGGCCACTGCGATCGGTTACGAACAGAAAGCCCCGTTTTCCTATGGCGCTTTTTTCAATTTGTTCCTGGAGGAAGGAGAGATTGGCGGTAATCAGCAAAAAGCCCCGCAGCAGGGTTTTTGACAGAATGGGGTCGATAGAACGATCGATCAATTCGATGCGTTTCGAGGCCAGCATCATCATGCCCTGGTGGTCGGGGGTGGGGATGAAGCTGCAGTTGATGGTGTCCTGTTGGGTCAGCGCTGTCTGGAAATAAGGCATCTCGCTGATGCTCATGCGGTCGTCTGCGTATCCCTTCGCGGACAGGCTGCTATCGACATAACCATCTGGCAGGACGATACGGATATCATTGTATTCGGGATAGGCATCCAGGTAGCTGGCGAATTGCCTGAGCAGGGTAGGTTGCATCAGGCGGTAGCGTTCCGCCTCATCACTGAGCATGTATTTCTGTACCAGCATTGCATTGGAAAACAGTTCCGCGTTTGCCCGGGTGGTACGGATCCGGTCCTGCACCTGCAGATTGACCTGCTGCAACAGGGTGTTGATCTGGGTGAGGGTTTTTTCCCGGGTGGTCTGTTCCAACTGGTCGTAGGCGAACCAGCCGAGCAGCAACAGCGGCATTACGATCAGTGGCGTCACCACCATAAGGAACTTGTGCTGTAGCCGGATGCGCATGATTCGAATGGCCGGGTATCAATTCAACAATCGGTTGAAGATCAGGTTGCGCATGCGCAGGGCGCGTGGTGGATACTGGGTATAGAATTCGCATTTCTCCAGCGTTTCCCGGCTGGGATAGATCACCGGGTTGGCAAAGTATTCCTCTGGCAGGAATTTTTCCGCGGCCTGGTTGGGGGTGGCATAGTACACATATTCCGCCTGGCGCGCGGCGATCTCGGGTTCATTCATGAAATTGATGAAATCCGCCGCCAGTGCCGCTTGTTTGGATGATGCTGCGATCGTGAAAAAATCGACCCAGATGGAGGAGCCTTCCTCGGGGACCACATAGCGGATCTCGGGGTGATGTTCACCGACCATCAGGGCGTCACCACTGTAGACCATTGCGGCCACCGCCTCGCCGGTAACCAGCGCCGATTCGGCTCCCAGCGAGATATAGGAATAGGTGTGGACGTAGGGTTTTTGTGCTTGCAGCAGTTCCCCGGCCTGTTGCAGTTCCTTCGGGTCGATACTGTTGACCGAGTAGCCCTGGGCCTTGAGCGCCATGCCGAGGACGTCGGTCATGTTCTTGATCATGACGATCTTGCCCTGCAGGGCAGGGGGAGGCTGAAAGAAATCCGCCCAGCGGGTGATCGGTGCATCAACCAGGTCCGCCCGGTAGGCGATGCCCACGGTGCCCCAGAAATAGGGGATGCCGATGCCCTGAGCAGCCGCGGCCTTTTGCCAGCGTGGGTTGATGTAGCGGTGATTGGGAATGCGTTCCAGGTCGAGTTTGGCCAGCCAGCCCCGC
Organism: uncultured Gammaproteobacteria bacterium; assembly: GCA_965367295.1. Classification (GTDB taxonomy): domain Bacteria; phylum Pseudomonadota; class Gammaproteobacteria; order DSM-19610; family DSM-19610; genus JAIVHA01. The sequence continues at coordinate 52,521 of CBDUHN010000010.1, read as the reverse complement.
GCCTGATAGGTGGGCAGGGCGTACTCGTTGACCATAATCAGATCGAAACCCTGACCATCGGTTTCAATCAGCATATCGGTGCGGGTTTCGTCGGATTCGAAATACACGAAGCGCACTTTGGCATCGAATTTTGCTTCGAACTCGGCCACCAGTTCGGGGTCCATGTATTCGGACCAGGTCAGGAATACCAGTTCACGGGGAGGATTTCCGGTGTCCGCATGCGTGGGAGACAGGGACAGCAGGGACAACAGGGAAAGGGTTACCAGTACTACGGGGGTAAGCAACTTCTGCATAGTGGGCTCGCGATTACATCCTGATGTGAACCATGATTATCGGCGCTATCAGTGTGTTTATCGGCCGGAAATGGCATTAATGAAATCTGGTTAATTTGCGGTTTATGTTGTGTTTTTTATTTTTTTACAATCTCTTGGCGAGCATCCGTTCGGTGTCTTGCAGAAAGCAGCTGCCGTGCCCGGTTACCGGACCGGCGATCCGCTTCCTTTCTCAGGTGTCGTGTCCGTTCCCTGCGCTTTATCGCCGACTGGCAGGAATTGCCTGTGATGGCCGGGCTTGAATCCCTCCGGCATTCCCTCGACACTAGCCCCCATGATTGAACCGGATCGACTCATAACCGCCACAGGCTCCCGGGAGGACGAGGCACTGGATCGTGCCATCCGGCCCAAGACCCTGGCCGAATATGTGGGCCAGCCCAAGGTTTCCGAGCAGATGGAGATCTTCATCCAGGCGGCACGTGCCCGCGGTGATGCCCTGGATCATGTGCTCATCTTCGGCCCGCCGGGCCTCGGCAAGACCACCCTGGCACACATCATTGCCAATGAAATGGGCGCCAACCTGCGCCATACCTCCGGGCCGGTGCTGGAAAAGGCCGGCGATCTGGCCGCCTTGCTGACCAACCTGGAGGCCGGTGACGTACTGTTCGTGGACGAGATCCACCGCCTCAGCCCGGTGGTGGAGGAGATTCTCTATCCCGCCATGGAGGACTATCAGCTCGATATCATGATCGGTGAGGGGCCTGCGGCCCGTTCCATCAAACTCGACCTGCCACCCTTCACCCTGGTGGGTGCCACCACCAGGGCCGGCCTGCTGACTTCGCCCTTGCGCGACCGTTTCGGTATCGTGCAGCGGCTGGAGTTCTACAATCCCGCCGATCTGGGTTCCATCCTGCAGCGTTCGGCGCACATCCTCGGTATCGACATGGACGCCTCCGGCGCCCTGGAACTGGCGCGCCGCTCCCGTGGTACGCCGCGTATCGCCAATCGCCTGCTGCGCCGGGTACGGGATTATGCCGAGGTGAAGGCCAACGGCCATCTGGATGCCGGGGTGGCGGCGCGCGCCATGGATATGCTGGAGGTGGACGAGCAGGGCTTCGATGCCCAGGACCGCAAGCTGCTGCGGGCCATTATCGAGAAATTCGGCGGTGGACCGGTGGGGGTGGACAACCTGTCGGCGGCCATTGGCGAGGAGCGCGGTACCATCGAAGATGTACTGGAGCCCTACCTGATCCAGCAGGGATTCATCATGCGCACGCCGCGTGGCCGCATGGCGACCCGCAATGCCTATCTGCAACTGGGGCTGAATCCGCCGGCCCGGCCTGCCGGAGAGGGCGAATCCCTGCCCCTGCTGGATGAGGAAGGCCTGGCGTGAGCCAGGTGGAAGACAGGAGTTTCGCCAGGTTCTGATGCCTGTCACCGCCGGTCATGCGTGTGCGACTCTACCGACCCAAATCCATTCTGCGTCTGATCCTGATCGGCTTTGGTCTGGTCGCGGTACCGTTGATGGTGGCACTGGTGAATGCGGCCCTGTCCGTTGACCGGCTTGCAAACCAGAGCCAGCGGGCGGTCTACCAGGCGGTACAGGCGACCCAGAACAGTCAGGGACTGGTGGAGGCTATCACCGCCATGGAGCGCAATGCGCGCCAGTACCAGGTGCTGGGCGAACCGGCGCTGTACGAGGTGTATGCGGAAAATCACGAGATCTTCCAGAGCACGGTGAAGATTCTCCAGGATCTGCCCCTGTCCGTGCCCCAGCGCACCCTGCTCGATCAGCTGGAAGTGGAGGAGTGGACCATGTATCGGCAGCTGGCCGATCAGGTCGCCCAGGAACCGAAAACCACTGTGGATGTGGAACGGTTTGCGGCCTTGGCCGTGCTGGCGGAGCAGTTTTTATCCCAGAGTCAAAAGGGCATCCAGCGCGAGGTGGAAGCCATGCAGAGTACCGCCCAGAAAACCCAGCGGGTACTGGTGCTGCAGGCGGTGGCGTTGGTGCCGGCGGCGCTGCTGCTGACCGGTATCTTCGCAGCCCTGATCGCACGCCCCATGCGCCAGCTGGATCATGCCATCCGGCGACTGGGCAACGAGGAACTGGCGGCGCCGCTGACCATTCGTGGCCCGCGGGACCTGGAACAGCTGGGTGAACGGCTGGAGTGGCTGCGGGTACGGCTGCAGGAGCTGGAGGCGGAAAAGACCAAATTCCTGCGCCATATCTCCCACGAGCTCAAGACCCCGCTGACCGCCATCCGCGAGGGCGCGGGGCTGCTGGGCGAAGAAGTGGTGGGCAAGCTCAATGCCCAGCAGCGCGAGATCGCCGAGATCCTGCAGGAAAACACCGTGCAGCTGCAGAAACTCATCGAGGATCTGCTGAATGTGAGCATGGCTACAGCACGCAGTGCGGTGATGATGTATCGTCCCGTAGCCCTGAAGCCATTGGTGGAAGAGGTGCTGGCAGACCATAAAATGGCCCTGCTGGCCCGTCACCTGCGGCTGGAGTGCCACCTGGAAGCGGTGGAAGTGGCGGGGGATGAGGAGAAAATTCGTACCGTGGTGGATAATCTGTTGTCCAACGCGGCGAAATTCGCGCCCGAGGGTGGTACCGTAACTGTCGCGCTCGAGGATACCGGTTCTGCCGCGCAGCTTGAGGTGATGGATACCGGCGCAGGGATACCGGATACCGACCGCGAGCGGGTGTTCGAGGCCTTTTATCAAGGGCAACACAGCAGTAACAGTCATATCAGGGGAACAGGATTGGGACTTTCTATCGCCAAGGAATTTGTGCAGGCCCATGGTGGCCGGATCGAAGTGGTCGACTGTGGTGCTCCCGGTGCCTGTCTGCGCATTACCCTGCCCAAGGAAAAGGCAACGGGATGATCGGCTTGCGCGTGGTGATGGCCGGCGGCCTGTTGTTGGCCATGGCGGGCTGTGCCCAATGGCAGCCGCGGCCCCCGGTAACACTGACAGAACTGTCCGGACGCATTAGTGGGCCGGACTGGCTGGACGAGGTGCGCCAGGTACAGCAGCTGCCCGCAGAGGAGCAGGCTGCGGCCCTGCGGGCCCGGCAGCATGCCTACCGCAACGAGGCCACGACCGTTACCCGGCTGCGCCTGGCGCTGGTACGCGCCCTGGGGGGCGAGGAGGTGCGCAATGATACGGCGGCGCTGGCACTGCTGGACGAAATCGACCCCTTGCTCATGGGCGCTGACGCGGCGGTACTGGTCAAACTGCTGAAGCAGCAGTTGCAGGAAAAACAATGGGCGCTGGGGCAGTTGCGTGATGAACGCAAGGTCGTGGCCGAGCGGGACAGCCGCATTCAGGAACTGGAAACCCAGCTGGAGGCAGTGACCTCCATCGAACAAAGCATCAAACAGCGCCAGAAGGCGCTGCAGGGAGTGAAGCCATGAGTGCCTCCAGGTACCGAATTCTATTGGTAGATGACGATCGTGGCCTGTTGCGGCTGCTGTCCATGCGTCTGTCGGCAGCGGGTTATGAAGTGGCGGCGGTGGAAGGCGGCGAACAGGCGCTGGCGCAGCTGTCGGTGTTTCGCCCTCACTTGGTGATTACCGACCTGCGCATGGGCGGCATGGACGGTATGACCCTGTTTGACATGATTCATGCCCGCAGTCCGGCCCTGCCGGTGGTGATTCTCACTGCCCATGGCACTATTCCCGATGCCGTGGATGCCACCAGCAAGGGGGTGTTCAGTTTTCTCACCAAACCCTTCGACAGCCAGGTGCTGTTGACCCAGGTGGATCGTGCGCTGAAGGTGAGTGGTGAAACCCGGTTGGGCGGACAACAGGATCTGCATGCCGAGTGGCGCCGCGATATTGTGACCCGCAGCCCGGTGATGGAAGACCTGCTGGGGCAGGCGCGGCTGATCGCCGAGAGCGATGCCAGCGTATTCATTCATGGCCAGAGTGGTACCGGCAAGGAACTGCTGGCGCGGGCGGTGCACAAGGCGAGTCCGCGCAGCGAAGGGCCGTTTGTGGCGGTGAATTGCAGTGCTATCCCCGAATCCCTGATGGAATCCGAGCTGTTCGGGCATGCCCGGGGGGCCTTTACCGGCGCCAACCGTGAGCACAAGGGGCTGTTTCAGGCCGCCCATGGCGGCACGCTGTTCCTGGATGAGATCGGCGATATGCCGCTCAGTTTTCAGGTGAAATTACTGCGTGCCCTGCAGGAGCGCACGGTGCGGCCGGTGGGTTCGACCCATTCCGTGGAGGTGGATGTGCGGATCATTTCCGCCACACACCGCGATCTCGACGAGGCCCTGGAAGAGGGTGAGTTCCGCGAGGACCTGTACTATCGCCTCAATGTGGTGACGCTGGAACTGCCGACCCTGGCGGAGCGGCGCGAAGATATTCCGCTCCTGGCCAGTTATTTTCTGGAACAGATCTCCAGCACCGGCCGGAAACGCATCAAGGGTTTTGCGCCGGAGGCCATGGAACTGCTACTGGCGGCCCCCTGGCCCGGCAACGTGCGCCAGTTCTACAACGTGGTGGAGCAGGCGGTGGCCTTTTCCACCACGCCGCTGATCCCCGCCAGCCTGGTGCAGCGGGCGCTGCGTGACAAGTCCGGTGAGATCATGGCCTTTGCCGATGCCCGCAGCCAGTTCGAGCGCGATTACCTCACCCAGTTGCTGCAGATCACCAATGGCAACGTGACCCATGCCGCCCGCATCGCCAAGCGCAACCGTACCGAGTTCTACAAACTGCTGCACAAACACCACCTGCAGCCTGCGCAGTTCAAAGAGGCGCGCGGCTAGAGTAGCGGCCGCCCGGCCCTTGCCGGCGCGTCATTTGATGTGCGTACCCTGTCTTGTCAGTTCTGCGCGAATGCCCCTGTCGGTTGTTTCCAAGTCTGTCGGCGAATGGCAACGTGCTAACTTCCTGCAAGGATTACATTTCCCTTCCAATCCCCTTTTTGTCTGTCGCCAGGGAGTGACAGATTGGTCCGGTTCGGCTGCCGCCTGAATGGCAATTTTCCCGCTAATACACTGTTTACTATTACTTAGCTGACGGCTGGCATAGCCCTTGCTCTATTCCCTCCAGCGGTACCCCGGGCCGCGCCGAACGGAGAGCCGACGGAATGGCGCCCAAGGCCGGCACGGGACTACCGCCTTCTATTTTCCAATGCGGGAGTCCCGTGAAGGAGGTGCGATGAAAGAACCATTTGGTATTGCTGCGTTGAGTCTGATGACCGTTGCCAATGCTGCCTGGGCCGGTATGTGGGGTATGGATCCCGCACGGGATCCCATGGTGTTCAAGCAGCTCGACAGCGATCAGAACGGCACGGTGAGCCGCGCTGAGGCGCGATCCATTACGGGACTGGTGCAGGGCTTTGATGCTGCCGACCGGGACCGGGATGGTCAGCTGAATCCGGCAGAACTCGCCGCGGCACTGCCGCAAGTCGGCGGAGAATAATTCCGTCCGAGTGAAATTCTTCTCCTGTGTTTGTGCGTTGTTTGTACCTTCTGAATCCCAATGGGATTTTCTGCGTGGCGCTTGCCACGCTTTTTTTTGTTTGAGCCTTTTTCTGACGGATAACGGAATTTATCAGCATGCGCAGTCTTCGTAGCTTCCATTTGATCCTGGTGTTGGCCGTTGGGACCCTGGCCGTGCCGTTATTTCAGCAATCCGATGACGGGTTTCCCCAGGCGCGTTTCGATATTCTGGATTACAACCGGGATGGCTATATTTCCGCAGGTGAGCTGGACGGCCGGGTGGCAAGCAGGAGGTCTTTCCAGCATGCCGATCATGACCGTGATGGACAACTCAATTCCCTGGAATTTCAAGCAGCGCTGGATGCCCCGCCTGCGCAACGGTAAGCTATAGCCCTTGGTGCGGTCCATCCCCCGATATTTCGGGAATTTTTCCGCAGGTTTGCGGTCATTGACAGGGATACACAGCAAGGTGTCGATTTTTACATGGCCGGTGCGCGTGTATTACGAAGACACGGATTCCGGCGGCGTGGTGTATTACGCCAATTACCTGCGGTTCATGGAGCGGGCACGTACCGAGCGCCTGCGCAGTATGGGCGTCGAACAGCATGCCCTGAGCCGCGAACAGGGGGTTTTGTTTGCCGTGCGATCGGCCGAGACGGAGTTTCTCAAACCCGCGCGACTGGATGATGCTTTGCTAGTGACCGCGGAAGTGGCAGAATGCCGCCGCGCCAGCCTGGTGTTTTCCCAGTCGGTCTATGATGCCGACGATCCCGGGCGCGTATTCTGCACCGCATCGGTGCGTATTGCCTGCCTGGACGCCGCAACCCTTCGCCCGCATTCCATCCCCGATTTCATTTTCCAGGAACTTTCCCGTGGCCGCTGACCTGTCCTTTACCCATCTGATTACCAACGCCAGTTTGATTGTCCAGCTGGTAATGTTGTTGCTGCTGCTGGTCTCGCTGGTGTCCTGGACCATCATCTTCCGCAAGCGCGCCTCCCTGCGCGAGGCCCGGGCCGAGGCCAAGGCCTTTGAGGACCGCTTCTGGTCCGGCGGCGATCTTGCCAAACTGTTTCGGGACATGTCCGGCCGCGAGGAGGAAGCCAGTGGCCTGGAAAGCCTGTTTCTGGCTGGTTTCAAGGAATATGCCCGGCTGCGAGGCCAGAAGGGCATGGAACCTATGGACGTGGTGGAAGGCGCCCAGCGGGCCATGCGCGTGTCCCTGTCCTGGGAAGTGGATGAATTGGAGCGGCACCTGTCCTTTCTGGCCACCGTGGGCTCCACCAGCCCCTATGTCGGTCTGTTCGGCACCGTGTGGGGCATCATGAACGCGTTTCGCGGCCTGGCCAATGTACAGCAGGCGACACTGGCCATGGTGGCACCGGGGATTGCCGAGGCGCTGATCGCCACCGCCATGGGGCTGTTCGCCGCCATTCCGGCGGTGGTGGCCTATAACCGCTACGCCAACGAGGTGGAACGGCTCATCGCGCACTATGAGGCCTTCACGGAGGAATTCGCCACCATTCTGCAACGTCAGGCACACCAGTAATGCCGGGCAGGGAACAGCAGGGCTGACCGCATGCGCCATCGAATTCGCAAACGTCCCGTCGCCGAGATGAACGTCGTGCCCTATATCGACGTCATGCTGGTGATGCTGGTCATCTTCATGGTGACGGCACCGCTGCTCAACCAGGGGGTGGAGGTGGAACTGCCGACGGCTTCCGCCAAACCGCTTGCCCCGGAGCAGGTGGACCCACTGGTGGTGACGGTGGATGCCGAGGGCACGATGTACCTGAACATCGGCGGTGATCCCGAGGAGCCGGTGAGTGCCGGCGATCTGCAGCTGCGCACCGCGGCGGTGTTGCGTCGCCGTCCGGATATTGCTGTCATGGTGCGGGGTGATCGTAGCGCGGCGTATGAGCACGTGGTCAACGCCATGGTGCTGTTGCAGGGAGCCGGTGCGGCCAGCGTCGGGCTGGTCACAGACCTGCCCGACGGGGGGCGTTAGCACTCGTTATGTGGGGTATGCTGAAGGAAAATCCGCGTGCGGTACTGTATGCCGTGCTGGTCCATCTGCTGTTGCTGGCGTTGCTGGTGATCAATGTCGACTGGAGCCAGATGACCCAGATGGCACCGCAGCATAGCAGCGCCCCGGTGCAGGCGACGGTGGTGGACGAATCGCAGCTGGATCAGGAAGTGCAGCGACTGCAGCAGGAAGAGGATAACAAGCGTGCCGCAGAAGCGGAGCGGCAGCGGCGCCTGGAAGCGCAGGCCGAGCAGGCCCGCAAGCAACGGGAGCAGGAAGAGCAGCGGCTGGCGGATATCAAGCGCAAGCAGGCCGAAGAAGCCCGGCGACTGGAACAGGTGAAGCAACAGGCGGCCCAGGAGACCAAACGCCAGGAAGAGGTCCGTCAACAGCGCCTGGCCGAGGAGGCGAAGCGCAAGGCCGAGGCGGCTGAGGCCAAACGCAAGGCCGAAGAGGCCGCCAGACAAAAGGCAGCCGCCGAGGCCAAACGCAAGGCGGAGGCGGAAGCAGAAGCGAAACGCAAGGCCGAGGAAGAGGCCAGGCGCAAGGCCGAAGAGGCCGCCAGGCAAAAGGCAGCCGCCGAGGCCAAACGCAAGGCCGAGGAAGAGGCGCGGCGCAAGGCGGCCGAGGAGGCCCTGCAGGCGGAGCTGGCGGCGGAGCGGCAGGCGCGTGCCGATGCCGAACGGCGGCGGGCCATGGCGGCAGCGGTCAACCAGTATACGCGGCCCATCCAGGACAAGGTGCGCCGCAACTGGCGTCTGCCGGCCAACTGGAAGGGCTTGTCCTGCACCGTGAGTGTGAAGCTGATCCCGGGCGGTGACGTGGTCAGTGTACGCATCGTGCGCAGCAGCGGTGACCCTGTGTTCGACCGCTCGGTGGAGTCGGCGGTGTTTCAGGCCGCTCCCTTGCCGGTACCCTCGGACCCGCAGCTGTTTGACGCGTTCCGCGAATTTCAATTTACGTTCGACCCCAACAGGAGTTGATGAATGCGAGCCAAGTTTTTTCTGATCCTGATGTCGTTGTCGCTGCTGTGCGGCAGCCGCGCGGCGTGGGCAGTCCTGACCATCGAAATCACCCAGGGCATGGAGGGAGCATCCCCCATCGCCATTGTGCCGTTCGCAAATATGGGTGGCGCGCAGCCGCCGGAAAATGTGGCGGCCATTGTTGCGGCGGACCTGCGTCGCAGCGGCCGCTTCGCGCCGCTGCCGGAGCAGGACCTCATTTCGCGTCCCTACCAGGGCAATGACGTACGGTTTCCGGATTGGCGCGTGCTCGGGGTCGGCGACCTGGTGATCGGCCGCGTACAGGCCACGGGGCCGGATCAGTATGAGGTGCAGTTCCAGTTGTTTGACGTGTTTCGTGCCCGGCAGCTGGTCGGCTACAGCATCCCGGCACGGGGCAGTGAGCTGCGTCGCGTGGCCCACCGCGTCAGTGACCTGATCTACAAGGCGCTGACCGGCGAGAACGGTGCCTTTGATACCCGCATTGCCTACATAACGGCGGAAAAGTCCGCCGCCGGTAAGCAATACTCCCTGCAGGTGGCGGACTCCGATGGCTATAACCCGCAGACCGTGCTGCGTTCCCCGCAGCCGCTGATGTCACCGGCCTGGTCCGCCGATGGCCAGCAGTTGGCCTATGTTTCCTTTGAGGGTCGCAAGGCGGCGGTGTATGTGCAGAATGTCGGCACCGGTGCGCGCCGTGAAGTGGCGGCATTTGAAGGCATCAACGGTGCCCCGAGTTGGTCACCTGATGGCCGTCAGCTGGCGCTCACCCTGTCCCGCGATGGCAACCCGGAGCTGTACCTGCTGAATATTGCCGACGGCAAGCTGCAGCGGCTCAGCTTCAGCAGCGGTATCGATACCGAGCCGACCTGGACCCCGGATGGCCGCCAGCTGATCTTTACTTCGGACCGTGGCGGCTCGCCGCAGATCTATCGTATGGATGTACGCGGCGGGCGGGCCGAGCGGCTTACCTTTGAAGGCAGTTATAACGCCGGGGCGGACCTGTCCCCGGATGGTAAACGCCTGGCGCTGGTGCACCGGGTGGACGGTGCCTATCGTATTGCCGTGCTGGACCTGGACAGCAAGCTGCTGCGGGTGCTGAGCGACGGCAGTCAGGATGAGTCACCGAGCTTTGCGCCCAATGGCAGCATGATCATCTATGCCACCGGTGCCGGTAAGCGCGGTGTCCTGGCAGCGGTATCGTCCGATGGACGTTTTCGGCAGCGCCTGACGCTGAGCGAAGGTGATGTGCGTGAACCGGCCTGGTCGCCGGTAGTGCGGCATTGAAACTGGGTACGAAATCCAAAGAAGTTTTGATACAACATCCTCACTTAAGGAGAGGGCAATGAAACAGCAAATGAAAATGTGGTTTGGTGTGGTGCTGATGCTGGTGGTTACGGCCTGTAGCACTACGGGCAGCAAGACCGGCGGTGAAGTGGCGGTGGAGGATCGCGGCACCAGCATGATGGAGGGTGCGGATACTGCGGGTGTGCAGACCATGGGGGCGCAGGATTACGGCAGCCTGGGTATTGAAGCATTGCAGGATCCGGGTAGCCTGCTGTCGCAGCGGGTGGTGTATTTCGAACTCGACAGCAGTGACGTCGCCGAGGCGGACCGGGAAGTCCTGGCGGCCCATGCCGCTTTTCTGGCCGGACACAGCGATTTGACGGTGACCCTGGAAGGACACGCCGATGAGCGGGGTTCCCGGGAATACAATATTGGTCTCGGTGACCGCCGCGCCCAGTCCGTACGTCGCCAGATGGAGTTCCAGGGTGTGGCACCCCAGCAGATCCGTGTGGTCAGCTATGGCGAGGAACGCCCTGCCGTGGATGGTCATGATGAATCGGCCTGGCGCATGAACCGCCGTGTCGAACTGGTCTATGGAGGCCAGTAGTATGAATGGGCGCAAGGGGCTCTGGGCCCTGTCCGCCGTGGCGCTGTTGATGGCCACGGCGAATGCCGTGGCACGCGATGACCCGGCCCTGATCCAGCGCGTCGAGCGTATGGAGCGGGTACTGGACAGTGGCTCCATGCTGGAGATGCTCAAGCGCATCGACCAGTTGCAGCGCGAAGTGCAGCAACTGCGAGGCGATCTCGAGGTGCAGACCAACAGCCTGAACAGCCTGCAACAGCGCCAGCGGGAGCTGTACCTGGATATCGACCGCCGCCTGCACCGGCTCGAGGTGGGCGGCGTCCAGGCCGCGCCCGGGACGCAGTCGCTGGAACCGGCCATGCCTCCGGCAGACGTTGCGCCGGCACCGTCGTCCCCGGATGCCATGGGTGGCCCGTCCGATGCCGCCAGCGTGGATCCGCTGGATACGATGAAGGAACGCGATGCCTACGAACATGCCCTGGATATCCTCAAGGAGGGGCGTTATGGCGAGGCGGCCAAGGCGTTCCGGGTGTTCCGTTCCAGCTATCCGGGCAGCCGCTATGCCGCCAACGCCCAGTACTGGCTCGGTGAGGCCTACTATGTGACCCGCGATTTCGATACCGCGCTGCAGGAGTTCACCAAGGTGGTGGAGGAGTTTCCAGGCAGCTCCAAGGTGGCCGATGCGCAGCTCAAACGGGGTTTCATCCAGTATGAACGCAAGGACTGGGCCGAGGCCAGGAAGACTCTGGAGTCGGTGGTGGCGCGCTTCCCTGATTCCACGGCGGCCCGGTTGTCCAATGATCGTCTTGAACGCATGACCAAGGAAGGGCACTAGGCCCGGTCCCGGGAACGGTGTATCTGCAGGTCCGAATTCATTCGGACCTGCAGGGGGCTGCATATTCACCATGACCGCACGGTGCTGACAGCCCCCCGCCTGTAGTACCATTACGCCATGTCTGTATCCCCCGTCCCCGTGACGCCCGATGTGCTGGCACAACCGGTGCGGATCACGGAAGTCTTCTATTCCCTGCAGGGCGAAACCCGTACTGTCGGTCTGCCCACGGTGTTCGTGCGCCTGACGGGCTGCCCGCTGCGTTGTGGTTACTGCGATACCGAATACGCCTTTCAGGGGGGGCACAGAATGAGCATTGGTGAGCTGCTGGCCGAAGTGTCCGCTTACCACCCTCGCTACGTCACCGTGACCGGGGGCGAGCCGTTGGCACAGAAGGCCTGCCTGCCGCTGCTCACACAACTCTGCGACGCGGGTTATGAGGTTTCGCTGGAGACCAGTGGAGCGTTGGACATGAGCGAGGTGGACCCGCGTGTGGTGAAGGTCATGGACCTCAAGACGCCGGGCTCTGGTGAATGTGAGCGCAACCGGTGGGACAATATTCAACAGCTCACCGCGCAGGACCAGGTGAAATTCGTAATCTGTGACCGCACCGATTATGACTGGAGCCGGGAACAGCTGACTGCGTACGACCTTGCTACCCGCTGTGAAGTGCTGTTTTCCCCCTGTCATGGCCGGCTGGAACCCCGGCAGCTGGCTGAATGGATGCTGGCCGACCACCTGCCGGTGCGTTTTCAGCTGCAACTGCACAAATACCTGTGGGGGGATACGCCGGGCCACTAGGTCGCGGCGGACATCGTGACGAAAAAGGCCGTTATCCTGCTTTCCGGTGGACTGGATTCCGCCACCTGCCTGGCACTGGCCCGCGAGCAGGGGTATGACTGCCATGCGCTCAGCCTTGATTATGGCCAGCGGCATACGGCCGAACTGGAAGCTGCCAGCCGGGTGGCCAGGGCGCAGGGAGCCGTCGAACACAAGGTCATTCGCCTGGATATGGGGGATATCGGCGGTTCTGCATTGACCGACCGGAATATCGCCGTACCGGAAACCCCCACCGAAGGGATCCCTGTCACCTATGTACCGGCGCGCAACACGGTATTTCTGGCGCTGGCCCTGGGCTGGGCCGAGGTACTGGAGGCCTGGGACCTGTTCGTCGGGGTCAATGCCGTGGATTATTCGGGTTATCCTGATTGCCGGCCGGAATATATTGCCGAGTTTGAGCGTCTAGCCAACCTAGCAACCCGTGCCGGGGTGGAGGGTGGAAAGTTCCATGTTCATGCGCCGCTCATCAGTATGAGCAAGGCGGAGATCATCCTGACCGGCACGCGGCTCGGGCTAGCCTACGAGGACACGGTGTCCTGCTATGCCGCCGACGAGCAGGGTCACGCCTGCGGGCGCTGTGATTCCTGCCGGTTGCGGGCGGCGGGCTTTGCGGCGGCGGGGATCAGTGATCCTACCCGCTATCAGGCCGGTTCGACCCATTGAGCTGCCTCCGGTACGCCTCGGCGACCACAGGCTATAATTTTTCATGTACTTCCCAACTGGTGGTGCCCCCATGGAACTGACTTCTCATCAAACCGTTTTGCTGTATGTATTCGCGATCGCCGCCGTCATGGGCGCGATCGCCAACAAGACCAATTTTTGCACCATGGGAGCTGTCTCCGACTGGGTGAATATGGGCGACAAGGGGCGTTTCGGCGCCTGGTTGTTCGCCATTGCCGTGGCCCTCACCGGCGTGCTGGTACTGGAGGCCTATGGTGTTGCCAGTGTCGACAAAACCCTGCCACCGTATCGCACCGGCAGTTTCGCCTGGCTGCGCTATCTGGTTGGTGGTCTGGTGTTCGGCATCGGCATGACCCTGGCCAGCGGATGCGGTAACAAGACTCTGGTCCGTATCGGCGGCGGTAATCTGAAATCGGTGTTTGTGCTCATTGTGGCAGGGATCTTCGCCTACCTGATGACCAAGACCAATTTCTATGCCGTTCTGTTCCATCCCTGGGTGCAGGCCACCACTATCGATCTCTCCGCGTCCGGTATCCGGGCCCAGGATCTTGGCACCGTACTCAATGGCCTTGGTATCGGCATGGAGCCGGAACAGATCCGCGCTTGGCTGGGTGGGGCGCTGGTACTGGCCCTGCTGGTAATCGTGTTTCGCTGGGCACCGTTTCGCAACCTGGACAACATCCTGGGTGGGCTTGTCATCGGTGGCGGCGTGATCGCCGCCTGGTATGTCACCGGTGCCGCCCTGGGCCAGAAGTGGATCGAGGATGTGGACTGGATGGACAGCAAGCCGCTCAGCGTCGGTACCCAGTCCTTTACCTTCATCAATCCCATGGGGGAGACGGTCGGTTATACCATGGACCCGTCCAATATGCTGTTGATCACCTTTGGGGTGATGTCGGTGGCGGGGGTAATCGTAGGCTCGCTGCTGTATGCGGTGATCTTCCGCAAATTCCGCTTTGAGTGGTTTTCGTCACCGAAGGACTTCATCACCCACATGATCGGCGCAACCCTGATGGGCATCGGTGGCGTGCTGGCCATGGGCTGCACCATCGGCCAGGGTGTGACCGGGATTTCCACCCTGGCCATGGGTTCCTTCATGACCTTCGGTGCCATTGTGCTGGGTAGCGCTCTGACCATGAAGACGCAGTACTACAAACTGGTCTATGAAGATGAGGCCAGTATTGCCAAGAGTCTGGTCACGGCCCTGGTGGACCTGCGCCTGTTGCCCAGGGGCATGCGCAAGCTCGAGGCGGTCTAGCGCTTCATGGCGCCGCCCCACAGGGGCGGCGGGCAGGTCCGGATTCATTCGGACCCGTCTGTTGATGGTGTTCCGCACCACGCCTGGCATGGTCCAGGGTTGTCATTTTTCCCTGTTTCGGTATCATTGCCGGCTCACTTTACGGGTCGTTAGCTCAGTTGGTAGAGCAGTTGGCTTTTAACCAATTGGTCATAGGTTCGAATCCTATACGACCCACCATTTTTCCCCCTTTGGTTGTTCCCTCCCCGCCCCGGTTTTTGCCGGTATAGTGCTGTTCCCAAGGAGCAGAACTGGTCACGTATGCGCACGGGCAAAAGCCTCTGGAATCCCCGTCCATTGGCCGTTTTAGTCATTGCGAGCGAAAAGCCCGGCAATCTATTACAACGGTATTATTCAGTTCAGGATGGCTTCGTCGCGCGACTCCTCGCAATGACGACTGAATCTGCGTTTCCTGTTATGTGTTGGCAGGAGGCAAATGTATTCAAAGGTTCCGGTGGTATCCATGCTCATCCGTGACTGTTCGCAGACAGGATGCTTCGCATGCGGGGAGGGGGATGGGGGAGAGCACCCCTCGCCGTAGCTGCGACGAGGGGTGACGGACTCAGGAGTCGGCCAGGCCCGGGTTGTTGCGTATGCCCTTGATGGTGGGCGTATTGAGGTCGCTGATGTGTACGGTCTTCACATCACGCAGGTATTCCGCAACCACGTCCCAGATGGGCTTGCCCTCCAGGGGCTGGGCAACGCTTGCCCAGCCGGCCACCGAGTATTCCTTGGTGGCGGACAGGGGTTTGCCATCCAGTTCCATGTCGGAGATGCGATTGCCGATACTCTTGGTTGGGTCGATGGCGTATTTGAGGCCACCGACGCGCACCATATCGCCGCCCTGCTGGTAGTAGGGGTCTTCATTGAACAGGTTGTCGGCTACATCTTCGAGGATTTCCTTGATGCGTTCGCCGCTCATGTTGTTCAACGTCACCGTGGGATAGGTGATGGCGGTCTGGGTCATTACGTGGTCCATGGTGATGGCCTCGCCTGGCAATACGCTTACGCCCCAGCGGAAACCGGGAGAGAAGGCGATCTGGGCACCCTGGACTTCCATCATGGCGTCACAGATGAGCTGGTCGAAGGTGCCGTTGAAGTTGCCGCGGCGATAGAGCAGGTCGTCGGTGACCGCCAGCTTTTCGTTGAGTTTTTCTTCGTAGGGCGCGCGCACGGACTTGATGTGCTGCTCCATCTCGGCATCGGCTTCCAGCAGGTTGGAGAATACCGGTAGCAGGTGGTAGCGGTAGTCGCGCACCTTGCCGTTCTTTACTTCCAGATCCAGTACCGAGAGGAATTTGCCATTGGAGCCGGCATTGGTAACCAGGGTCTTGCCCCCGGCATTGGTGACCAGCACCGGGGCGGGAATCGCGTCATGGGTGTGGCCACCCATGATGGCATCGATGCCGCTGACGCGGGAGGCCATCTTCAAGTCCACGTCCATGCCGTTGTGGGACAGTACGATGACCGCTTCGGCCCCTTCCTCGCGGGCCTGATCCACCATGGCCTGCATGTTTTCGTCACGAATGCCGAAGCTCCAGTCCGGCACCATGAAACGCGGGTTGGCGATCGGCGTGTAGGGGAAGGCCTGGCCGATAATGGCGGTAGGCACCCCATTCTGTTCACGGATCACATAGGGCTTGAACACCGCTTCACCCCAGTCGTTGTCCTTGACGTTCTGGGCCACGAAGTCGATTTTGCCCTGGAAGTCGTTGTCGATGATCTCCATGACACGCTCGGCGCCATAGGTCATCTCCCAGTGCGGGGTCATGATATCGACGCCCAGCAGCAGCTGTGCGTCCACCATGTCCTGGGCATTGGTCCATAGGGAGGTAGCGGACCCCTGCCAGGTGTCTCCACCATCGAGCAGCAGGGAACCGGGACGCTGGGCACGGATCTTCTTCACCAGGGTGCTGAGGTGGGAGAAACCGCCGATCTTGCCGTACTGTTTGGCGGCTTCAATGAAATCCAGGTAGGTGAAGGCATGGGCCTGACGGGTACCGGGGGCAATCCCATAGTGCTTCAGGAACGCCTCTCCGACCAGGTGCGGCGGATTGCCTTTCATATCCCCTATACCGAGGTTGATATTGGGTTCGCGGAACCAGATGGGCAGCAACTGGGCATGGCAATCGGTGTAGTGCAGGAATGATACATTGCCGAAGGTGGGTATTTCGTATAGCTGGGATGGTTTGCCGGTGCCTGCGAGCGCACGGCCGGAAAAGCTCACTCCGGCGGCGCTGGCTACCGCCAGCATTTGCAGGAATTCACGACGGGAAATGCTCATCTGTCTTCTCCACTGATCGTTGACAGTCGGGTTGCAATCGGATTGCCACGGAATAGGGGTAGGGGAACCTGCGGGCATTCATAGGTGGCAAGCCGCTTTGTAAGGGACGCGGGCCCCGCTTCTAATATTCCGGATGCAAGAGCCATAAGCGTAGTCCGATTTCTTCCGTGATGGCGGTTACAAATAGGGGGCCAGAAGTAACAAACCCGGCTTGGGGTCAAGCCGGGTTTGCGGTAGCAACAACAGCTGGGCTTACTTGCGGGCGCCGGGGCCGTTGATTTCCAGACCATTGCTCATGTAGGTGTGGAAGTATTCCAGATTGCGGTATTCCGCACTCTGCGCCTTGAAGGACTTGGCGCGTACCTGCTCGTTGCAGCCACCATAACGGCGGTGCAGGGTGCCCAGGCCGCCCCACTTGGACCGGTAGACCGGGAAGTGAGTGGTATGACCGAGGGCCGGGCTCAGTATATCGGCGCGTACCCGGTTGCCAGCGTTCCATACGTGGCAGTCGGCGCAGGACATGTTGAGCTGACCGCGCTTGGCATAGAAAAACTCCTTGCCGCTTTCATAGGCCGCCTGGGCACCAGGATCGTTCGGGATCTTCACGTTGACCTTGTTGCCGCGGGAGGTGTAGGCCATGTAAGCGGAGATATCGGCGATCTTGCCTTTCTTCCAGCCCAGTGGTTCTTCACCGTTTTTCACCCGACATTCATTGATTTCCTGCTCCAGGGTTTTCACCTTACCGGACTTGGTATCGAAGTACGGGTAGTTCTGACGAATACCGATGCCATCATTCTTGAAGCAGCTGGCGTAGGTCTTGCCGTTCTTGAACGGGGTATTGAACAACTGCTTGCCATTGTCGACATTGATTTCGTAGGGGGGGAATTCCTCGATGGATTCCCATTGATCCCGGGATTCCTTGTCAACAGAGTAAACCCCGTTGATAAAGTCATTCATCGGAGTATCGGGGAAGCGCTTGTGGAAATAGGCGCGGAATTCCTTCAGGTCCTGCTCGGGTGTGGCCTGCACACTGAAGGGCGTGGAGCCCAGCAGTGCAACAGCCGCTGCGATAGTCAGCAGTTTTTTCATGGATGATTCGCCTCCAGTCGTTTTCGGTGCTTTGGATGGTGCACTCGTTATCGTGGCTTAACCGATGTTGGCTTCTGCCGAATCGCTTTCACCTTTGTTGTCCACCCAGCTCAGCTTCACGGTGTCGCCCTTCTTTGCACCCGCAAAACGGAATGACAGGTAGGGATTCTTGGAGATGGCTGGCCCCCACAGACTGGTCAATACCGCTGCACCATTGTGCTCACAGGTGACTTCCTGAATGAAGTGGGCAGGAATGAGCTGACCCGTTTTCTTGTCCTTGCTCTGGCCGGTTTCCATGGGATGGCTGATCAGTGCCTTTACGGTGGTTACGTTACCTTCCAGTTTGGCGCGCATCTTGATTGATTTTGACATGCTTCTTTCCTCGTTACAGTCTGGTCACATTCACGTTTGAGTCGAGGCTTAACCGCCGCAACCACCGATGGTGACCTTGACCTCTTTGCCTGTGCTGTGGAGTTTGCCGCCGGCTTTGACAACGGCGATTACGCTGGAGGTCTTGCCCATCTTGATGCGGGTGGATACGAAGCCTTCGGCACCGGCACCCAGCTGGAAGGAGGCGGTCAGCGGGGTGGCGTTCTTTTCCGCGATAATGCTGATGGACTCGATGTTGGCGATGTCGGTGGTGACCGATACTGGTACCACGGCGCCGTTTTCCGCGATATCCGGGGCACGAATACTGATCTTGTCACTGCCTTCGAGGGTAGTGGTTCCCATCAGGGCGCTGAGGGCTTCATCGACGGACTTGGCATCAAAGGCCGCCTTCGGCCATGCCGCCAGTACCATGCGGGGAGTCAACAGGCCGGCACTCATTGCAATGCTGAGGCTTCCGACCGCGGCAGTGCCTTTCAGGAACGTTCTGCGTTTCAAACTATTCACGTGTGTTTCTCCTAATCTGCTGTAGCGTGAATTACAGCGTATGAATAAATTCTACAACCTGATCGATTTCTTTTTCGGAAAGGATCTTGTTGCGTCCGAAGGGCGGCATGATGCTGTTCGGATTGGCTTTGGTTGAATCCCATATCTGTGCGCGTAGCTTCGCCTTGTCGGGGAAACGGGCTTTCATGGCAATCAGGGGTGGTCCGACGTTGCCCGGCAGGTCGCCACCTTCAATTTGATGACAGGCAAGACAGTTGCCCTTCTTGCGGTCGAAGGCAACTTGCTTGCCCTGGTCTGCGGCCGATGCAGCCTCTTCTGCTGCAGATACGGCGGTTACCGGCGCCAGCGCCAGGCTGCCCAGTAGTGCAGCGATGGAAGTGGCCATGGTAATGATGCTGGGGGATTGCCGCATCGTTTCCTCCTATATTTTTGAGATTAGGTCAGGTGGTGGTTTCCGTGACATCTGCATGTCAACGGCGTGTATAGCGGGCGGTTCGTAAGTATTGCACGTGTACTGCCTAGTGCCTTTGAGGTCATCCAGTTACCACGCAAAAATATAGCTGTCTGCTTCCTCGTAGTCAAAACCGGAATGCCGGCCGGGGAAAAATATGCCATGTCTTCTATATTAGTGTTTTGTAACATACCAGTGGCGTTCCCGGGTTTTCGTTGGGTTGCAAATTGCCATTTGTGGTCATTACGACCAGCCCGTGATTGCTTGGACGCAGGGGCTTCGGGTTTTATTCCGGAATGGTTATACCATAGGGATATTCAGCGCGCGTCTTCCTCGCGGGCCTCATTCTGCAGCGCATGCAGCCGGGCATTGATGCGCGCATTGTCATAGAAACTCAGTTGCGGGGTTTTGAGTGCCAGCTCCAGTTGGTCGATGGCCTCGTGGGTCTGGCCGTTCAGATAATAGTATTCCGCTGTGGCTTCGTGGGATTCCCATTGGCGTCCCGTCTGGCCGGCGGCTTCGGCCAGCAGGCGGTAGAGTTCCGGGTTCTGGGTGTCCCCCTGTTGAATCAGGCCCTGCAGGAGGCTCCTTGCCTTGGCAGCCTGCTGCTGGTTGATCAGGGCGCTGGCATAGGCGCTCGTGAGTGTGGGATTCCTGGGGTACAGCGCCAGCATCTCCTCGTAGAGGGTAATCGCCTCAGCAGGCCGGTTGCGCTCCAGTTCCAGCTTGGCGAGGTTGAGGGGGAAGGTGAGTCGATCCGGGTCCTGTTTATGCAGTCGGCTGAGTTCGTGCTGGGCGGTATCCCGGTCACCACTACGCCACAGGGCCAGCGCGTAGCCGAAGCGGTCGGCCTCACTGAGCGTGCCTTTTTGGGATCGCTGTGTATAGTCGGCCAGTAAATCCCGTAACTGGTTGCTGCTCAGCACGATCAGTTTGGTGCGGGCCAGCTGAAAGCTGAGGGTATCCTTACGGCCCTTCTGACCGGTGAAGGATTCGGCGCGGGCGGTGGTTTCCGCGATCCGGTTGGTAGTGACCGGATGGGTGCTCAGGAACTCCGGTAGCTGGCTGCCATACAGGCGGGTCTGCTGGTGCAGACGTTCAAAAAATGCTGGCATACCCATGGGGTCCACGCCGGCACGGACCAGGGTCTGAATGCCCACCCGGTCGGCCTCGTTTTCGTTGGAGCGGGTGAAATTGATCTGGTACTGGGCGCTAGCGGCCTGTACTCCTACCAGGGCGGCCTGACCGGCTTCGCCGTCCTGGGTGCCGATCAGGATGGCGGCAATCAGCGCCGCGGCGGTGGGCAGACTCATGCGTTCAGCTGCTTCATAGGCACGCAGCAGGTGGCGTTGGGTGACGTGGGCGATTTCATGGGCCAGCACGCCGGCCAGCTCGCTTTCATTGCGGGCCGCCAGCAGCAAACCGGTATGGACGCCAATGTAACCACCGGGACCGGCAAAGGCGTTGATGGATGAATCGTTGACGAGGAAAAAAGTGAAGCCGTAGCGGGGTGTGTCGCTGGCGGCGGCCAACTGATACCCCAGGGATTGCAGGTAATCATTGAGTTCCGGATCCTGCACCAGCTTGCCCGTACGGCGGATCTGGCGCATGAAGGATTCACCAAACTGCTTTTCCTGTTCCGGTGAAATCAACCGGCCCGCAGTGTCCCCGATGCTCGGTAAATCGGTGAAATCCGGGTTGGCGTTGGCCAGCGGGAGGCTGCTGAGCAGGGCGCAGCTGATAAGGATACTGATAAGTCGCTTCATTCCGGGTCTGGGGTTGGGGTGGCTGCAGCTAGGACCACGATACCGGGCGCAGGGTTCCGTTGCCAGAACATGATGGCCACCGTGTTCTTGAGGGCATCCTTTGAATAAGTATATAATGAAAAGCTAATTAATTAACCTCCTGGCAGGTGATTTTCCCATGTTTGGTGTACCGGAAACCGATAGCCTGAATCTTGCGCAACAGCTGCAGGCGGACCCTTCCCGATACCGGCTGATCGATGTGCGCGGCCCCGGGGAATGGGCGCAGGGCGTGATCGAGGGCGCCGAGCTGGTGCCGCTACATGTAGTGCCATTACAGCTGGACCAATGGCAGGATGAGAAGCCGATTGTCTTTTACTGCCGTTCCGGAGCACGTTCCGCACAGGCCTGTGCCTATCTGATGTCGCGTGGCCATGATCAGGTAGTCAATCTGCGAGGTGGTGTACTGGATTGGGTGCGGAACGGGCTTCCCCTGGTCCATTCGGAACGTGCCATCGCGGGGGGGTAGGGCTACGCACTGCTCAGGATACTGGCATGCCTGTCGATACAGGGAGGCGGACGGCGAAGTACCTGCATATTTCGGGTTGTTATCATATAAGCATAGTGCTGTATACTAACAACCTCGGTCAGCCTGTTCAGCTGCCGCTAGCAACTACAAATACAGATTTCAGGAGCTTTATAAAATGGCGAACTACGACGACGAGTTGGACGCATCCGGTCTGAACTGCCCCCTGCCCATCCTGCGTGCGAAAAAGGCACTTAACGCCCTGGACAGTGGCAAGGTGCTGCGCATCATCGCGACTGACCCCGGTTCAGTGAAGGATTTTGAAGCCTTTGCCAAGCAGACCGGCAACACGTTGCTGGAATCCAAGGAAGCAGGCGGAAAGTTTGAATTCCTGATCAAGAAGTCCTAAGACTGCAACTGGAGCCGAACCTCCGGGGCGGGTCCAGTGTAGTTTGCCCTGTTTTGGCAGTGGCGCTGCATCTTCGGGCGGTGTCCGGATGATGCGAAACAGAAAATAAAAACCCGCTGGCATGACCTGTTGAGTCGAACCAGCGGGTTTTTTATTGCCTGGATTTCATGCGGACGGAAACAGGCGTGGTTTAAAAAGTCCAGTTCACCTGTCCGCTCAGGATATCCACGGAGTTGTCATACTCACCGGTGATGGTGCCGGCGGTGGTGCTGGCATGGGCGATGGACGTGTCATCCACGAACAGGTGTGCATATCCCGCATCGAATGACAGGCGTGAGGAATACCGGTAATTGGCGCCCACAGCCAGCCAGGTACGGTCATTGCCGGGGATGCGTGGGGTGCGGCGTGCTGCGCTGGGGATGGGTTCTTCGTCATAGGCAATCCCTGCGCGGAGCAGCCAGCTGCTGTTATGGCGGTAGTTCACGCCGATCGAGTAACGCATGCTGTCATCCCAGTCCTCGATCGTGACGCTGTCCGGCTGGTTCGAGGCGAAATCGATGCGCAGTTCCTGGAAACGGCTCCAGCGGGTCCAGGTGGCATCGGCGAGTAGAGCCCATTGTGAATTGAGATCCTTATACAGGCTCAACGAAGCACTCTCCGGCAAGCTGATGCCAGCCGTTACGCTGGTTGGCGTGAAGAAGCCGATGGCGGTAAAAACCGCATTGGTTCCAGAGAAGGATGCATCCCCCTCCAGCGTCTGGGTAATTTTGGAGCGATAGGCAAAACCCAGTCGTGCTTCAGGGCTGAATTCATACAGCAAGCCGAAGTTATAACCGTAACCCCAGTCATCACCATTCACTTCTGCGGTCAGGTCGCCGCTCACACCGGCGCAATTGGCTGGCGTCAATACACTTGCCAGCACCAGACCACCGCAGGAAATGGCCTGGTTGACGGCCTGACTCAGGGTCGCTTCGATGTACTGAATATTGACGCCGAAACCCAGTGACAGCTTCGGCGTGGCCTGGAAGGCGAGGGCAGGGTTGATATTGACGGTTTTCAGGTCGGATTCGATGGCGTGATAGCGGCCCACCCAGTCGGCATCATATTCGGTCTTCAACCCGAAGGGGGCATTGATGCCCAGGCCGAAGCGCAGCTGGTTCGATAGTTCTCGACTGTAGTAGAGATTCGGAATCAGGGCGAGGTGACCGGCATCGCTGCCATTGCCGCCGGAGATAGGGTTACCGAGCGGATCGGCCGCACTGCCGTTGAATTCAGCCGATGGTTTGACGAGATGGCCGGCCACGATGAACTGGCTGCCGCGCAGACGGGTCATGCCCGCCGGGTTGAAGAAAATGGTGGTGGCATCCTCCGCGCTGGCGGCGGCACCGGCGAAGGCATTTCCAAGACCGCTGCCACTTTGTTCAATCAAGGCAAACCCGGCACCGTAGCCGGGGGTTGTCAGGCAGGCCAGACTGGCAATAGTCAAATGTTTGGCGGTGAGGCGGAAAAGGGCTCCTGAGATTCTCACTGTGCTTTCCTCATTCTATAGTGGGGCGGGCCCATTCAAGCACACCTGTCGCGAAAGGTCAGCTGTTGTTGTATTCCTGATACGCGGACTTGGGCATTCTTCATGTCAAATTGGCATGGCTGTTGCTTATCCATGAAATATTGACAATTTTCAGGCGCATCGCCATGCTGTGGTGAGCGCCACAGGGGTTGTTGTTATTTTGCAACAAAAAGCGCTTCCGCATCAAAAATCGAGAGGAATGGAGATATGAATCGCACTTTCAAGCGTTCGCTGGCCACGATGGCAGTTTCAGCGGCATTGGTGGCCCCGGCGGCCCATGCCACCAATGGATATTTCAAGATCGGCTATGGCTCGCACAACCGGGGTATGGCCGGTGCCGGTGTGGCCTACGGTCAGGATGCCATGGCGGGCGTGGTAAACCCGGCTACCATCATCGACGTGGGTAATCGTGCCGATGCCGGTATCGAACTGTTTAACCCGAATCGTGATGCGTCCCTGGATGCGACCCTGATGGGGGGGGCTGCCTCCAGCGGTGACAGCGCGGCAACACTGTTCGCGATCCCGCATGGTGGCATGGTGATGCAGTTTTCACCGCAAATGGCGGTTGGCCTTACGATGGCGGCCAACGGTGGGATGAATACCCGCCACAACGACAATCATTACTTCAATGCGTTTGCTCCCGCACTGGGTACAGCCTTCGTGCCAGCCTTCGTAGCGGGCTACGGTGGTCCTGGTGATCCTGATGCGGATGCGGTTGCTGCAGTCGCGGCTGGTTTCAATCCGGCAGTGGATGGCAGTCTGGCATCCACTCTGGGTGTGAACCTCTCCCAGTTGATTCTTTCACCCACGGTGTCCTACAAGCTGAGCGAAAACCACGCCATCGGTGCTTCGTTGCAGATCGCAGCACAGCGTTTCCGCGCCTACGGCCTGGGCATGTTCAAGGGCTTCTCCAGCGACCCCTCGAATGTGACCAACAACGGGGATGACGAATCCTACGGTGCCGGTGTGAAGATCGGCTGGCGTGGCAAGGTCACCGATACCCTGACCGTGGGTGCCAGTGCAGCATCCAAGATCTACATGCAGGAATTCGACAATTACGCGGGCCTGTTCGCCGAGAATGGTGATTTTGATATCCCGGCCAATTACGCCATCGGTATCGCATTCCAGCCTAATGACAAACTGACCGTGGCCTTCGATGTGCAGCGGATCCTCTACAGTGGCGTCAATTCCATCTCCAATCCGGGTCCGACGGCAGCCGAGTTTCTGGAAGCCTTCGCGGCGGTGCTGACTTCGCAGACGTCCGACGGCGGTGCCATGTTCAATGGCGGCACCGCATTCGGGGTCAGCAATCCGCTGGGTACCAGCAGTGGCTGGGGTTTCGGCTGGGATGACATCACCATCTACAAGTTGGGCTTCAACTACGAATACAACGACAAGTGGACTCTGCGTGCCGGGATCAATCATGGTGACAACCCGATTGATGACAAGGAAAACCTGTTCAACATCCTGGCACCCGGTGTGGTGGAAACCCACCTGACCCTGGGCTTCAGCTATCGTCCGACCGAGAACAACGAAGTCACGGTAGCCTATATGCGTGCCTTCAATGTGGACCAGACCTACCGCTATAGCACGCCGTTCCCGGGTTTCGGTACTCCGACCTACGATACCGAGATCGGGATGGATCAGAATGCCCTGGAAGTCAGCTACGCATGGAAGTTCTGAGTGTGTATCTGAGCCAGAACGGTTCTGTATGAAGTAAAGACGGAAAAAGGGTCGTGGCGACATGACCCTTTTTCTTTGTGTGCAGGTTCTGTTCGTACTTGCTGTGGAAATGACATAGAATCGGCACGACCAAAAACTAGGAGGTTAGGGGAAGATGATTAAAAAACTGATGCAATGGACGATCGGTGCACTGGCCTTTACCGTCATGTTGCTGCCGACCACCGGTGCCATGGCGGCGGATAAGATCCTGCCGTTCATTCTGGCCTACAAGGGACCTGGTGATTTCGAGGCCAAGATCTCGGAAGTGAAGCAGAAGATCGAAGGCGCCGGATTCAATGTCGTGGGCGACTATGTGCCGTATGAAAACGCACATATCGTTATCTTCACCAGCGATGCCCTGCGTAAGGTTGCGGCCCAGTCGGAAATGGGTGGTTTCGGTACCGCCATGCGGGCCTCCATCAACAAGGTCGGCAGCGAAATCCAGGTGGCTTTCGTGAACCCGCAATACCTGGCCTATGCCTACCGGATGAAAAGCGATCTCGCCAATACCCGTGCCGCACTGGAAAAAAGCCTGGGTATGATCCAGGAGTTCGGCTCCAAGGAGATGACGGAGCGCAAGCTCAAGAAATACCACTATACCTTCGGTATGGAATATTTCGATGACCCCTATGTGCTGGCGGAGTATGGCAGCCACAAGGAAGCGTTGGCCGCCGTGGAAAAGAACCTGGCCAGCAACGCCGCCGGTGTCCGCAAGCTGTACCGGATTGATGTGCCCGGCAAGGATGAGTCGATTATCGGCGTATCCATGAAGGCCCCCGCGGACGGGGACGAGCATATGGATGATGCTTTCCAGATGGGCGTGGTGGACTTCGAAGAACTGAAGCAGAATGCCTATCTGCCCTATGAAGTCATGGTCACCGGCAACAAGGTGGTCGCACAGCACATGCGTTTCCGCATGGCCGTGCACTTCCCGGGCCTCAAGATGATGGGTGATCATAGTTTCATGAAACTGATGTCCAGCCCGGAAGCCATTCGGAAATCACTGGCCGAAGCAGTAGGTGGCGACGCCTCCTGATCGCAGCCGGTTTCGGCAATATCAAAAACCCCCGGTAGCCCCGGGGGTTTTTTTGTTTGTGGACCCGGTTTGCGGAAATACCGCCTCCCTTGCAGGCATGACGTGTTAATTCCTGACATGCCTGGCCGCTACAGGCGCCCGGGAACAAAATCCACGGAGGACGCGCGGAGCGGTGTCCGGGATCGATCCGGAAGAACGCGGGGCCGGCATCTTTGTGAATATCGCCAGTGAGTGAAGGCCATATGGGGCAATGGGTTCAGAAATCCGCCGAGTGACCGAAAAACAGGATACATCGGTGCGGTTTCTTCGGTGGATAGCCATGGAAGGCGCCAATTTAGTAGCGGTTGTGGTTGGTGGTGGCGTTGCTTGAGGTTGGGCTGATTTTTAATTGCATGATTTATAAATATGTTTCTGGTGTGGGCGCAAGAATTGCAATGCGTTCGCAAATGTGTCGGGAATGCTGAAAAGGTGATGGTCAGGGGTGTGGGGTTATCTCTGGGCGTGCTACCCAATAATGAAGGTGTGAAATGAAACCGAGTATATTGAGAAATCTGATGCTGGCATCCATCGGCTTCGGGCTGTTGATGGGGGTGGTGTTTCCCTTCTTCGCCGGCTTCTTTGTCGACTGGAAAGAGGGCATGTTCGGCTGGTTCACGGTTGGTGCGCTGACCGCGGGTGTCGCGTTGGGGGCGGCCAATTACTGGCTGGTGAATGTGATTCTGCTGCGCAAGCTGCGGCGCATCTCCGAGATCGCCACGGCCATCAGCAATCACGATGTGTCTCATCATTGCAGCATGGTAAGTCATGACCTGATTGGCGAGATCGTGACCAGCTTCAATCTGATGGCCGAGAACCTGCGTAACATAATGGGGCAGATCAGCGGCTCCACCACCCAGCTTGCGGCCGCCGCGGAAGAGATGTCGGCCATTACCGACGAGGCCAACCGGGGTGTTCAGAAACAGCAGGCCGATGTGGAGCAGGTGGCCATGGCCATGAGTGAAATGAGCTCTTCGGTACAGGACGTGGCGCGCAGCGCGGCGGTGGCCGCCGAGTCAGCCAGCGAGGCCGACAGCGAAGCCAAGGCGGGCGCCCTGGTCGCTACCGAGGCCATTGGGGGCATTGACTCGCTGGTCGGTGAAGTCGAGAAGGCTGCCAAGGTTATCCAGAAGCTGGAACAGGAAACCGAGAACATCGGCATGGTGCTGGATGTGATCCGCGGAATTGCCGAACAGACCAATCTACTGGCGCTCAACGCGGCCATCGAGGCGGCCCGTGCCGGCGAGCAGGGACGTGGTTTTGCCGTGGTGGCCGACGAGGTCCGTACCCTGGCCAGCCGTACCCAGAAATCCACCCAGGAAATCCAGCAGATGATCGAGCGCCTGCAGGTGGGTGCCGTGGATGCGGTGCAGGTCATGGAGCAGGCCCGTTCCCAGGCTCAGAACAGCGTCGACCAGGTGGAAAAGGCGGCGGAGTCGCTGGCGTATATCGCTGGTTCGGTGTCGGGCATCAACGATATGAATGCCCAGATCGCCAGTGCGGCGGAAGAACAGAGTGCCGTTTCGGCGGAGATCAGCAATTCCATTGCCAGCATTCGCGAGGTGTCGGATCAGGTGGCTGCCGGTGCGCAACAGACCGCCAGTGCCAGTGAAGAACTGGCCCGCCTGTCGTCGCAGCAGCAGGCCCTCATGGCCCAGTTCCGAATGTAGTGCTGCCATCTCGTTGCCAGCAAGAGGCCCGCCACTTCGGCGGGCCTTTTTGTTATGGTGCTGACCAGCGGTCTCTGGCGGTGCATAAATTACATGAAACCGCTGGTGATCTGCTGTATGGTACGCTCCCTGATCAGATTATTTTATAATCGAACAAATTAATCATGGCCCCGAAGATGGTATTTCGAAGGGGGCGTACAATTCGACGGTAGCAGTCCCATGGCCGATCGCCGCTTACAAGTTTTTCATACTGTAGCCCGCCTGCTGAGCTTTACGAAGGCAGCGGAAAGCCTGCACATGACCCAGCCCGCCGTGACCTTCCAGGTTCGGCAGCTGGAAGAACATTTCAACACCCGCCTGTTCGACCGCACCCATAATCGCATCAGCCTTACCGATGCCGGTACCCGCGTGTACGAGTATGCCGCGCGGATTTTCGATCTGTATAGCGAGATGGAAAATGCGGTGCGGGAGATGACCGGCGAGATCAGCGGTGTACTGATCATTGGTGCCAGTACCACCATCGCCGAGTACATGCTGCCGGCCCTGCTTGGCGATTTCAAACACAAGTATCCGGATGTGAATGTTCATCTGAAGGTGTCCAATTCCGATGGCATCGTCAGCATGGTGGAAAACAATGTCATCGACCTGGGCGTGGTGGAATCCCCGGTGATGAACAAGAACCTGGTGGTGGATGTGTGCCGCATGGACCAACTGGTGGCCATCGTGTCCACCAAGCATCCACTGGCAAAGAAGGGCAGAATCCATGTCGAGGAGCTGTTCGAATATCCCTACATCTGTCGTGAGGAAGGGTCCGGCACCCGGGAAGTGGTGGCGGAATACCTGCAGTCGTCGGGAGTGCTCACCGACAGTGTCAATGTGTCCATGGAACTGGGCAGTCCCGAGGCCGTGAAAGGAGCCGTGGAAGCAGGCATGGGGGTTTCCATCATTTCCCGCGCCACCATCCACAAGGAGCTGAAGCTGGGTACCCTGGCGGCGCTGACCCTGGCCCCGACCCTGGAGCGCCCCTTCTCCTTCGTGCACCAGAAGCAGAAGTTCCGTCAACGGGCCATGGATGAATTACTGGCCTTTGCGCAGAGCTATTGCAAGGAACACAACGAATAGGCCCGTCACAGGATTCAACGTACACGATGACTACCTCCCAGGAACAACTGCTCGGCTGGTTTGAGAAGCTCTCTGCCGAGGATCAGCGGAGCCTGGTGGACTTTGCCCAGTTTCTGGCCCAGCGTGGTGGTTCGGCACCGTTGCTGAATCCCTTGTCTGTTTCGGTCCCGGTCAAGAAGCCCGAACCGCTGCCGGAACCGAAAGCCATCGAACGCCCCGAATCCGAGAAGGTGGTGGCGGCCATCAAGCGCCTGTCGCAGACCTATTTCATGCTCGACAAAACCCGCATGCTCGGTCACACCTCCGGTCTTATGACTCAACACATCATGGCAGGCCGCGATGCGGTTGAGGTCATCGACGAACTGGAGATGCTGTTCCGCCAGGAATATGATGAGCTCAAATCGCAGGCCCCCGAATAATCTTCTGTATACTGGAAAAAATCTTCCTGTTTCCGCACACTAGCCCTACTATCCTGCCCGGCTGCCAGGCCTTTCATGGCACTACTATGGCAGGACTGGATTTCCCGCGGCTCATGGTCCGCCAACCCGATACGAGTGGCTCCTGATGGAAATTGTCCGCCAGTGGTTCCGGCGTTATTTCACTGATCCCCAGGTGGTCATACTGGCGCTGTTGCTGATTGCCGGCTTCGCGGTAGTGATGACCATGGGCGATATGCTGGCACCGGTATTGGCCAGTGTGGTGCTGGCCTACCTGCTCGACGGCCTGGTGGAACGCCTGCAGCGTTGGCGCATCCCCCGCATCATGGCGGTTACGGTGGTGTTCCTGGCTTTTTTGCTTTCGGTGCTGCTGATCATCTTCGGGCTGGTACCGCAGCTGTCCCAGCAGCTTACCCAGTTATTCCAGCAACTGCCGGCCATGATCAGCAAAGGGCAGGCCAGCCTGGTGCACCTGCCGGAACAGTATCCGGGTTTTATCAATGAACAGCAGGTTGGCGATATCATGGCCGGTCTGCGCAGGGAAATCGCCAACCTCGGCCAGGCGGTGTTTTCCATGTCCCTCGCCTCGGTGATCAACATCATCGCCGTGCTGGTATATGTGATCCTGGTACCGGTGCTGGTGTTCTTCTTCCTGAAGGACAAGCAACGTATCCTGCACTGGATGACCAATTACCTGCCCCGTGACCGGGGTTTGTCCACCGAGGTATGGCATGACGTCAATGCCCAGATCGCCAATTATGTGCGTGGCAAGGTCTGGGAAATTGTCATTGTCGGCGTGGTGACCTACATCACCTTCGCCTTCATGGGGCTGCAATACGCCATGCTGCTCGCCACCCTGGTGGGGCTGTCGGTGATTATTCCCTATATCGGCGCAGCGGTGGTCACCCTGCCCATCGCGCTGATCGCCTATTTCCAGTGGGGCTGGAATGCCGATTTCGCCTCCGTGATGATCGCCTACGGCATCATTCAGGCACTGGACGGCAATGTGCTGGTGCCGTTGCTGTTCTCGGAGGTGGTGAACCTGCATCCCATCGCGATCATCGTCGCCGTACTGGTGTTCGGTGGCATCTGGGGATTCTGGGGAGTGTTCTTCGCCATTCCGCTGGCGACCCTGGTGCAAGCGGTGTTGAAGGTGTGGCCGCGGGAGCGGGATGCGGTGGTGGCGCCGGGACCGGAGCTGTCCGCAAAGTAAGCGGTCATCGGTCGGGCCGCTGATTCCATGGTTGCGCGTAGCGGATATTGCCATCGCGGGTATACAGCGTCCGAATGAATTCGGACCCACCAAAAATCCCTCCCCATACGCTGAAAAACATACCCTGTAGATCCGAATTCATTCAGACGCGGTCTCAAGCGGCGAAATCGTTCGAATGAATTCGAACCTACAATACCTCTGATGCGAAATCCGCCAGCCGGGAGCGTTCACCGCGCTTCAGGATGATATGTCCACTGTGTTCCCAGTTCTGGAAACGATCCACCACGTAGGTCAGCCCGGAACTGGTTTCGGTCAGATACGGGGTATCGATCTGTGCCACGTTGCCGAGGCAAACCACCTTGGTGCCGGGGCCGGCGCGGGTGATCAGGGTCTTCATCTGCTTGGAGGTCAGGTTCTGCGCCTCGTCGAGGATGAGAAACTTGTTGAGGAAGGTGCGGCCGCGCATGAAGTTCAGGGAGCGGATCTTGATGCGGTTGGCGAGCAGGTCGTTAGTGGCGGCGCGGCCCCAGTCGCCGCCGCTATCGGACTTGGTCAGCACCTCCAGGTTGTCCATCAGTGCCCCCATCCAGGGGGTCATCTTCTCTTCCTCTGTACCGGGCAGGAAGCCGATGTCCTCGCCCACCGGTACGGTGACGCGGGTCATGATGATTTCCTTGTAACGGTTTTCCTCCAGGGTCTGCGCCAGGCCGGCGGCAAGGGTGAGCAGGGTCTTGCCGGTGCCGGCGGTGCCCATCAGGGAGACGAAATCCACCTCCGGGTTCATCAGCAGGTTGAGGGCGAAGTTCTGCTCCATATTACGGGCATTGATGCCCCACACGGTGTGGATGCTGCTGCGGTAGTCAATGGCCACCTGTAGTTCCGCGGTCTCCCCCTGCACCTTGTGCACAATGGCTTCGAAGTTGCCATCACCGGGCATATGTACGCACTGGTTCGGATGCCACTTGTTTACCAGGGGGCCGGTAAGGCGGTAGTAGTTATGACCGTTTTCCTGCCAGGATTCCATATCCTTGCTATGGCTGTCCCAGAAATCGGCGGGCAGTTCATAGGTGCCGGAATACAGCAGGTTGACGTCATCGAGCACCTGGTCATTGTAGTAATCCTCGGCATGGATGCCGATGGCGGTGGCCTTGATGCGCAGGTTGATGTCCTTGGACACCAGCGTGATGGCGGCATCGGGGTGCGTGTTCTGCAATGCCAGCGCGGTGCCGAGGATGTTGTTATCAGGGCGGTTGCCGGGCAGGGCGTCGGGTAGTTCCGCCTCCAGGCTACGGGTCTGGAAAAACAGGCGTCCCGCGACCCTGGCCGATTCGGGGGCCTCGGTCATTTCCGGACGGCCGCTTTGCAGTGGCAGGCCCTTTTCGATGTCCTTCGAACTGCGGCCACTGACCAGTTCGTCGAGGAAGCGGCTGACCTGGCGCACATTGCGCGCCACTTCCGAGAGCCCCTTTTTGCCGGCATCAAGTTCTTCCAGCACCACCATGGGCAGGAATATGTCGTGTTCGTGAAAACGGAACAGGGCGGTGGGGTCGTGCATCAGCACGTTGGTATCGAGAACGAAGAGGCGCTTACCGAGAACTTCTTTGCGTGCCATGGTCACCTGCTGTCAGTGTTGGTGATGGGCGGAAGGTACCGGCCGGGCCGGTGCCGTGGGCTGGAAAATCGGTTAACTGTATAGACGCAGGAAGCGCAAAGCCGGGAATAATGGTGTGGCGGACTGATTCAAAGGGAGGTACGGATGCATCTCGATTGTCTGTTGGCAACAGCGCCTCAATCCGCATCCTGGAATGCAGGGCTTCAGTTTTCCCGGTGTACTTTGCGTCGTCAGAGTGCAAAACGAACCTGTCTGGATACTGCGGAACCGAATGACTCTTTTGTACTCCGCTTGCTCAGGACTTGTCCAGTGCCTTGGCGGCCGCCAGCACTTCGTCGACGTGGCCGGGCACCTTGACCTTGCGCCATTCCTGGCGCAGTACACCCTTCTCGTCGATGAGGAAGGTGCTGCGTTCGATGCCCATCACCTTTTTGCCATACATGTTTTTCTCTTTGATGACACCGAACAGTGAGCACAGTGTTTCGTCGCTGTCGGAGATAAGGTCAAAGGGGAAGGACTGCTTGGTCTTGAAATTCTCGTGGGAACGCAGGCTGTCACGGGAGACGCCGAACACCTGGATCCTGTTGCGCTTGAATTTCGCATATTGGTCGCGGAAATCCTGGCCTTCCCTGGTGCAGCCGGGGGTGCTGTCTCTGGGGTAGAAATAGAGTATCAGCTTGCTGCCCTTGAGGGTGCTGAGTTTGATGGTCTGGTCGCCGGTGGCAGGTGCGCTGAAGTTCGGTACTTTCTTGCCCGGGGTGACGGTGGTCATGGTGCCGGTTGCCTCATTGATCCATGGGGGGTACGGTTTTTGTTATAGGTGCGAATTCATTTGCGCCTACAGGTGATAGATTAAACGGATCGGGTGCGATGACAACCCGGCTCAGATCTTCACCGGTTCGATCACGGCGTCGAGATTCAATTGATCACAGAAATCCATGAACTCCTCGCGCAGGCTGGCGATGTGAGTGTCAGCGGGCACACCCACCGTCATATGTACGGTGAACATGGGGGTGCCGGTGTGAGCGGCGCTGTAGCTGCTGGTCACCAGGTCCTGCACGTTGATCTGCCGCGTGGAGAAGAAGTCCGCCAGGCTGTGTACGATGCCTGGGTGGTCCATGGACACCACCTCGACCATGTAGGGCAGCAGTTTCTGGCTGGGGGGCTTTTTGCTGGTGCGCCGCGAATTGATGGTCATGCCCAGGCTTTTTTCGATATTGGGCAGTTGGGCTTCCAGCTTGGCAATATTGCTCCAGTTGCCGGTAACCAACATCAGGATGGCGAAGTCGCCGCCCAGCACCGTCATGCGGCTGTCTTCCACGTTGCAGCCACTTTCGAGAATCTGTCGGGAAAGGCCGTGAATCAGGCCGGGTTTGTCTTCTCCCAGGGCGGAGATGACCAGGTAATGGATATTGCTCATGTATGCCTTCTTATCGGCGAAAGTGGATCCTTGCGCCGAGTGTATCATTTTCCGGTGATACGCCTACAGCGTTACATCGCGCAGCCGCTGGGCAGCCTCTTCCGGGCTGATGGTGCTCACATACAGTCCTGATCCCAGTTCAAACCCGGTGGGGATGCTGGTGCGCGGGCAGATCTCCAGGTGCCAGTGATAGCTGTTCTGGCAGTTGTCGAAATCCGGTGAATGGGCAGGGAGTGCAGGAAGAAATTGGATTGGGTGCCACCGATGGCGGCGTTCAGACGCGCCATGGTATTGAGCAGCCCGCGGGCGAAGTCTTCGATCTCCTCGGGGGTGATGGACAGGAAATCGTGGCGGTGTTCCAGCGGCAGGATGTGCACTTCCCATTCGTGGCGGCTGGCAAAGGGCTTGATGGCGATGAATTTTTCACCGCACTTCACCACGTACTGGCCGACGTCGATCCGGTGCCGCACGGCACCAGATGCGCGATCATGGATGCTGGCGCCGGCGGCCGGGCCGAAGTTCTTGAATACCAGCACATACTGGATACGTGGGTCGGCTCCGTACAGGGCTGCCATGCGTTCGTGGCAGGCGCCGATCAGCAGGGTGATATGCGCCTGCGACATCTCCCGCAGGGCAATACCGTGTTCAGCATGATCCACCAGTACCTCGTGGTGGCCGTAGCCGTCGATGGCCTGCTGCAGGCCGAATACCAGGTTCGATGCGGTACTGTTGTCGCCCAGCACCGGGTAGAGGTTTTCCACCGCGCGCACCTGCCAGGCCGGTTCCCGGGCCAGGCCGCGGTAGAGGGGGGGCATGGCCTCGTTATGTTTGCGGGTATCGCGGGGTGCCGGGTCCTCGGTCTTGCGCGGTTGGATGCCGCGGGCCGTGGAGACCAGCGCGGATTAACTGGGCACAATGGGGTTGATGCGGGCTTCGCGGATGGACGGGGTATCGTCGTCCATGGTTTCGCCGCTGCCGGTCGGGGGAGTGATCAGTCGCCAAGCATACTGCCGCACAAGTTTTTTACGGGGCGGTAAAGTGGTTCTGTCCAGTCCCGGGAATGGTGGCGAAACCGGTCGGGTGGGCAGGGGGGCGATCGGGCGCCAGCCTGAAAAAGGCGTGGTTCCGGGCCCGGAAATTCAGCTCCCGCGCAGGGTTACGGCCTTGTCAGTCACCGGTGGCCCAAGTACCATGGCGTATTATTTTCGTCTTCTTCGGAGATCTTGATGTTTCACGGCAGTATGGTGGCGCTCGTTACCCCCATGATGGAGGACGGTGCGGTCGATGAAGCGAGTCTGGAAGCGCTGATTCACTTCCACATCGAGCAGGGCACCGATGCCATCGTGGCCGTGGGCACTACCGGCGAATCCGCCACCCTGGATGAGGCAGAGCACTGCTACGTGATCCGCCGCATGGTGGAGATGACGGCAGGGCGCATCCCGGTGATTGCCGGTACCGGAGCCAACTCCACACGCGAGGCCATCGACCTGACCCGCTGCGCCATGAAGGGCGGTGCCGATGCCTGCCTGCTGGTGACTCCATACTACAATAAGCCGACCCAGGAAGGCCTGTACCTGCATTTCAAAGCCATTGCCGAGGCAGTGCCGATCCCCC
The DNA here is from genome assembly GCA_965367295.1 of uncultured Gammaproteobacteria bacterium. Classification (GTDB taxonomy): domain Bacteria; phylum Pseudomonadota; class Gammaproteobacteria; order DSM-19610; family DSM-19610; genus JAIVHA01. The sequence continues at coordinate 17,396 of CBDUHN010000010.1, read as the reverse complement.
AGATCCTCTACAACGTACCCGGTCGTACCGCCGTGGACATGCTGCCGGAAACCGTGGAACGGCTGGCGTCGGTGTCCAACATTGTCGGCATCAAGGATGCCACCGGTAATCTGGACCGGGCGAAGGACATACTGGCGCGCTGCGGCGACCGTCTGGATGTCTTCAGCGGTGACGACGCCACGGCGATGGAGTGCATTCTGCTCGGCGCCAAAGGCGATATCTCGGTGACCGCCAATGTGGCACCGAAGGCCATGCACGACATGTGTGCCGCCGCGCTTGCCGGCGACCGCGCGACCGCCAGCGCCATCAATGAAAAACTGATACCGCTGCATCGGGATCTGTTCGTGGAAGCGAATCCGATCCCGGTGAAATGGGCATTACACGAAATGGGGCTGATCCCGGCTGGCATCCGCCTGCCGCTCACGCCCCTGTCGGTCGCCTATCATGATACGGTACGGGCCGCCCTGCGCGCGGCCGGTGTACTGTGAATTTTTCAACGCACAATCGAAACAGGTTAGTCCTCCATGGGTGAAATGAAGCGCGCGCTGCGCAACTGGGTAATGATACTGGCGGCAGGCGTTCTGCTGTCGGGTTGCAGCTGGCTGGATTCCGTGGTGCCGGACAAACGCCCGGACTACAAGACCGCCAAACCGGTGGAGACCCTGGAGGTACCGCCGGATCTTACCTCTTCGACGCTGGATGATTCCCTGGTGGTGCCTGAGTACACCCCCGCCAGTTCCGCCACCCTGTCTGACTACAGCAGCGAACGCCAGCCTGGTACCGCGCGCCCCGGCAGTGGTGTGCTGCCGACGCCGGAGGGCATGCAGCTGGTGCGTGATGGTGATAAACGCTGGTTGATCACCTCCGGCGATGCGGAGGCCATCTGGTCCAAGGTGCGCGAGTTCTGGCTGCAGAATGGCTTCCTGCTCAGTAAGGAAGATCCACGCGTCGGCATCATGGAAACCAGCTGGGCGGAAAACCGTGCCGATATCGCCGATGATCCCATCCGTCGCGTGCTCGGCAAGGTGCTCGACCCGCTGTATTCCGCCGCCACCCGTGACAAGTTCCGCGTGCGGCTGGAACGGGGCGAGCAACCCGGTACCACGGAAATCTACCTGACCCACCGCGGCATGGAGGAAACCCTGCGCGGTGGGCCGACGGAAACCCAGACCACGGTCTGGCAGCCGCGCCCCAATGATCCCGAACTGGAAATCGAAATGCTCAAGCGCCTGATGCTCTACCTGGGCGTACAGGAGCAGCGCGCCGAAACCCTGTCGGCATCCGCGCAGGATACCCCCGCCCGTGCCCAGCTGGTGAAGAACGAAGGCCAGTCCAGCCTGACCCTGCTCGAGGACTTCTCCCGCGCCTGGCGTCGTACCGGGGTGGCACTGGACCGGGTTGGCTTCGCCGTCGAGGATCGCAACCGTACGGATGGAGTGTACTTTGTGCGCTACATCGATCCGGACCGTGAGTCGAAGAAGGGTGGCTGGTTGTCCAAGCTGGGCTTCGGCGGTGATAAGACGGACGAAGAGAACCAGTACCAGATCAAGCTGACGTCCCGGGGAGCTGCGACGGAAATCACCGTGCTCACCGGGGATGGCAAGCCCGATGCATCGAAAACCGCGGAACGTATCCTGACGCTGCTTCACGAACAGCTCCAGTAGCGGGAGGGGCGATCCCGGTGAGCATGCGCTTCGCCTCCCTGGGCAGCGGCAGCCGCGGTAATGCCACTCTGGTGGAGCAGGGCGATACCCTGCTCATGATCGACTGTGGGTTTTCCTGTGTGGAAGTCGAGCGTCGTCTGCAGCGCCTTGACCGTACTGCGGAGCAGATCAGCGCCATCCTGGTGACCCACGAACATACCGATCATATCGGCGGCGTGGCGCGCCTGGCGCGCAAATACCGCATTCCCGTATGGATGACGGCGGGTACCTGCAGCATGCACCGTGATGGCGAGGTACCGCAGCTGCACTGCTTCAATGGCCACGAGGCCTTTGATATCGGTGACCTGGAAGTCCATCCTTTCCCCGTGCCACACGACGCCCGTGAGCCCTGCCAGTTCGTATTCTCCAACGGCGCGGCGCGGCTGGGACTGCTGACCGACGTGGGCAGCATCACCGAACACGTGGTGCGCAGTCTCGATGGCTGCGATGCCCTGCTGCTGGAATGCAATCACGATCCCCGCATGCTGGCCGCCGGCCCCTATCCGCCCCGCCTCAAGGACCGGGTCGGTGGTCATCTGGGGCACCTCAGTAACGGTCAGGCCGCCGAACTGTTGCAGCGCATGGATACCCGCAGGTTGCAGCATCTGGTGGCCGCCCATCTCAGTGACAAGAACAATACCCCGGAGCTGGCCCGGGCGGCGCTGCAGGCCGTAATCGGTCATGATGCGGACTGGCTCTGCATCGCTGACCAGCAGCAGGGGTTTGGCTGGCGCGTGGTGACGGCGCCGGCATAGCCGTCAGGGGATTATCGGGGGCGATTCCGGTACTTCCCCGGTCCAGGCAATCCCGGCACCAGCGTCCCCTCTGCTGGTGGCACCCGGTACATTCCAGTATCATTCCCCGTTTCCCGGCACCCGTCCAAAACGCTGAGAGAGGCTCATGTTGCAGCTCCCCGGTAGTACCTCCCTTTCCTCCTTTCGTGCCCAGAAACTGCTTGCCCGATTGCGCACCCGACTGCCAGAAATCGGTGCGGTTACGGCCTGTTATGTGCATTTCATCGACCTCGAGCAGCACCTGGATGCCAGCGAGCAGGAGCGCCTGCAGCGGCTGCTGAGCCATGGTGGCCCGGTGGTGGAGATCGGTGCCGAGCCGGTTCTGGTGGTGCCACGCTTCGGGACCATCTCGCCCTGGTCCAGCAAGGCCACGGACATTGCTCACAATTGTGGTCTCGACAAGGTGCTGCGCATCGAGCGAGGCATCGCCTACCAGCTCACGTTGGGCAGTGGCCACCCCCTGACCCCGTCCCAGCGCGAACAGTTGATCCCGCTGCTGCATGACCGCATGACCGAATCGGTGCTGGTCAGTGAAGACGAATGGGAACAGATTTTTCGGCATGCCGAACCCACTCCCTTCCGCTCGGTGGATATCATCGGTGGTGGCGGTGTGGCACTGGAACAGGCCAACCGCGAGCTGGGTCTGGCACTCTCCGAAGACGAGATCCAGTACCTGGTGGATAGTTTCACCGCGCTGCATCGCAATCCCACCGACGTGGAGTTGATGATGTTCGCCCAGGCAAACTCGGAGCACTGCCGCCACAAGATTTTCAATGCCAGCTGGATCATCGACGGCAAGCCGCAGGACAAGGGGCTGTTCGAAATGATCCGCACTACCTATAAAGCCAGTCCGGACGGAGTACTGTCAGCCTATCACGATAACGCTGCAGTGCTGGAAGGCGGCGAGGTGCAGCGTTTCTTCCCGCTGCCGGGCAGTTCGCTGTATGGCGAACAGCGTGAGCCGGCGCACATCCAGATCAAGGTGGAGACCCACAACCACCCCACCGCCATCGCACCCTTCCCGGGCGCAGCTACCGGCTCCGGTGGCGAGATCCGCGACGAGGGCGCTACCGGCCGCGGCAGCAAGCCCAAGGCCGGGCTGTGTGGCTTTTCGGTATCCAACCTGCGAATTCCCGACTTCGAGCAGCCCTGGGAAGAGGATCACGGCAAACCGTCGCGCATCGTCTCCGCCCTGGACATCATGATCGAGGGGCCGCTCGGCGCCGCCGCCTTCAACAACGAATTCGGCCGTCCCAACCTGTGTGGTTATTTCCGCACCTACGAGGAACGGGTACCCGGACCGGCCGGCGCGGAGCTGCGCGGTTATCACAAGCCCATCATGCTCGCCGGTGGCTACGGCAATATCCGCGACGGTCAGGTGGACAAGCTGCCGATCCCGCCCGGCGCGCAGATCATTGTGCTCGGCGGTCCGGCCATGCTCATCGGCCTGGGTGGTGGTGCGGCCTCGTCGGTGTCCAGCGGCGCCAGCGCCGAGGACCTTGATTTCGCCTCGGTGCAGCGCGGCAACCCGGAGATGCAGCGCCGCTGCCAGGAAGTGCTCGATCGTTGCGCAGCCATGGGCCCGGAGAACCCCATTCTTTCCGTTCATGACGTGGGGGCCGGTGGCCTGTCCAATGCCCTGCCGGAGCTGGTCAACGACGGCGGCCGCGGTGGTCGTTTCGAACTGCGCGCGATCCCCAATGACGATCCCGGTATGTCGCCCATGGAGGTCTGGTGCAACGAATCGCAGGAGCGTTATGTGATGGCGGTGGACAGCACCCGCCTGGATACCTTCATTGCCCTGTGTGATCGCGAGCGCTGCCCCTATGCAGTGCTGGGCGAGGCCACGGAGGAGCAGGACCTGGTGCTGGGTGACGGCTACTTCGACAACAGCCCCATCGACATGCCGCTGTCGCTGCTGCTCGGCAAGCCGCCCAAGATGTTGCGCGACGTGCATCATCAGACCTTTCACAAACCCGAATTCGATACCGCGGCCATCGACCTGAAAGAGGCGGTGTACCGTGTGCTGCACCTGCCCGCCGTGGCCAGCAAGTCATTCCTGATCACCATTGGTGATCGCAGCATCACCGGCATGGTGGCGCGCGACCAGATGGTCGGTCCCTGGCAGGTGCCGGTAGCGGACGTGGCGGTGACCTGTGCCGATTACCGAGGCCATCGCGGTGAGGCCATGGCCATGGGCGAACGGACGCCGGTGGCGCTGGTGGACGCTCCCGCCTCGGGCCGCATGGCCGTGGGCGAGGCGATCACCAACATCGCCGCCGCCGACATCGGCGAGCTGCGCCGGGTGCGCCTGTCCGCCAACTGGATGGCGCCGGCCGGGCATCCCGGGGAGGACGCCAACCTGTTCGATACCGTGAAGGCGGTGGGTGAGGAATTCTGTCCGCGGTTGGGGTTGGCCATTCCCGTCGGCAAGGATTCACTGTCCATGAAGAGCGTGTGGCAGGAACAGGGCGAGTCCCGTTCCGTGACGGCGCCGCTCTCGCTGATCATCACCGCCTTCGCGCCGGTGGTCGACGTGCGTCGTACCCGCACCCCGCAGCTGTGCACCGACCAGGGCGATACGGATCTGGTACTGGTGGATCTGGGCAAGGGCCGTAACCGGCTGGCCGGTTCGGCGCTGGCCCAGGTGTACCGGAAGGTAGGGCATCATGCACCGGATATCGAGGATGCCGAGGCGCTGCAACATTTCTTTGCGACCATACAGGATCTCAATCGCGATGATCTGCTGCTGGCCTACCACGATCGCTCCGACGGCGGTTTGCTGGCCACACTGTGCGAAATGAGTTTTGCCGGCCATGTCGGGGTGACGGTGCAATTGGACGATCTCGGCGGCGATGCCACCGCGGCCCTGTTCTGCGAGGAACTGGGGGCGGTGCTGCAGGTACGCCACTGCGACACCGACACGGTGCTGGAGACCCTGCGCGAGGCGGGTCTCGGTAAACACAGTCATGTGATCGGCACGCTGAATGAACAGGATCGGCTGATCATCACCCAGGGTTCACAGACCCTGTTTATCGAGGAGCGTGTCGATCTGCAACGGGCCTGGGCAGAGACCAGCTATCGCATGCAGGCCCTGCGTGACAACCCCGATTGTGCACAACAGGAATTCGATGCCCTGCTGCAGGTCGATGATCCGGGTATGCAACCGCGCCTGTCTTTTGATCCCGCGGAGGACCTGGCGGCGCCCTTTATCAATTCCGGGGCGCGGCCTGCGGTGGCGATCCTGCGTGAGCAGGGCGTCAATGGCCAGATCGAAATGGCAGCCGCTTTTCATGCCGCCGGTTTCGCCGCCCATGACGTACACATGAGTGACATCATCGCCGGGCGCGTGTCCCTGCGGGATTTCAGCGGCCTGGCCGCATGTGGCGGTTTTTCCTACGGCGACGTGCTGGGCGCCGGGCAGGGCTGGGCCAAGTCCATCCTGTTCAATGCCCGGGCCCGCGACGAGTTCGAAGCCTTCTTCGCCCGCCCCGATGCCTGGGGGCTCGGCGTGTGCAATGGTTGCCAGATGATGTCGGGCCTCAAGGAACTGATCCCCGGTTCCGAGGCCTGGCCCGCGTTCGTACGCAACCGCTCCGAACAGTTCGAGGCTCGCTTCACCCTGGTGGATGTGCCCGAATCGCCTTCGCTGCTGCTTGCTGGTATGACCGGTTCGCGGCTGCCCATCGCCGTTGCCCATGGTGAGGGGCAGGCCCGCTTCGATCACGAGGACGGTGCGCGGCAGGCGCTGGAGCGGCAGGCTGTGGCGTTGCGCTACGTGGATTCCCTGGGGCAGCCCACCGAGCGTTATCCTGCCAACCCCAATGGCTCACCGCTGGGCATCGCCGGTGTAACCACCACCGATGGGCGCTTCACTATCATGATGCCGCACCCGGAGCGGGTATTCCGTACCCTGCAGCATTCCTGGCACCCGGAAGAATGGGGCGAGGATGGACCCTGGCTGCGCATGTTTCGTAATGCGCGGGTGGCGGTAGGCTAGACCAGCTTTATTCGCATGGCTGTTGGAACAGCCATGGATGCAGAGGAATACAGGGGGCTTGTTGTATAAGAATGGCTGTCGGATGGGTTGGCTGTTGCCCGGAAATGTTGCTGAGAGCTTGGGGTATCGATTCAAAGGGAGGCTGATGCCTCCCTTTTTTATGGAGTTGCTGTAGCGGGGATAATCTGTACAGCGAGGTCAAATATATAAACTGTGCTGAGCGCTGCACTCTTTTCCTTTGAGTGTCCACAGGGTTTCAGCCAACACCAGATCCGTTGTCAACACAGGTGCCATGTGATGAATCATTGGTCCTGTCGGCACAAAAAACCCCTGCAACCTGTGTAGGCTACAGGGGGTAGTGGATGCTGGGGTGATTCAGCAACCGTTTTGGGCAATGCCTAGGCCGAAAGGCGCCTTTTGCCCTGCTTGTCCGGAACGATTATTCCTCGTCGGCCCAGTAGTCCTCGAAGTCACTGAGGTTACGGCGAAGTTCTTCCAGTTCGCGTTTGCGTTCCAGGGAACGCATCGCCTGGCGATGGTTGAGCCGTTCGCTGGTGACCTTTTTCAGTCGGCTGCCCTTTTCCTTCTCAGCGGCTTCCGCCGCCCGGGCCAGCACTTCATCATCTACGGGAATATGCGTACGCATCATGCCCCCTTATTGGTGAAATGGTTGCGCCAATCCTGGCAATAACACAGACCCTCCCCGGGCCTGGCCTGGCGCAACACCGCTTTACGCCGCCTGGAGAAAATATCGGTTGCGACGGCGTGGAACTTTAGGGGGTGGGCGGGCAGGGCGGGGAACCTCCATGCCAGGTCATGGTCATATTGGTCAAGATACCGCCACCGGGTAGCCCAGTCATGCTGATCAAACGTCCTGCCGATATCCCTTCCTCGGAGATCACCTCCGAATCCCTCTACCAGGAACGACGCCGGTTTCTACAGGGCGGCGCGGTGGCGGGGGCCGCATTATTTACCGGGGGGCTGCTGGCGCCCGCATCATCCCGGGCAACGATCTCATTGGGCGCGGTCACCAAAAGTCCTTTTTCCACTGATGAAGAACGGACCTCTTTCGAAGATATCACTACCTATAACAATTTTTACGAATTCGGCACCGGCAAGGGCGATCCTGCCAAACATGCCCATGTCCTGAGTACCGATCCCTGGTCCGTAGCCATCGAGGGTGAGGTGGCCAAACCCGGCCGCTACACACTGGAAGACATCCTCAAGCCCCATGCCTTCGAGGAGCGGATCTACCGGCTGCGCTGTGTGGAGGGCTGGTCCATGGTGATCCCCTGGGTAGGTTTTTCCCTGGCTGATCTCATCAAGCGGTTCGAGCCTACCTCGCGGGCAAAATATGTGGAATTCGTGACACTGAATGATTCCAAGCAGATGCCGGGGCAGCGCTGGCCGGTGCTGGATTGGCCGTATGTAGAGGGTTTGCGCATGGATGAAGCCATGCATCCACTGACCCTGCTGGCGGTGGGCCTGTACGATAAGGTGTTACCCAATCAGAATGGCGCTCCGCTCCGCTTGGTAGTGCCCTGGAAATACGGCTTCAAGAGCATCAAGTCCATTGTCACCATCCGGTTCCGGGAAACCGAACCCACATCCTCCTGGACTGCGGTGGCACCACGGGAATATGGTTTCTATTCCAATGTGAATCCCAATGTGGATCATCCCCGCTGGAGCCAGCGCCGCGAACGACGCATCGGTGAATTCCGCAAGCGCGACACGCTGATGTTCAATGGCTATGCCGACCAGGTGGCAGGGCTGTACCAGGGCATGGATCTGAAAAAATTCTTTTAGGTGGCTACTGAAAACCGCTCTTCAGTTCTTCTCGGGGAGAGGATCGGAGCAATACATGCCCATACGGCCCATTACATTGCTGAAAGCCTGTTTATTCGTGGTTTGCCTGCTGCCACTGGCGCAGTTGGTATGGCTTGGATATCAGGACCAGCTCGGTGCGAACCCCATTGAAGCCATTACTCATGGCACGGGTGAATGGACGCTACGGCTGTTACTGGTGACCCTGCTGATGACACCCTTGCGGCGATGGTATTCCTGGGGTTGGCCCATTCGGGTGCGGCGTATGCTGGGTTTGTTTGCATTTTTTTATGGCACCCTGCACCTGTTTACCTATCTATGGCTGGACCAGTTTTTCGACTGGCAGGAGATAGGCTATGACATTCTCGACCGGCCCTTTATCACCGTTGGCATGCTGGGCTACCTGCTGTTGATTCCACTGGGGGTGACGTCGACGCAACGCATGATGAAACGGCTGGGTCGTGACTGGAAACGCCTGCACCGGCTTGCCTACCTGGTGCCGGTGCTGGGTGTGGTGCACTTCTGGTGGCTGGTGAAAGCCGATGTACGCGAGCCGCTGATCTATGCTGTCGTGCTGATCATACTGCTGGGGTTGCGGTTACGTTGGCGCATGAATGCATTCGCGCAACCGCAGCGGGGATGAGGGCGCTAGCGCAACCTGCATCCCTGGTGGCGGCAAAGGCTGATCATGGCCACCATGAACACCGCTACCGTCAGCAACCCAATCCAGGTTAATCCATCCCAAATTGCCATCTTCACACCTCCTGGCGCAGCCAGTTTCCCTATGTTGGCTACCAGTGTAAGGGGGTAAGCTTAATCCAGGCTGAATACCAGTACCGAACCGTCGGGGTCTCGATGGTCAGGCCATTGCCGCGGGTATTGAGATACAGTTCCAGGTTGTTGTAATCGTCTGGGCCTGCTTCAAAAGGCTCGGCGCGAAAGGAACGGAAGCGCACCGTAAGGCGCCGGTGCAGGCTGGTCATGCGGCCACTGCCGAGGCGGTATTCCGGGAAACCGTTGGATTGGCCCTGGCACTGTCCACGCAGTATCTGTCCCTGTCTATTGCCCGGATCGCAGGCTGTTATGAATTGATTCTGCCCAATGGTTTTCGTGGTATGGAAATTGCTCCTTGCCTGGTAGACGGACCGGCTCCGCCTCGATACCGTCTGCAGTACAGGGGATCTTTCGTAGAATGAAGCCATTGCAGGAAATCGTCTCGCATCGGAAGCGCTGGCTGGCGCACCGTATTGAGGCGGAACTCGCCCACCTGGCACAGGAATGTGCGGATCGCTGGTCCTTTTCCGAAGACCTGGATGTGACTTTGAAGCAGGGTTTGCAGCGGCTGCCGCATTGCCAGTTGCTGTATGTGCTCAATGGTGATTTCCGGCAATGTTCCTCCAACGTCGGGCCACTTGCGGTGGAGGCGCAATGGCGCGGCCAGGATCTGAGTGCACGGCCTTACCTGCAGGGGTTGCTGCCCTATCGTGGACTGGTGTTGTCATCGGTGTATTTGAGTAACCGCAGCCTGGAGCCCTGTATCTCGGGGCTGCACGCGATTCAGGGCGATGATGGCCTGCTGGGGTTTGTGGTGGCGGATTTTCCGGTCAGGGATCTGCCGTTGCCGGCTCCGCATCAGGAAAGGGTGCTGGAGTGGAATCAGTACAAGGGAGACCCGTCCATACGCGGCCTGCTGTTTCAGCAACAACGCAGCGCGAGCGAAATGGATACCCATATCGATGCGGTGCATGCCGTGGTTCGAGTCCTCATGGCGCAGCATGGGGTGTTTCACGTCAAATTACATTACTCCAGTGCGCGGGTCACGCTGTGGTTGCATAGTGATCCCTTCGACTATCGTATTCACAGCCTGCAGGAGATCATCAATCCGGACATCTGTCTGGTCTATACCGCGTGCACCTATGCGGATAAATCCAGGGTGAAGCGGTCACAGATCGAGCTGGTATTGCAGCAGTTCGTGGAGTTGCGCAACGCGGATGACACGGTATATCTGCGTTCCGCTTCCCTGAACCTGATGAATGGTCGGGTGGGGCTGACCTTTTCCTGTGACGGCAGTCATTACCTCAGTGTCGATGAGTTCCTGAGCAAGCGGGCGGCGTTCTGGTTGCGGGGTGAAAGCCGGGTAGTGCAGGGCCAGGCAGGCGGAGGAGATGGTGTGGCATGAACGCGCCAGGCCGTTGCTTCATTCCGGTAACGGCGCTGCAGGATTCTGCGCACCGACCCAGTCGCGGGCGAACTGCCAGGCGGTACGACCACTGCGATTACCGCGTGCCAGTGCCCAGCGGATGGCCTCGGTATGCACTGTGTCCAGCTCATCGATGCGCATGCCCAGTTGTGCCAGCCAGTAATCGACGATGTCCAGGTACTCATCCTGGCTGAAGGGATAGAATGACAGCCACAGGCCGAAACGGTCGGACAGGGAGATTTTTTCCTCGATGGCCTCGCCGGGATGGATCTCGCCATCCCGTTGGATGGCATGCCGGTTTTCTTCGAGTTGTTCCGGCAGCAGGTGTCGGCGATTGGAAGTGGCATAGACCAGCAGGTTATCGGGCGGTGCGCTGACGGAGCCCTCCAGCACTGCCTTGAGGGTCTTGTAGCGGGCATCGTTCTCCTCGAAGGACAGGTCATCGCAGAACAACAGAAAGCGTTCCGGCCGATCGGTGATGCGGGCCACGATATCGGGCAGGTCCTGCAGATCGAACTTGTCCACCTCGATCAGGCGCAGGCCGTCCCGGGCGAATTCGTTGAGCAGGGCTTTTACCAGCGATGACTTGCCGGTGCCGCGCGCACCCCAGAGCAGGGCATTATTGGCCGGCAGTCCCTGGACGAACTGCTGCGTGTTGCGGCGCAGGCGTTCCTTTTGCTTGTCGACCTGGCGGATGTCGGCCAGTGAAAGCAGGTGCGGACGGGAAACCGGGTAGAGGTCGGCCTGCATGCCACGGCGTCGCCACTGGCAGGCCAGGGTGTCGCGCCAGTCGAACTCCGCTGCCGGGAGAGGCAGCAGGGGTTCCAGTTTTGCCAGCAGCGCCTCGGCACGATTGAGAAACCGGGCAAGTCCTTCCATGCGCATTCCTTGGTGATGAAAATACTGCGTCAGGGTACGAGGTTTACCTGTTCAGGAAAAGTGAGTGGCGGTGGAGAAGGGGTTTGTTCTGTCTCCTCAGTGCCAGAACATTTCATACAGGGTCAGCAGGATCTCCACCACGATCAGTATCACGATATACCACTCCACCCGCAGTGAACGGGCCGTCTGCAGCAGGTCGAGCTGGGTTTCAGCGGTGCGGGTGATGACATCAAGCTTGCGCTCCAGGGCAATCTGGCGCTCGTTCAGTTCATATTCGTCCACCAGGCGCAGGTAGAGGATCTCCAGTTCCGGACGTTCCCACAGCAGTTCCGGTTTCTCGCCCACCTCCACCCGGCCAACCATGCGGTGCAGGCTGAGCAGTCCGCTACCGATGTGGCGGATCAGTTCCCGGGAGGACTGGCCGGTGGCGCCCCGGGCCTCCATGGCGGCGGCGATCGGTTCGGCACGGTCGAAGGCGGCGGCAATGCGTTTTTCATATTCCGCCAGCACCACACTCTTGGCCAGGATGTCCGCCACGATCTGCAGGCGTTCAATGCGGGTATCGCTGATGGTCAGTATACCGGCAGCCAGGTGTTCACGGGCTTCCGGTTGTACCTTGAAATCCAGATGCTCGGTTTCCGGGGTCGTGAAGGGCAGATGTACAAAGCTCTGCAACTGCTGCAGGAAGGCGGTCTCTTCCATGGGGGGCACGTCGTAGAACACGGCCACGCCATAGCGGAACAGGACGACACAGCCATGGTCGCCCACCCGCAGGGTCAGCGGGGTGCTCGCCAGCCGGTCGCTGATTTCCAGGGCGCGCAGGTCGAGGCGTTCGCCGATGAGTACGGCGCGGGCGCGAAAACTGTCACGCATTTGAAATACCGGCTCTGCCATGATGGATGCCTCTGTGAGAAGGTTTCGGTGATTGTAGGTCCGAATTTATTCGGACATCCACTATCCCCTAGCCGGCCAGTTTCTTGTACTTGATACGGTGCGGCTGGTCGGCTGCCTCGCCAAGGCGGCGCTTGCGGTCGGCTTCGTAGTCAGCGTAGTTACCTTCGAACCAGACCACCTGGCTGTCACCCTCGAAGGCGAGGATGTGGGTGGCGATGCGGTCAAGGAACCAGCGGTCATGGGAGATGACCACCGCCGAACCGGGGAATTCCAGCAGTGCTTCTTCCAGGGCGCGCAGGGTTTCCACGTCGAGATCGTTGGTGGGTTCGTCGAGCAGCAACAGGTTGCCGCCCTCAGCCAGCAGCTTGGCCAGGTGTACGCGGTTGCGTTCGCCACCGGAGAGATTGCCGACCTGTTTCTGTTGTTCCGAGCCGCGGAAGTTGAAACGACCTACATAGGCGCGGGAATTGATCTCGAAATCGCTCACCATCATCATGTCGTGACCGCCGGAAATCTCTTCCCACACGGTCTTGTCTGCATCCAGGGCATCGCGGCTCTGGTCCACATAGGCGAGCTTTACGGTTTCGCCAATGCGCAGTTCGCCGCTGTCGGGTTGTTCCTGGCCCACCAGCATGCGGAACAGGGTGGTCTTACCGGCGCCGTTGGGGCCGATTACGCCGACGATGCCACCACGTGGCAGGTTGAAGTTCAGGCCGTCCACCAGCAGCCGGTCGCCAAAGCCCTTGCGCAGGTCCTTGGCCTCCACCACCAGGTCGCCCAGCCGCGGGCCCGGTGGGATGAACAGTTCGTTGGTCTCGTTGCGCTTCTGGTATTCCTTGGAAGAGAGTTCCTCGAAACGTGCCAGGCGCGCCTTGCTCTTGGCGTGGCGGCCCTTGGGGTTGGTGCGCACCCATTCCAGTTCCTGTTTCATGGCCTTGACGCGGGCGGCCTCGGATTTCTGCTCCTGTTCGAGGCGGGCCTCCTTCTGCTCGAGCCAGGAGGAGTAATTGCCTTCCCAGGGAATGCCGTGGCCGCGGTCCAGTTCCAGGATCCAGCCGGCGACATTGTCGAGGAAGTAACGGTCATGGGTGACTGCCACCACGGTGCCTTCGTAGTCGTGGAGGAAGCGCTCCAGCCAGGCCACCGATTCGGCATCCAGGTGGTTGGTGGGCTCGTCGAGCAGCAGCATGTCCGGTTTGGACAGCAAAAGCTTGCACAGGGCCACGCGGCGGCGCTCGCCACCGGAGAGCTTGCTTACGTCGGCATCCCAGGGTGGCAGGCGCAGGGCATCGGCGGCCACCTCCAGGGTGCGCTCCATATCATGGCCATCACTGGCCTGGATGATGTTTTCCAGTTCCGCCTGTTCCTTGGCCAGGGCATCGAAATCGGCATCGGGCTCGGCATAGGCGGCGTACACCGCGTCGAGCCGGACGAGGGCCTCCTTCACCGCACCGAGGGCCTCTTCCACGTTGCCGCGTACGTCCTTGGTTTCATCCAGTTGTGGTTCCTGCGACAGGTAGCCCACCTTGATGCCGGGCTGGGGGCGGGCCTCACCCTCGATGTCGGTATCCACGCCGGCCATGATCCGCAGCAGGGTGGATTTGCCGGAACCGTTCAGACCCAGTACGCCGATCTTGGCGCCGGGGAAGAAAGACAGCGAGATGTCACGCAGGATGTGGCGTTTCGGGGGGACGACCTTGCCGACCCGGTTCATGGTGTAGACGTATTGCGCCATTGCTGTGCCCATATGCGGAGGTACGAAGCGGGCCATTATAGGTGGCTGCTGCGAGCGAAACAAAAACTGCTTGGCGGCAAATGCCCGGGCGGATGGGATTGGTACCTTCATAAACGGGATCCCGTCACAGGATGGCGTGCACTGGCAGGCAGAGGTGTTTTTTTGGAATACCCCGGCAATCCGCATTGGTTAGTGATGCACGGCGCCAGCCAAAAATTGTGGAATGCATTTTGCTTTGGTTTATGCCTGCCGGGTTTTTGGCGATCCGATCGGGATGATCCCGGGATCAGCAAGACCGGCCAGAAATAGTTGAGTTCCGCACTAAGGTTTGTTCGGGTGCGGACGATAGGAAGGCCGTCGCCCCTGCGGCGGATGTCGCACTGCCTGCATATTCCTGACGGAAAACCGGCGGCGACAGAATCGAAAGGCCCAATCCCCGCCTTTCCTCATACCAGTAATTGGTACAACGGATGGTGTCCCTGCGAGCGTATGTTGCGCCAGCAGCCATTGTCCAAGAGGAGGAAGGCTGTGATGGGTGATACCCCCCTCAAAAGTTCCTGTGCACGCAGCTGCGTGCTGTGCCTGCCTGCGACCATCGGGATCGCGCAGGCAATGGACCTGCACCAACAGTTTGATGATGCCCTGAACAGTGGCCACTCCCTAGTTATCGACGGTTCCGCCGTGGAGCAGGTGGATGGCGCGGCATTGCAGCTGCTGCTGGCCTTTCATCTTGCCGCAGGGCGACTCGACCGGGCGCCGGGCTGGCGCAATCCCTCTTCATCCCTGAGTGAAGCGACGGTCCTGCTGGGACTGGAAAGTACCCTGGGCCTGGCACCCGTATCCCCCGACTCCACGCAATCACAGAAAGGAAACTGAATCATGGCAACCATTTTAGCGGTCGACGATTCCGCCTCCATGCGCCAGATGGTCACCTTCACCCTGAAGGGTGCCGGCTACGACGTGGTCGAAGCGGCGGATGGTGAGCAGGCACTGGCCCTGGCTCGTGGCAAGGCAGTCAATCTGGTGCTCACCGACGTGAATATGCCGAAGATGGACGGCATCACTCTTATCAAGAATCTGCGTACCCTGCCGGCATACAAATTCACGCCCATGCTGATGCTGACCACCGAATCGGCGGCGGATAAAAAGCAGGAAGGCAAGGCCGCGGGGGCTACCGGCTGGATCGTCAAGCCCTTCGGTCCGGATCAGCTTCTGGCCACCATCAAGAAGGTGCTCGGGTAAACGCCATGAGCATGGACATGGAACAGTTCCATCAGACCTTCTTCGAGGAAAGTTTCGAGGGACTGGATCATATGGAATCCGCGTTGCTCAACCTCGATGTGGGTGCTGCAGAACCGGAGGTTATCAACAGCATCTTCCGTGCGGCTCATTCCATAAAGGGCGGCAGCGGCACGTTCGGTTTCATGGATATCGCCAGCTTCACCCACCTGATGGAAACCCTGCTGGACGAGATGCGGGACGGTCGTCGCCAGGTGGTTCAGTCGGAGTTGGACCTATTGCTGCGTGCGGTGGATGGTTTGCGCATGCTGGTGGGTGCGGCTCAGGGTGGTGAGGCAGCCGACGAGACGGTGATCGCGGAACTGCAGACGGAACTGCAGGCGGTGCTGGACCAGGGGGCGGGAACAGCGCCCACAGCCAGGCAGGGTGGGGCGTCGACCTGTGCCTCGGGTTGGCATATCCATTTCCGGCCCGACCCGGACATGATGCGCCGCGGCAACGATCCACTGCGCATCCTGCGTGAACTGGGCGAGCTCGGTGCAATGTGCGTGCAGACCGATTCCGGGCAAATACCGGAGTGGGAACTGCTGGATCCGGAAGCCTGTTACCTGGCCTGGAACATCGAACTGCATGGGGAGATCAGTCGCGACCAGATCGACGAGGTCTTTGCCTGGGTGGTCGATGATGCCGAACTGGATATTAAGCCCCTGCAGGAAGCGGTGAAGAGTGTTACCCCGGATGCCGAGCCCGGTGCGACGGTGGCGGGAGAGCTGCTGGTGGAGCGCCGTCGCAAGGATCGTCGTGGCAACAGCGAGCGTCGTAGCGGTGGTGGTGAAGCCAGTTCCATCCGGGTCGGCATCGACAAGATCGATGATCTCATCAATATGGTGGGCGAGTTGGTGATCACCCAGTCGATGCTGGGCCAGATCGGCAATGCACTGGGGCAGGGTGGCGCACAGGCCCAGCTCGAAAATCTGCGTGACGGTCTCGTTGCTCTTGAGCGCAATACGCGCGAATTGCAGGAATCGGTAATGCGTATTCGTATGTTGCCCATCAGCTTCGCCTTCAATCGTTTTCCGCGCCTGGTGCATGATCTGGGCAGCAAGCTGGGCAAGCAGATCGAGCTACGCATGTCCGGTGAGAATACCGAGCTCGACAAGACGGTAATGGAAAAGATTGGCGATCCCCTGGTGCACCTGGTGCGTAACGCGCTGGATCATGGACTGGAAACTCCCGAGGTCCGTATTGCGGCCGGTAAGCCGGCTACGGGAACCCTGCTCCTGAATGCCTACCACCAGGGAGGCAACATCGTCATCGAAATCAGTGATGATGGTGCCGGCATCAATCGCCGGAAGGTTCTGCGCAAGGCCGTGGAACGCAATCTGCTCACTGAGGCCGAGGCCGCCGCGCTACCGGATGAGAAGGTCTGTGAGCTGATTTTCCAGCCGGGGTTCTCCACGGCGGAGGTGCTCAGCGACGTATCGGGTCGTGGTGTCGGCATGGATGTGGTGCGGCGCAATATCCAGGATGTGGGCGGTAGTGTCGAGCTCAGTTCACGGGAAGGCGAGGGTTCCCGTATCACCATCCGTCTGCCACTCACGCTGGCTATCCTCGATGGTCAGCTGGTACGTGTCGGTAGTGTTATCTACATCATCCCTTTGGTATCCATCATCGAATCGCTGCAGGCCAGGCCGGAGTCCATCAATGTCGTGGCCGGTATGGCGGAGGTATACCGCTCGCGTGATGAATACCTGCCCGTGATCCGTCTCCACCGTATTTTCAATATCCAGGCGGATACCGAGGACCTGACCAGGGGGTTGCTGGTGGTGGCCGAAGGAGACGGCCAGAAGGCCGGGATCTTCGTTGACGAGCTGCTCGGTCAGCAGCAGGTGGTCATCAAGAGCCTCGAATCCAATTACCGGCGTGTGGATGGCGTTTCGGGTGCAACCATACTCGGCGATGGATCGGTGGCGCTGATTATGGATATCCCGGGGCTAATCCGCATGACCAGTACGACGGCACAGAATGCCGAGCGTAGACAGGCATAGATTTCATGGAGGTTGTATGACGCAGGCAATCACAACAGAAGTCCGGTCGAAGGATCTGACCGGTAGCGGTAGCGGTAGCG
>CBDUHN010000009.1:0-78731 GCA_965367295.1 uncultured Gammaproteobacteria bacterium | reverse complement strand
GCAGGACAGGCAGGACAGGCAGCCGACCGGACGACTGGTGGACCGTTTCGGTCGCCATGTGACCTATCTGCGCATCTCGGTCACCGATCGCTGCAATTTCCGCTGTGTCTACTGCATGGACCAGGACATGTCCTTCGTCCCCCGCAACCACTTGCTAACCCTGGAGGAAACGGCCCGCATCGCCCGCGCCTTCTGCGACCTGGGCGTCACCAAGATCCGCATCACCGGCGGCGAACCGCTGGTGCGGCGCAATATCCTCTGGCTGTTCGAACGGCTGGGGGCCATCCCCGGACTCGAGTCGCTGGTGCTGACCACCAACGGTGCCCTGCTGAGCCGCTATGCCAGGGATCTGAAGGCGGCCGGCGTCGAACGTATCAACATCAGCCTGGACAGCCTGGACCCGGAGCGATTCCGCCGCATCACCCGCACCGGTGACCTGCAGCCGGTGCTGGCGGGCATCGATGCCGCCCTGGCAGCGGGCTTTGCAGGGATCAAACTCAATTGCGTGGTGATGAAACACCGCAATCATGACGAGACCCTGGCGCTGACGCGCTTCGCCGCCGCGCGCGCCATCGACATCGCCTTCATCGAGGAAATGCCTCTCGGTGAGCTGGGCGACCGCGACCGCGCCGAGGCCTATTATTCCAGCGATGCCATCCTCCGGGATCTGCAACGTGAACTGGAACTCGTGGCCAGCCCGGAAACCACCGGGGGACCGGCCCGCTATTACCGGCTGGTGGGCAGCCCTACCCGGGTCGGTTTCATTTCACCTCACAGCCACAACTTCTGCACCGACTGCAATCGCGTGCGACTCACCGCCCAGGGCCAGTTGTTGCTTTGTCTCGGCCAGGAACATGCCCGCGACCTGAAAGCCGTGGTGCGTGCGCATCCCGACGACCCCGCGCCACTGCGCCGGGCCATACGCCAGTCCATGGCCAGCAAGCCCCGGGGGCACGACTTCCAGCTGCAGGGCCGGCCCACGATCCTGCGCTACATGAACCTTACGGGAGGTTGACATGCCATCCTTCGACCCGGCCTACCGGCCCTTCATGACCCAGGCGGGACTGCCACCCACCCACCCGGTGCAGGCAGTGGACGAATTCGGCGACACCCGCGACGGCCGCATCGCCGAGGAGTTCCCCCTTACCATCAAGGTGGATGAACGCGAGGTGGTCACCCTCATGACCCTGGGAACCTATCCCGAACTGCTCACCCTGGGCTACCTGCGTAACCAGCGCCTGTTCGAGCAGCTGAGCGACATCCGCGCGGTGGAGGTAGACTGGGACCACGACCGGGTCGCGGTCAGCACCCGGGATGGCCAGGGCATCCGTGACTGGGAACACAAGCTCGCCAAGCGCACCGTGACCACCGGCTGCGGCCAGGGCACGGTATTTTCCTGCACCCTCGACAGGCTCTACGATGTGCGTTTCCCACCCCGGACGCTGCGCCAATCCGCCCTCTACGGCCTGCTCGAGGCCATCACCGATTACAACGAGATCTATCGCGCCGCCGGCGGCGTGCATGGCTGCGCGCTCTGCCAGGACACGGACATCCACATCTTCATCGAGGACGTGGGGCGCCATAACGCCGCCGATGCCATTTCCGGCAGGATGTGGCTGGAGGATATCCCGGGCGCAGACAAGATCTTCTACACCACCGGCCGGCTGACCTCGGAGATCGTCATGAAGACGGCGCACATGGGCATCCCGGTGCTGCTGTCGCGTTCCGGGGTCACCTACATGGGGCTGGAGCTGGCCCGGGAACTGGGCATGACCATGATCGCCCGCGCCAAGGGTCGGCACTTCCTGATCTACAACGGCGGTGAACAGGTCATCTTCGATGCCACTCCCGAACGACGGCCGGTGACCGGCCGCCTGGGCGCAGAATGAATATCCCCGCCGGCCGGCAGCCCGGCCCGGTCGCGGCGCAGGACGATGAGTTCCCGCGCTTCATGAGTGTCCGCCAGGTTGGCCGCTATCTGCATATCAATGAGAAAAAGGTCTATTCCCTGGTACGGGAGGAGCGTATCCCGGCCACCAAGATCACCGGCAAATGGGTGTTTCCGCGCGAACTGGTGGACCGCTGGCTGCTGGAATCCAGCCACGGCGGCCTGTTCACCGACCGCCTGATCCTGGTCGGTAGCGACGATCCCCTGCTGGCCCATGTGGTACAGGAACTCGCCATCCGCGTCGGGCCGCATGCCCTGGTCAGTTACTCCCCTACCGGCACGCGCCTGGGTCTGGGCCTGCTGGCCGCCCTGCGTGCCGATGTGGGTGGCGTGCACTGGGGTCGTGACAACGAAAGTCATATCCGTCATCCCGCCCTGTTGCAGCACTACGCCCCCCGCAGAGGCTGGGTTCTGGTGCGCGCCTTCCTGCGGGAACAGGGATTGATGATGCGCCGCGAGTTGCTGGTGCAGTACCCCACCATCGAAACCCTGCTGCAGGCCGGGCTGCGCTGGACCCTGCGCCAGGATGGCACCGGCAGTCGCCGTTTTCTGCAGGAACTGCTGGCCGAACATCACATGGAGGAAACCCGGCTGCAGGTGGTCGGTGAGGCCCTCTCCGAACGCGAGGCCGCCGCCCATATCGCCATGGGCACGGCCGATGCGGCGCCCGGGGTACGTGCCTGCGCCACCGAATTCGGCCTGGGTTTTCTGTCCTTCGGCTGGGAGGCCTTCGACTTCGCGCTGGACCGCGGCGTGTACTTCCGCGCCCTGTTCCAGCAACTGCTGGACGGCCTGCACACGGCTGAATCCCATGACTACGCCGCGCAGCTGGGCGGTTATGACCTGCAACCGACGGGGGAACTCATCTGGGGAATGGAATAGGCCATAGCGCTCCTGCTCAGCATCCGGCCAGACGATCCCCATCGTCCATATCACCTCCCACCTACAGGCCCACTGCGATGCCCAGCGCCGGGGAAGCAGTCGACTGCATGACGACGTAGGTGTTTTCTCCCGTATTTCGACCACTTCACGCAACTCACACCCAGGCCATACCGCTACACGCCTATGCCAGCCACCGCCCTGGCAGCGGTATAATGGTCGTCGTCATCCCTTGGCGGCCAATGCCGGCTGTGTGCTGGCATACCGGTTTTCCCCGCAGACAGCCTGGAAGGGATTGCGTCGCCAGGCCCGAGGTTCACTGGCATATTTTCACTGCAGCAGCGCCACACTATGCACTGAAATGCAACATATCGTCTCTGCGCAAGCGTTGGGCCTTGCCCTGTGCATTGCCGATCAGCCATAGTAGGAATCAATGCAACCATATGTCTTTTCCAGTATCGCTGGACGGTATCATTCATTGCGCAACAGGATCCCCTATACCCTCCATGCATGAGCTTTCAAACCCCGCCAGTAGCACCAACCGGGCGACCTCGTTGGCAGCATATTTCACCCAGATCGATAGCGTAATCCTGTCGCGCCAGAATCCGGTGACGGGGCTGTTGCCGGCAAGCACAGCGGTCAATGCCCATGGCGACTATACCGACGCATGGGTACGTGACAATGTCTACAGCGTGCTGTGTGTCTGGGGACTCGGATTGGCCTACCGCCGCGATGGTAACGACCATGCCCGTGCCTACCTGCTTGAACAGAGCGTCGTGAAACTGATGCGCGGGCTGCTGATCGCCATGATGAAGCAGACCGACAAGGTGGAGCGTTTCAAAGCAACCCAGCACCCGGTCGATGCCCTGCATGCCAAATATGATACCCAGACCGGCAGTGCTGTCGTCGGTGATACGGACTGGGGTCATCTGCAAATCGATGCCACCTCCCTGTATCTTCTGATGCTGGCACAGATGACCGCCTCCGGCTTGCGCATCATCTTTTCCCTGGATGAGGTCAATTTCATCCAGAACCTCGTGCACTACATTGGCCGCGCCTACCGCACCCCGGATTACGGCATCTGGGAACGTGGAAACAAGATCAACCACGGTATCGCCGAGCTGAATATGAGTTCCGTGGGCATGGCCAAGGCGGCGCTCGAGGCCATGGACGGATTCAACCTGTTCGGCAGGGATGGCAACCAGTCTTCGGTTATCCATATCGTGCCCGATGAAATCGCCCGCGCCCGCAGTACGCTGGACTATATGCTGCCGCGTGAGTCCGGTTCCAAAGAGGTGGACGCGGCCCTGCTGAGCGTAATCGGCTATCCGGCCTACGCCATTGAAGATACCTACCTGGTCGAAGCCACGCGCAACACCATTATCGACAAACTATCGGGGCGTTATGGTTGCAAGCGCTTTCTGCGCGACGGGCACCAGACCGTTCTGGAAGATACCAGTCGACTCCATTACGAGCCGACCGAGCTCAAGCAGTTCGAACATATAGAATCGGAATGGCCACTGTTCTATACCTACCTGATGCTCGATGGCCTCTGCCGTGGAGATCACGCGCAGGCCGAGGAATATGCCGCCAGACTGGAAACACTCTGCGTGGACGTGGATGGCCAGCGGCTACTGCCCGAGCTGTATTACGTGGCTGCGGAGCATATCGATGCCGAGAAGGCGGCCCCCCACAGCCAGCCACGCCTACCCAATGAAAATATCCCGCTGGTATGGGCCCAGAGCCTGTATGTCCTCGGTAGCATGCTACGCGACGGGCTTATCGAACTGGATGACATCGATCCGCTGCAACGATATTCCCGTGTCGGCCAGCAACGCCACAGCCAGGTGCTGGTTGCCCTGCTCGCGGAAGATACCGAGGTACGTGACCACCTTGCCGGGCACGGGATCGAGAGCGAACTGCTGAGCGATATCCAGCCGGTTCAGGTTTATCAGGCCGATGATCTTGCCGGTGCCTATTGCCAGCTCGGCCGCAACCACAAACTCGATTTGAGTGGCCGACCGATGCGGCCGCTACGCAGCCTGGCCACCTCGCGTATCTTCATCCTGAGCGAGTCAACGATGCTGTTTCTGCCGCAAATCCTCAACCCGATGGATTTTTATCTTGGCCTGGACAATTCCTTCCTCGCCGAGCGACTGCGCAGTGAACTGGCCTATATCCATCGGCACTGGGACAAACAGGACAAACCACTGCTGACATTACTCATCGGCAATGATCGACTGCATCAGGTGGATGAGCCCGACCTGATCGCGTTGCTGCAGGAGCTGCAGACAGGTGATTGTGGCGGGGTTCCAACCCGGGTCGACAAGCTACAGGCCCTGCTACCCGAGGCCAGCACCGAACGTATCGATTATCTGCACGATTTCAACCTGGGTGCTGTTACATCCACTGCTCCAGCCATCCCCGACATGCCGATACCGATGCCGGGGGAGTCGGAAACAATCACTTCCCTGCACGACCAACTGCAACTGGAAGTTACACACGACTGCTCACACCTGTGCCAGCAACTGAAACAGGCACAGAGCATGGATGAGTACATGGATATTCTGGCCCGCCTCTGGACACTGGAGGGCGGCAGTTATGATACCGGTATCGATGCCCATGCCGACTCCACCGTCAGCGGACTCACAGAGCGCCTCTACGAGGCGGCCGGGCGCGCCAAACACTGGTCCGTTGTGCGTCGTGCCGCCGCCCTGCTGGACAAATCGGATGAGGCCCTTGAAGATGCGGTTGTGGAGATCGTCATCCGCCAGAAACAGCTCGCAGTCGGCCGCGCCTACAGCCTCGATGCGGTCATCTCAGCACCCATGAGCAATGCGGACATACTCACCAGGATCCACACCTATTGCGGAAATGATGCAAGGGAAAGCATTCTGCACCAGGAAATCGTCATTTACCTTGCCATGCTGATCAAGGCTGAGCCCGCGCTGTTCGAAGGTACGCTGACCCTGCGCATTGGCCATATGCTGCATCTGATCGTGGCCCGGCAGGCACGTATCCACCGTTGCCCACAACATTGCGCCTTCGAGCATATCCTTTCCCTCAGCCCCTACACTCTGACTGCAGAGTTACGGGAAGTGCTCTCCGGTTATCGACACATGGTTGACAACATCGTCCAGGTGGAAGCCCTGCACAGCGATCACCCTTCCGGCGAACTCACCTGGGTGCACTTCCCCGCCCTGGATAATCCCACGCTCATCGGGGCCGACCACGACTGGAGCCAATGGCGCGAATCCCATGGCGTTGTCAGCCGGTTGCCAAAATCTTTCTTCAGTGGGGTATGGGAAATCCTGCAGCACTGCAAAGGCATCATGATCGGCGATCGCTTCGACCCGCGTAACAGCCTCGACAGTGAACAACTCCAGGGCGAAATGACATCCGGTGAAAAGAATTTTGTACTGCGTGTAGAACATCTACTCAACAAATCCCAGGCGCCCAGCTACCAGCAACTGGTGATTGAAGCACTGCATGCCTTGCTGGTGATATTCAAGGCCAACCCAACGCTGGCACTGAATGACTACCTCATCATCGATGTATTGATCGGCCATGCGGTCCGCCTTGCATGGCTGGATATGCATCCCGAAAAAACGGCTGTTTACAACGAATACCGCGGTGCAGCCTGGGCAAGTTTCTATGCGAGCCCGCCCCATCAGGCCGCCAACAGTTTCATGGCCGCATTCGCCTACCTGCTGGAACAGGGCAATGAAACACCGGAAGCAGCAGCGGAAAACCCCGCAACCCACTGACTGTGAAAAGCCACATGATCACGACGAAAAGGGAAACGCCCCTATGATTATTGCCGGTGATATCGGCGGCACCAAGACGGTGATTGCCCTCTACCGGCATACCGATCCGGGTGGCCTGGAGCAGGTGCGCCAGGAGACCTACCCCAGCCAGGACTATCCGTCGCTGGATGACATACTGCATGTATTTTTAAGCGGAATGCCGCCCCACTCCCTGCAGGCCGCCTGCTTCGGTGTAGCGGGCGCTGTCGTCAACGGCCAGTGCCGCACCACCAACCTGCCCTGGACACTCAGTGAAGCGGCGCTGGCCAGGGCGATGGACATACCCGCCGTCAGGCTGCTCAATGATCTGGAGGCGGCCGCCTATGGCATGCTGTTCGTCGATGCGCAGGAGCGAGTGATCCTGAATCCGGGTAAGCCCGATGCAACGGGCAACATCGCCGTGGTCGCCGCCGGCACCGGCCTGGGGGAAGCCATGCTCTACTGGGATGGCAGGCGTCATCACCCGATTGCGAGCGAAGGTGGACATTGCGACTTCCCGGCCCGTAGCGATCGGGAAATTGAATTGTTCCAATACCTGCGGCAACGCTTGAACGGTCACGTCAGCTACGAGCGCATCCTGTCCGGACCGGGCCTGTTCTCCATCTACCAGTTCCTGCGCGACAGCGGCTACGGCAGTGAACCGGACTGGCTCCGTAGCGAACTGCGTAGCGGTGATCCCGGTGCCATCATCAGTCAGCATGCGCTCGACAATAGCGATCCCCTATGCGTGGCAGCACTGGACATGTTTGTCGCCGCCTATGGTGCCGAGGCCGGAAATCACGCCCTGAAGTGCCTTGCTGTGGGTGGTGTGTATATCGGTGGTGGCATCGCACCGAAGATCCTGCCGGCACTGACCAGCGGCATCTTCATGGACGCCTTCCTGGACAAAGGCCGGTTCGCCCCATTGCTGAAGAACATACCCGTGAGCGTCGCCACCAACGCATATGCGCCGCTACTCGGCGCGGCGCACTATGCATTAGGGTTGCTGCCCCCGGTTTATACCTGAGATCCGGGCAAGCCGGTCCGGCTAGGCGGCAACCCGCCAGCCGAGTTCATCGGCCCGACGTCGGGCCTGGGCAGGTATATCGGTAGCGATGAAATGACGATGCAGAATTTGTACGCCGAGCATATGGTTGATCACCGCATCCAGTTGCACCTGTGCATCGCTGTCAACCTCATGCAGCTCAAACAGTGCCTGAACGCCGGTGGGATCGAGATAGCCGCTGTCCCGGATAGCCTGACTGGAAAGATATTCATCCGCCAGTGCCTTCATCGCCGCCAGCTTTTTAGGATCGGTGTGGGCAGGTGGCGCCATAAAGGCGAATTTTTCGCGTTCGTATAACACCTTCGGCAACAATCCACGCATTGCCTCACGCAAGACATATTTTTCGGTGCGGCCCTTGATGCGCATGGAGGGCGGCAACTGGGTGGCGAATTCGGCAAGGTGGTGATCGAGGAAGGCCGGACGAGCCTCCATGGAATTGGCCATATCCACCCGATCGCCGCCCCAGGTAAGGATCTGCCCTTCCAGCATGGTCTTGATCCATACGTACTGCGCCTTGTCGAGCGGGTGCCGACCGCGCAACATATCCCCATCCAGTGCCCCGGCAATCGCCGCACCGGGTTGATAATCTTTCAGCTGCTCACGCAAGTCCGCATTGAGCAGGCCATTCACATGCGAGGAGGCAGCCAGCCATGGCTGCAGGCAGCTGGGAGTAAAGCCGATCAGTGCATCCAGCGCGGGATCATGAATCTCCTTTTCAGCCAGCATGGCGCCGCGAAACAGTTGGTTGCTTTCGGCCAGCATCTGCTCCCAGCTATTGCGTTCGGCCTCGGGCATGGTATCGAGTCCATGCAGGAACATATCGCGGCGAAATGCCGGGTAACCGCCAAACAGTTCGTCCGATCCCTCACCGGTAACCACGACCTTGTAACCGGACTGGTTGACATGGCGGCTCATCAGCATCTTGGCGACACCCAGGGTGTTATAGATGGTCCGCTCGGTATGCCAGAGTGTTTCCACGAAATTATCGTAGAGGTGCCCGGCCTCCAGCATCATGATGTCCTGGTCGGCACCGACGGCCTCAGCCATTTCACGGGCAATGGCCGTTTCATCATATTTCGCGTCATCGAAGCCGATGGTAAAGGCCTTGACCGGTGATTGCTGGCTGGCAGCGGAAAGTCCAAGGATGGAGCAGGAATCAATGCCACCGGAGAGATAGCAGGCAACCGGTACGTCCGCTTCAAGCCGCAGTTGTACCGCCTCCATCAACTGGTTGCGAACACCTTCGATGTAGTATTCCTCGCCCTTGTCGACCCGTTCCTCCATGAGTGGAAAATCCATGTCCCAGTAACGGAAGTCGCGAATCTCCAGCTTGCCGTGGCGACGTTCCACAATCAGGGCATGACCGGGCTTGATCTGATGCACACCATCAAACGCGGTGGTACCGGGTACCATGGTCTGCATGAGCTGATGATACAGGCCCTCCGCACTGTAACGGGGTTTCACTTCGGGATGCGCAAACAGCACCTTGAGCTCGGAACCGAATACCAGGGAATTATTGGTCTGGGTCCAGTACAGTGGCTTGACGCCAAACCGGTCGCGAACCAGGATCAGCCGATCATGCTGGCGATCATAGAGCGAGAAGGCAAACTCGCCACGCAGGTGAGGCAGCATGTCTTCCAGGCCGAGGCGCGGATACAGGTGCAGCACCAGCTCCGAATCACTCTTGGTCTGGAACTTCACCCCTCGCGAAACCAGGTCGGTGCGCAGTCGCTTGTAGTCGTAGAATTCACCGTTATGCGCCAGCAGCAAATTGCCATCGGCCGAGGTAAATGGCTGACGGGCACGATTTTCGTCCAGATCGATTATCGAAAGCCGGGCATGACTGAAACCCACGCCACGGTCCTCAATGACCTGGTAACCAAAGCCATCAGGGCCACGGTGATACTGGATCGCAGCCATATTCACCAGGATCTGCGGATCAACAGGACGACTCGGATCGCCATGAAAAAAACCGGCTATTCCACACATGAGGGGGTTTCCTTTACTGAATTTTTACGGATTAGAACAGCCACACATAACAGGTGAGCAAGGCCATGCGGATATAGACCGCACCGCGCGCCTGGGCGAAGTACCAATTGTGCGACGTTTCATCCAGGTCGGTCGAAAGTTCATTGCCACGTGCCAGAGGGTGCAGCACGATGGCATCTTCCCTGAGCGGGGAATCCTTGGTCAGACGGTATTCCGTACCATGTTCTTCATAGGAATCCCCGGACCAGATAATGGCGTTTATATAGACCACATCCAGGTTGGGCAACTCGGCGTTCATGTCGGCCGTGACACGGAACTTCAAGCCGCGCTCTTCCAGCTCCTGCTGCTGTCCATCGGCAAACACCTCATGAGTATTGCAGATGACCACTACTTCCTCGATGGCATAGCTGAACAGTGACAGGAGCAACAACAGGCTGCGCACGGTACGCATACGCCCGGGCACACCGATGATACCAATACGGATTTTTTGCCCGGCACTGATATCGAGATCCAGCAGTTCCGGTCGCGACTTGAGAATCGCATAAATATCGGCCAACGCCTGGGTTGGGTGTTCATCGGTACCGTTGCCTGCGTTGATGATGGGAACCCGCAATGCCTCCATCATTTCATAGATGGCATTCTGGTCGGTATCGCGCAGCACTACCACATCGCCATAACTGCTCAGCATCTCGGCGACATCACGGTAGGATTCCCCCTTGGCGATGCCGGTCGTGGCCGGATCGGTAATGGACATGATGTCACCACCGAGCCGGTGCCAGGCGCTCTCGAAGGACAGCCGGGTACGCGTACTCGGTTCATAGAAGGCGCTGATCAGAATCTTGCCCGTCAACGGCCGCTGTATCGGCGCCGCCGAGGTTTCATACTTGGCCGCAAGCCGACAAAGCTGGATTACTTTTTCCCGATCAAACTGCCGCGCCGAAACAATCGACTGGTTCGCCAGGTCGAGCAGGATTCCCGAATCCTCCTTGATATGCTTCAGCAATTCCTCGGGACACTCCAGGTGGGCATTGTCCGACATGGGCTGCAGCGGTTGCTTGGGAAGCGGGGTATCTGAGTTCACCATAGCGTCCTCTTTTTCCAGTCACGAATCAGTAATCCCAGCAGGATTACCGGTGAAAGCAGTGTCGCCAGCAGAGCAATGCTGACCAGTGTACTCAGGAAGTTGGCGGATGCCATCATGAAATGGGGTCCTTGTCAGTTTCGCACAAACGTTGCCACTCAAAGTCATCCGGCCATAGCCAACTGCTCACAACAACGATCAGCATGGCAACGCTGGCACCCACCAGGGCGGCAACATAAAAGCCGATGGCAAAGTACGTGTAGAGCCCGGTAGCGGTGCCCAGCAACATGGCCAGGGTGGCTCCGGTGGCATTGGCCCGGCGGGAATACAGGCCGGCGGCAATCGGCCAGATCGTGCTGGCCACAAAGGCGCCGGTGAAATAGAGTAATTCGGCCAGGGTGGTCAATCGCGGCAGGCACAACAGCCAGGTGCCGATACCCAATAACAGGATGATAATGTGTGAAGCCTTGCGCAGTTCCGCTTCACCGGCATCGGGGCGCAGATGACCGCGATAGATATCCTGGGTGATCAGATCGGCAGTCGCCGCAAGCAGGGAGTCCAGACTGGAAGCCAGGGCCGAGAACACCACAATGAATACCAGAATCGCGCCCGCCACTCCGGACAACCTGGCGGCCACCATCGGGCCGACCATATCCGCAGCCGGGATGTTCAGGTTCAGTGCCGGTGCCGCGAGGGCGATAAATCCGGCCACAATCGGGATCGGCAGCCACATCAAGCCGGCGGTAAAGTACGCCGGAAAACCCACCCCCGCGCGGAAGGCAAAGGCACGGCTCCACCAGACATTGGAATGGAATATCTCACCAACACCGAACAGCAGGTTGTTAAACAGAAACATCAATGCCGCGGGCATCAGCAAATTCAGCAATTCCGGCCGTTCTTCGCTGACCGCACTGTGAATGGCATCAAAGCCGACCCGGTCGATGGCCAGCCAGGCAAGGATACTGATGCCGATCAGGATCACCAGTGTCTGGATGAAATCAGTGCCGATTACCGCGCGCAGGCCACCCAGCAGGGTATAGATGACGCAGATGCTCAGGATCACGCTCATGCCATATCGATAGGGAATACCCGTCAGGGCATGAATCAAAACGCCACCGGCCATACCCAGGCTGATCAGCCAGCCAAAAGCATAGAACAGTGAAATCAACAGGAACACACGCCAGGCCAGATTACCGTAACGCAGGCGGATGAAATCGCCGCTCGTATACCCATTCGGCATCAACAGGCGTATGCGCCGTGCCAATGGCGCAAACAGCATCAGGCCGATGGAACCGAGCGAGTAGCCAACCATACCCCAGATGCCCAGCTGAAAAGCCAGTTGCGGGGCGGCCATGGTGGTGTTGCTGGTGACCCAGGTGGCCATGGCGGTTGCCACACCCAGCGCCATGCCCACATTACGCCCGGCCAGCATGAATTCATCCAGCTGTTTGGCCTTGCGGCCCCATAACCAGCCGAGGAAGATCCACAAGGCGCTGAATAATCCCAGGATCAGCCAACCGGTCTCGGCACTGAGAATCGCACTATTGACGGAGTTCATGACGCGGCGATCTTGCGGGTTTCCTTTACGGCCTCATCCGCTGTCAGCACACGACAATAGCGATCCTTGAGCGTGCGAATGGTGGCATTATGCAGTTCCGGTGTTACCGTGGCACAGGCATCCCGTATCAGAGTGGTATAGAAGCCACGGTCGGATGCATCACGGATCGTGGTCGATACGCACTCGTTGGTATACACGCCACATACAAACAGGCCGGTAATATTCAGGTTACGCAACAGGTATTCGATATTCGTGGCGTTGAACACGCCACTGGCGGTTTTGTTAATCACGATCTCATCGCCTTTGGGGGCAACCTCCGGCAGAAATTCAGCTTCCTTGGAGCCCGGTGGCGCATGGATATGCAGGCGTTTATGACCGGGGCTGCGCTCCCGTCCATTACGGGTCAGGGACTGGATGCGGGTATGAATAACCTCCAGCCCGAGATCACGGAATGCATCCTGCAGCCGGCGTACATTGGGCAGCACCACATGATGCAGCCGCTTGAAATAGTATTCCTGGGCTTCGTGTGGAACCCCGTTTTTTTCCACGTCCGCGAATACGCCATAGCCTTCGGCGGCGTCCAGGTACTGGATGTCGATTACCAGCAGAGCGGTGCGATGCTGTTCAATGGATTCCTGAACGGCTTCGTTTTCAGTAACGTACTCCCGGTAATTCTGTTCAAGGGGATCGATATTGAGGTACTGCTCATCCAGCCCCTTGAGATCGGTTTTTCCAATATCGTCGCTCATGCGGCCTCTCCAGCCAGGTGATACAAGGTGTTAAGCAAGGTGTTCGCTCCGAGCTCGATATCTTCCCAGGCCGTCCATTCGGACGGTGAATGGCTACGCCCTTCCTTACTGGGGACAAAGATCATCCCGGCCCGGGTAATGGTGGACATGATCTGAGTGTCATGGGCAGCGCCACTGTGCATACGCGTGGCATTGATGCCCATTTCCCGGCACAGCGCCGAAATGGTATCGACAATGCCGGAATCGCATTTTACCGGTGTCAGCTCACTCATGACGTCAAACTCGAACATCAGCTCACGGCGCCGGGCAATCGCTGACAGGACACGACGGAACGCATCCGACAACTGGCTGATGATGGCCGGGTCGGTATCGCGTACTTCCAGGGAAAATTCGGCCCGACCTGGCACCACGTTGGCCGCGCCAGGGAACAGTTCCACGCGACCGATGGTTGCCACACTGCGGGGGCTGCCGTTTTCCTCCAGGATACGCGGGATTTCACTGGACAGTTCAGCCAGCCCCTGGAAGGCATCACGACGCATGTTCATCGGGGTGGTACCGGCATGATTGGCCTCACCGATCAGCCGCACCTGCCACTTGAACAGTCCGGCAATGGCATCGACGACCCCGATATGCAGCCGCTGGCGATCCAGGACCGGCCCCTGCTCAATATGTAACTCGATAAAGGCATGAATGGATTTCGGGTTGCGCTGGGCCTGCAATGCATCCATGGCATCCAGCCCCTGTTCCGCCATGGCATCCACAAGGCGGATGCCCTGCAGGTCGCGCGCCTGCAGAATGCTGTCCGGTGTCAGTTGGCCGCAAATAGCCTGGGAACCAAACATATGACCAAAACGACCTTCCTCGTCGGTGAAGGCCACGGCTTCCAGTGGGTACCGAATGGATAGCCCCTGCTCCTTGATGCTGCGCAGGCATTCCAGGCTGGTCAGCACACCCAGCGCACCATCCAGGTGGCCGGCTCGGGGTACCGTATCCATATGCGAACCGGTCATGATGCTCGGACGTACCTCGTCCCAGCCCAGTCGGGCATGGATATTGGCTGCACCGTCGATATGGAGATCAAGACCCGCATCATGGATGCGCTGTTGCAACCAGGCACGCGCCTCCATATCACCGGCACTGAAGGACATCCGGTAGATACCGTTATCTTCCTGGCGGCCAATCGCGGCAAGATCCTGGATATCCTGTTTCAGGCGAGCAAAATTTATTTTCAGATCAGCCATTCGAGCGCTCCCGAACCGTGTGGCCGCCTCGCCCCTGTTCACGAGGGCCACGCAGGATCAATACAAGGGTTGCTGCGAACACCAGTGCCCCGATAGCGAAAAAAGCAAGTGCCCGCAGCAAACTGTGGTGGCGGGTCTCCACGCTGATCGATTCGCTCCACTGGCTCAATGGCTGATCGCCCTTGCTGGCACGAACCCGGTAATAGCGAAGACCATCCTCACGACCACTCAGCACCATCGCCAGATCCGGCCCCTCATACAAGGTGATTGCATCATGAAACCGGTTGTCCTGCGCTTCCTGTACTACATAGCGCATGTCGTCATCTGAGGTGACCGCAGGCAAGCGCCATTCCAGCCGATAGTATCCGGCAGTCGCAAGCGCATTATCGACTTTTAATTCGGGCAGAGGTAATGCGGCAGCCACTTCGGGCCGGGACAGGAATAATACAGCGGCGCAAAACGCAAAAATCAGAAATCTTGTGGATTTCCGCGAAATCGAATCGCCACAAGCAGATTGTGGTCGGATAATCAGCAATGGTTTGAATCTGGGTAGTGGGTGTGGAATTTGTACTCTGTTGAGCCATCAGGCCTTTTTACCCTAACACGTCAGGAAAAATATCTCAAAAAATTGGGACTTACCGACATTTCAGGCCTACGACTCCGATGCCGATCGGGCTTCCTCCAGCAAGTCATGGCCTGCCCTGCAACCTGGCATTCTGCGTCAGGCAGCCGAGCCCCCCTCAAAACCACACTTTTGGCAACAACCCCATCAGGTCGGTACCGGATACAGGACGGCTCAGGTAAAACCCCTGCACCAGGTCGCAGTCATTGCGACGCAGGAAATCGAATTGTTCAGCGATCTCCACGCCCTCCGCTACGACATCAAGACCCAGTTTCTTGGCCAGGGAAATGCTCGCCTCGACAATAACTGCATCACCTGCGTCCCTGCCGAGATCACCGACAAAGGCCCGGTCAATTTTTAATACATTCAACGGGAAGCGTTTCAGGTACGCCAGTGACGAATAGCCGGTGCCGAAATCATCGATGGCGGTACGCACCCCCAGATCATGGAGTACCTTCAGGATCGCCGCGGCATTCTCCGGATCCTGCATGACGATGTTTTCCGTGATTTCCAGTTCCAGCATCTGGGGTGGCATGGCCTCCTCGCGTATCACCCTGCGGACCTTGTCCAGCAGATCCTCATCGTTGAACTGGGCAGCCGAAACATTGACGGAGATGCGTTGCCCCTGAAACCCCGCATCACGCCAGGCGCGATGCATCTTGCAGGCCTCCCGCAACACCCATTCTCCGACCGGGATGATCAAACCTGAATTTTCCAGCAATGGGATGAAGTCCGCGGGCGAAACCAGTCCGCGCGTCGGGTGCTGCCAGCGAATCAAGGCCTCGACACCGGCAATGCGGCCATCGAACACGCGTATCTGGGGCTGATAATAAAGACAGAATTCGTCATGCTCCAGTGCATGCCTCAGATCCGCCTCCAATGTCAGAAATTCATGACCACGCGCATTCATGTCAGGCGCATAAAAACGGTACTGACTGGATCCCGATGATTTGGCCCGATACATGGCAGTATCGGAATTACGCAACAGATCCTCCACCCTGGAACCATCATCCGGGTACAGGGCTATACCGGTACTAAACGTGACATAGACTTCGTGTGACCCGACACTGATCGGGCGCTCAAATGCACTACGCAACTTGCGCAACACCACGAGAACGTTTTCAGCATGAACCAGGTCATCCAGTACAATAGTGAATTCGTCACCACCATGGCGAGCAACGGTATCATTCGGCCGCAGGCAGCCCATCAGTCGCCGGGCCACCTGCTGCAGAAGCGCATCACCGGCTGCATGGCCCAGACTGTCATTCACCCGTTTGAAATTGTCCATGTCCAGGAATATCACGGCGACGTAATTACCATGACGCCGCGCACGCTCCAATGCAAACGTCAGACGATCAATCAGAAAAAACCGGTTCGGCAAATCAGTCAGGCTGTCATGGGTGGCGCGGTGCTGCAACTCTGCCTCGAACTGTTTTCGCTCCGATATGTCCCGCGTAATGGTCGATACATAGTCAATTTCCCCATCCGCGTCGCGGTGCACCAATACCACCTGGGAGACAGGCATTTCATTGCCATCGACAAGCCGCAGCACCGTTTCGCCCGTCCATGCCCCATCCCGATACGCGGCGGGAATCACATCGGTAAGCAATTGCTGCGCTACCGATTCCGGAAATATATCCTGCAAATTCCGCTTTTCGATATCGTCCTGCAACCCCATGCCAAGCATGCGACGTCCAGCGCCATTCAGGTAACGCAAGCCGCCGCCCGGCTCGAGAATGGCCACCATGTCCGGAGTTGCCTCCAGGATTTCCGCCAGACGTATGCGCGCTTCCTCCGCCTGCACACGGGCGGTAATGTCCCGGCCGGTAGAAACGAAATGGGTAATATTCCCCTGCTCATCCTTCAAGGGCGTGATCACCTGCTCTTCGTAGAATAGCTCGCCGTCCTTACGCCGGTTGATCACGGTATCCCGGAAGATTTCACCCCGACCAATGGTTGACCATAATCTTTGGTAGTAATGCTGGTCATGACAGCCGGAACGAAGAATGGATGGAGTAGCGCCGGTAATCTCGCCTGCCCGGTAGCCGGTGAGCGTTTCGAAAGCCGGGTTGACGTATTCGATACAGCCCTGTGGGTCGGTAATGATGACACTATCCGCCGCCTGCTTTACGGCCAGTGACAATTTGCGTAGCGTCTGCTCTGTCTGGCGCTTTTCGCGGCGCAGCCTGGCATCTCGCAGTTCACGATTGATCGCCGGCACCAGGCGCACTAACTGCTCCTTCATCACGTAGTCCTGGGCACCGGACTTCATGGCTTCCACAGCAGCATCTTCACCTATAGTGCCGGAAACAAAAATGAAGGGAATATCCGGATCGTGCTGCCGCACCACAGCCAGGGCACGGCCGCCACTGAAATTCGGCATGGAATAATCGGAGAATATGATGTCCCATGGTTGTTGCATTGCTTCGATCAGCGCCGCTTCAGTATCGACACGTTGCCAGCTCAGCGCAAACCCACCGGCCTCCATATAATCGACCAGCAACAGGGCATCATCTTCTTCATCCTCGACGATCAGGGCGCGTAGCGAAATAGTGTGGTCTTGCATCATGGGCATGCGTGATCTCCCTATCACTCATTTATCATTCAGCCGGGTGATTGATTCAATAGCAGCCAGTACAAGCCCAGTTGACCGGCTGCGCGGTCGAACTCGTCAAAATCGACTGGCTTGCGGACATAACTGTTGGCTCCGAGACTATATCCCTTGATCCGGTCTTCTTCCTCGTTGGACGAGGTCAAAATCACCACCGGCAACAACCGGGTGCGCTCATCGGCGCGAATGCGTCGCAACACCTCCAGCCCATCAATCTTGGGTAATTTCAGGTCCAGCAGGATGACTGCCGGCTGATCCATTATATTGCGCCCTTCGTAGCTCCCCGTTGCAAAGAGATAGTCCAGCGCCTCCACGCCATTGCGCGCCACCACCACCCGGTTTCCGATCCGGTTGGATTCCAGCGCATCCAGGGTCAGTAATTCATCATCCGGGTTATCCTCCACCAGCATAATTACCTTATCCGTCATACGGTGCCTCCCTACGCTAATGTGAAATAAAAGGTAGCTCCCTCCCCTACCGCACTCTCGGCCCAGATCCGCCCTCCATGCTTGCGTATTACCCGTTGCACCGTGGCCAGACCGATTCCGGTGCCGGGGAATTCCCCGGTGTCGTGCAACCGCTGAAATGCGCCGAAAAGTTTATCGGCGTAGGCCATATCGAAGCCAGCGCCGTTGTCGCGTATGAAATAGCTATATTCCGCTCCGTCCTGGCTCCGCCCCATCTCGATTATCGCATCGGCACGCTGACCGGTGAATTTCCATGCATTGCCCAGCAGGTTATCCATGACGACCCGTAAAAGCCGGGCATCACCCTGGGTGCACAGATCGGGTTGCACCGTGAACTGGACCTTGCGCTGTGGCTCGTTCTGCTGTAGTTCATCCATCACCTCCTGCG
The DNA here is from genome assembly GCA_965367295.1 of uncultured Gammaproteobacteria bacterium. Lineage (GTDB taxonomy): Bacteria > Pseudomonadota > Gammaproteobacteria > DSM-19610 > DSM-19610 > JAIVHA01. Next base: position 60,347 of record CBDUHN010000009.1, on the reverse strand, counting down.
CCATCCCGGTCAGATCCACCGGTTCCCGCTTGATTTCGGTACGACTTACCCGCGATAACTTAAGCAGATCATCGATAAGTGCCGCCATGCGCTGAGCTCCCGCGCGAATCCGGTTGAGACGATCCTTGCCTTTCTCATCCAGGCTCTCGGTATATTCATTCAGCAGGGTACGGCTAAAACCATCCATGGCGCGTAGTGGCGCCCGCAGGTCATGTGACACGGAGTAGCTGAAGGCCTCGAGTTCATGGTTAATCGTCTCCAGTTCCGCAGACCGGGCACGGAGACTTTGATTCAGTTGCTGGATACAAAGCTCACTCTCCTTGCGTTCGCTGACATCTTCCACGATCCCATCGAAATACACTTCGCCCCTGGCATCCTTCTTCAGCACAGCGGTAATCGCGGCAATGAAGTTTCGTCCACGCAGTGTTTTCAGGTGCAATTCCTCGCTTTTAATCTGCCCGGTACGCATCAGCTTGTCACTTACCGCTTCGCGGGCATCGGGATCGCAATACAGCTCTCTGACAGGATGGGACAACAGTTCTGCAGCGGACTTCGCCTCGAAGATTTCCACCATGGCCGGGTTCACTTCCAGAAAACACCCCCCCGCACCCGGCGTGTTACGGTAGACCCCAACGGGCAGATTGGTGATCAATTCCTTATAGCGCATCTGCATCTGATGTTGCGCTTCCTCAGCCCGTTTGCGTGCAGTCACGTCACGGATGATGCTGGAAACCAACAGTCCCCGCTCGGTTTCCAGCGGACTCAGACTGATCTCCACGGGAAACTCGCTACCATCCTTGCGCAAACCATGCAGGTCCATTTCCAAACCCATGGGCCGGGCAACCGGCATCGCGGTATACCCCTGTCGCTGGGCGATGTGATGCTTGCGAAATCGTTCGGGTACCAGCCATTCTATCGGCTTGCCCAGCAGCTCGTCGCGTGAATAGCCAAACCATTTCTCGGCCTGCGAATTCACCAGATTGATAACGCCGTTTTGGTCCACAATGACGATGGCGTCGGGAGCAGAGTCGAGCAAGCCCCGGAAACGGGCCTCACTCTCCCGTATCCGGGTTTCAGCCTGACGCCGCTGCATGTCCTTGCGGGCTATCAATCCGCTGACAAGCGCCAGTAACAGGGCCAGCGCAACGAACGCGTAAATCAGGCTATGGTTATGCTCGGCCATGTTACCGGCAATAAGCGATGCCGGAACATAGGTCATCAATATCCAGCCCCCACTGTCGCCAGCCAGCGGTGACAGTTCCGGGAGGACTCTGGCATACGTGAAAATCCCCTCGTTGCGCGTCAATTGAGCCTGCGGTGGACCATTCAGAGCGGCGGTCCAGACTTCCCCGTACTCGCGTTGAAAGCGCATCTCCTGGCGATCGGGGTACATGAAACCCCATTCCTTCCCCGGGTCCGGACCCAGTAACCAGTAGCCTTTGGCATTGAGCAACCAGACTCCCCCATCATTCAGCTTGCCTACCTTGCGCACCTGGCCGAGCAAACGCTGCCCCAGGTAGTTCAACAGGATAAAACCACGCTTACGGCCCACGCCATCGAACACGGGTGTGCCGATACGAATCACCGGTTTGACCGGCTGCTCAACCGCATTATTTTCGATATTGAGGTCAAAGGGAGAGGTATAGATTTCACCCTGGCCAAGGGCAAGGGTCTTTTCCACATAGTAGCGTGTCGACTTGTCCTGTAACCCGCTGGCAGGGACGAGCCGGGGTTGACCGTCATCCCAGTTCACACGCACCTGTTCCTGCCCCTGCTCATCCAGCAGGCGCACCTGGTCATAACGTCCCCGGGATCGGGCGAAGGCTAGCAGGTCATTTTCAAGGGATTCGAGGGAAGAGACAGTGCCGGTATCGAGCCATTGGTGCAACGAGGATTGTTGGGCGAGGTACAGGGCATCCCCGCGCAACATACCCAACTCCGCGTGGATTGTTCGATCGGCAAGTTCAATTGCGTGTCGCTCATTCGCGCGCAGGATTGCCTGCAACGCATCCAGATCAGCGCGGTAGAGCAGCCATAGAACCGCACCCAGCACCAGCAATAGCGGCACCAGGATACGCAACATTCGCTGGACATAACGCCAAGTAAACATACCCGGATATAACGGCCCCACAAGTCATAAGACCACCAAACCACTAAACTCGCACTTCATATGCCTGTTCAGTATAGGGCATATTGACCGTATAGAACATACGGTGATTTCTCTTATCGCATATCCTTGGTTTTTTGAAATGGATGCCGGGAAGCAGGACAGGGTTGCACAAGAACGCGACCATGGCTTCTCACGACCACATTTGCTCCTGCCTTGTCCCGTGCAGAGTTCACGAAAAAAACATCCTGATCGATACGACCCATCGGCCCGGGGACATGGTTCGACCTACTGCCTATGACCCACAGCAGGCCGGTTTGTATTTGGATTATTCGTCGTGCCGGTGCAAGCCCGCATCCCCCGCCCGCCCCCAACCCGGGTGCTCGAAATAATCCGGGTACTGTACCAGGGCGGCACGAACACGCGGCAACCCGTCACTGGATAAAGGATCCTTCGACAAGTCCTCGGCTCCCTGCAACATCTGCCCGATCAAGCCATGCAGGGTAGCATCGGCCTGTGGAACCAGTTTGCAATTGGCAATCAGGAACGCCACCTGTTCCTCTATATGACCGGCCAACTGCTTCGCTTGATCCCGCGTAAGCACACCCTGATGAAATGCCTGCTCATGCCTGGTCACGACCTCATTGATACGCTGCATACCCTCGCGCAAGGCTGCATCCGACGGCCACTTCTCACCCTGGTTCAGGGTCAGCCCGGCCTGGGCATGATCACCATGTGCATGCTGGTGGACATCCTCCGCCGCCGGACTGGACCACAGCGGACTGATGAAAAACACATTGGCAACCACAATGAAAGATGACGCAAAAAACAATGTTGATAGTTTCATTCGGACTATGCTCCAGCAGATATGAGATGAATTACTACTCGAAAGAACGGCCCTCACCCGCTTCCTCGTGGGTACGACCATCCCGGATATGATAAATACGTTTGAAGGTCGGGATTATTTTTTCATCATGGGTAACAACAATGATCGCCGTCTGGTATTGCTGCGCCATTTTATTCAGGATGCGTATCACCGCCAGCGCCCGTTCACTGTCCAGTGGTGCCGTGGGTTCATCCGCCAGGATCACCGGTGGTCGGTTCACCAGGGCACGGGCAATGGCCACACGCTGCTGCTCGCCGCCGGAAAGTTGCGATGGCATGGCCCTGGCTCGATGAGCCACGTCCAGTGCTTCCAGCAATTCCACTGCGCGCTGCCGTGAGTCGGTATTATTGCGCCCGGCCAGCATGGGCAACAGTGCAATATTATCGGTTACATCCAGAAACGGGATGAGATAGGGTGCCTGAAACACGAAACCGATCTTGTCGCGGCGCAGGGCGCGCAAATCATGGATGGTCCAGCCATCCTGGTAAATGATGTCGCTACCCAGCGTCATACGGCCAGCGGTAGGCTCGATAACGGCACCAAGACACTTGAGCAAGGTGCTTTTCCCCGAGCCGGAAGGGCCAATCAGGCCAACCACCTCGCCGGGCGACACCTGCATATTGACGTCCTTCAGCGCATCCACCGCAGTATCGCCTACGCCATACCGCTTGCGCATCCCCTCAATATGAATTCCCCTGCCTTTCATCTCAGCCACCGATCGCCTCCGCCGGATCCACCTTGAGAGCGGCACGGATCGCCAGCACGCTGGCCAGGATGCAGATAATCACCACGGCAAGCAATCCGCGCAGGGCATCTCCCGGTTCCAGCAGTACATACTTGGGAAACAGGGGTGCCCAGAAGGTTGCAGCAATCTTGCCCACCACAAAACCTATCAGCCCCAATCCTACGGCCTGCTGCATGATCATGCCGGCAATGGTGCGATTGCGGGTACCGATGAGTTTGAGTACAGCAATTTCCCGGATCTTGCCCATCGTCAGGGTATAAATGATGAAAGCGACAATTGCCGCGCTGACAATGGCCAGGATCACCAGAAACATACCGATCTGTTTTGCGGAAGTGGCAATCAACTTGGCAACCAGAATCTCTTCCATCTGATCGCGGGTATAGACCTGCAGGCGTTTCCAGCGACGAATCGGTTCCGCCACCTGCTCCGGAGTGCTGCCGGGCTGGATCTGTACCAGTATCGCATTGACATACGGATTACTGCTCTGGGAATCGATCACGGCATCCAGTAATCCCGGCACACCCGGCTGATTGAATACCGGGTTGGCCGAAGTACGGTTGCGCTGACTGATAATGGCATCGTTATCCTTCAGGAACTGGGCCTCCTGGGCATCCCGCAGGGGAATAAACAGCATGGGATCGCCGCCGGAGGACACCATGCGCCGGGTCAGACCCACAATGGTGTAATCATTACGACGAATACGAACCACCTGCCCCAGTGTAAAACCGGTGGCCACATCGGCCACTGCCTCATAATGGCTACGGGTGATGTGCCGCCCGGCCAGCAGGTAGCTGGGAACACCGGGGCCGCCGGGCACTATGCCGACCACCATGGCGCGCACATCGCGGTTTCCCTGGCGTACCTGCATGGTGAGATAGGTGACATTGGCAGCACTGGCCACCCCGGGCATGGCAAGGACACTGCGATAAATATCGTCATACAGACTGGAGGATTCCGCATAGGGTCCCAGGGTATCCTTTTGCACCACCCACAGGTCCGCACCGCTATTGCTCAGCAATACCTTGGCATCATCCACCATGCCGCGGTACACACCAGCCATGGTCAGGGTTACCCCGATCAGCAAACCCAGCCCCACACCGGTAAAGACGAACTTGCCCCAGGCATGTAATACATCGCGCCCCGCCAGACTGATCATGTCGCCTCATCCACCAGACGATCGACGATGCTGACACGACTGCGCGTGGTCAGTTCCTGCCGGCTGTACATGACAACGCGGTCGCCGGTCTTGAGACCGCTGATGATTTGCACATGACCATCCAGGTCGGACACCCCGGTCTCCACCGCAACATACCGCGGGACATCGTTTTCGATCCGCCACACACCGGTGATACCATTGAGGTGTTTGATACTGGCATTGGGCACCACCGGAGCGCTTTCCAGCGGGGGCAGGGAGACGGTGATTTCGGCCAGTTCACCCACCGGCGGCAGCAGTTCCGGTAACTGATCAAATACAACCTTGGCCATGATCTCTTCGGTCACCGCATCGGCAAGGGGTTCAACTCTGGCCACATACCCCGTCAGGGACTGGCCGGAGCGGGATCGCAAAAGGATGCTGGCGGGCAGGCCGACGGCCAGCCCCGCGGACTGCAGTTGATCGAAACGTACATTAACCCAGAGACTCGAGGGATCGATGACCTCCACCACCGGCTGGCCGGCAACCACGGTACTGCCAGGTTCCACATAACGCCCCACCACCAGGCCATCCACCGGGGATACCAGTCGCAGGTTACTGCGCTGTTGCAACAGACCTTCATGATCCGCCCGCAGCATTGCCAGTTCTTCACCGGCTGCGTTCAGGTTGGCCTTGGCGGCGGCCAGTCCTGCTTTGGCGACCTGGTATTCCTGATGTTTGGCCTCTGCAGCCTCTTCACTGACCGTGTGCTGCCGGGCCAGTTCTTCATAACGCCGGGACTGGGCCGCGGAATAGCGCTCACGGGCTTCGGCTTCAACCACACTGGCCTGTGCGGCCTTCACGGAGGACTGGGCCCGGTTGATCGCAGCCAGCTTGGCGGAGATCCTGTTTTCCAGATCCACCGGGTCCATATCCCCCAGTACCTGCCCCGCTGTCACGCGGTCGCCCACCTGGCTATCGAGCCGCAATACATGTCCCGTCATGGTCGGGCCTATACGGTAGCTGTACCGGGCCTCGACAACCCCGATGCCGAACAGGGCGGGGGAAATGGCCTGGCTTTCAACCTGGACGACCGTGACCGCTACCGGCGCCAATGGACCGGATCTTGCCACCACATAGCCAAAGGCCAGCAGCAACGGCAGCAACACGATCACCAGGGTAATGCGGCGCGTATTCATAGAAAGCCTTTTCATGACCGTACCTCGATACCACGGCGATAGATCGCAAACACCCCGGGCACCTTGTCCCGCATACTGCCGGTATCACCCGCCAGCAATGACTGCATCACCAGGCCCTGGATGGTGCCGATAAACAGGGTGGTTGCCGCCACCGTATCCACGGCAACATCCACCTCGCCCTCGGCCTTGCCCTTTTCAATCAACATCGCCAGACGCACACCGTATTTCTGCAGCAGAGTGCGGGCCATGCGTTTGGGCGCGGTATCCTCGGCCCGTTGCAATTCCCCAAACAGCATCCGGGGGGCACCGGGGTGTCTGGTTACGAACTCGATATGGGTCATGAACACGGCCTCCAGTGCCGACAGCGGAGTTGCCGCATCACTGACAGCGGTATCCACGCGGGCCAGCAGACACTCCGCAACCCACTCCATCGCGGCCTGCCAGATAGCTTCCTTGTTGGGGAAATGACGAAACAACGCACCCTGGGTTACATTCATATACTTGGCAATGGCCGCAGTGGTGATATCACCCGGGTTTTGTACCGCCGCCAGTTCCACCACGGCTTCCACCGTGACAGCGCGACGTTCTTCGGCAGGGAGATGTTTGCTAGTGGATGACATGGCAGTTCCAAAAGATAGTAATTGATTACTATCTTTTATCAACCGGCAACCGATGTCAAGTAAAAATATATTTTTTATTGAATTTCAATCCGTTAATGGGTTTTATTACCCCAACTCCAGCCCCAGCGATCTATACGGGGCATGGCACAAGCCCATCGACACACCCCGCAAACACCATTACGATCACTACAGCATTGGTCACCCGCCGGCGGTACACCGCAGGGTGCCAATCCCTCAATATCCCGGAGAACCCCATGACAGACGAAGCGCTCATCGCACAACCGGCCCCCTACCCGACCGAGGTGGAAGCAGGCAAGACCTATTATTGGTGTGCCTGTGGGCGCAGCAAGGACCAGCCCTTCTGCGACGGTTCACACAAGGGTACCGGCTTCGAGCCGGTGGCCTTTACGGCAGAAAAGACCGGGACAGTGTATCTGTGCGGCTGCAAGCGCACCGCGAACCGGCCTTTCTGCGACGGTACACACAAGACGCTCTGATCGTGAATCACTCGCCTGAACCTATGCATCCGCCATGGCCTCTGCCATGGCATGCAAGGCGTGCGTGATGTTGAGTTTGTCACGCCAATCCCAAAAACCGGTATTCAAGCCAGTACGGGAAACAACCCCTTCATACCATTAGCGATCACCTCTATAGCAATCGCGGCCAGTATCAAGCCCATGATGCGGGTAAATATATTGATGCCCGTAGCGCTGATCCGCCCCGCTATCCAAGGCGATAAACGCAACACGCCCCAGATCACCAGGCTCAACAGGCAGATGCCCAGGGCGATCATCATGTAATGGGCAATGCCGGCTGATTTGTGCGCCGACAGTATCACGGTGCTGATAGCACCAGGCCCGGCCAGCAGCGGCATCGCAAGCGGCACGATGGCGACAGACTCCTTCTCAATCGATTCATCGGCTTCTTCTTCCGTCTGCCTGACCGGGCTGGTTTTCGCATGCAGCATGGCGATAGCCATCAGTAATATCAGGATGCCACCGCCGACACGGAACGAGTCGATGGTGATCCCAAAAAACCGCAACAACAGTTCACCAAAGAACAGCGCCACCAGCAGGATAATGGTTACGCTCAAGGTAACCAGGTTGCTGGTCTTGCGGCGTTCGCGATTGTTCTCGCTGGCGGTCATGCTGATGAATAACGGTATCGCCCCGAACGGGTTGACGATCGCCAGCAGGCTGATGAATATTTTCAGGTACTCGGAATACCCAAGCATATTATCCATTAGGGAGTTGAACCTCGTGTTCGCTTGCTTCCGCGCTGGGTCGGGGCGGGAGATTTGAAATGACAAAATACGCTATCACTATTCAATGCCTACATCAAAAAATGCAGCCTCGCGCGTTCCGGCAGAATATGACCGGCATCGATATCGAGGGTAATACCCTTACCAGGACATCGGCTCGATACCCTGAATGGAAACCAAAGGGCTGCACGCAGGCATAAAAAAAGCCGGCCGGGCATACACCCGGCCGGCTTTTCGACAGAACGGCTTACTTGTTCCGTTCCTTCACTTCCTTGATCACTTCCTCGGCGACATTGTTCGGACACGGAGCATAGTGCGAAAACTCCATGGAGAACTGGCCGCGACCGGAGGTCATGGTACGCAGGTCACCGATATAGCCAAACATCTCACTCAGCGGTGCATCGGCCTTGACACGTACGCCGGTGGGACCCGCTTCCTGGGACTTGATCATGCCACGGCGGCGGTTCAGGTCGCCGATCACGTCACCCACATGGTCATCCGGCGTGAACACATCCACCTTCATGATCGGTTCCAGCAGCTGCGGAGCTGCCTTGGGCACCGATTGGCGATAGGCGCTCTTGGCCGCAATTTCATAGGCAATGGCGGAGGAGTCGACCGGGTGGAAACCACCGTCCACCAGGGTGACCTTCACATCCAGCAACGGGAAACCTGCCAGCGTGCCCTTCTCCATACTGCTCCGGAAACCCTTGTCCACTGCCGGCCAGAATTCGCGCGGCACGCTACCACCGGTCACCGCTGACTCGAACACATAACCGCTGTTCTGTTCACCGGGTTCGATGATGTAATCGATCTTCGCATACTGGCCAGAACCACCGGTCTGCTTCTTGTGGGTATAGGTATCCTCGACCCGCTGGGTGATGGTTTCGCGGTAGGCCACCTGGGGCTTGCCCACCTGCACCTCGATACCATGGGTACGCTTGAGGATGTCCACCTTGATGTCCAGGTGCAGTTCGCCCATGCCCTTGAGAATGGTCTCGCCGGATTCCTCGTCGGTTTCGACGCGGAACGAGGGATCTTCCTGCACCATCTTGTTGAGGGCGATCCCCATCTTTTCGGCACCGCCTTTGTCCTTCGGGGCAACCGCGATGGAGATAACCGGGTCCGGGAATACCATCGGTTCCAGGGTCGCAGGTGATTTCGGATCGCACAGGGTGTGTCCCGTCTGCACGTTCTTCATCCCGATGACGGCGATGATGTCGCCGGCCTGGGCGGACTCGATCTCTTCGCGGTTGTCCGCGTGCATCATCACCATGCGGCCGATGCGCTCGGTCTTGCCGGTGAAGCTGTTCATCACCGTGTCGCCCTTGCTCATGCGGCCGGAATAGATACGCACGAAGGTCAGCGCACCGAAACGGTCATCCATGATCTTGAACGCCAGCGCGCGCAGCGGCTTATCGGCATCCACGATGGCGAATTTGCCGGTCTCGTTGCCTTCCAGGTCCACCTCGGGCTGCGGGGTGACCTCAACCGGATTCGGCAGGTAATCCACCACGGCATCCAGCACCAGCTGCACACCCTTGTTTTTGAACGAGGAGCCACAGTAGGTGGGGAAGAAATCAAGGGCGATGGTGCCCTTGCGAATGCAGCGCTTGAGGTCTTCGATGGAGGGCTCCTCGCCTTCCAGGTATTTCTCCATCAGGTCGTCGTCCTGCTCGACAGCGGTTTCGATCAGCTGCTCGCGGTACTCTTCCACCTTGTCGTGCATGTCGGCCGGCACGTCCTCGATGGTGTACGCCATTGGATCGCCGGAATCATCCCAGACCCAGGCCTTGCGGGTGAGCAGATCCACCACGCCCTTGAGATTTTCCTCAACACCGATCGGCAGCACCATGACCAGCGGGTTGGCGGCCAGCACGTCCTTGACCTGCTTGACCACGCGATAGAAATCCGCGCCCATGCGGTCCAGCTTGTTAACGTAGATGATGCGGGCAACTTCGGATTCGTTGGCATAGCGCCAGTTGGTCTCGGACTGAGGCTCCACACCACCGGAAGCACAGAACACACCCACACCACCATCCAGCACCTTCAGCGAACGATACACTTCAATGGTGAAGTCCACGTGTCCGGGGGTGTCGATGATATTGAACTGGTGTCCTTTCCAGTGACAGGTAGTGGCCGCGGACTGGATGGTGATGCCGCGCTCGGCCTCCTGATCCATAAAGTCCATGGTAGACGCACCATCGTGCACCTCGCCCAGCTTGTGGATCTTGCCGGTGAGCTTCAGGATACGCTCCGTGGTAGTGGTCTTGCCCGCATCCACGTGCGCGAAAATACCGATATTTCGGTAGTTGGCTAGGTCAGTCATGATGTCAACTCTATTAAGCTTGAAAAAAGTTTCCCAATTGCGTGCTGCCCGCCATGGCGGATTCACGCAAACCTAAATATTTTCAACAAGTTGAAATATTCGGGAGGCATTTGAGATCAGGGATGATGGCCGCAAACGCCCAATCAATCCGGCTAAAATGGTGGCGTATGATACCAAAATTCATCGCAGCTGCATGAAAAACTTGCCGCCGGCAAAGGATTTCCCCGGAACGGTACCGGAATAAACCCCCGCCCCGCCCTATCCATAATAAACAGTGTGACAATCACTGACCGTGATAGGCCTTGCCGGATGGCGGGCGATCCTGTCCGGCTATCATATTCCAATACCAACAGATGCTTATGGTCACATCCAGGTTTTCATACCGGCCCTGTGTTCGAACCTGCCTACGGTGCTGGCCGTTCATCCTCTGCCTGGCTCCACTGCCGGCCGGAGCCGCCGCGGAACCCTCAGCGCCAAAACCTCTGGTCTTCGGCTTCCTCCCCATCGTCAGCACCGAGCGCCTGGTCACCCTGTTCGCCCCGCTGGTGGAATATCTATTGATCCGCCTGCAGACCCCGATCCGTATGGCAGGCATGATCACTGAATAGTTTGCCAACCGGTTCCCGCGGGGAACCCGTCCAGCACGAACCCCCGGCATCCCCGGGGGGTTGTCATTTCGGCGGATAGCGAATTACAGGTAGTCCCGCAGACGGGTTTCGAGGATATCCACCAGCCCCGGGTGATCACCAATGAGCGGGGAAGCGGTCACCTGGAAGCCGGGGTGGGCGGTCACCACGCGCTCGCAGATCTCCTCGATATCGCCACCGGGGCCGGCATGACGGCCGGGGGAAAAGAACAGCATGGCCAGCACCACCCGTTGCCGGGGCTTCTCCCCGGCCATGCGGTTAAGCAGGTCTTCCAGCAAGGGACCGTTGAAATCGTATTCGGGCCCCGGGCGACGTTCCATGACCGCTTCCTGCAGGTCGATCCCGGTGCCAAGTATTTCCCGCATCTGTTGTGCAAGGCGCTGGCGCACGGCGGTCACTTCCGGGATCGGTGACCCGTGGTCCACCAGCACCAGCTGCTGCAGCGCATGCCCCGCCGCTTTTGCCGCATCGCCCGCGTTCTCACAAAGGATACGCGCCAATCCTGGTTCGCCTTCCGGCATGGGACATAGCGGTTCGGCGACCCGCAACTGGAAATCCCCCGTTTCCACCCGTACCTCGTTGGTGCCGTCGGGAATGAAACGGGTCAGTGCCCGGCTGTTACCGAAAAACAGCGGCGTGACGATGAACGACTCCGCGCCCTGCGCCCGCTGCTGACGCAGGAACGGGATGAAGACATCGGCGGTCTGTCCGCCAAGCGCGGCGGCCGGGATCTTCTCGGCATGTTGCAGGGACACCGGGTAGACGGTCTGCCCGACCCGCTGACCCAGGGCAGCCGCCAGCCGACGCAGGTTCAGGGTGGCATCAGCCCGTGTCGAACCGTTGTCCACCAGCATGAGGATTCTGTTTTTACCCACGATTCACCTGAAATTATTCTCATGAATAGATGCTGCCCGAACAGCAAGTATAGCGACGATCGGTTCTGGCGCTAAACGCGCAAAGCCCGGGGCTTCCGCTTCATACTTCCTGCAGGGCATAGACCGTCACCCGTTCTCCCTCGACACGCCACTTGAGATCAAAGTCGTACAGGCGCATGGCGAATTCAGTCTGCATGGATTTCCCACCGGCCTTATAGGCCGGTCGCGGATCGTACTGGAGAATGGCACGAATGGAAGCCTCCAGTTCCGGCAGGGTTCCCCGATAGCACTCGATGGCTGCCATGGCCTCGGGGCTGAAATGGATTTCCAGTTTCGCATCGGGTGATGCCTGCGCATAACCGCCACGCGCACCGGACAGTGCGTCCGCATAGGGCAGGTAGGGCTTGATATCGAGCACCGGCGTGCCATCGAGAAAATCGCCGCCACGAATGGACAGGCGAACCCCCGTCCCGGTGTACTCGATACCGGCCAGTTCCACCACGGATAACCCGATGGGATTGGGCCGGAACATGGAGCGACTGGCGAACACCCCCATGCGCTCATTGCCCCCCAGTCGCGGCGGCCGCACCGTGGGTTTCCAGTCATCGCGCATGGCCTGGTGAAACACGAAGATCACCCAGATATGGGAAAAATTTTCCAGGCCACGGAATGCCTCTTCCCGGGCATATCCCGGGTACAGCTCGATACTGCCTGCTACCGGTACCAGCCCGGGCTGACGGGGGATGCCGAATTTCTCCCGGTAGCAGGAATGCACCACGCCAATAGGGGCAAACTCGAATCTTGTCTTCATGGGCAGCACCCGGACATGCTTATACACCTGTGTGGAAATAAAGCCGCAAAACGCGATCGCCAGACAATAACACGGACAATTGATATCGACTGGCATAACGGGTGAAACCACATGGATCGGATCCTGCCCCGCAAAAAATTGTCAATCCATTTACATTTCTGTACTGGCGCTGCCCGCTGAATCTCCATACCATCAATCCAAAGTGCTCTTTTCCTGTTATAGGGACACACGCCGCGAGCCTGAAGGTTACCGTTTATGCCCTCTTCACTGATCCACAAACGCTGGTTCCTGGTCTCTGCCATTATAGCGTTGCTATTACTGGCCACGCTCGTCGTCACTCCCTATCTCATACGACACCTGACCAAAAACTGGCTGCTGGATAATGGCGGTGAGCAGGTACAGTTCCGTGACGTCGACTTCAACCCTTTCACCGCCACATTACGGCTCAAGGTACTCGAAGTCAGGGTGGATGATGAGATCACGCTTGCCTTTGATTCCGCGGGACTGAAACTGAACTGGCGTCCGCTGCTGAATAAACAGATCGATGTGCAATCGGTCGAACTGAAAGGCCTGCATCTCGTGATCGATAATCGAGATGCACTGAAACTCGGCGGCATCATGTTACCGGCCAGCACAGATACCGGATCACCGGCCCCGGATGACCGCCAGGAACCCTCGGAGTGGTTATCCGGCATTGAAAACCTGACCTTGACGGATATCCGGATTCGTTACCTTGATCGCGACATCGAGAGCAAAATCGTACTCGATCAGCTACAACTGACCGGCCTGAGGCAATGGACCCCCGGTCGTTCCGCACACCTTGAAGTCACCGGTAGCGTGAACGGCGCCAAGGTGATACTGAGCACCGATCTCGCACCACTCGCGCAACATCCCCTGTATCGCGGCAGTTTGTCCCTGAGTGAATTCCCACTGGCGTCTTTGGCGCCACTCGCCCGGCCCACTCTTGACGGCCTGCAGGGCCGGCTAACGCTGCAGAGCGATTTCAACGTGGAACTATCTTCCGATACCGTACAGATCAGCCATGAAGGAAAACTCGCGCTTGCAGACCTGCAACTCGCCACTGCAGAAGCCAACCTGGATATCGATTCCGTACAACTGGACGGCCTGACCGAAGTCCGGCATGACAGCCCGGACAAGAGCATGATGCTTGCCACCGAGGGTCAGTTGAATGTTGGTCCGGTTTCGGCCACGGCGCAGGAGCCCGACATCCAGATCGAAAACCGGCGCCTCACATGGCAGGGCAAACTGGATTTCAAGCAAGGCACGGAGCAACCGGCCATACAGCTCACTTCGAATATCGACCTCGAGGGGCTGGCAGTCGCCACCGGGCAGCGTAAGACTGCATTACTCGACCTGGACATGCTCCACGTTGGCGACTTGCATATCGAGGGCCTTGAGAATATCCGTGCTGCAACCGTCGAGGCACAGGGATTTATGGCGGGACGGAATGCGGATCTGGCAGCAGATCAACAGGCGGCTACCGCCTTGCTGGGTATCACACACACCACCATCAGCCAGCCATCGTTTCACAACCATGTTTTTGCAATCGATAGCGTGCAACACGATGGTCTGCATCTAAAGGTCCACCGTGACAGCGAGGGTGAACTCACCCTCATGCAACTGATCGACCGTATCGCGAAACTCGCCGCAGGGCCGGCGACGGAGACAGAACCTGCGCAACAAACCGGGAGCACCGTCCAGACCGCCGCTACCGCCGATACGGTAGCCATTGTCATCAAGCGGCTACAGATCGACGGGGATAGCGTCATCAGTATCATGGATGAATCCGTCGATCCCGTGTTCAAAACCGAACTGTTATTGCAGCAGGTGCGTATCGAGGACCTGGATTCGAGGCAACCCGCCCAGTCCAGTGCGCTGCTGATCGACAGCAGGATCGGCAAACATACCAGCCTCTCACTGAAAGGCACCATACAACCATTCCAGGAACCACCGGGCATGGACCTGCAGGGCAACATCAGCGCCCTGGACCTGCCACCGCTTTCCTCTTATACCAGGAGCAGTCTTGGCATTCTGTTGAACAGCGGAACCCTGGATAGCGAACTCAGCCTGAAAACCAAAGCCGAATCACTGGAAGGTCTGGCAACCCTGCAGCTTCAACAACTCGAACTGACCGGAACCGATAGCAAGGACAGCCTGCAGAGCCGGTTGCCGGTACCCATGAACGTGGCGCTGGACACCCTGCGTGACAAGCAAAACCGCATTCAACTGAAGATCCCGGTAGCGGGGAATATCAACGATCCGAAATTCAGTCTCAACGACGCCATCAACCAGGCAGTGGCCGGTAGCCTGCAGAAAGGTGCCTTCAGTTACCTGAAGTATGCACTGCAGCCCTACGGCACACTGATCAGCGTAGCCCAGTATGCGGGGGAGACGATGAGCAAGGTAAGGCTCAACCCCATTGAATTTCCGCCCGGTCAATTCACGCTCAGCGCCGGTGATCGGGAGTACCTGGGAAAAGTCGCCCAGGTCCTGAAAGACCGGCCAAAAATCGCCATCAAGCTCTGCGGTGTCGCGGTACAGCAGGATGAGGTTGCGTTACAGCAGCAGTTACCAGCACAGCAGCCGGCACCTGCGCCGACGGGTACCGCGCAACCGAGCCAGCCGCCACCGGCAGTGGTCATTGATAAAGCCCGTTTTACCGAACTGGCGCAGCAGCGTGCAGATACGATCAAGGACTACCTGATCGAACAGCACGGCATACCTGCCAGCCATCTGGTGGGCTGCCTGCCACAACTCGAACTCGATCAGCCGACAGCCACGCCAAGAACCGATTTATTGCTCTAGGAAAACCCGATCAAAGCGCCAAGGCTGCGCACACCAGCCATACTAGCGTGAACGACCGGCTGGTTTATGCCTGCCCCTGGCGCCAGGTTTGCGGGTGGAAGGACTTTTCTTCTCGCTACGCGGCGGCAGACCCGTGTGCTGGGTCAGGATCTTGCGGCCCTGGGTGCGCCGCTGATGGGCCGGTTCGGAATTCTTGCGACGCGGCGCGTGGTAGGCCTGTTTTGCATCGGGCTGTTCGCGAGGTATGAGCTGGCGCTCGCCATCGCCAATCAGATCGCTGCGGCCCATGCGGGTCAGCGCCTCGCGCAACAGGGGCCAGTTCTTCGGATCGTGGTAACGCAGGAAGGCCTTGTGCAGGCGGCGGCGCTCGGGGTCCTTGACGATATCCACCGCGTCGCTCTTGTAGGTCACCTTGCGCAACGGGTTTTTACCGGAATGGTACATGGCCGTGGCCGTGGCCATGGGGGAAGGATAGAAGGCCTGCACCTGGTCGGCCCGAAAACCGTTGTGTTTCAGCCAGAGGGCCAGGTTCACCATGTCCTCGTCGGAGGTACCCGGGTGGGCGGCAATGAAATACGGGATTAGATATTGCTCCTTGCCCGCCTCTTTGGAGAATTTTTCGAACATGCGCTTGAAACGGTCATAGGAGCCGATTCCCGGCTTCATCATCTTCGTCAGCGGGCCGTCCTCGGTATGCTCCGGCGCGATCTTCAGGTAGCCGCCCACATGGTGAGTAACCAGTTCCTTCACATATTCCGGATCTTCCACCGCCAGATCGTAGCGCAGCCCGGAGGCAATGAGGATGCGCTTGACGCCCGGTAGTTTGCGCGCCTCGCGGTATAGCCGCGTCAAGGCGGAGTGATCGGTATTGAGGTTGGGACAGATTCCAGGATAGACACAACTGGGTTTGCGGCAGGCGGCCTCGATCTCGCGGCTCCTGCAGGCAATACGGTACATATTCGCGGTCGGTCCGCCGAGATCGGAAATGGCCCCGGTGAAGCCCGGCACCTTGTCGCGGATCTCCTCTATCTCGTGGAGGATGGATTCCTGGGAACGGTTCTGGATGATACGGCCCTCGTGCTCGGTAATGGAGCAGAAGGTGCAGCCGCCAAAACAACCGCGCATGATGTTCACGGAAAAGCGGATCATTTCATAGGCAGGGATCTTTTCCCCCTGGTAGCAGGGATGTGGCACGCGCGCGAAGGGCATGCCGAACACATAATCCATTTCCTCGGTGCTGAGCGGTACCGGTGGCGGGTTCAGCCAGATATCCACCTCGGCATGTTTCTGCACCAGTGCCCGCGCATTGCCCGGATTGGTCTCCAGGTGTAACACCCGATTGGCATGGGCATAGAGCACGGCATCGCTGCGTACCTTCTCGAACGAGGGCAGGCGGATCACCGTGTGGTCACGGTCCAGTTTCGCGTGGGGCTGAAACTGCAGCACCTGTTCGTTGCCGGCCGCACCCTCGTAGAGGGCTGCCTCGCGCTGCTGGCGCTCGCACTCGCTCATCTCCTGCGGATTCACGTAGGGATTGACGATGCGATCCACGCGGCCGGGCCGGTCGATACGGGTGGAGTCCACTTCCTGCCAGCCCGGCGGGGTATCGCGGCGCATGAAGGCGGTGCCGCGCACATCGGTGATGTCGGTGATGGCCTCACCCCGCGCCAGCCGCTGGGCCACCTCCACCACCGCCCGTTCGGCATTGCCATACAGCAGGATGTCGGCACAGGCATCCACCAGGATGGAACGCCGCACCTTGTCCTGCCAGTAATCGTAGTGGGCGATGCGGCGCAACGAGGCCTCGATCCCGCCCAGGATCACGGGTACATCGGCATAGGCCTCTTTGCAGCGCTGCGAATACACCAGCGAACAGCGGTCAGGACGCCGGCCACCGACCGCACCCGCCGTATAGGCATCATCGGAACGGGCCTTGCGGTCCGCCGTGTAGCGATTGATCATGGAATCCATGTTGCCGGCGGCCACGCCGAAAAACAGGTTGGGTTTACCCAATTGTTCGAAGGCCACCTTGGATTGCCAGTCCGGTTGCGCAATGATGCCGACACGGAAACCCTGCGCTTCCAGCAAGCGGCCGATCACGGCCATGCCAAAAGACGGGTGATCCACATAAGCATCGCCGGTCACAATGATGATGTCGCAGGAATCCCAGCCCAGCACATCCATCTCCGCCCGACTCATGGGCAGGAAGGGAGCCGCGCCAAAGCATTCGGCCCAGTATTTCGGGTAATCGAACAGGGCGGTACGGGCGGTGGGAATGGCGATGGTTGACATGCAGGAATCCGGGGAAGAAAGCCCCGCTAGTGTAGCGGAATTTTATCGCTGCAGCGTAGATTCCCTACGGTTCACAGGGACGCACTCAGGGTTGCGGCGCAAGTCGGAACAGCCCGTTGATACCGCCATCACTGGTAAAATACAGCGCCCCATCGGGGCCAATGGCCACGCCCACGGGCCGCGCCCAGCGATTGCCATTTTCGAGCTGGAAGCCGCTGACCAGTTCATCCACCCGCACCGCCCGCCCATTGTCGAAACGCACTGTCACCAGTTGTGGCGGACGCCGGGATGCCGGATTGCCCGACGCACCGCCGCTGGGACGGGTGCCCCAGGAACCGTGCAGGGCCACGATGGCATCCCCCTCCAGACGGCGGTCCAGCGCCCCCCGCGGTACAAAGGTCACACCCATCGGGGCATTGCGGGCCGGAAAGGTGGCCACCGGCAATGTCACCTCCGCCCGGGGCCGGGGTGGCGGTGAAATGACGCAGGAATCCCGCTGCAGATGCTGCCCGTCGTACTGGAACCAGGGCATACCATGAAAGGAACCGGGATCAATACGGCTGAAATACTCCGGAGGCAGATCGAAGCCATGATGATCGGGGCCATTATTCGTCGCATACAGCACCCCGGTCTGCGGCTGCCAGGCAAGGCCCACCGGGTTGCGCAGACCGCTGCCATAGGGCTGCCAGCGCGCCGGCCCGGTTTCGGGCTCCTCCAGCACCAGCACGCCGCCGCGGCGGTCCTCGAAGGAATAGTCCGCACCCAGATACTGATCACTACAGTTACCGCTGATACCAAGACTGAGGTATACACGTCCGTCGGGGCCGATGGAGAGGGTACGGCTGTTGTGCCCGCCACCGGCCGGCAGCGCGGCCAGTAACCGGATCCGATCGGGATCGAGCTGCGGCTGGCCCGCAACATAAGGTGCCCGGTATACCCCGTCCGTGCGGGCAATGAGGATTTCACCGGGTCGGAATGCCACGCTATGCGGGTAGCCATCCAGGGTCACCAGTTCCTCGGGCTCGGTATAGGGGGGTGAAAGGCGGTAGATCCGCCCCGAACGTGAACCGACAAACAGGTCGTTATTGCCGGCAAAGATGAGCAGGCGTGGGCCATCCATGGCCGGGGTCAACAGTTCCAGTCGCAAGCCCTCCGGCACCCGCACCGAAAACGGCCGCCCATCAACATCGATGGTATGGGTGGTATAGGTCAGCGGCTCCACGGACGCGGACAGCGCTGGTGCGCAAAGACCGCCCGCAAGCAACAGCAGCAGCAACATGAGGGGACGAAGTTTCATACCGCTACTCTAGACCGATCGCGATTGAATTTCCCCCCCCTGAGGGCGGGGTTTGAATACAACGCCAGCTGGCCGACGCTGGCTATACTTCGCAAAACCGGCACAACACTACCTTACCCTAATATTTCTGCTAGATTTATTGTGACATAGAGCAAATCGGGCCGACGCACGTCCATCCTATAATGAGAACACTATCCTCGAACCAATGGCGCACATGTCACTGAAGACTGTCACCGTACCCAGCGTTTTCTCCGCCATATTCGAGCAGGCGGAAACCATTGTCGGCGATTTCTTCAAATCCACCCGCCACAGCCCCGAATCGGGCACCATCGAGATCTGCGATTCCCGCTATATCCTGCTGCGGGGTGCCAGCCTGTCCATCGAATTCTTCCAGCTGGTACGCAAAATCTATGGGGAGGATGCCCACGCAGAAGCCGACCTGTTTGCCAGTGCTCTGCTTTACGACCTGGCCCATGCCATCGGCAAATCCGACGCCCGCAATTTCCATGAAAAAATGCACCTGCAGGATCCGATCGAGAAACTCTCCGCCGGTCCAGTACATTTTTCCCACAGCGGCTGGGCCTCCGTGGACATTGATCCAGACTCCAATCCATCCCCGGACGAACACTTCGTGCTGCACTATAGTCACCCCTTTTCCTTTGAGGCCGACGCCTGGCTGAGCAATGGCAATAGCGCCGACTTCCCAGTCTGCATCATGAATGCTGGCTATTCCTCCGGCTGGTGCGAGGAAAGCTTCGGATTGCCACTGGAAGCCAGGGAAATCACCTGCCGGGCAGAGGGCCATGACCAGTGCCGTTTCATCATGGCGCCCCCGGAGCAGCTGGCGACCCACATCAAACAATACCTGCAGGACCACCCGGAACTGGTTGTGCGATATCCTGCCGTTCAGCACCCGAGCTTCCTTTCCGACCAGCAGCACAACGACACCCCACATCGGGGTGCAGAGGAAATCCACTTCCGCAAGGGTATGGAGGAACGGCTGCTGACCTATGCCCGCAAGCTCGAAGCCACCCAGGCGACACTGAAGCGCAAGGTCGCCCAGCTGGAACATGAAGTCAGCGAACGGCAGATCGCCGAGCATGAACTGAAACGGCTGGTCAGCCAGGATGACCTGACCGGCCTGATGAATCGAAACTTCTTCATGACCAGGCTGGAAACCTCACTGCATGCCATCGAGCGCCACCATGGCCACGGCCGCTATGCCCTGCTATTCGTCGATCTCGACAACTTCAAACACATCAATGATTCCCTGGGACACGACATCGGTGACCAGTTGCTGGTCGGGGTCGCACAAAAGTTGCGCGGTAATGTGGAAATCCAGGATACGGTTGCGCGCCTCGGCGGCGATGAATTCGCCCTCTGGATCGAGGACATGCCCGGTGATCATGTGGCTGGCATTATCGCCACCCGGTTGATCAAGGCCCTGGGGCAACCCTTATACATAGATAACCATGAAATCCGCATCACGCCCAGCATAGGCATCGCCCTGTATCCGGACAACGGCAAGACACCGGGTATCCTGCTGCGCAATGCCGACCTTGCCATGTATCACGCCAAGAGTGCCGGCCGTAACAACTTCCAGTATTTCACCAGCGCCATGAATCGTCGTGTACTGGAGCGGATGAGCCTCGAACGAGAGCTGCGCAGGGCACTGGAGCAAAATGAGATCGAGGCATTCTACCAGTTGCGGATGCGCACCAGTGACCGCAGGCCGATCGGCATGGAAGTGCTGGCCCGCTGGCCACACCCCGACAATGGCATGATTCCTCCAAGCGCCTTCATTCCGTTGGCCGAGGAAACCGGCCTGATCGAAACACTGGGCCGCATCATACTCGACAAGGCCGGACGGCAGTTTCGGCAATGGTGTGATGCCGGCCTGGACCCCGGGCGGCTATCGATCAACCTGTCGCCGCGCCAGTTCCGCCAGAAAACCCTGGTTGACCAGATCCTGCAATCCGCAAGCCGCAGCGGGCTACCACTGGACCGCCTGGAACTCGAAATCACCGAAAGCGCCATCATGGATGACATCGCCTCCGCCATTGCCATCATGAATGAACTCAAGTCCCATGGCATTACACTATCCATTGATGATTTCGGGACCGGCTATTCCTCGCTCAGTCACCTGCAACATTTCCCCGTTGATATCCTGAAAATAGACCGTAGTTTCATTCGCGACCTGAACGGGCCTGACTGCCAGCAGGCCCGGCTGGTGGAATCCATCATACGATTGGGCCACAGCCTGAATCTCGGCGTGGTGGCGGAAGGCGTGGAAACCGAAGCTCAATTTTCCATCGTGCGTGAACTTGGTTGCGAAGAGGCACAGGGCTATCACCTGTCCCACCCGGTTCCCGCCGAAAAAATCAACAGCCTATTGCGCGAATACCTCCAGTCTGCAACCATCCCGTCGCCCGCGACCTGATCACATTCCCTACACAACCGGTAACACCCAAGACCATACGACATGACCATCACCAAGAGGGCTCTCGCCGCAACGGCACTACTGGCCGTTGCCGCCGTGACGGCACACTATCTTCCCGGCCAGCTGGCAGCGCATTTTTTGCACAGCGGCATTGCACAATTCAACATGCAGGGCCTTCTGTACATGGCCGCTGATCCTATCCAGCATGATTGGACAGAATCACGGGTTACCACCCGGGTGCGTCTCGTGCCACCGGCATCGTCACCGGCCCACCACGCAAGCGATCAAGCGGACCCGCAGCTGGTATTACTGCATCGCATACACCACATCCCGTACCTGTCCCTGGATGAAGCCGGTTATGTCATCGAGACCTCTTTCGATCCGAGCGCGCCACAGCAGCCGGACTGGGTAAGCCAATCCGGCTTTGCCGAAGCGTTGCTGGCCCGCACCCTGCTGCACTTCAATGGCAGTTCCACAACCGATGTGCGCCTACAAGGTGCGACACGCACACTGCCCGATGGCACGGAATTGAATTGGTCAGGGTTCAACGCCCGCCTCCACTTCGACGCCACCTTCACCCACCTGCAGGCCAGCGGCGGGATGGGCGCCATACAACTGACGGTGGAAAATAGCGGGATACACACTGCCCCCAGCAGTTTCACCGCCGAAATGCACCGGAATCAGACGGGACGCTGGTTCGGGAAACAACAGTTGCAGGCTGGCCCCATTACTGTGCATTCACATACCACCCATGGCGAGTCCCATACGTTTTCCGTACAAGCCCTGCAGCTGGATACCCACAGCGAACAACAGGAGACCGGGATTTTTGCCGCGCTGCGTGTGGACCTGACCGATACGGTCATCGATGATACGGACATACCGCGGCTGTTACTGGATTTGGCCGCCGCTGATGTGCCGCCCGAACCGCTCTATGCCCTGCAGCAACTGGGCCGGCAAGTACAGGCCGATCCTGGCTCGGCAATCGACGGACCCCAGCCTGTCCAGGCCCTGATCCTGGAACAGTTGCGACGGTTATTGCAGGGCGACCCCCGCTTGCAGATCAAACCTCTCCGCATGGAAACCACGCAGGGTGATTTCAATCTTGATCTGGATTTGCGCATTCAGGACGGTGACAGGATAGCGGTACTCGGCCCGGCCGCCCTGCTGCAGGCGCTAACGGTTGATATCTCGGTCAGCGCGCATCTCCGCCTGCTGCAGGCCATGCTGACAGAGCAGAACCGGATACGCCTGCAACAGCAGGTTCGCGCTAGCCATGCGCAACCCCCATCCGGAGAGGCACTGTTGCAACAGGCTCAGGCGCTTGCAGAACAGCAGGTGAATGGCTGGATACAGCTTGGTTTTCTGGTGCCGCACCAGGATACCGGCACCAGCCATATCCAGCTCGACCGGGGACTGCTGCGACTGAATGGAGTGGACATGGGGCCGGTAAAGGCGGCGGGAACATCCCCCTGAACCCGGCCCGCAGGCCGGGCCTGCCGGGGAACCCCGTTATTCAGAAAGTAAAATTGGCACGCAACCCGTACAGGGTCACATGCTCATCCACGGTGGCACCGCTGCCATCGAAACCACTGTTTGCCAGCCACTGCACCATCGGGGTCAGACTGAACTGCGCTGAAATATCGAAACGGGCATACAGTTCCGCCTGACTGGCATCCTCCAGGCCCGGTGTCGGATCATCTTCGGACAACCAGCTATGCGCGACCCCCGCGCCAAGAGAGGCTTGCCGGAATGGGTACTCAAGTGCCAGCGAGGCAAACCGTGCCGCCTGTGAAACCGCCGCATTGGCAGCACCCAGCCGGACATTCCAGGCCAGATCACTGAGATGGCCATCGACCACCGTGTAGATCCCGTAGTTCTCCTCCATTCCGCCGGAACCATCGAGACGCTCGTGGTCCGCACTGTTCAGCCAGGCGCCGCCCAGCAACCGGATGGCTCCGACCTGCCATTGCGCTTCCGCTGCGGCGAATACCCCTTTTCCATCGTCGCCGACATCCAGCAGCTGGGAATAGGTCCGCTTTGGATTATCCGCGAGTCCGTGTGAACTGGTCAGCATCAGGGTGAAACCGGCCTCGTCATTGAATTCATGGTTGTAGACAAGGCCCGGTGTGTAATCGGGGAAATCGATCGTCGGGTTGTTGACCAGGCTGCCGGTAACAAACTGACTGGTTTCATCGTTTGCCACCTCACTGGTATCCATCGAGACCGTCGGAATCAGCAGCCCCATCAGCAACACCTGTCGAGGCTGGATATCCCACACGAAATGCAACGCAGACACCTGCAATCGCCCCCTGTCATTGCGATCGAGCGCACTGCCGGCATCCCAGTTGGCTTCGCCCAGCAAGCTGGATACCGCGTCACGCCGCGGCGTGGTATTGCCTTCCAGGTAGAGCACCCAATGTCCGGATGTAACCGGAACCGTGACCACCAGATCCAGCGAGGTGGTCAGATCCGTATCGATCCGGCCATCACTCGCATGCTGGGCCACCGCAGTAATGCCGCCCTCCACCACCCTGTTGGCCCACCCGGTCACCGCGCCATGCCGGGTTTCAATATATTCCGCGGATTCCTCCGCAGATACCGCCACCAGCGGCATTACCAAAAAGGCCATAGCCAGACAGCATTGTTCCGGCCACTGCATAATCATCCCTTTCTTCATAATTTGAACTGGCGCAGCATACCGTTGAGATCAGAGGCAATGAGCGCCAGGTCCTGGCTGGCAACCGCCGTCTGATCAGAGGCCTCCGCACTCTGGTCCGTCATTTCGCTGATGCGCACGATATTGCGATTGATCTCCTCGGCTACCGCGCTCTGTTCCTCGGCAGCACTGGCAATCTGTGTGCTCATATCATTGATGCGGGAAACCGCGTCGGCAATCGAGGTGAGCGATTGCTCTGCCGACGAGGCATTGGCTACCACCGTGCGCGCCTGCTCCCGACTGCCATTCATCACCTGTACGGCGCGACCGGTACCATCGCGCAGCTTCTCGATCATTTTGTTGATTTCTTCAGTGGATTTCTGGGTGCGACTGGCCAGGGTACGGACCTCGTCCGCTACCACGGCAAACCCCCGCCCCTGTTCCCCGGCCCGGGCCGCCTCGATCGCCGCGTTGAGCGCCAGCAGATTGGTCTGCTCCGCCACGCCACGGATAACATCCAGCACGGAGGTAATCTCTTCACTATGCTGTTCCAGCTGATGCACGGTCTCGCTTGAATCCTCGATCTTCTGGGCCAGTCCGCGAATCCCCTCGATGGCCTCCTCGATAATCCGACGCCCCTTGCCCGTCTCCTGATTGGCTTTCTCCGCCGCGTCAGCGGTATGTGCAATATTGCCCGCTACTTCCTGCGAGGTTGCATTCATCTCATTCATCGCCGTGGCAACCTGTTCGGTTTCACTGCGCTGATGCTGGATGCTGTCACTGACCTGTGCGGTAATCGATGACATTTCCTCGGAGGCGGAAGCCAGGGACAGGGATGCAGTGGATATATTGGACATCATGGCGGTCAGCCTGCTGCGCATATCACTCATCGCTTGTACCAGCTGGCCGATTTCATCATTGCTCCGGCTCTCGTAATCAGAACTCAGATCACCTTCTGCCACCCTGCGCAATTCCTCCACCACTCGCGGCAAGCGCCCCAGGGCACGGGCAATGATAAAGTACAGGGCCAGTACAAAGACCAGCACCAGCAGGGTGCTGCTCCACAGGAAGGTCTGCGCCCGGTTCACGGCCTCCTGCTGGGTCTTGATGGCCGCACCGGCCCGCAGCGTGACATCCTCGACCAGCGCATTGAGTTCGCTGGTCATCCGTTCCGCCGCGGTATCGAAGCCCGCCATCATCCGGTTGCCACCGGCCGGCCCCTGGTCGACATAGGCCTGCGCCATTTCGCGGCCCACCTTATAATAAGCACCGAAGATCGGGACCATGGCCTGAAAGCGATCACCATATTCCGGGTCCAGCACCCGCAGTTCATCAATCAGCCTTCTGACATTCGCGGCATTCTTTTTCGCTTCATCAAATCCGTCATTCAAGCCATCCTGGCCCCGGGTGGCACTGATATCCGTCAGCCATTGCTGGACCTGGACCACCGCCAGTTTCAGTTCCTGGGTCTTGTTCAGGACCGGAAACTCCCGATCGGCAATCTGTTCGGCCTGCCGTGAAATACTGGCGTTGCCTATGATCAGCAGCCCGCTTACCGTTATCACCGCCAACGCCAACACCCCTGCCAGCAGTGAAAATTGTTTTCGTATGCTTATGTTCACGGTGTTATTCCCTCTTATCAAACCGGTTTGGTCCGCGCGCATCCGCACGTCACCCAACCTAACGGCCTGTGAACATAAATCCTTATTTACACTGCATTAATGTCAGATATGGCAGACTTGTCAGACGCGCCAGGATTTTGCCTTCCCGCTCACACTTCCGTCTCCCAATAGGGAACCCCGGCAAACCGTTCCGCGAGAAAATCCACGAAGGCCCGTACCCGTCGCGACAGGTGCCGGGTTTGCGGGTAGACCGCGTAGGCCGGCACTCCCGGCCATTCACACTCGGTCAGGATCGGTACCAGCCGCCCCTCGGCCAGTGACCGGTAGGTAATGAAGGTGGGCTGCAATACGATGCCCTGTCCGGCCTCTGCCGCCTGGCGCAGGAAATCACCGTTGTTGGCGCGCAGCCTGGATTGCACCCGCACGGCTCCGTCCTGCCCCCCGTGGTGGTAACGCCAGGTCTCCGGCTCCCGCAACAGGCTGTAGGTAAGACAGGCATGTTCGACCAGTTCTTCGGGATGCTGCGGTGTACCGGCACGGGCAAGGTAGTCGGGGCTGGCACAGGCCAACATACGTATGCTCGCCAGGCGGCGCGCGATCAGGCTGGAATCTTCCAGTTCCGCAATGCGCAATGCCAGGTCAAATCCTTCCGCGAGCAGATCCACCTGGCGGTCGTTGAAATCGAGATCGAACTCCACCTGCGGGTGGGCGCGTGAAAAATCCCGGATCGCCGGCCCGAGGTGCAGCAGGCCGAAGGTCAATGGCACCGCCACCCGCAGTCGGCCGCGCAGGGTGCCATGCTCCTGCGACACGGCATTCTCGGCCTCCTCCACATCCTCGAGAATGCGTACGCAGCGGTCATAGAAACTGCGTCCGGTATCGGTCAGATTGAGTCGTCGCGTAGTACGCCGCAACAACTGCACACCAAGCCGGCCTTCGAGATCGGACAGGCGCCGGCTCACCGCCGACTTGGCAATCCCCATGCGCTCCGCGGCAGCACTGATGCTGCCGGCCTCCACCACCCGCACAAAGCTCTGCATATCCTCCAGGCGCGCCATTATTGTTGCCTTTTAAAGAACAATTAATTCTCAGACTATCTGTTTATTCTTTCATTCTCAACAAGCAAACTTTTCCCACCTGGTGGCAACCCATTGCCTCCAACCTGAACAACCCGACGAGGAGATGCTCATGGATCGCTATACCGCCCCTTCCCACCCTGCCCGCCTGCTACGGGTGGATGCCAGTGCCCGCCACGACGGCTCCATCAGCCGCCGGCTGGGCGACGCGCTGGTGGCAACGCTCACCAGCCGTTACCCGGGTTTGACAGTGACCCACCGCGACCTGGGCGCAAAGGCCGTGCCCTTCATCGATGCCGCCTGGGTGGAGGCCAATTTCACTCCCGGTGAACAGCGCAACGCCCAGCAGCAGGATGCGCTGGCCTGCTCCGATCACCTGGTGCAGGAACTGCGCGATGCCGACCTGCTGGTGTTCGGGGTACCGATCTACAACTTCGGCATTCCCGCCGTGCTCAAGGCCTGGATCGATCTGGTGGCCCGCGCCCGACTGACCTTCCGCTACACCGAGCAGGGAGTCGAAGGATTGTTACAGGGCAAGCGGGCCTATCTCCTGGTGACCAGCGGCGGTGTGGCTGTGGGCAGCGAAGTGGATTTTGCTACCCGCTATCTGAAACAGGCATTGAACTTCCTGGGCATACGCGATATCGAAATCATAGCCGCCGATCGCCTGAACCAGGTGGGCGAGGGCGCGATCGATCAGGCACTGGATCGCATCATCCATCTGCACGAAACTGGCCGGAACATGCCCAGCCGGGCCGCGGTCTGACACGGGAGATCCCCCATGTGGCGCAATACGCAACAGCAATATGGAGGTATCAGCATCGGCCTGCACTGGCTGGTGACGATCACCGTGGTGGGCCTGTTCGCCCTCGGCCTCTGGATGACGGAGCTGGACTACTACGATGCCTGGTACAAACGCGGTCCTGACCTGCACAAGAGTATCGGTATCCTGCTGTTCGGGATCATGATACTGCGCCTGGGATGGCGTATGGCCAACCCGCGCCCGGAGCCGGAGCCCGGGCTGGCCGGCTGGGAACGCCGGGCCGCCGGCTGGGTCCATGCCTTGCTATACCTGTTGCTGTATGCGTTGATGATCAGCGGCTACCTGATCTCCACCGCCGATGGTCGTGCCATCGAGGTGTTCGGCCTGTTTAGCGTGCCGGCCACGCTCAGTGGCATCGAACACCAGGAGGATATTGCCGGCGAGGTGCATGAAATCCTCGCCTTTACGCTCATCGGGCTGGCAACACTCCACGGCCTGGCCGCACTCAAGCACCATTTCATCGACCACGACCGGACGCTGAAGCGCATGCTCAGCTCCCGATCCTGACCACTTGTACCCCGTATATTTCAAGGAGCAACTCATGCATCACTCAAAAGCACTCGGCACACTACTGGCATCCAGCCTCACCCTGCCCGGCATCGCCCTGGCGGAAGACTACGTCATGGATACCGAGAAGGCCCATTCCTTCATCCAGTTCCGCATCCAGCACCTGGGCTACAGCTGGCTGCTGGGCCGTTTCAACGACTTCGAAGGCAAGTTCAGCTACGACGAGGCCAACCCGGCCGCTGCCAGTGTCGAGGTGGACATCGATACCGCCAGCATCGATTCCAACCATGCCGAGCGCGACAAACACCTGCGTGGCAAGGACTTCCTGGACGTGAGCCAATATCCGCAGGCACGTTTCGTCAGCACCACCTATGAGGAAAGCGATGATGGCACCGCCCGACTGAACGGTGAACTGACCCTCCATGGCGTCACCCGGCCGATCACCATCGATGTCAAACCGGTGGGCCACGGTGCCGATCCCTGGGGCGGCTACCGGCGCGGCTTCGAGGGCAGCACCACCCTGACCCTGGCTGACTTCGGCATCGACTACAACCTGGGTCCAGCCTCCAGGGAGGTGGAGCTGTTCCTGTCCGTGGAAGGCATCCGCCAGTAGCAACAGACCTCCGCACTTTCACGATATACCGGAACTGGCACGGGGGCAGGCCATCGCCCCCGCGACCACCGGCACCGGGAGATACCGCCATGACACCTCGCAAAGTCACCCAACTGGTACGCGCCCTGGAAGTCACCGAGGGTGCCGGTGTCAACGTACACCGCACCATCGGCACACCGGCCCGGCGCAACCTCGATCCTTTCCTGCTGCTCGACCACATCAGCAGCGATGATCCCGAGGACTACGGCGCCGGTTTTCCCGAACACCCGCACCGCGGTTTCAATACCTTTACCTATATGCTCGACGGCCACATGCAGCATGGCGACAGTATGGGCAATCGTGGTGACCTGGGACCGGGTGGCGCACAGTGGATGAAGGCCGCCAGCGGCGTGATCCATTCGGAGATGCCGCAACAGATCGGCGGCCTGATGCGTGGATTTCAGCTCTGGATCAACCTGCCGGCCAGCGCCAAGATGAGTGCCCCCGCCTACCAGGAGATTCGCCCGGAGTCCGTGCCCGAAATCGATACCGATGCGTACCGGGTGCGCCTGCTGGCCGGCGCGTTCGACCGGCAACAGGGTCCGGTCAGCGACCCGCATACCCAGCCCCTGATCCTTGACGTGCAATTGCATCCCGGTGCCGATTTCTCCACCTCACTGGATACCGCACACACCGCCTTTGTCTATGTCTTCGAGGGCGGAGCGCAGATTGCCGGCACGGATATTCCACTTCATCACCTGGCGGTACTGGGAGCCGGCGATCAGGTGGCTATCCACACCGACACCGGCGGGGCACGCCTGCTACTGGTGGCCGGCCAACCGATTGGCGAACCCATCGTGCAATACGGTCCCTTCGTCATGACCAGCCGCGAGGAGGTCGAGCAGGCCATGGCCGATTTCCGGGACGGTACCCTGGTGCACACCCGGGCCGATCTGCACGCCACCTGAGCGCCCCGGCTCAGGGGCCTGCAGCCAAACACACCCGTTGCGGACAGTAATACACGCAAATAATTGCCGCACATCAAAGAAACTCGTGAAGTAAGCAACTATCCTTTGTAGTGCATGGTTCCTGCAATGTTTCTCATCAGGCCGGGGATAAAGGCCGGGGAGGACTTTGTTGCAGATGCATCTTTCCCATATACCTGCCGGATTGCGGACTTCATGATCGCGACACCGGAAACAGCGGGTCACTGATTACAAAAAGGATACGTGCCCATGCTCTACCTGACGCGTTACCTGCTGCTCACCACCCTGCTCTGGCTCGCCTGGCTGGCGATGGCGGGAAGTCTGCAGCTGCAGGAAGTGCTGACCGGACTGGTGTGCGCCGGTGTGCTGGGATTGCTGCTCGCACCCCATGCACGACTCGCCGATGACCTGAAACTTTCTCCTGCATTGCCTTTGCACCTGCTGCGCTTTCTTGGTTATTTTCTGCGCGCGCTGCTCACGGCCAACCTCGACATGGCACGCCGCGTACTCAGCCCGCAGCTGCCCATCAACCCCGCCATGGTGGAGGTCGAAACCCGGCTGCAGTCGGATCTCGGTCGCCTGCTGCTGGCCAACAGCATTACCCTGACTCCCGGCACCCTGACCGTGGATGTCCTGAACGATCGCCTGCAGGTGCACTGGATCGATACCGCCCCGGGTGCCGATCTGGAGCATGCCACCCGTGCCATCGCCGCCGGTTTTGAGCAGCACCTGGCGAGATTCCTGCGATGAGTTTTCTGCAGATCCTGGCGGCCCTGCTGGTGATGGTGGCCATCGTGCTGTGCCTGGTCCGCCTGTGGATCGGCCCGACGCTGCCTGACCGGGTAGTGGCCGCCGACACCGCATCCGTCATCACCACCGCTGCCATTGCCTGGCTGGCGCTCGGCTTCGGTCAGGACTTCTATCTCGATATCGCGCTGGTCTACGGGGCACTGGCCTTTGTCGGCGTGGTCACCATCGCCCGCGTGCTGGAAGGAGGAAACCCATGAATCTGATCGGCGATCTGTTCATAACGCTCGGTGCCCTGTTCCTGTTTTTCGGAGCCCTGGGACTGATCCGCATGCCCGATGTATTCACCCGCCTGCAGGCCGGCACCAAGGCCGCGACCCTGGGCGCGCTGGCCATGCTCATCGGTGTGGCCTTCCACCACCCCGACTGGTCCTTCAAATTACTGCTGATCGCCCTGTTCATCCTGTTCACCTCGCCGGTGGGTTCCTCCACCATTGCCCGCGCGGCCAAGTTGCGGGGAATCGAGGCCTGGCATCGACCCGTGCAACAGACCGGGACAGAGGAGCAGGAAGCATGACCATCCTGGCGCTGTTCTGTGTCATCGTCATGCTTGTTGCGGCAGTGGCCGTGATCTGGCTACGCAACCTAATGGCCGCGGTGGCCGCCGCGTCGGTGGTTTCGCTGGCATTGTCGGTGCTGCTGATCCTGCTGCAGGCCCCCGACGTGGCGTTGACCGAAGCCGCCGTCGGAGCCGGACTGACCGGGGTATTGCTGGCGGTGACCCTGTTCAAACTCGGCCTGGTGGACAGCGAGGCCGATCATGAATAACCCGCGTATCGCCAGCCTGCTGTTCCTGGTCGGGCTCGGCCTGTTGCTGGCCTCCCTGTTTCAGCACCTGCCCTTCGGCGCCTCGCCCATGCTGGCGGGCGAGGCGATACTGGCCCAGGGACTGGCACAGACCGGTGCCATGAACCAGGTCACCGCCGTGGTGCTCGCCTACCGCGGACTCGACACCCTGGGAGAGCTGACCATCCTGTTCACCGCCGCCCTGGCCACCGGCATGGTGCTCGGCGAACGGCCCCAGCAAACCGGCCTGCAACCGGCCGGGTTCGTTCTGCGCACCACCGCCGACCTGTTATTCCCCTTTCTGATGCTGCTCGGTCTCTACATCATGCTGCATGGCCACCTGACCCCGGGTGGCGGTTTCCAGGGCGGCGCCATCGTCGCAGTGGCCTTTTTTCTGCCGCTGCTGGCGCAACCCCTGCGCCGTTTCAACGAACATGCCTTTGCTTTGCTGGAAGGGCTGGCGGGCGCCGCCTTCATCGCCATCGGGCTGGCGGGTCTGGTGCTGAAAGGTGATTTCCTGATTCCGCTGTTCGGCACCGGCGACCCCGGCGCCCTGATCTCCGCCGGCAGCCTGCCACTGCTCTATCTCGCCGTGGGCATCAAGGTCGGTTCGGAACTGGCCGGGCTGCTGCACCGGTTGCTGCATGCCGAGGAGCCGGTCCATGAATGATCCGCAACTGCTCGGTTGGGTGTTCTACGCCGGCGCCATCGGCCTGGTGTTGATCGGCTTTGCCGCCATGATCCTGCAGCGACACCTGTTCCGCATCCTGCTCGGCCTCACCCTGGTGGAAGCCGGCGTGAATCTGTTTCTGGTGGCCACCGGCTTTCGTCCCGCTGCAGTGGCACCGATCCTCACCGATCCCGCCGCTGTCCTGCCGATGGTCGACCCGGTACCCCAGGCGCTGATTCTCACCGCCATTGTGATCGGCGTGGGCGTGCTGGCGCTGGCACTGGGGCTGGTCATTCGCGTGCAGCATTGTTACGGAACCCTGGATACCCGTGAACTCGCGCAGCGTCTTGCGGCCACTGCGCCCGATGACATCACAGCCGGGTCACAGCCGGTGAGCACCACCCGCCAGCCTGTGGGAGAACAGACATGAGTCCGGTGATCCTCATCATCCTGCCGATCCTCGCCGCTTTCCTGTTGATGGTCATCACCCGCCACAGCGGCATGTTGGGTCGGCTGCTGGGTCCGGCCGCGCTGGCCGCCAATCTCGGTTTTGGCTACGGCCTCTGGTCCGACGTCCAGACCCGTGGCCCCTGGGTGGAAGCCATCGGTGGCTTTGCGGCACCGCTGGGCATTGTGCTGCAAGCCGATGGACTGGGCCTGCTGCTGGTGCTGGCGGCCAATCTGCTCGGGCTGCTGCTGTGGCCCACCGGGGAACGCAACCGGGTGCCAAGTGAAGCGCTGACCTTATTGCTGATCGCCGGTGGCAGCGGCCTGGCCCTGTCGGCGGACCTGTTCAATCTCTACGTGTTCTACGAACTGGTGGCCGTCGCTTCCTATGGGCTGGCCGCCAATCGCGGTGATGGACCGGCCCTGGCCGCCGCGCTGCGCTACCTGGTCTTGAGCGCAGCCGGTTCGGCGCTGGCGCTGCTGGGCATCGCCCTGGTCTACAGCCTCACCGGCACCCTCAATCTGGCCCAGCTCGCCCAGCTGGCACCGCAGACCCTCGAGGGTCCGCTGGGCCTGTCGGCATTTGCCCTGATGCTGATCGGTTTCGGCGTCAAGGCGGAACTGTTCCCCGTCAACACCTGGGTACCCGAGGTCTACGCCGCCGCCAGCGTGCGCGTCACGGCGCTGCTCACCGGGCTGATCTCCAAGCTGGCACTGCTGGTGATCCTGCGTATTCTGGTGCTGATCTTCACCGACCCGGCCGCGCAACTGCTGTTGCTGAGTCTGGGCATGATCACCCTGGTCAGCGGCGAACTGGCCGCCTATCGCGCCCGGGACCTGCGCCGCACCCTGGCCTATTCCTCCATCGGCCAGCTGGGACTCATCGCCATCGCCTTTGCCATCGGCGGACCGGCCGGCATCCTCGCCGGCATCGCGCTGGCCCTGCATCACCTGGTGGCCAAACCGGCCCTGTTCCTGCTGGCGGAAAACTGGGGCGGCGCCCTGCATAAACTCACGGGTGCGGCTCGCACCTCGCCACTGGCCGCCGGCCTGTTCGTATTGCTGGCACTGTCGCTGATCGGTGTGCCGCCGCTGCCGGGCTTCTGGGCCAAGCTGCTGCTGCTCAAGGCACTACTGGGGACCGGCACCACGCTGCATGGCTTTGCCGCCCTGCTGGTGCTGGTGATGACCATCGTCAAGACCGCCTACCTGGTGGCGATCCTGCGCCGCCTGTACCAGGCGGACCGACCACAGGTCAGTGCACCGGCCATGGGCGAACTGCTGCCGGCCACGGCCTTGGGCATCATCCTGCTGGCCGGCACGCTGTTCACCGCGGTCATCGGCAACAGCCTGACCGCCACCGCCGCCCAGGCCGCAGACCGCAGCGCCTATATCGCCCGCATCCTGCCGACCGCAGGAGGATCAAGATGAATAACCTTAACCTCCTGCTGGGACTGGCACTGCTGGGATTCCTGTTGATGACCGCACTCGGCAACCGTCGCTGGGCCGGCTGGATGAGCGTCTGCCTGTATGCAGCTCAGCTGCTGCTCATCGTCAACCTGGGGCTGGACCTGCGCTATGCCGCAGCGGTGGCCACCGGACCGGTATTCCTCATCCTCGACCAGCCGCTGCATTGGGCCATGTCCGGACTGGGCTGGTTCTTTGCCGTCATCACCCTGGTCAGCGCCCTGCTCTGCGCCTGGTTTGCCGCCGGTCGCTGGCAGGACCAGCAGCCGCGCATGCGCCTGTTCCACAGCGCCCTGGCGCTCAATGTGCTGGCCATGTTGCTGCTGCTGTCCAGCGGCGACATGATCAGCCTGTTCATCGGCTGGGAACTGGTCAGCTGGGCGAGTTTTCTGATCATGGCGCAGCGGGGTGGCGAGGCCATGACGGCCGCCTTCCGCTACCTGCTGTATGCCATCGCCGGCGCCATGGCCGTGCTCGGCGGTATGGCGCTGCTGTGGGTGGAGGCCGGTTCACTGACCTTCCCTGCCATTCGCAGTACCCTGGCCACCGCCTCACCGGGCCTGGTGTGGAAGCTGATACTGCTGTTTGGCGCCGGCTTCGGGGTGAAGATGGCGCTGGTACCATTGCATCTCTGGCAGGCCCGCGCCTACAGCGAAACCCCAGGCCCGGCGGCGGCCTTCCTGGGTGCGATTTCCTCGCGCATGGGACTGTTCGCCATACTCATCGTCTTCGTGCAGCTGGTGGGTATCGGGCGCATGGCCGGACTCGACATCCCCTTCACCTTCCTCAGCGCCCGCGACCTGTTCGCCTGGGTCGCCGCCATCACCATCGTGGTACCCACCTTCATCGCCCTGCAGCAGAGCGATGCGCGCATGCTGCTGGCATGGCATGGCATCGGCCAGGGCGGTTACATGCTGCTCGGCGTGCTCACCGGCAACAGCCTGGGGGCGGCCGGCGGCCTGATGCACATCATCAACCACGCCAGCTACCAGGCACCGCTGTTCCTGGCCGTGACCGCCGTGGTCTATCGCGCCGGTACCGCCGACCTCGACCGACTCGGTGGCCTGATCACGCGCATGCCGCTGACCTACGTCACCATGCTGATCGGCATCATCGGTCTGGCGGGACTACCGCCCATGAACGGCTTCGTCTCCAAGTGGATCATCTACAAGGCACTGCTCGATGCCCACATGCCCCTGTTGTTCATCGTCGCGGTGATCGGCACCCTGGGCACCATCCTCAGCGTCTATAAACTCATTCACAACATCTTCCTTGGCCAGCTACGCCAAGAGCACCGCGAGATACAGGAAGTGCCCGTGAGCATGAGCGCACCGATGCTGGTGTTCGGTGCCATGGTATTCATCACCGGCTTCTTCCCCGGCCTGCTGCTGGGGCTGGTGGATTTCGCCCAGACCGGACTCGGCATCGCCCTGCAGCCGCATCATCTGGGCGGCATCGAAACCCCGAACGGCAGTCTCAACATGATCTGGGTAGTGGGTGCGCTGTTGTTCATGATCGGCATGGGCGCGGTCATCTTCCTGCTCGGCAATCGCAGTCACCGCACCCATCAACTGGACAATTATGCCGGTGGCCATTTCCTCACCGCCGATGTGCGCTATCACTACAGCCACAATTTCTACCCCGGGCTGATGCGTGCCCTGGCACCGCTTTATCGCGGCAGTGTGCGCTGGGCCGAACAGGGCCTGGCCAGCCTCACGGAGCTACTGGCCAATGGTGTCCTGGGCCTGTATCGCAACGCCTATACCCCGGCCTATCTCGTCATCGCAGCGGTGATCATGGTCTGGTGGGCAGGAGCCCTATGATGACCACGATTCGACTGATACTGGAACTGGTGTTGATGCCCCTGCTGGCCTTCCTGACCGGGGCGGCGCTGGTGCTGATGATGCGCAAGGTACGCGCCGGCGTGGAACGCCGCGTCGGGCCGCCGCTGCTGCAGCCGCTGTATGACATCGGCAAGCTCTTCGCAAAGAAGACCCAGGTCTCCCATGGCGTGATGCACGACATCGCCATCATGATGTTGCTCGGCGGGCTGTTCTGCATGGTGCTGTTCCTGCCCATGCCGGGCATGAGCGGCCTGTCTTCGCAGGGCGATCTCATCACCCTGCTCTACCTGATGATGGTGCCATCGCTGGGCCTGGCACTGGGCGTCGGCCAATGTGCCAACCCCAACGGTTCCATCGGCATCTCACGCGCCCTGACCGCCATGCTCGGCTATGACGTACCACTGATGGTGGTGGTGGCCGGAGCCGCCATCGCCTATGGCAGCACCGATCTCAACCAGATCATTACCCTGCAGCAGATGAACGGCGTCAGCAGCTGGGGCATTGTACAGATGCCGGTGCTGGCCCTCGGTGGCCTGCTGGCAGTGCATGCCATGCTCGGCAAGGAGCCCTTCGAGATCTACGTGGCACCGGCGGAGATCGCCACCGGCCCCATGGTGGAGATGAGCGGCAAGTATCTCGGTTCCCTGTTCATCATGCAGTGTTTCCAGATCTACGTGGCCGGCGCGCTGTTCGCCGCGCTGTTCCTCGGCGGCGGTGCGTACTGGCTCACCTGGCTGCCCAAACTGGCCGCCGTGGTGTTCTTCTCCGTGGCGGTGACCAATGTGTTCCCGCGCTACAAGACCGATGATGTGCTGCGCTGGATGTGGAAATGGCCCACCGGCGTCGCCCTGCTGGGCGTGGCACTGGTGATGGCAAAATGAGAGGTATGCCATGAAGGAACTGCAACCGATCCCCATCTACAAGGACCCGGATCAGGCCGTGGCCTGCCGCGAGGTGGGACGCGACGAACGTTCGCTGCTCACCAAAGTACTGGACCGCATCGCCGACCGCTGCCGTTCCCGCTCCCTGTTCGTGCTGCATTACTGCACCGGCTGCGGCGCCATCGAGCTGCCGCCCACCATGACCTCGCGCTATGACCTGGAGCGCATCGGCATGCAACCCATGGTCACCCCACGGCAGGCGGACATCCTGCTCATCACCGGCTACCTGTCGGTGAAGACCCTGAAGCGGGTGATTCTCACCTATGAACAGATGCAGGCACCGAAATACGTCATCGGCATGGGCTCCTGCACCATCAACGGCGGCATGTACTGGCACAGCTACGCCACCATCAAGCAACTGGGGGAATACCTGCCCGTGGACACCTACATCGCCGGCTGCATGCCGCGCCCCGAAGCCATCCAGCAGATGTTCCTCACCCTCATCGATGCCATCGACGCGGGCCGTGCCAATGCCTGGCAGGATTACTACCGCAACTACGATCATTACCTCGGCAACCAGCAGAAGCTGTTCGGGCCCAACTGGCACACCCCCACCGATGTGATCAGTGAAGCGAAACGCTATGAACAGATCAGTGATGGCAGTCTCGGGCCCCATACCGCATTGCTGGAAAAGTATGCCGCCTATCACGAGGAATTCGGTGTCCCGCTGGAATTCCCCGAACGCATCGAACGGCAGGAACCCTGAATGGAACAGCTGCCCAGCACCCTGGATGACGTCCTGCAGGAGATCCCCGGCCTGCGCATGGAGAATACCGGCCCGCGCCGCAAGCGCGTGCGCGTGGAAGCTGACCGGCTACCGACGCTGCTGGAACTGCTCAAGGGCCGGGCCGGGTTCCTGCACCTGTCCGCCATCTCCTGTGTCGACTGGCCCGAGACCGATGAATTCGAACTGGTCTATCACCTCTGGTCCTATGAGGCACGCATGCTGATCTCGGCCCATATCCGCATTGCGAAAAATCCCGGCCGCTATGTATCGATGTACGACCTGTATACCCCGGCGGGCTACTTCGAACGTGACATCCATGAAATGTTCGGCGTGCACTTCGAGGGCGCCCCGGACCTGCGCAAGTTCGTGCTCACCGAGTGGGGCGGTCCGCCACCCATGCTCAAGTCCTTCTCCAGCATCGGCTATGTAGAGGAGACCTACCGCTGGCAGGACTACCAGCCCGAGTGGCTGCAGGAAGTGAAAGGCAAGGGAGGCGGCATCGATGCGTCCTGAAAACTACCGCCCCGTCGATCACCCGCCCAGCGACGAGTTCGAACTCTACTTCGGCCCGAACCATCCGGGTATCGAGGGCAACTACGCCCTCAAGGTACGGCTCAGTGGTGATGAGGTGCAGCACCTGGAGGCCGATGGCGGCTACCTGCACCGCGGCTTTGAGAAACTGATGGAGGAGCGGCTGTGGATCCAGAACGTGGCCCTGGTGCCACGCATCTGCGTACCCGACCCGGTGCCCATGGAGCAGACCTATGCCCAGGCTGTGGAAATCCTCGGTGGCCTGGATGTCCCGATCCGTGCCCAATGGATCCGCACCATGGTCCTGGAGATGTCACGCCTCACGGCACACATGTTTTTCTTCGGCGGCCACGCGGCCACCATGGGCATGTACAGCAACATGTTCTGGGGGGTGACCGAGCGTGATTATATTCTCGACCTGTTCGAGGAACTCACCGGGGCGCGCATCTACCACATGTACATCACGCCTGGCGGCGTGCGCCGGGACATCCCGGACGGTTTCCTGGAGCGGCTGGACGCAGTGCTCGATCGCCTGGAGGCGCGGCTGCCCGATTTCG
Source organism: uncultured Gammaproteobacteria bacterium (assembly GCA_965367295.1). Lineage (GTDB taxonomy): Bacteria > Pseudomonadota > Gammaproteobacteria > DSM-19610 > DSM-19610 > JAIVHA01. The sequence continues at coordinate 21,844 of CBDUHN010000009.1, read as the reverse complement.
ATGACCTGTTCTTCCACAACGCCGTGGTGATCAATCGCGCCACCGGGGTCGGACGTATCAGCCAGCAGCAGGCGCTGGACTGGGGAGTGACCGGTCCCAACCTGCGTGCCTGCGGTCTGCCCTTCGATGTGCGTCGCGATGATCCCTACCTGGTGTACGAGGAACTGGAATTCGACATCCCCGTTGAGCAGGGCGGTGATGCGCTGTCACGCACCCTGGTACGGCGCGCCGAGGTGTTGCAATCGATCCGCATCCTGCGCCAGATCATCGCCCGCCTGCCTTCCATCCACGGCCCCATCCGTTGTCCGCTACCCAATCCCCTGGCCTGGAATATCCCCGCCGGCTCCAGCTATGCGCGCAGCGAATCCTCCAAGGGTGAGCTGGCGTTTTACGTGGTTTCCCATGGTGGTGACAAGCCCTGGCGCGTGCATGTGCGCGGGCCTTCGCAGATGCATGCCGTGCAGGTGCTGGAGCGGATCAGTGTCGGGGCCCGGCTGGAGGATATCGCCCAGATCATGTTTTCGCTGGATGCCTGCCCACCGGAGGTGGATCGGTGATCATGGGACGTTGCCACCTGCAAACATTGATACCCGTCATTCCCGCACAGGCTGGCGGCTTTGAAGCAACGGCTCGATCGGGTTGCACGAACGGACAATTGCGATGAGTGATGTGAAAGAAAAAAACAAGGGCAGCATGCTGCGGCCACTGAAGGCGCTCAAGTTCCTTACCCAGGAACCCGTCACCCTGCCCATGCAACCACGGCCGGCAGCGGAGAACTACCGCGGCTTTCACGTGAACGACTGGGATCTGTGTATCGGCTGCGGCACCTGTGGCGAGATCTGCGACAACAAGGCGATCCGTATGATCCACATCCCGGATCTGCCCAGCGACCCGCTCCGGGGCATCAAGCCACGCCGCCCCGCCATCGATTATGGCCGCTGCTGCTGGTGCGCGCTGTGCGTGGATATCTGCCCGACCGGTTCCATATCACTGTCCCGGGAATACATCCACATCAGTGCCAACCTCAATAGCTTCTTCATCCTGCCCGACGCAAAGGGTATGCACGGACTTGGCTTTCCCAAGGGCTGGTCCAAGTCCGCCGATGCCGACCTGCTGGATCTGCAACGCCAGCCCATGCCGATGCTGGAAAGCAGTGAGCGCCTTGCCTCCTTTGCCGAAGTGGTGGAAGGCTATGACGAACAAACGGCCCTGTTCGAGGCTTCACGTTGTATCCAGTGCGGCATGTGCCACGATGCCTGCCCCACCCATATGCATGCCCCCGAATACATCCGCGCCATCTGGTCCGGTGATATCGAGGGTGCGGTGGAACAGATCTACCGTACCAACCCTCTGGCCCATGTGTGCGGGAGTATCTGCACCCATCGCTGCGAAACCGCCTGCTCCATCGGCAAACGTGGTGACCCCATCGCCATCCGCTGGCTCAAGCAGTACGCCATGAATGCCCTGAGCCACGAACGGATCAAACAGATCGCCGCACGCAACCGGGCCACCACTCCCAGCGGGCGACGTGTGGCCATCATCGGTTCCGGGCCGGCCGGTCTCACCGCCGCCCACGATCTGGCCCTGCAGGGGCATGCGGTGACCCTCTTCGAGGCCCTGCCCGAACCGGGCGGCATGATGCGTTATGGTATTCCCGAATACCGGCTGCCCTACCCGCGTCTCGATGATGACATCGATGTCATCCGTTCCCTGGGCGTGGACATCCGGTGCAATACCCGTATCGGGCCGGACCTGCCCATGGAACAGCTGCAATCGGACTACGATGCCGTGCTGGCCGCCACCGGCCTGCACCTGGGCCGTTCGACGCGCATCCCCGACTCCGATCATCCCGCCACCATCAGCGCCATCGAACTGCTGCGCCGCATCACCATGGGCGCCGAATTCCACGTGCCCCACTCCGCCGTGGTCATCGGTGGTGGCAATGTGGCCATGGATGCGGCCCGCAGTCTGGCCCGGCTGCAGCAACAGCGCCATGGCCAGGTGAACGTGATCGTCACCGCCCTGGAGGCGCGCGACCAACTGCTGGCCGATGCCGATGAAATCCGTGAGTCCGAGGAAGAAGGCATTGTGATTCTCAGTGGCCGCGGCCCGCGCCGCTGCCTGGTGGAGGACGGAGTATTGAAGGGATTGGAAACGGTACGCTGCGTGTCGATCTTCGATGAAGCCGGCCGCTTTCATCCGCTCTACGATGAAAACGATGTACAGACGCACGCCGGCGAAACCCTGGTGGAGGCCATCGGCCAGGCGGCGGATACCGGTTACCTGGGGGAGGAGCTGACCGAGCAGCTGGAGTGGCAGCACAACCGCCTGCAGGTGGATACCGATGGCCGCACCAGCATCGAATGGCTGTGGGCCGCCGGGGACCTGGTGGAAGGACCGGATGTGGTCCATGCCATCGCCGCCGGTCACCGGGTCGCCGCCAGCATGCAGCATTATCTGAACTCCCTCACGAGGGCCAGTGCATGAACGAACGGGAACACAGTGAACATCCCGAAGGCAGCGGCTATGCCCGTCTGCAAGGGCAGCAGACCCTGGAGGACGTGCTGACCACCGCCATGTCCTTTGAAAAAACCGCACGGGATTTTTATGCCGGACTGGCCAGCCGTGTGGCCAAACCGCTACGGGGCCTGGTGCAGGAACTGGCCAGCGAAGAAGCCACCCACTACCAACTATTCAAGGACCTGCGCGAGCGGGCGGATGTACAGATGCATATCCAGGATGCCATTCAGCGTCCGCCCAGCGATCACCGCTTCTCCGATTACATCCAGACCCCGGACCTGGGAGAGAACCCCGATGATCAGGCCATCCTCCTCTATGCCCTCGGCCGTGAGCAGGCCGCCATGGAACAGTACGCGGCGCTGGCAAAGGAAACCCCACCCGGCCCAATTGCTGAATTATTCGCCTACCTCGCCTACGAGGAACTGGAACACAAGCGGGAACTGGAAAAACGCTATTATGAAATCGTGCATAGCGGCGGGGTGTAGGATGCCACGCCCCCTCTTTACGATTTCGGCTGGTTGCGGGCACAATACCCCGAATCAATAATATCGGGCGCCCAAAAGTGCAAGAACGGGAAGTGGTAACCTCATTTGCCAGCGGTAAACTCGCCAGTTCCATGCTCCAATGGGATCAGGCGCGTTCCGGCTGGATCGTCCTGCTGCAGACCACCCGGGGCGAGACCATTGCCCTGGAGAACAAACGCGGGCGCAGTATCCGCCTGTTCAAGACCAGTGATGCCGCCCTGCGCTGGTGCCAGCGTATCGGCTTCAGGGAAATCAGTATCAACCTCTGATTCCCCCGTGCCGACCGAGGTGGAAGCCGGTCCACGCTATCTCTCTTTCCTTTATTCCGTTCAGAGCTTGCCCATTTTTTTATATTTGGGCTATATTGCCGTAAACAGGCATCTGAAATGTTGCTACACAATAACCCGAAGGGACCAGCCAATGCAGGAGCGGGAAATACGCCTTCTCTTTGAGAAAGGCCACTTCACCACCGCGCAAATCGTACCGGATCAGGAGGCCCAGGGATGGAACATATTACTGCGTGGTGAGTCTGACGAACACATACCTGAAATACTGTCCGCCAAGCGCGGAGGGCCGCGAACATTCAAGACCACCGATGCCGCCATCGCCTGGTGTCATGAGATCGGTCTCAAGACCGTGACATTCAAACTGGAAGACAGCCTGATGGGACACCGGGTCTCCAGCCCCATCACCTGCGACAGCATCCTGCTCGTGGAAGACAATGAAGACGATGTGCTACTGACGCTGCGGGCTTTTCAGAAACGTAATCTGCATGAACGGATCGTCGTCAAGCGTGACGGCAGGGAAGCGCTGGATTTCCTGTTCAGCACTGCGGACACCCCATCCACCGGGGAAAACGCACTACCCTGCCTGATATTGCTCGACCTGAAGCTTCCCAAACTCGACGGTTTCGACGTGCTGCGCGAAATCCGCAATAAGGCCTCCACCCGCCTGCTGCCGGTGATCATTCTGTCTTCTTCACAGGAAACCCGGGACGTGGTGCGCGGCTATGATCTCGGCACCAACAGCTACCTGCGCAAGCCCACTACGCAGGACAACTTCGAGGATATGGTCGGTCTTATCGAGGAATACTGGCTGCATCTCAATGTGCCGCCGTACACACATTGCCTGATGTAAACCCCGTCAGGCCTTCATCACGTCACCGCGTGGAACGTATGGGCAGGCCCTAGGATTCCTCCACCATGGCGATATAGCCGGTCGGACATTCATGGGCACAGAGCCCGCAACCCTTGCAGTAATCGTAATCGAAGACATAGCCTCCGCCATGCGCGATCTCCGTGCGGGTTTTCAATACCGCGCTGTCGGGGCACAGGGTCCAGCAGTTATCACAGCTCATGCAACTGCCACAGGAAAAACAACGCTTGGCCTCGGCCTGCGCCTGCTCCCGACTCAATGCCCCCTCGATCTCCTCTTCACAGGTACGCTGTTCCACCGGTAGCAACGGTGCCTCGAAGCGTTGCGCAGGCTCGAAATATTCCGTGTTGAGGGCATTGCAGGCAATCACAGCGGGTGGGGCCGGTGCCGGTAGCTCCCGAGCCTGTAAGGCGGCAAGCATGGCTTCGGCGGCACGGCGTCCATCACCCACGGCGGCCGTCACCGTGCCACGGCCGCTGCCGCAGGCATCGCCGCCGGCATACAGGCCCGGGTGGTCGGGAATGCGACACCATTCATCCACGGCAAGATAACGGTCGCCATTGATGATGTTCTCCAGCCCTGCGGGGTTGACCATCTGACCGATGGCGGGAATCACCTGGTCCACGTGCAGGATGCTCTCCGTACCTTCAAAGGCCACCCGCTGCAAACGCCCGTTGGCATCGCGGATTTTTTTCATGCGCGTCATTTCCACACCGGTCACCTGTTTACCACGCAGAATCAGGCGATGGATACCGCGGTGATCATGTATCTGAATCCCCTCTTCCTGTGCCTGGGCGATTTCCCGGGGAATGGCACGCATCGCGTCTTCGGGCAGGGTATCCGGTCCCGGCAGACCGTTGTGCGTGACAATGTGCACCTCCGGCACCCCGGCGCACTTGAGTACCCGTGCCACATCGACGGCGGTATTGCCACCCCCAACCACCGCCGCACTTTTCATGACCGGCGCTTCACCCACCGCCATCCATTCCTTGAGCAGGTGCAGGCCCTCATGAAGGGCTGGCGGTGTTACACCCTGGATACTCCACTCGCGGCTGAGCTGAGTGCCCGGGGCGAGAAACACGGCCAGGTATTCATCCTCCAGATCATCGAGATAGAAATCACGGCCGAGTCGCTGGTTGGGACGAAAATCAATGCCGGTGGCCAGCAGTCGCGCCACTTCCTGTTCGATCACCTCACGGGGCAGGCGATAGCCGGGAATGGCATGCAGGGTACCGCCCGGTTCCGGCACGGCACTGTACAGGGTCACGTTCAGCCCGCCACGCAAACCATGATAGGCCGCGGACAGACCCGCCGGCCCGGCACCGACCACGGCAATACGCGGAGCATCGACCGCGGGCTTGCTGACCGGGTAGGGCCAGTCAAGGGCAATGGCCTGGTCACCGAGATGGCGTTCGATACTGTGGATGGCCAGTGGCTCATCATATTCGCCACGGTTGCAACCCGATTCACAGGGATGCGGGCACACCCGCCCGGTGATCGCCGGCAGCGGATTCACACTTACCAGCTTTTCCCAGGCGGCACGCGGATGCCCTTCATCGAGCAGGGCGATATAGGCCTGCGGGTCCTCCCCCGCGGGACAGGCACCGTGACAGGGCGCAATACGATGCTGATAGAGAGGACGCTGTATGCGCCAGCTGCCGGTCTTGTAGGCCAGCGTGGTACCGGGTGCGGCAATACTGCCGCGGGTGATTTTTTCCATGCTCATGCCCGTGTATGCGTGCGGTTGTCCAGTACTACAAACCTCTCTAGGCCCTGCGCAGGCCGCCGCGCTTCACCGTGTCGGCGCCATCGGAATCCAGTGCATCCGGTTGATTGCCGCGCAGATCGAAATGCTCCAGGTTGTGATCCGCCAGCGCCTGGATGTGCTCCAGTTCCTCCACGGCACGGCTGTCTCCCTTTGCGAACAGATGTCGGAAACGTTGCTGCAGTTGCAGGTAATCGGTCACCGGCCGCGGGTCGCGTACCGGCATGCTGCCGATGAGATCGCCGCGTTCCAGTTCGATGATGGGAAACAGTCCGGTCTGCACCGCCAGCCGTGCCACCTGGATGCTCTGCGCGCCATCGTGTCCCCAGCCCAGCGGACAGGGACAGTGGATCTGTAGAAAAGTTGGCCCTTCCACGTTGATCGCACGCCGCACCTTCTGGCGGATATCGGAGGGATAGGCCACCGAACTGGTGGCGGCATAGGGTATGTGATGGGCGGCGACGATGGACAGGATATCCTTCTTCAGGTGGCGCTTGCCCATGCGTGCCTTGCCCGGCGGCGAGGTGGTGGTCATGGCGGCATGGGGTGTGGAGCTGGAGCGCTGAATGCCGGTGTTCATGTAGGCCTCGTTGTCGAAGCACACATACAGCACATTGTGGCCCCGCTCCAGCATACCGGACAGGGCCTGGAAACCGATGTCGAAGGTGCCGCCGTCACCGGCGAAGGCCAGCACCTTGGTGGATTTACCCTGTGCCTTCAACGCCGCTTCCATCCCTGCCGCCACGGCACCGGTGTTCTCGAACAGGGAATGTATCCAGGGTAACCGCCACGAGGATTCGGGCCAGGGCGTAGTGAAGATCTCCAGGCAGCCGGTGGCGTTGGCCACCACCACATCCGGACCCGCCGCCTCGGTGACCAGTCGCGCGGCCAGTGCTTCGCCACAACCCAGGCAGGCACGGTGGCCGGAGACCAAGCCCTGGTAGCGTGGCTGGTTGCGGCGCAGCTCACTCAGGTCGACAGGAACCTCGGTAACGTTCATATGGCATTCTCCCGCGCCGGTTGTGCTGCCGGCATGCGTTCCGGTTCCAGATCGATGATGGTGAACGGTTGCGGCGCAACCTGTCGCACCTGCTCCAGCAAACGGCCATACAGCGACAGGGGGATATCCCGCCCGCCCAGACCGGCCGCGAAACTGTGGATGCGTGGTGCCTTTGCCAAATGACTCAGGGCTGCATGCACCTCGGTGGACACAATGCCGCCCGCGCCGGGGGAAAAGGCCCGCTCCAGCACGATCAGGTCATCGAGCCCGGCGCAGGCCTCACGCAGCGCCTCGGCCGGGAATGGTCGATAGGCACGCAACTTGAGCAGCCGGGTGGCGGGCAGACCGGGGGATTCCTCGCGCGCCTCGGCCAGGGTGCCATACACCGAACCCAGGGTGAGAATGCCGATCCGCGCATCATCGGGACCATCGGCAGATAACAAACCGCCGCAACGACGACCACTGACCGTCTCCCAGTCGAGATCCGCACGGATGATCTCTGCCTGTGCATCCAGCAGCGCATCGTGATGGCTCTGGCGGGCCTCGGTGTAGTAATCGGGGGACACCAGTGTGCCAATACTGATCGGTTGCTGCGGGGACAGGCCACGGTCAAACGCATAGGCCGGCAGGAACCGGTCCACTTCGGCCTGCTCCGGCACATCGATGGGTTCCAGGGTATGGGTAAGCGTAAAGCCATCGACACAGACCATTACCGGCAGTTCGGTACGCTCGGCGATGCGGTAGGCCTGAATGGTGGTATCAACGGCTTCCTGGTTGTCGGCACAATAAAGCTGAATCCAGCCGGCATCGCGTACGGCCATGGAATCCTGTTGATCGTTCCAGATCGACAGTGGGGCGGCAATGGCGCGGTTGGCACAGGTCATCACCATGGGTACGCGCAGGCCGGCAATGTTGTAGAGCACCTCGCTCATCAGCAGGATGCCCTGCGAGGCACTGGCGGTATAGGCACGCGAACCGGCGCAGGCCGCCCCGAGTGCCACCGAAGCGGCGGAAAACTCGCTTTCCACACTGACCAGTTCACACTCCAGTTCACCGTTGGCCACCAGCCGGGCCAGATTCTCGACAATATGGGTCTGCGGTGTGATGGGATAGGCGGCCACCACCTGGGGCCGGCACAGGGCCACGGCCCGGGCAATGGCCTGCGAACCTTCCAGTGCCTTACGCATCTGCGGTCACCTTCCAGAGATTGGCGGGCACGGCACTCGCGGCCGCTTCGATGAGTTGCTGGTTACGAGCCAACACTTCACCCTTGAAACGCTGCGCCAGCGCTTCCATCAATGCCTGCTGCGGCAGCAGACCGGTGAGGCTCAGAAAACCGGACAGCAGCGCGGTGTTGGGTACCGGACGTCCAAGGTGTTCCTGGGCAAGGCGCGTGGCAGGCATGGTGATCAGGGATTGGGACAGTACACCGACGAAATCTTCCGCAGGCCGGGAGGAGTTCAGCAGGATGGCGCCGCCGGGTTTCAGTCCCTCGCTGATACCGCTTACGTGCAACAGCGCCTCGTCCTGGATAATCAGGAAATCCGGCTCCGCCACCTGGCAGCGACGCCGGATCGGCCGGTCGTGCAGCCGCACAAAGGCCACCACCGGCGCCCCACGCCGCTCGGCGCCAAAGGCAGGGAAGGCCTGGGCATGCCAGCCCTCTTCGAAGGCCGCGGTGGCCAGCAGATAGGCCGCCACCACATTGCCCTGACCTCCACGGCCGTGAACCCTGACCTCGATCAAGACCCTGCATCCCGCCAGGGAAGCTTACGATCCGAGGCTGAAAGCCGCATTTTCATCGGCATGCAGAAACCATCCTTTGTCACCCATGTGTGATACTGGAACAGTATTTCGTACCTGTTTTCGCGTCACTCATCCTACGCCTGCCAAGATCAAATGCAATTCACCGGCGGGGAGACAATGCCTGCCAGGCGGCGTGGATGGCGCATCCTTGCCTGACCCGGTGCGTTGCCATGCATCGTGATGCTGTCTATTCATTTTCTCATAGCGTAAAGGTGAAGCAGGCACCTTCCCCTGGAACGGAGTTCGCCTGTATGTCACCGCCATGCCGACGTATGATCCGTGCGACCGTCGCAAGGCCGATCCCCGTGCCTTCATATTCCTCTGTCGAATGCAAGCGCTGAAACGGGCTGAACAGCCTGCCCGCATACCTCATATCAAAGCCCGCACCGTTGTCCTTGACGAAATAAACCCGGCGCCCGGATTCCATATAGGCCCCGAACTCGATCCGGGGATGGGCTTCACGCCGCGTGAATTTCCAGGCATTGCTCAGCAGGTTTTCCAGCACGATTCTTACCAGCATGGGATCCGCATTCACCATCAGGCCACTCTCCACCAGGGTCTCGACCTGCTGACCGGGGTCCTCGCCGGAAAGTTGCTGCACGACATCACTCACCAGGGCGCTGATATCCAGCTCTGTGCGTTGAAGCTCATGCTGTGTAATCTGGGACAGTGTCAGCAAATCCTCGATGAGCTGCCCCATGCGTTCCACACCACGGAGAATGCGCTGGATATAATCTTGCCCTTCAGCATCAAGCACAGACCCGCAATGGCTGCTTAGTAAACTGGTAAAGCCACCAATATGACGCAGCGGTGCACGGAGATCGTGGGAAACACTGTACGAAAATGCCTCCAACTCCTCATTACTCTCCTGCAACTGGCGGGTACGCTGCTCCACCTTGGCCTCCAACTCCTGGTTCAGGGCCAGCAATTCCAGTTCCGCCTGCTTACGTGCCTGGATATCGTGTACGCTGCCTTCCACACCCAGTATCCGGCCCAGTTCATCCCGGTAGTAATGCGCATTGACCGACACCCACAACAGCTTGCCAGCTTTCCTTTTCAGCTGCATTTCGTAGCCTGTTACGCTGCCACTCTCTTCCAGCTGGTTCAGAAAAGCCTGGTATTGCTCCCGGCCGGAATAAAACTCCTCGATCGGAATCCCGATCAACTCACCCGGGCTATAACCAGTGATGTACTCCGTGGAAGGTGAAGCCCATTCCAGGCGCAACTGGTCATCGCTTCGGAAAATGCCATCCTGGATATTGGTCAGAATGGAGCGCATGCGTGCTTCGGAAGACCGCAGGTTCTCATCTGTACGCATGCGCTCCAGTTCCGCACTCGCACGTCCGGCAAATATCTGCATCAACTCCTCGACTGGAAGGGAATTGTGGATTGGCGCCGAATCAAAGGCTGTAAGCACCCCGATCATTTGTTCCTTTGAGTCCACCAGGCGGGTACTGAGGCAGGATTCGGTTTCCATACTCCGTAACAAAATCGCGCTCGGACACTGCTTTCCGGCACCGCAGCTTGTGCGACAGCTGCCAGTCTGACGGGCATTGAGGCAGGAAATGCTGTCCAGATCATAGACCTGACCCCGCTGCAGTTTCAGCTGATCATCCCCGGTCAGGGCAACCACCCGCCCCCGCCCCGGGGACTCTTTATCCAACTCCAGAATAACCACGTAGCGCATGCCCAGCTGGCGGGAAAGTTCTTCCACCAGTTGGTCGAACAATCGGGTGCCATACGACTCGGAAACCACACGGGAAACCTCGCGCAGGCGTTGATTGGCAACCTCCAGGCGTTGATAGGGCGCCCGGACATTGCTGATAAACAGTACGCGGTACAGGATTCCGTATCCCAGTACCTTGTAGATATGCCCAAGTACATTGAAGTTATCTGCCACACTCACATACAGGGTAAAGCAGAGTTCGCTCATCGCCATTACCGCGGCGGCGTATCCAATCAGGCGGGGGATTGGGGAATCCTGCTGTTCGTGCAGCATGAAGAACCAGATCGCCGTGGCGCTGTACAGGAATACCAGCCCGTACTCCAGCCAGATCTTGGTGGACGTCAGGCCCTCGCCGGGAACAAAGGTAGCCGGCAGGCTCTTTTCATACACCAGGATTGCCCAGAACAGGGCAATCACCAGCAGTATGAACAGGGTCACGAGCAGATATCGCGAGGTCTGGAAACCGCTTTCACGCCCATAGGTCAGTGCCATCAACACCAACCCGAATGCCACCACGTAACGGGCCGCGAGCCAGAACAGGATACCCTTATGAATATTGTTGGCCGTGATGAAATCCGGCATACCGACGTAGGACAGCATATGACCGAGGTCCAGCAGTCCCGTGGCCAGGAAGACGCAGGCCAGCAACACCATGCGACCCTTGCCCTTGATCCCCGAGCCGAACCATCCGGTACCAAATACCTGCAGCGCCACCACGATGGCGAAGGTTTCGAGAATGGTATGCAGGGGGATGAAATCAATGTCGTGGGAAAACAGGTCAGCCGGGAGGAGTACGGCTGCCACCAGCATGATAGCCCCCAGTGGCAACAATACAGTGAGGAAATTCGCCAGCGCATTGCGGGATTTCTCCGCGAGCGAAATCCCCAACTTCGGGAACGACATCGATTCGCCAATCTGACGTGAAGGAATGGGCAAGGTTGTATCACCTACCGCTAGGATTCAACGAATCCGGAAACGCTTATCCCGAAGTGTAGTTCCGGGGTTTATACATAACCGAATCACCGGTTACCGGGACGATGCAAACCGATTGCGATATAACTTCATTATTGCTGGAACCCGGGTCTGCTCCGGGTCGACTGCCAACAGGAAACCGCGCAAGCCTCTGTCGCAGACCGGCGCCGTATATATCCATACAATAACAATTGTTTATAACGTATCACCCCCGCCAAAACAACTATCAGAACAGGCCGGAACGCCTGCGTCCACCCGTTTTCCGTAGATTCGGACGAGATCAGCCAAGCCCATCCGGGACGCCCCTCTTTCCGGCCTGCTTTTTCTCCTCACTCGATCGTCCGGAAAACGGTCAAGTTCCAAAGGACATGCCCGCCACCCACTTCAGCAGTTGGATCACCAGCCACAGGAACAGCAGCGGAAACAGGATGGTTTGCAGCACGAATACCACAATGAGCTGAATGGCATGTTCGCTGACGTTTTCCACGCTCTGCTTGAAGGTTTCGATGCGGGATTCGATCTGCATGCCACTGGCAGCCGTTTCATACATACGCCGGGCGCTCTCCAATAGAGAAAGCTCTTTTTCTTCGGGCAAGGTACTGCGGGTTTCCCGGTTGAGCTGACTCAGGGTCTGCGCGGTCTGCTCCAGCTGCAACTGGGACTCCGAATACTGGGGTGCCAGGAAGAACCGGTACAGCCCCTCATTGGCAATCGCAATCATAGGGATGGAAAAACGCAGGATCAGCAATATGATGGCCAGGGGATAGCAGATACGCTTCAGGTACGGCGCCACCGGACGCCGCCACCAGAGCAGCAGCAGCGCCACCGCCACCAGGCTGCCGGTGATGACCGTGAACCAGGGCCAGGCAACCACCTGCAGCAGCACCCGCTGAATACCCAGCGAGGTCCCGCTGGCCAACACCACCCAGGAAAACCGTTCCACCAGGTCATTGACCGGGTCCAGGATCTCCCCCGGCGTGAAGGTCAACCCGATCCCCACCGGTTCCACGGCCACCTCGGTGCCCTGGGCAACGGAAATCACCCCGTTCAATGCCCGCGCCACACCAAAGGTGATCAGGGCCCGGCGGAATCCCTCCTCCGTATACTGGCGGCCGAACTCATCCACACCCCCCTGCCAGGCGATGAATACCAGCAACAGGGCCAGCAGAGATAGCAACAGCTTGGCGTTAAGAATGCGCATTGGATTAGCCTACCACAAGCCGTTTTTCGGGAACCTTTTCGTTATTCTGAACATCACAGCTGAGCTGCAGGCTCCATGGTATCCACTGTCCCTTGCTGGCGACCCTGCCCCCGGGTTGTTATCATCCATACGTCGTCGAACCCAACAAGGATCGTGTCATGAACAAGCTTGACCAGTTGCGTGAAATGACCGTGGTAGTCGCGGATACCGGCGACATCGACTCCATCCGTGAATATCGCCCCACCGACTGCACCACCAACCCCTCCCTGTTGTTGAGCGCCGCCCAACAGCCCCAGTATGAACACCTGGTGCAATCGGCCATTGAATACGGCAAGTCCTGTGGCGGCAACCCGGAACGGCAGACTGCGGCCACCCTGAAAAAACTGGCCGTCAACTTCGGTACCGAACTGTTGAAGATCGTCCCCGGCCGGGTTTCCACCGAGGTCGATGCCCGTCTCTCTTTTGATCGTGACGCCACCATCCACTATGCAGAAGAACTGATCCAGCTCTACCAGGACAATGACGTGGGTCCGGAGCGTGTCCTGATCAAGGTGGCCTCCACCTGGGAGGGTATCCAGGCCGCCGCGGAACTGGAAAAACGTGGCATTCATTGCAACCTGACCCTGTTGTTCCATTTCGCCCAGGCCGCCGCCTGCGCCGATGCCGGCGTAACGCTGATCTCACCCTTCGTGGGTCGCATTCTTGACTGGTACAAAAAAGCCGAAGGGGTGACGGGCTATGCAGCGCCGGAAGACCCCGGCGTGCAATCGGTGACCGAGATTTACCGCTATTTCAAACGCCATGGCTATGCCACCCAGGTGATGGGTGCCAGCTTTCGCAACAAGGAAGAAATTCTCGAACTGGCCGGTTGTGACCTGCTCACCATCGCACCAAAACTGATGGAGGAATTGCGCAGGGAGCAAGGCACGCTGGAACGCAAGCTCGACCCGGATAGCGCCCGGGCAACGGGCCGCGACCGGGTGCAGTACGATGAAATCCAGTTTCGCTGGGAACTCAATGAAGATCCCATGGCCACTGAGAAACTGGCCGAGGGCATCCGTCGTTTCAATGCCGACAGCCTGCAACTGCTGGAATTCATGCACCAGGCCTGCCACGATTGCCCATGAAGCGCCTGCCCCGACAGACTGGCGGGCCTCCCGGCCCGACGCCAAGCCGGGAAGCCGGTGAGCAGAGGCAGGAAGGCGCAGGCCTGCAACCGATCGATGAGCAGCAACAACAGGCGATCCGCATCCTCACCCATGCCTGCATCGACACAGCCGCGCAATGGTTCGGCAGAAGTTTTGAGTATATTCCGGTGAACTTCGATCTCGGCGGCCGCACGGCCGGGCAATTCCGTTACCACTGCCGCCGGGGGCAGCGCCACTACCAGATCCGCTACAACCCCTGGGTGTTCGCCGTGGATCTTGCCCATCACCAGAGTGATACCGTTGCCCACGAGGTCGCCCACTACATCGTGCATCTGCTGCATCCACGAGCCAAACCCCACGGCCGGGAGTGGAAAACCCTGATGCAGCGTTTTGGCGCCACGCCCAAGGCCACCTCGCACTATGACACCCGCGGGGTACCGGTCCGGCAACAGCAACGCCATACCTACCGCTGCGGCTGCAGTGGCGTCCACCATGAACTGTCTACCACCCGGCACCTGCGCATACAGCAAGGTACCCGCTACCTATGCCGCCACTGCCGGCAGGCACTGCTCCCGACATAGGCGTACCACAACGGGAACCCTGACCCGAAATTCATGCTGCAGTATGGAAAAACAGGTAGGCGGCCCACGCCAGCACACCTGCAATTGCAATATACTGGGCAACAATACAAACCAACGAAACATTGCCGCAAACATCAATATAGCGGCACGAACGGAACCTGCAGTTTTTCACTCGACAATCTCCTTATCCTTCATCCTGATATCACTGCCCCGCCCTTTCATTTCCCTGATTTCTGCAACTACGGACAGCATAATCGAGTGAAGCGTACAGTTTCGTGATCTATATCACGCGCGGGCGGGATCGCATTCCTGCGCGCTGCAACGGCATTGCGCCATGCATCAGACATTGCCAAGAAAAGGAATGGGGTAACCCAACAGTACGGCAGCAATCGCAACCAGTAGCAACACCAGCGCGACCCCCAATACCAGCATCAAATGGCGTTCGTAACCCAGCATACCGCTCTCTCCCTGCCTGAAAACGAAACCGCCTTCCCGGAAACCGGGTGGCACAACACCGTTTCATGATGTTGCAACCCGAGTTTGCCAGCAATGAAATGGGGAATAAAGCGCGGCCCATGCCCGGCCGGCACCCGTTGCGGTGCCGGAAT
Organism: uncultured Gammaproteobacteria bacterium; assembly: GCA_965367295.1. GTDB lineage: Bacteria > Pseudomonadota > Gammaproteobacteria > DSM-19610 > DSM-19610 > JAIVHA01. Next base: position 6,838 of record CBDUHN010000009.1, on the reverse strand, counting down.
GCGCGCTTTCATGTCGTAATGCAATGGCATTTCCCGTCATTTCCTCTACCATAGCAACCCCTTTGAATCGCACGAGAGAATACGGTGCAGAAATTCGTACCTGGTCAGCGCTGGATCAGCAGCGCCGAATTGCAGATGGGTCTGGGCACCGTGCTGGCCACCGAGCACCGCACCGTGACCATCCTGTTCATGGCCACCGGAGAAACCCGGACCTACGCCAAGCAGTCCGCCCCCCTGTCACGGGTGGAATTTTCGCCGGGCGACACCGTGACCAGTCATGAGGGCTGGCGGTTGCAGATCGAGTCTGTGCGCGAGGAAGCCAGCCTGCTGACCTACCATGGCCGCAATGAACAGGGCCAGCCGGTGGAACTGCCAGAAGGCCAGCTCAACAATTTCATTCAGCTCAGCCGTCCCACCGAACGCCTGTTCAATGGCCAGATCGATGCCGACCGCTGGTTCGACCTGCGCTATCAGACCCAGCAGGCCCTGCATCGCCTCGCCCATTCCGACCTGCGTGGCCTGACCGGAGGACGTACCAGCCCTATCCCCCACCAGCTGTACATCGCCCACGAGGTCGCCAACCGCTATGCGCCACGGGTGTTGCTGGCCGACGAGGTGGGACTGGGCAAGACCATCGAGGCCGGCATGATCCTGCACCAGCAGTTGATCACCGAGCGGGCCGGCCGGGTGCTGATCCTGGTACCGGAAAGCCTGGTCCACCAGTGGCTGGTGGAAATGCTGCGCCGTTTCAACCTGTTCTTCAGCATCTTCGATGAGGATCGTTGCGAGGCCATCGAGGAACATGACCCGGACCAGAACCCGTTTCACACCGCCCAGCTGGTGCTGTGCAACCTGGAATTCCTGGCCGCCAACCCGGACCGGGCCGAACAGGCCCTGGCCGGTGACTGGGATCTGCTGGTGGTCGACGAGGCCCATCACCTGCAATGGTCACCGCAACAGAGCAGCCCGGAGTATGAACTGGTCGCCAACCTGACCGCCGCCACCCGCGGCGTGCTGCTGCTCACCGCCACGCCGGAACAGCTCGGAAAAGAGGGCCATTTTGCCCGCCTGCGCCTGCTCGATCCCGACCGTTTTGCGGATTTCACCAGTTTCGTCACTGAAGAGGCCGGTTATGAACCGACCGCCCAGGCCGTGGAGGAACTGCTCGGCGAACAGGCGCTGAGCGAGGCGAGCCTGGCGGTATTGCGTGCCACCTTCACCGAGGGTGACAACCGGGGGCTGCTCGACACCCTGCTTACCCACGATCGTGACTCACGCGAGCACACCGAGGCCCGCGATCGGCTGGTGGCGCATCTGCTCGACCGCCACGGCACCGGCCGCATCCTGTTTCGCAATACCCGCGCCGCCATCCAGGGGTTCCCCGCACGTCAGCTCAACGCCTATCCCCTGCCCATGCCGGAGGTCTACCCCGGCGACACCCTGACGCCGGAACGGGCCTACCAGGATAGTGGCGGACAGCCCCACTGGACCCAACTCGATCCACGCATCCCCTGGCTGTGCGAACAACTCACCGCCCTCAAACCGGAAAAGGTCCTGGTGATCACCGCCACCGCGGACAGCGCCCTGGAAATCGCCGACGCCCTGCGCAGCCGTACCGGCATCTATGCGGCGGTATTCCATGAACACATGAGCCTGCTGGAACGCGACCGCGCGGGTGCCTATTTCGCCGACCATGAATACGGCACCCAGGTACTGGTCTGCTCAGAGATTGGCAGCGAGGGCCGCAACTTCCAGTTCGCCCATCACCTGGTGCTGTTCGACTTGCCGCTCAATCCGGACCTGCTGGAACAGCGCATCGGCCGCCTCGACCGCATCGGCCAGACCGATACCATCCAGATTCACGTACCCTATCTGGACGCGGGCGCGCAGGCATTGCTGTTTCGCTGGTATCAACATGGCCTGGACGCTTTTGAGCAGACCTGCCCGGCAGGCCATTCGGTATTCGTGGAACTGGGGGATGAACTCCGCCGCATGCTGCAACAGGCCGACAACGATGACACATCATTGATCGAGGCCACGCAACAACGGCGGCAACAACTCAGCGAGGCCCTGCACCGCGGCCGTGACCGGCTGCTGGAGTACCAGTCCTGCCGGCCGCAGATCGCCGCGCAATTGCGCCTGCGCGCCGAACAGGAGGACGCCACCTCCAATCTGGCCGAGCTGATGGATCGTGTGTTCGATGCCTTTGGTGTGCAGACCGAACTGCACAGCCAGGACTGCCTGATCCTCAAGCCCGGCGAACAGATGATCAGCGCCTTTCCCGGCCTGCCCGAGGATGGCATGACCATCACCTTTTCCCGTGCCACCGCGCTGGCCAACGAAGACGTACAGTTCCTCACCTGGGACCATCCCATGGTCACCGATGCCATGGACCTGGTGCTGACCCAGGAACTGGGCAACAGCGCGCTGACGGCGGTGAAATACCCGGGCGTGCAACCCGGTACTCTACTGGTGGAGTGCCTGTTCCTGCTGGAGTCAGCAGCCCGCTCGGATTTACAGTCCAGCCGCTACCTGCCCCCCACTACGGTGCGTGTGGTCATCGACGAACGCGGCCGCCGCCATGACAACCTGGGCGCCGATTTCATCACGGCCCACCATACCCCGGTCGATCCCGAAACCGCCGCCAAGGTGGTGCGCGCCAAACAGCAGGCCTTGCGCGACCTGCTTGCAGCAGCGGAACGGCAGGCCGACGAGGCAACACCAGCGTTGAAGGCGCAAGCCCGCCAACAGGGAGAACAGATCCTGCTGCGGGAAATCCATCGCCTGCAGGCACTGCAGCAGGTGAACCCCAATGTGCGGGATGAAGAGATCGCGTTTTTTGAACGACAGCTGACCGCCCTGATCGCCGCGCTGGATGCCGCACAGATGCGGCTGGATGCGGTGCGGGTGCTGGTAGCGACCTGAGCCAGGCCTCGCACACAGCATGTAAAGGATTATCCGCCTTTTTCATCCACAACCGAGATCGCGCGATATACAACGAACCGCCGGACAGACGCATGGTATGCGGGCCACCCGACATAAAAAACGGGGTCCGGAACACCTGGCCCGGACCCCGCTTGGATATGTTCCGGCACTGCCCTGTTGCAGCGCCGGAACAGGTGATGGCTTATTTCAGATCAAAACGATCGTTCTGCATCACCTTGGTCCATGCCGCGACAAAGTCATTGACGAACTTGTCATGGGCATCATCGGCTGCATAGACTTCAGCAACGGCTCGCAGCTCCGAGTTTGAACCGAACACCAGGTCGACCGGCGTTGCCATCCACTTCACCTTGCCACTGGCACGATCCTTACCGACATACAGACCCTCACCCTTGGCTGACTTCTCCCAGACCGTGGACATGTCGAGCAGGTTGACAAAGTAGTCATTGCTCAGCGTACCGGGATGAGCGGTGAATACACCGTTACTGGAGCCATCCGTGTTGGCACCCAGGGCACGCATACCGCCCACCAGCACGGTCATTTCCGGTACCGTCAGGTTCAACACATCGGCACGATCGACCAGCGCATCGGTCGGTGAGAGCCTGGAACCCTCGCCATAGTAGTTGCGGAAACCATCTGCCTTCGGCTCCAGCAGGGCGAATGACTCGACATCGGTCTGCGCTTGCGTGGCATCCGTACGACCCGGCTTGAACGGTACCGTTACACTCTGCCCGGCATCGCTGGCGGCCTTCTCAATGGCCGCGGCACCACCCAGTACGATCATGTCGGCCAGAGATACCTGCTGGCCGCCCGCATGCGCCTTGTTGAAGTCTGCCTGGATCTTCTCAAGAACCTTCAGGACCTTTGCCACCGTCTTCGGGTTGTTGACCGCCCAGTCTTTTTCTGGAGCCAGGCGTAGACGGGCACCATTGGCACCACCACGCATGTCGGTGCCGCGGAAGGAAGCGGCCGCTGCCCAACTGGTACGGACCAGATCGGACACGGACAGCTCCGAAGCCAGCACATCTTTCTTCAGGCTGGCCACATCACTGTCACCGATCAGCTTGTAATCAGCCACCGGCACCGGATCCTGCCAGATCAGCACCTCGCTCGGAGCCTCTGCACCGACGTAACGTGCACTCGGACCCATATCGCGGTGCGTCAGCTTGAACCAGGCACGGGCAAAGGCTTCGTTGAACGCGTTCGGGTCATTGGCGAACTTCTCGGAGATCTTGCGATAGGCGGGGTCTTCACGCAGCGACAGGTCGGTGGTCAGCATCACCACCGGGTTGCGCTTGCCTTTGATGTGGGCATCCGGAGCCAACTGGTGCAGGGACTCGTCCTTGGGAATCCACTGGACCGCACCGGCCGGACTCTTCGTCTGTACCCATTCAAAGTTCAGCAGGTTCTGCAGAAAGACGGTAGTCCATTGCGTAGGCGTCGGGGTCCAGGCACCCTCGAGACCGCTGGTGATGGTGTCTTCGGCATTGCCCTTGCCGCACTTGTTGGCCCAACCCAGACCCTGTTGTTCGATAGGGGCAGCGGCCGGGTCGGGGCCGAGGCAGTCAGCAGGATTGTGGGCACCGTGAGTTTTGCCCAGGGTATGACCACCGGCGATCAGCGCGACGGTCTCTTCGTCATTCATGCCCATGCGGCCAAAGGTATCGCGGATGTCGTGCGCGGCGGCAATCGGATCACCTGTGTGCCCGGTCGGACCTTCCGGGTTCACGTAGATCAGGCCCATCTGCACCGCAGCCAGCGGATTTTCGAGATCGCGCTTGCCACTGTAACGCGCGTCATCTGCCAGCCATTTCTTCTCGGCGCCCCAGTACACATGGTCGGCTTCCCAGTCGTCGACGCGGCCACCGGCGAACCCGTAGGTCTTAAAGCCGGACTTCTCCAACGCAACGTTACCGGCCAGCACCATCAGATCACCCCAAGATACGCTGCGGCCATATTTTTTCTTCACCGGCCACAGCAGGCGACGCGCCTTGTCGAGGCTGGCGTTGTCCGGCCAGCTGTTTAGTGGTTCGAAGCGCTGCTGGCCACCATCGGCGCCGCCACGGCCGTCCTGGCTACGGTAAGTGCCGGTACTGTGCCACGCCATGCGAATAAACAGACCGCCATAGGTACCCCAGTCAGCCGGCCACCAGGCCTGCGACGTTGTCATCTCCTTCGCAATATCAGCTTTCAGCGCATTGATATCGACGCTTGCGAAGGCCTTGGCATAATCAAAATCATCGCCCATCGGGTTGGATTCGGCGGCATGCGCGCGCAGCGGACTCAGATCCAGTCGCTTCGGCCACCAGAAATCACTGGTTGTTCCTTCCATCCCTGTGTCGGCGCGTACCGGGGCCATGAACAGCACGGGGGCGGTTGCGACCGCAACTGCCGCCAATAATGCAACTGATTTTCCTCTTTTCATATCCATCTCCATTTTTTATTGACAGCGATTGCACATCGCGTTTTCCGCAAACGTACCTTGCAGATTTCCTGACAGCATGCCCGTTACTGGACTTTATGCGTAAAACCTTAGTAAGGTTGCCAGCCGCCATCCATTAAATTGTTGCTATTGCTGCTATAGCAATAAACTATTGCCTGCAAGGTGGTGATAATGCGACATTCTGCTACGGGCCAGTGGATGCAGGCAGATGTCCCGCGCATGGATGAGCTGGATACTAATAACCCCCTTTCAAGTATAGACGCATTCCGGTACCCGCCATGACGCTGACCGAGTTACGCTACATAGTAGCTGTGGCACGTGAACGCCACTTCGGCAAGGCGGCGAAAGCCTGTTTTGTCAGCCAGCCGACCCTGAGCATCGCCATCAGGAAACTCGAGGATGAGCTGGGGATTCAGCTGTTCGAACGGCGCGCGAGCGACATCACCGTCACCCCCATCGGCGAACGGGTTGTCGAACAGGCACAGCGTGCACTGGAAGCAGCCGCCGGTGTGCAGCAGGTCGCACAGCAGGGCAAGGACCAGTTGGTCGGCACGCTGAGAATCGGCGCCATTCACACCGTTGGACCCTACCTGTTTCCCGAACTGATACCGGTGCTACACAAGCTGGCGCCGAAAATGCCGCTGATCGTTGAAGAAAACTACACCTCGATACTCACGGAAAAACTCAAACGCGGTGAACTGGACGTGATCATCATCGCCTTGCCGTTCAGTGAACAGGGCGTCGTGACACTGCCCTTGTACAAGGAGCCGTTTGTGGTACTGATGCCTTCCGCACACCCCCTGACGCAGCGCAAGACGATCAAATCCTCGCAACTGGAGAACGAGACGGTGCTGTTGCTGGGCGCGGGACATTGCTTCCGCGATCATGTGCTGGAAGCCTGTCCGGCCTGCGTCCCCAGGCCCGGTCGGGAAGGTGAACTGGAACACACCATCGAGGGCAGTTCGCTGGAAACCATCCGCCATATGGTGGTATCCGGGCTCGGCGTAACAGTACTGCCCTGCACCGCCGCCGGAGCCGACCGCTATTCCCAGCGGCTGCTGGCCATACGGCGTTTCTCCAGCCCGGTACCCAGCCGTACCATAGCGCTTTCCTGGCGGGTCACCTTCCCCCGCCCCAAGGCAATTGAAATGGTTCACACGGCGCTTGGCCAGTGCAACCTGAGCTGCGTCAAATCATTGACAAAACGGGGCGGATTTATGTAACCAGGATGGATCGGCCGGGCGCCAGTGGAAATGAAGAAAGCAGCCCCCGGGCCTTGTTCAGGCGAACAATCAAGCTCGCGCATGCATGAATGTCTATGCCGGGTTCTACGCGTTTGTGCCCAATGGAAAGTCCCCACCTGGCATTGCTACATCAGTCACCATGCAGGTCACGACCTGAACCGCCCCGGGTTTTGAGGAGGCTCCAACATCTGAGAGAATGGAGCCATGA
>CBDUHN010000008.1:0-81869 GCA_965367295.1 uncultured Gammaproteobacteria bacterium | reverse complement strand
GTGGAGATGATGCAGGCGGGTGCTTCCCGGTACGATCTTGACCGCTTCGGGATCGTGTTCCGCCCCAGTCCGCGCCAGTCCGATGTAATGATCGTGGCCGGCACCCTGGTGAACAAGATGGCGCCGGCGTTGCGTAAGGTCTATGACCAGATGGCCGAGCCGCGCTGGGTGATTTCCATGGGTTCCTGCGCCAATGGCGGCGGTTACTATCACTATTCCTACGCCGTGGTTCGTGGTTGCGATCGCATCGTGCCCGTGGATATCTATGTGCCCGGCTGCCCGCCCACCGCCGAGGCGCTCTTGTACGGCATTCTGCAACTGCAGAACAAGATTCGCCGCACCAGCACCATTGCCCGCTGAACGGACTTGCTGAATGTCTGATCGTGCCCAGTCACTTGTTACCGACCTGCAGCAGTACTTCGGCAATCGCCTGTCGAGCTGCAGACTTGACGTGAATGAAGTCACCATCGAAGTCGCCGCCACGGAGTTGCTGGCAGTGATGCAGGCGTTACGGGATGAGCTCGGTTTTGAGCAGCTCATCGATGTCTGTGGTGTCGATTACTCCCAGTACGGGCTTACCGAATGGGGTACCACCGATTCAAGTGCCAGTGGTTTCAGTCGTGGCGTCAATGTAGGTACGGCGGGTCATATGGCAGGCAGCAGTGACGAGCTTTCCACCGAGCAGCCCGCGGAAGCTGGGCGTTTTGCCGCGGTCTATCACCTGCTGTCGCTGCAGCATAATCGCCGCCTGCGGGTACGGGCCTATGCGCCCGATGACGAATTGCCGGTGATTCCCTCGGTAATACAGCTCTGGAGCAGCGCCGACTGGTACGAACGCGAGGCCTTTGACCTGTTCGGTATCCTGTTTGAAGGTCACCCGGATCTGCGTCGCATCCTTACCGATTACGGGTTTGTCGGCCATCCCTTCCGCAAGGATTTCCCACTGAGTGGCAATGTGGAAGTACGCTACGATCCGGAAAAGCAGCGTGTGGTCTATCAACCGGTCAGCATTGAACCGCGGGTGCTGGTGCCCAAGGTGATCCGCGATGATGTGGAACGGCGCGGCAAGACGGCCGCGGAATAAAACCAGACCCGTAACGGATCTGTATCTGAAATACCGATAAAATAAAACAGCGTCGAAGGAATCATGCCCGAAATTCGCAATTACACCCTCAACTTCGGTCCCCAGCACCCGGCGGCCCATGGCGTGCTGCGCCTGGTGCTGGAGATGGATGGCGAAGTGGTGCAGCGCGCCGACCCCCACATTGGCCTGTTGCATCGGGGGACGGAGAAACTGGCCGAGAGCAAGCCCTACAACCAGAGTATCGGCTACATGGACCGGCTCGATTATGTGTCCATGATGTGCAATGAGCACGGCTATGTGCTGGCCATGGAAAAGCTGCTCGGTATCGAGGCCCCGATCCGGGCCCAGTACATCCGTGTGATGTTCGACGAGATCACCCGGATCCTGAATCACCTGCTGTGGATCGGTGCGCATGGCCTGGATGTCGGCGCCATGACCATCTTCCTGTATGCCTTCCGTGAACGCGAAGATCTCATGGACTGCTACGAGGCGGTGTCCGGCGCCCGCCTGCATGCCACGTATTATCGGCCCGGTGGTGTATATCGGGATTTGCCCGATCGCATGCCGCAATATGAAAAATCCAAGTGGCACGATGCTGATGCGGTGCGGCGTCTCAATGATAACCGTCAGGGCTCGATGCTCGATTTCATCGAGGATTTCACTAATCGCTTCCCCGGCTGTGTGGACGAATACGAAACCCTGCTGACGGAAAATCGCATCTGGAAGCAGCGTACCGTGGGCATTGGTGTGGTCACACCGGAACGTGCCCGGCAACTGGGGCTCACCGGTCCCATGCTGCGCGGCTCCGGGGTGGAATGGGACCTGCGCAAGAAGCAGCCTTACGAGGTATATGACCAGCTGGATTTCGATATCCCGGTAGGCGTCAACGGCGATTGCTACGACCGTTACCTGGTGCGCATGGAGGAGATGCGTCAGTCCAACCGCATTATCCGGCAATGTGTCGAGTGGCTGCGCAATAACCCGGGCCCGGTGATGATCGAGGACCACAAGATCGCGCCGCCCGCCCGCGAAGAGATGAAGGCGGATATGGAAGCACTGATTCATCACTTCAAGCTGTTTACCGAAGGCTTCGTCATTCCCAAAGGGGAAGCCTATGCGGCAATCGAGCATCCCAAGGGTGAGTTCGGCGTCTACCTGGTTTCCGATGGTGCCAACAAACCCTACCGGCTCAAGGTGCGCGCACCGGGCTTCGCCCATCTGTCCGCGCTGGACGAGATGTCGCGCGGCCACATGCTGGCAGACGTGGTGGCCATTATCGGTACACAGGACATCGTATTCGGTGAGATCGACCGCTAGACCGGCCGGCGGCAGGTGGTAATGATTTAACCCCTCTCCCAGAGGGAGAGGGGCAGGGGAGAGGGAGTGCGGCGGAAATCTTTCTCCTCTCCCCGGCCCTCATCCCGATGCAGGGATGAGGGGTAACCAGGTTACGAACAAGAGGTTTGTTACGCAGTGACGGCAGAACAGCAAAAACCGGCAGCGAGGCTTTCCGCCAAGGTCCGTGAGGAAATCGATCACTGGCTGGGCAAGTTTCCCGCAGACCAGAAGAATTCCGCAGTGCTGGCGGCCCTGCATGCCGTGCAGCATGAACAGCAATGGGTCAGCACAGAGATGATGGATGCAGTCGCCGCTTATCTCGATATGCCCAAGGTGTCGGTGTACGAGGTGGCGAGTTTCTACTCTATGATCGAGACCCGGCCGGTGGGTCGTAATACCGTGTCCATCTGCACCAACATTTCCTGCATGCTGTGCGGCGCCGACGAGATCGTGTCCCATGTGGAACAGAAACTGGGTGCCAGGCTGGGCGAAAGCACCAGTGACGGGCGCATCTTTCTGAAATTGGAAGAGGAATGTCTGGCGGCCTGCGCCGGTGGACCGATGATGGCGGTGAATGGCCACTACCACGAGAACCTGACCATCGAGAAGGTGGATCAGTTGCTCGATGCCCTGGAATAACGCGGGAACCACGTAATGACCGATCATGTCTGTTTTGGCACTTTGCAGTTTGACGAGCCTTGGACCCTGGAGAGCTATCTCAAGGTGGGTGGCTATCAGGCGTGGAAAAAGATCCTGCAGGAAAAAACCAGCCAGGAAGATATCATCGAGGAAATCAAGAAATCGGCATTGCGTGGCCGGGGTGGTGCGGGTTTCCCCACCGGACTCAAGTGGAGTTTCATGCCGCGCAGCGCACCGGTGCAGAAATACCTGGTATGTAATTCCGATGAATCGGAGCCGGGCACCTGCAAGGACCGTGACATCCTTCGTTTCAATCCCCATGCCCTGGTGGAAGGTATGGCCATTGGCTGTTACGCCATGGGCGCTACCGTTGGTTACAACTACATGCGTGGTGAGTTTCATCATGAACCCTTCGAACGTTTCGAGGGTGCACTGAAGGAAGCCTACGAAGCTGGTTTGCTGGGCAAGGATATTCTCGGCTCAGGAGTCGATGTGGACCTGTATGGCCACCTGGGCGCAGGCGCCTATATCTGTGGGGAAGAAACGGCGCTGCTGAATTCCCTGGAAGGCAAAAAAGGTCAGCCACGTTTCAAGCCGCCGTTCCCGGCCAATTTCGGTCTTTATGGCAAACCCACCACCATCAATAATACCGAAAGCCTGGCCTCTATCCCGGCCATTATGCGCAATGGCGGTGAGTGGTTCCTGAATCTGGGCAAGCCCAACAATGGTGGCATGAAAGTGATGTCCGTATCCGGTCACGTGAACAAGCCGGGCAATTATGAAATCCCCATGGGCACGCCCTTCACAAAGCTGCTGGAAATGGCCGGGGGTGTTCGCGAAGGTCACAAACTCAAGGCCGTCATCCCTGGCGGATGCTCCATGCCGGTCATGCCGGCCGACGTGATCATGGATTGCACCATTGATTACGATTCCCTGTCCAAGGCTGGCTCGGCGCTTGGGTCCGGTGGCATGATCGTGATGGACGATTCCACCTGCATGGTGAAGGCACTGATGCGTATTTCGCGTTTCTATTACGCCGAGTCCTGCGGCCAGTGTACGCCCTGCCGTGAAGGCACTGGCTGGATGTACCGGGTCATTAAACGCATCGAGGAAGGCAAGGGTTCTCCAGAGGACCTGGACCTGCTGGTGAGTGCGGCGGGTCAAATCGAGGGCCATACCATCTGTGCCTTTGGTGATGCCGCTGCCTGGCCGGTGCAGAGTTTCCTGAAACATTTCCGTCATGAGTTCGAATATCACATCGAGCACAAGTGCTGCATGGTTGGTCCGGGCGCGAAGAAAGCCGGGGAGGCCGCATGAGCGCGACACCCGATATTCCTGCCGATGACCTGATCACCGTCGAGATCGACGGCAAGGAATACAAGGCCGAGAAAGGCCGGATGATTATCGAGATCACCGACGCCAACGGTATCGATGTGCCACGTTTCTGCTATCACAAGAAACTGCCCATCGCAGCCAACTGCCGCATGTGCCTGGTGCAGGTGGAGAAAGCACCCAAGCCGATGCCGGCCTGCGCCACGCCGGTGATGGACGGCATGAAGATCTATACCGAAACCGAATATGCGCGCAATGCGCAGAAGGCGGTAATGGAATTCCTGCTCATCAATCACCCGCTGGACTGCCCCATCTGTGACCAGGGCGGTGAATGCGAGTTGCAGGATCTGGCGCTTGGTTATGGCCGCGATGTGTCACGCTTTGCCGAGAAGAAACGTGTGGTGATGGACAAGAACTTCGGTTCATTGATCGCCACTGACATGACCCGTTGCATTCATTGCACACGCTGCGTGCGCTTTATGGAGCATATCGCTGGTCAGAAAGAACTGGGCGGCACCGGGCGCGGCGAGCGGGTGGAAATCGGCACCTATATCGAACGCTCACTGGAGTCGGAACTGTCCGGCAATATCATTGATGTGTGCCCGGTGGGTGCGCTGACTTCCAAGCCCTTCCGGTTCCGCGCCCGTGCCTGGGAAATGACCCAGACCGCCAGCGTCGCGCCCCATGACTGTATCGGTTCCAATCTGTTCCTGCACAGCCGGCGCGGTCAGGTGATGCGAGCCGTACCTCGGGAAAACGAAGCGGTCAACGAGGTATGGATTTCCGACCGTGATCGCTTCAGCTACCAGGGCCTGTATGCCGACGAGCGGCTGCAGACACCGATGCTGAAGAGTAACGGTGAATGGCGCGAGGCCAGTTGGGAGGAGGCGCTGCAGTTCGCCGCCGGTGGCCTGCGCAAACTGGGTGGCGATCAGCTCGGGGTGCTGGCCTCGCCCAGCGCCACGGTGGAGGAGCAGTATCTCCTGTCCCGGCTCTGCGAATCCCAGGGCTGGCACAACAGGGATCATCGCCTGCGCCAGCAGGATTTTACCAATCAGGCCGGTGCACCGCTGTATCCGGGTTTGGGAACGGCGGTGGAAGAGCTGGAGAAACACGACGCCTTCCTGATCATCGGTGCCAACCCGCGCAAGGATCAGCCGATCGCCGGTCACCGCATTCGCATGGCCACGCAGCAGGGCGCGAAGGTGATGTTCATCAACCCGGTGGATTACCCGTTCACCTTCAAGGCCGCGCACAAGTGCATCGTACCGCCGAGCCGGATGGTGCATGAGCTGGCCAGTGTGGCCAGGTGCCTCAATGGCGCCGTACCGGCTGCGCTGCAGTCGCTGGTGGATGCCGCACAGTGTGGTGTGGTCAACCAGGCCATGGTCAATACACTGAAGGATGCCAAACATCCGCGCCTGTTACTTGGCCTGTCCGCCCTCCATCACCCGGCCTTTTCGATCCTGCAGGCCCTGGCCCAATATATCGCCCAGGAAACGGGGGCCGTGCTGGGGTATCTCACCGATGGTGCCAACAGCGCCGGTGCCTGGCTGGCGGGCATGGTGCCGCACCGGCAGGCAGCGGGAAAGGCCGCCGCAACCACGGGCCTGGATGCACGAGCCATGCTGGAACAGCCGCGTCGTGCCTACCTGTTGCTGAATGTCGAACCGGAATACGACTGCGCGGATTCCCATGGTGCACTGCAGGCCATGGAGCAGGCGGACTTCGTGATTTCCCTGGGGATGTATGCCAGTGAAAACACACGCCACTATGCCGATGTGATCCTGCCCATTGCCGGCTTTGCCGAGACCTCCGGCACCTATGTAAACGCGGCCGGAGAGTGGCAGAGTTTCACCGGTGCCGTGGCGCCGGCGGGGGAGGCCCGTCCCGCCTGGAAGGTATTGCGGGTACTGGGCAACCTGCTGGAGGTAGAGGGTTTCGAATACAACTCATCCGAGGAGGTGCGTGATGAGTTGTATGCGAGGGTGCGTGATTTTGAGGTAGACAATGCCTGGCAGGCAGGACCGGTTGCCGAGGTCGAGGCTGCGCCACTGGAGCGGGTCGGGGATGTTTCCATGTATGGTGTGGACGCCCTGGTGCGAAGGGCCAGCGCGCTGCAACAGACGGCGGATGGCGCCGACGCAGCCGCACGACTGGCTCTGGCGCAGGCACAGGCGCTGGGCGTGGACGAGGGAGATGCCGTGCTGGTGTCCCAGGGCAACGCCCATGCAGTGATCAAGGTTGCGTTGGATGACCGGGTGCCCATGGGTGCCGTCTGGTTGCCGAGTGCGCGCCCGGCAAGCGCCGGGCTTGGACTGTCCTACGGGGCAGTGGAACTGAAGAAGGCATAGCCCCGTATGGAAACCCTGTTGGAAACCGCCTGGACCCTGCTCAAGATTACGGCCATTGTCGGCCCGTTGATGCTGGGTGTGGCCTACCTGACTTTCGCCGAACGCAAGATCATCGGCTACATGCAGGTGCGGGTGGGGCCCAACCGGGTGGGGCCGCGTGGCTGGCTGCAGCCCATCGCCGATGCGCTGAAGCTGTTGATGAAAGAGGTCATCGTACCTACCAACGCCAACCGCTTCCTGTTCGTGATTGCGCCGGTATTGTCCATCGCGCCGGCGCTGGCGGCATGGGCGGTGGTGCCCTTCAGCGATACGCTGGTGCTGGCCAACATCGATGCCGGCCTGCTGTATATCCTGGCGTTGACCTCGGTGGGCGTGTACGGCGTCATCATTGCCGGCTGGGCGGCCAACTCCAAGTATGCCTTCCTCGGCGCCATGCGCTCCGCAGCCCAGATCGTTTCCTATGAAATCGCCATGGGCTTCGCGCTGGTGGGGGTACTCATGGCTGGCGGCAGTCTCAATCTGGTGGATATCGTCGAGGCGCAGCGCGGCAGCCTGATTCACTGGTTCTGGCTGCCCTTGCTGCCATTGTTCGTGATCTATTTCATCTCCGGTGTCGCCGAAACCAACCGTGCACCCTTTGACGTCGCGGAAGGGGAGTCGGAGATCGTCGCTGGCTTCCATGTGGAATACTCGGGCATGACCTTCGCCATCTTCTTCCTGGCGGAATATGCCAACATGATTCTCATCGCCACCCTGACCGCGTTGTTGTTCCTGGGTGGATACCTGTCTCCCTTCGAGGGTATTCCATTACTGGAGCCCCTGTTTGCCTGGGTGCCTGGCATGTTCTGGCTGCTGGCCAAGACCTGCCTGTTCCTGTTTTTCTTTCTCTGGTTCCGCGCCACCTTCCCGCGTTATCGCTATGACCAGATCATGCGCCTGGGCTGGAAGGTGTTTATTCCGCTCACCATCGTCTGGCTGCTGGTCGAGGGCGTGGCAGTGGTGGGTGAAGTCGGCCCCTGGTTTGATTAATGACAATGGCTACTGAAAAACAGGTTGCCAAAAGCAGGTGCTGGCTCCCCGCTATAAAGGGGCATGTATCCTTGCCAATGCCAACCGCGGCCTATCCTCAACGAATGGCAAGACCCTGGACTGCCCATGAAAATGCGCAGGGGGCTATATGATCAAGAATGTAACGAACTATTTTAAAAGCCTGCTGCTCTGGGAACTGCTGCTGGGTATGCGTCTGACAGGGCGCCACCTGTTCAAGCGCAAGATCACGGTACAGTACCCGGAGGAAAAAACGCCCCAGTCAGCGAGATTCCGCGGCCTGCATGCATTGCGTCGCTATCCCAATGGCGAGGAGCGCTGCATTGCCTGCAAGCTCTGTGAGGCGGTATGTCCGGCGCTGGCCATTACCATCGAGGCCGAGCCACGCGATGATGGCACCCGCCGTACCACCCGGTATGACATCGACCTGTTCAAGTGTATTTTCTGTGGGTTCTGTGAGGAATCCTGTCCTGTGGACTCCATCGTCGAAACCCGGATATTCGAATACCATTTCGAAAGCCGCGGTGAGCAGATCATGACCAAGGACAAACTACTGGCGATCGGTGACAAGTACGAGGCACAGATTGCCGCAGACCGGGCCGAGGATGCGGCATACCGATGAATGTATTTTGCAACAGCGCCATAGCGACGTTTCTGGAAACCTGTCATGACCTTTGAGCGTTTCATTTTCTATACCTTCGCCGTGATTCTGGTGCTCGCCGCCGGGCGGGTGATTACCGTGCGCAACCCGGTGCATGCGGCGTTGCATCTGGTGCTGGCTTTTTTCACCTGCGCCGGGCTGTGGCTGCTGCTGGAGGCGGAATTCCTGGCCATCACCCTGGTACTGGTGTATGTGGGTGCGGTTATGGTGCTGTTCCTGTTCGTGGTGATGATGCTGGATATCAACACCGAACCCTTGCGGGAAGGCTTTATCCGCTACCTCCCGGTGGGATTGGCTGTGGCGCTGGTGATGCTTTTTGAAATGTTCGCCATCGTCGGCGTGCGTTATTTTGGCGCCGACCAGGTTGCCATTCCCTCGCGTCATGCGGAAGGCTACAGCAACACCAGGGAGCTGGGCAGTGTGCTGTACACGGACTATGTCTATCCCTTTGAGATTGCCGCAGTCATCCTGCTGGTGGCCATTATCGCCGCCATTGTCCTGACCATGCGCAAACGCCCGGAAACCCGTTACCAGGATCCTGCAGAACAGGTGCTGGCGACAAAGGCCGAACGTCTGCGGGTGGTGAAGATGCCGGCAGAAAAGAAACAATAACGGACGATATTCATGATCGCACTTTCAGATTATCTGACCCTCGGCGCCATCCTGTTCGCCATCAGCGTGGCGGGGATCTTCCTCAACCGGAAGAACGTCATCATCCTGTTGATGGCTATCGAGTTGATGTTGCTGGCCGTGAACATGAACTTTGTCGCCTTTTCCTATTACCTGGGTGATACGGCGGGGCAGGTATTCGTATTTTTCATTCTCACCGTCGCAGCGGCGGAAGCGGCCATCGGTCTGGCCATTCTGGTGGTGCTGTTCCGTAACCGGCAGACCATCAACGTCGAAGACCTGGATAGCATGAAGGGATGACCATGGACGCTCTCTATCTCGCCATTCCCCTCGCACCCCTGATCGGGTCCCTGATCGCCGGGTTGTTCAGTGCCCAGGTTGGGCGTTCCGGTGCGCACTGGTCCGCCATCATCGGAGTGGGGATCGCCTTCGTGCTGTCGTTGTTTGTGTTCAAGCAGCATGCACTGGACGGCGCTGCGATCTATAACCAGTCGGTCTATACCTGGCTGGTGTCCGACGGTATCCGTTTCGAAATCGGTTTTCTGGTGGACAATCTTACTGCGTTGATGATGGTGGTGGTCACCTTCGTATCGCTGATGGTACATATCTACACCATCGGCTACATGGCCGATGACCTGCACAACTGGCCTGAGGGCAGCAAGGCGGGGAAGAACGGTTACCAGCGTTTTTTCAGTTATATCGCCCTGTTTACCTTCTCCATGCTGATGCTGGTGATGGCCAACAACTTCCTGCAACTGTTCTTCGGCTGGGAGGCGGTGGGGCTGGTGTCCTACCTGCTGATCGGCTTCTGGCTCAATCGTCCCTCGGCAGTGTTCGCCAACCTCAAGGCCTTTCTGGTCAACCGGGTAGGGGATTTCGGTTTCCTGCTGGGGATTGCCGCAGTGCTGATGTACTTCAACAGCCTGGATTACGCTGATGTGTTCGGGGCAGCTGAACATATGGCCGAGGTGAAGGTCAGTCTCTTCCCTGGCAGCGAATGGTCCCTGATGACGGTCATCTGCATCCTGTTGTTCATTGGTGCCATGGGCAAGTCGGCGCAGGTGCCGCTGCACGTTTGGCTGCCCGATTCCATGGAAGGCCCGACTCCGATCTCGGCATTGATTCATGCTGCTACCATGGTGACCGCCGGTATCTTCATGGTGGCACGCATGTCGCCGCTATTCGAACTGTCGGAAACCGCGCTGAGTTTCGTGATGGTGATCGGCGCCAGCACGGCGTTGTTCATGGGCTTTCTCGGCCTGGTACAGAATGACATCAAGCGAGTGGTGGCGTATTCGACATTGTCCCAGCTTGGCTACATGACCGTGGCGTTGGGTGCATCGGCCTATGCGGCAGGCATCTTCCATCTCATGACCCATGCCTTCTTCAAGGCGCTGCTGTTCCTGGCCGCCGGTTCGGTGATCATCGCCATGCACCACGACCAGGACATGCGCAATATGGGTGGCCTGCGCAAATACATGCCAATCACCTGGATCACCTCTTTGATCGGCTCCCTGGCACTGATCGGCACGCCCTTCTTCGCCGGGTTCTTTTCCAAGGACAGCATCATCGAGGCGGTGCATGCCTCACATCTGGCCGGCTCCGGGTATGCCTATGCGGCCGTGCTGGCCGGGGTGTTCATCACGGCCCTGTACAGCTTCCGCATGTACTTCCTGGTGTTTCATGGTAAGCCGCGCATGGACCAGCATACCCGCGAGCACCTGCATGAAACCCCCTGGGTAGTGACGGTACCGCTGATCCTGCTGGCGATCCCTTCCGTGTTCGCCGGCTATGCCATTGGCCCGGTGTTATTCGGTGATTTCTTCGATGGTGTGATCCATGTGCTACCCGCGCACGATGTACTTGCCCACCTCGGTGAGCACTACCACGGCATTCTCGGCTTCGTGACCCATGGTATCAGTGGCCCGGCCTTCTGGTTGGCCGCCGCCGGGGTGTTCACCGCCTGGTTTGTCTATATGAAGAATCCCGGCATCGCCACTGCACTGGCGCAGCGTTTTGGTTTTCTGTATCGCCTGTTGGAAAACAAGTACTGGTTGGATGACATCAACCAGACCCTGTTCGCCGGTGGCGCGCGGGGCCTGGGCAAGGGGCTGTGGAAAATCGGTGATGCACTGATTATCGACGGCCTGATTGTCAATGGCAGTGCCCGGATGGTAGGCGTAGTGGCGGGGATCGTGCGCCAGATCCAGACAGGTCACCTGTATACCTATGCATTCAGCATGATTATCGGGCTGATGCTATTGCTGTCCTGGTTCGTCTGGCTGGCCAAATAAACAATAAGGAATGATGGATGGGTAATCTGCCCTTACTGAGTCTGCTGATCTGGTTGCCCATCGTGGGTGGCCTGGTGGTGCTCGCGGTCGGTGACCGTGAAGGCTGGGATGCGCGGCCCACTGCGTTGATCGTATCCGTTGCCACTTTTCTGGCCAGTCTGTTTCTGTATACGGGTTTTGACAGTGACACCGCGGCCATGCAGTTCCAGGAAAAACATAGCTGGGTGGAATCCTTCAATATCTTCTACCACCTGGGTGTGGATGGCTTCTCCATGCCGCTCATCATCCTCACCAGTTTCACCACCATCCTGGTGGTGCTCGCCGGGTGGGAGGTGATCAAGGACAAGAAGGCCCAGTACCTGGCCGCTTTCCTGATTATGGAAGGACTGATGATCGGTGTGTTCGCGGCGCTGGATGCGATGCTGTTCTATGTGTTCTGGGAAGCCATGCTGATCCCCATGTTTATCATCATCGGTGTGTGGGGTGGGCCACGCCGCGTGTATGCCACTATCAAATTCTTCCTCTATACTTTCTTCGGTTCTGTGCTCATGCTGGTGGCATTGATCTACATGCACAACAAGTCCGGCGGCCAGTTTGGTATTCTGGATTTCCACGACCTCAAACTCGGTCTCACGGAACAGATCCTGATCTTTCTCGCCTTCCTGATGGCCTTTGCAGTGAAGGTACCCATGTGGCCGGTACATACCTGGTTGCCCGACGCCCACGTGGAGGCGCCCACCGGCGGCTCGGTAATCCTGGCGGCGATCATGTTGAAGATCGGCGGATATGGCTTCCTGCGCTTCAGCCTGCCGATTACGCCCGATGCCAGCAGCCAGCTGGACTGGCTGATCATTTTCATGTCGCTGGTAGCGATGATTTATATCAGTTTCGTGGCACTGGTGCAGGAAGACATGAAAAAACTCATCGCCTATTCCTCCATTGCCCACATGGGCTACGTCACCCTGGGTTTCTTCATCGTGTTCAGCATCGTGCGTAACACCGGTGAGATGAGCGGGGCGGCCATGGGCATCGAGGGTGGCATGGTGCAGATGGTTTCCCATGGCTTTATTTCCGGTGCGCTGTTCCTCTGTGTCGGTGTGCTCTATGACCGCATACACAGTCGCCAGATTGCCGACTATGGTGGTGTCGCACATCGTATGCCGGTATTCGCCGGGTTCGTCGTGCTGTTCGCCATGGCCAACTCCGGCCTGCCGGCCACCTCCGGTTTTGTCGGCGAGTTCATGGTGATCCTGGCCAGTTTCAAGGCCAATTTCTGGTATGCCTTCCTGGCGGCACTCATGCTGATCCTGGGGGCGGCCTATACCCTGTGGATGGTCAAGCGGGTGATCTATGGTCCGGTGGGTAACGACCGGGTGGACCGGCTGAAGGATATCAACCTGCGCGAGTTTGTCATTCTTGCCAGCCTGGCGGTGATGGTGTTGCTGTTCGGGGTGTGGCCGGCACCGCTGGTGGAGGTCATGCATGCCTCGGTGCAGAATCTATTGGCACATATTATGGTGTCCAAGCTGTAGAGGATTTGCGCAGTTCCCCTCTCCCTCCGGGAGAGGGGCAGGGAGAGGGTAAGCGTCACCATACCCTTCCCCCAACCTTCCTCCCGGTGGGAGAGGGATGAATTAACGGTTCCCATGGGGAAAAGTAGGAAAACCTATGCCGCTCGAAACCGCTGAATACCTGCTGGCGCTGCCGGAGATCTTCGTACTGAGCATGGCCTGTATCATTCTGGTGCTGGACCTGTTCATCCGTGATGACAGCCGCATCCTCACCTACCTGATGGTGCAGGCAACCCTGGTGGGCGCCGCCGTGGCGACCCTGGGAGTGCAGCTGCCGGAGACCACGCTGGCCTTCGGTGGTACCTTCATCAGCGATGGCATGGCCACCACCCTCAAACTCTTTATCTACCTGGTCACCGGCACAGCCTTTCTGTATGCGCGGCCCTATCTGCAGGACCGTGGTCTGTTCAAGGGCGAGTTCTATGTGCTGGGGCTGTTCGGCATGCTGGGTATGATGGTCATGGTGTCGGCGAACCATTTCCTCACCATCTACCTCGGCCTGGAGCTGTTGTCGCTGTCGCTGTATGCGATGGTGGCCTTCAATCGTGATTCCGGTGTCTGCTCCGAGGCGGCCATGAAGTATTTCGTGCTGGGTGCGCTGGCCTCGGGCATGCTGTTATATGGTATTTCCATGCTCTATGGCGCCACCGGTACCCTCGATATCGGCGCCGTGAGTGCGGCGATCGCCGGCCAGGAAGAGCCCGGCCTGACGCTGATCTTTGCGCTCTGTTTCATCCTCGTGGGGCTGGCATTCAAGCTGGGGGCGGTACCATTCCACATGTGGATTCCCGATGTCTACCATGGTGCGCCGACGCCGGTGACCCTGTATCTTGGCAGTGCGCCCAAGATCGCCGCCTTTGCCATGATCATGCGTGTACTGGTGGATGCGCTCGGAGGGCTGGTGGAGGACTGGCAGGGCATGCTGATCATCCTGGCGGTACTGTCCCTTGGTATTGGTAATGTGGTGGCGATCGCCCAGACCAACCTCAAGCGCATGCTGGCCTATTCAACCATCTCCCACGTCGGTTTCCTGCTGCTGGGTATCCTCGCCGGCACTACCGAAGGTTATTCCGCCGCCATGTTCTATACCCTGACCTATGCCATCATGGCGCTCGGCGCCTTCGGCATGATCATCCTGCTGAGCCGTGCCGGTTTCGAGGCCGATGAGCTGGAGGATTTTCGTGGCCTCAATACCCGCAATCCCTGGTTCGCCTTCATGATGCTGATCCTGATGTTTTCCATGGCCGGGGTGCCTCCCACAGTGGGATTTTATGCCAAGCTGGCGGTGTTGCAGGCGGTGATCCATATCGACCTGGTGTGGCTGGCGCTGGTGGCGGTATTCTTCTCGGTGATTGGTGCCTTCTACTACATCCGCCTCATCAAGATCATGTACTTCGATACCCCGGCCGAGCATGCGACCCTGCAGTCCAACCTTGGGCTGCGTGCGGTATTGAGCGTGAACGGGCTGGCTGTGTTAGGCTTGGGGCTGTTTCCCGGCGGCCTGATGGCCCTGTGCAACGCCGCCATCCCGTAGTCCGACAAACGCATCGAAGTATTTTCTATGTCTGCCAGTATTGCTGTCTGGATCGTGCTGTTGTTTTCCATGGTGGCCGCGAACCTGCCCTGGTTGAGCAACCGGGTCTTTTTTATCATGGAGCCCGGTTCGGGTACGAAGAGCCCCTGGTGGCGGCTGCTTGAATGGCTACTGCTGTATTTCCTGGTAGGTGGTATCACCCTCGGTCTGGAGCAGAAGATCGCCGGCGAACGTCATAGTCAGGACTGGGAATTCTACGCCGTCACCGCCTGCCTGTTCCTGGTGTTTGCCCTGCCAGGGTTCATTTACCGTACCGACCTGCGGGTGCATCTTGACAAGGCACGCCGTCGCGCCCGCTAGGTCCGCAGTGGTCTGTAGACAAGGCCGTTCAAATACATTCGCCTTTGCAATCGGTGCCACCCTGCATGCAGGTCCGAATTTATCCGGACAATGACGGTCTGGGACGCACCAGCGAACCGGTTAGCCTTCCTGTCCCCCCAACTCAACCCTGCCCCCCCTTGCCAAGAATCTGCTAACACGCTAATATGTACAGCTCTGATGCGGGGTGGAGCAGTCTGGTAGCTCGTCGGGCTCATAACCCGAAGGTCGTTGGTTCGAATCCAGCCCCCGCTACCACACGATTAAAAGCCCAGACAAATTAATTTGTCTGGGCTTTTTTGTTTTGTACCCGCCGTGCTTCGCCATCAACCATCCGAAATATCCGCTTTCAATAATGCCGGCTTGAATTTCGCGCTCAAAGCACTGTAGGCTTGTGGGAACAACCGAAGCTGGCATCTTATGTTATTCAAGAGGATCCTTACCGTCTGGTTCATTCTGTTCACGCTGGTTAGCAGCGTGTCATGGGCGGTGTCTGATCATCCAGAAGACAGCCTCGCAAATCATGCGGCTGCGCAGGCGTTCGATCATGATCCGGTTTCCCCATGGGTGGACGATGGTTGTAGTGATCATTGCTGCCATGCGGGTGCGCATGTACTCGGCATTCTTTCCCCTTCGATCACCTTTGCGGAGGGTGAGCGCTCGCAGGATATCGCCGCTTCCGCACGTTTCCTTTTCACCCTGGTGCTTCCACCCCCGTTTCAACCTCCAATAGCCTGAGTCCTGTGACCTAACGGGCCGCGCCGCGTTTCGCGTGGGGTGGCATGTCTGTTCATTCTTTCAGGATTCAGTTCAATGCGAATTCAATCTGTATGGCAATGGCTATTGGCCAGCTGCCTGTTTTCCACCATGGTATGTGTGGCCGCAGCCGAACCGGCACCCGCGTTAACGATATTCGCGCAGCGGTTTTTGGCTGATCATCCCGCCGTTCAGGCGGCGCGTGCCGATTTGCAGCGTGCCATAGCGCAGGCACGTGCGGTCGGTCAACCACTCTACAACCCCGAGATCGAAATCGAATACGAAGATAGTGCGGATGTCACCAGGACGCTGGGTCTGACGCAGACACTCGACTGGAGCGGCAAGCGTCGTGCGCGTGCGGATGTCGGCCAGGCAGCTCTGCATGTGGCCCGTGCCCAGTTCGATGCAACTCGACAACGGCTGTTGGGCGAACTGCTGGGGGATCTGGTCAAGGTTCGAACCGCAAATGAATCGGCCAGCTTGTCACAACATCGCCAGGCATTATTGGAGAGGTTTCTGCAGCTTGCCGAACGCCGTTTTGCGGCCGGAGACATCGGCCAGACAGATGTGGAACTGGCTCGACTCGCC
Source organism: uncultured Gammaproteobacteria bacterium (assembly GCA_965367295.1). Taxonomy (GTDB): domain Bacteria; phylum Pseudomonadota; class Gammaproteobacteria; order DSM-19610; family DSM-19610; genus JAIVHA01. Next base: position 65,663 of record CBDUHN010000008.1, on the reverse strand, counting down.
CTGTTCGAAGCCCGTATGCAGGCGGTTTCACTCATGGCGGAGGCCAGCGGGGCGGAATCACGCCTGTACTCTCTGGTCCAGCTGCCACCTTCAGGCTGGCCCGCCTTGCCTCAACCACCGTCAGATTTGCCGCAGTTCGAGGCTGATGAATGGTTGAAGTCACGCCCCTCATTGCGCCAGGCCGCTGCCGAAGGCGTGCTGGCCCGTGCATCGGTAAACAGTGCGCAGCGTGACCGCCGCGCAGACCCGACCATCGGCCTGCGAGGTGGCCAGGAAGGCAATGACACGCTGGTGGGCATTATGGTCTCTGTTCCCCTGTTGGTACGCAATGGTTATTACGCCGAAGTGGATGCGGCCAATGCCGACGCCATACGTGCGGAACAGGGCTACCAGGACCTTTTACGCCGTGGCAAAGGCGAGTTGCAGGCAGCGGGGCAACGCTTTCACCTGTTGAGCGAGACCCTTGCGGACTGGAATGCAAAGGGGGAGGCCAGCCTTCAGGGGCGTATCGATGTGCTCAGACGCCTATGGGACAGTGGTGAAATAGGTACTACTGAATACCTGGTGCAGGTACAGCAAACCCTGGATACCCAGGCATCCGCCATCGCGTTACGGGCCTCGACCTGGAATGCCTGGGTTGCCTGGCTCGATGCTGCAGGTCAGATTGAGTCCTGGCTGGGCCTGACCGCCCGTGAGCTCCCCTGAATACCTCTCTGGAGAAAAAAGATGCGTATTGCTTTATGGGTTGTATTGCTGGTGTCCATGTTCCCCCTGGTGTCGACCAACGCTGCGGTGGAAACGGGTTCGCAGCACGAGCATGCAGGACATGATGACGAAGAAAACCGGGTGGAGTTGACTGATGAACAGATCCGTATGGCGGGAATTTCCACGCTCCGGGTCGAACGCAGCGTGGCGCCCGGAATCGTGACCGTACCGGGCGAGATTGCGCTGAATGCGTACCGGACAACAAAGGTCGCGCCCCGGATTCCGGCCCAGATTGTGGCACGGCATGCCCGTCTGGGTGATGCCGTGGTCGAGGACCAGCCTCTTGTGACCCTGTCCAGTGTCGAGATGGCGCAGGCTCAGGGGGAATTGCTGGTCGCCGATCGGGAGTGGCGGCGTGTGCGGGACCTTGGTCGCAAGGTGGTTTCAGAGCAGCGTTCTATCGAAGCGGAAGTCACGTATCAGCAGGCGTATGCCAGGGTCAGGGCCTATGGCATGAGCGAAACCCAGATTGCAACACGACTCCGCTCCGGGAATGCCGCACAGGCAACCGGGGCCTTTGAACTCCTGAGTCCGCAGTCGGGAACCGTGATCAGCGATGATTTCATTGTAGGGGAGATCGTCGATGCGGGCCGGGTGCTGTTTGCCATCACGGACGAGGCATCCCTGTGGGTAGAGGCAAGCCTGACACCGGAGCAGGCGGCCGATGTCGAGGTTGGTGCCGCTGCGCAGATCATTATCAATGGTCGCCACCTGGAAGGCCGGGTTATTCAGGCGCACCACGCCCTGGATGAAAGCACCCGCACGCTCGCGGCGCGGATCAGTATCGAGAATCCAGACCATCGTTTGCACCCCGGTGAGTTTGTAAGTGTCGAAATCAGCAGTAACCAACAGGCACCCGCGATCAGCGTGCCCGAGCATGCGGTACTGCGCAGCCCGGATGGCGACTGGCAGGTATTCATCGAGGAGGGGCCGGGTAATTTTGAACCCCGGGAAGTGGAGATTATCCGTGCGGTGGGAGACAGGCTGGTGGTGGATGGCCTGGAGGAGGGCGAGCGTATCGTCAGCAGCGGGGCCTTCTTCCTGCAATCGGAAATCGCCAAGGGTGGTTTCGATGTGCATAACCACTAGGGAGATGAACGATGTTGAATAAACTGATTGACCTCGGGGTGGGAAACCGCTTGCTGGTGGTGTTGGCGCTTGCAGCCCTGCTGGTGACCGGCGGCCTGGTATTGCCGTCACTCAATCTCGATGCCTTTCCGGATGTAACCAATATTCAGGTACAGATTAATACCGAAGCGCAGGGATTGGCAGCCGAAGAAGTGGAGCAGCTTATTACGTTTCCCATCGAGGCTGTCATGTATGCACTGCCGGATGTGGAAGAGGTGCGTTCAATTTCCAAGACCGGACTATCCGGGATCACCGTCGTGTTCAAGGAGGGCACCGACATCTACTTCGCACGACAGCTGGTGTTCGAGCGTTTGCAGGCGGCACGCGAACAAATACCGGCCGGGGTGGGGGTGCCGGAGATCGGCCCCAATACATCGGGATTAGGGCAGGTGTTCCAGTACATCCTGCGTACGGAAGACAGTACACGTTATGACAGCATGGCCTTGCGCAGTCTCAATGACTGGGTAGTAAAACTGCTGTTGATGCCAGTGGATGGTGTTACCGATGTGTTGTCATTCGGTGGTGAGGTGCGTCAGTACCAGGTTCAGCTTGACCCGCAGCGTTTGTTGGCCTACCAGCTCACCAGTAGTGATGTCGCGCAAGCGATCGAGGCCAGCAACCGCAATGCCGGTGGCTGGTATCTGGATCGAGGGGCGGAACAGCTGGTGATTCGTGGTGTCGGCTGGGTGCGCAGTGGCGAAGATGGCCTGCGAGATATCGGCAATGTTCCACTCAAGAACGAGGATGGGACGGTGGTGCGTGTCAGCCAGGTTGCCCAGGTCGGATTCGGCCCGGAAATCCGCCAGGGTGCCGTTACCATCACCCGGCGTGATGCGACAGGAAACCCCGAGGCGCTTGGCGAAGTGGTGGTGGGTATCGTGCTCAAGCGCATGGGGGCCAATACCAAGGCTACCATCGACGGCGTGAAAGAGCGCCTACCTGCCATTCAGTCCGCACTTCCCGAAGGGGTCAGTATCGAGGCGTTCTACGACCAGGCCGAACTGGTGGAGAAGGCGGTCACCACGGTAGCAAAGGCCTTGCTGGAGGCGTTTTTGCTGATTGTCGTGGTGCTCATGCTGTTCCTGATGAATATCCGAGCGACCATTCTGGTGCTCATTTCGGTGCCGGTCTCCATCGGTCTGGCACTGATGATCATGGCGTACTGGGGTATCTCGGCCAACCTCATGTCACTGGGCGGACTCGCCATCGCCATTGGCATGATGGTCGACGGTTCCGTCGTGATGATGGAGCATATCTTCAGCCATCTGAGCATCCCGGACCGGGAACATTACGAACATGCCCGGCATAAGCTCGCGCCGGGTGATGAGTATCCCTATGCTGCCTCGCACGACGCGGGGGGTATCGCGCTACGCATCCAGGAAGCGGCCCGTGAAGTGGGACGGCCGGTATTTTACGCGGTACTGATCATCATCATCGTGTTTGCCCCCCTGTTCACCCTGCAAGGGGTTGAAGGAAAGCTGTTTCAGCCCATGGCGATTTCCATCGTGCTGGCCATGCTGGTCTCGCTGCTGGTTGCCCTGGTCGTGGTGCCAGCCCTGGCAACCTATTTTTTTCAGCGCGGCGTTCGACACCGGGAAAGCCTGATCATGCATTACCTGGAAGCACGCTATCGAAAGGCCCTCATCTGGTCACTACCAAGGCGATTGGTCGTGGTCGGTGCTGCGATAAGCCTGCTGACCATCTCCCTGGTGCTGTTGCCCCGGCTTGGTACCGAATTCGTGCCGGAGCTGGAGGAGGGCACGCTCAATATCAGGGTAACCCTGGCGCCTTCTTCCAGCCTGACCAGCTCGCTGGCAGTGGCCCGCAAGCTCGAAGCCCGGTTGATGGAATTTCCGGAAGTGCTGTATGCCTCCAGCCGCATCGGCCGGGCTGAAATCGGCGGTGATCCGGAACCCGTCTCCAATATTGAAATCTTCGTTGGGCTGATACCAGTGAGCGACTGGACCAGTGCGACGGATCGGGAGCAATTGCAAAGCCTGATGCAACAGAAACTCGAGGTCCACCCAGGACTCCTGTTCTCCTTCTCTCAGCCTATTGCCACGCGCGTCGATGAACTGCTGTCGGGTGTAAAGGCACAGTTGGCGATTAAGCTGTTTGGTCCTGATCTCGCTGTGCTGGCGGATAAGGGGGGGGATATCGAGCGCCTGGTCCAGACCGTTGCGGGTACCCGCGATGTCGCCATGGAGCAGATTGCCGGTGAGGCGCAACTCGTGATACGACCGGATCGCGATGCACTCGCACGCTACGGTATACCGGTTGCGCAGGTGATGGACCTGATTTCCGATGCCATTGGCGGGGTCAGTGCCGGGCAGGTGATCAACGGCAACGAGCGTTACGATATCGCTGTGCGCCTGGCGTATGCGTATCGTGGCAGTGTCGAGGCGATCCGGAGCCTGACACTGCAAAGTCCCGGTGGAGCCTGGGTGCCGCTCGGCAAGGTAGCAGAAGTCGGTATTCAATCCGGCCCACCCCAGATACGTCGTGATGATGTACAGAGACGGGTGGTTATCGAGGCCAATGTCGAGGGTCGGGATATGGGCGGACTCGTGGCCGAGCTGCAGGAACGAATTGATCGGGAGATCAATCTTCCCGCTGGCTACAGTGTCGTATTCGGTGGCCAGTTTGAGAACCAGGCACGCGCCCAGGCACGCCTGATGATTGTGGTACCGCTGTCGCTGGGGCTGATTTTCCTCTTGCTGTACTTCGCCTTCGGCTCCATTGGCCAGGCCTTGTTGATTATGTTGAACGTACCCCTGGCGTTGATCGGAGGTATTGCGGCACTGTTCCTGTCCGAACAGTATCTGTCTGTACCGGGATCCATCGGCTTTATCGCGCTGTTCGGAGTTGCGGTACTGAATGGGGTCGTGATGGTGAATGCCATTAATCAGCGCATCATTAGTGGGGCGGAGCCGGAGTGCGCTGTCCTCGAAGGCGCCTTGTCACGGTTGCGCCCGGTATTGATGACAGCCTCGATTGCGGCGCTGGGTCTGATTCCCATGTTGCTTGCTAGCGGTGTCGGATCCGAGGTGCAAAAGCCGCTGGCGACGGTCGTGGTTGGCGGGCTGTTTTCATCCACCCTGTTGACGTTGTTTGTTTTACCGGTGCTGTATCGGAAATTTTCCAGTGCGGTTCTGGTGGATGCTACCAAAAGGTGAGGGGGAGCATCATGGATGCGCCGGAGCGCGGGCAGCCATGGTTCAATAATATGGCGCTTGAGGCATTGTCATCCAGGTGACAGGAATCATTACTGGATAAGCCTGTATTGCCCGCCGTAGCTGATACTCGATAGTGAGCCTGGTCATCCTGAATACTATCGAATAACGCGCATCGAAAAGGTTAATACGTTACATCTGTTATGCAGTATAGAAAAACAACTCGATGCAACAGGATTGCAGGGTACTGAGTGCCCACCGATTGTTGCCGACGATAATTCCCCTGACGATACCGTCCTTTTTACCATCTGCATATACAAGATTGCTGTTGGCAAGAATAGTGACGGCAGCGGACGCCTGTGTTGCCTGTCAGTACGTAATTCAGGCCGGATGCCGTCTTCAGCAAGGACTACCCTGTACTTCGTGCGGCTAAATCCAAAAGAGGATGCAGGCATCGGCATAAAGAGGTATATTAAATACATGTTATAAATTGGGTCATGTCATCCGGCTTGGCAGTCACTTGCTCTGTCCCCGTCGTGCACGGACAGAGTGTATTAACAGCACGATTCGAGGAGGGTGTTATGAAAGGTTTTGTAGCGATAGTCTTCTGTTGTGCCGTTGCTGTTTTGCAGCCAGTCAATGCGGACACCGTGGTGGACAGGGTGCCGGACACGATTGGCGGAAAGGGCATTGGTGGTATGACCGGCTTCCTGCTTGGTGGAGCGGCTGGAGGACCACTGGGTGCTCTTGGAGCGGGCCTGGTTTCCATCTTTATCGGGAGTGAAGTGCAGGAAGCGACTGGATTGCATGGCGATGCCTACGTGGTCGAAAGTGATGCCGGCGAAAGGCAGACGGTACGTTCACCGAACCTGCCGTTTGATGTGGGTGATAAAGTGGTGGTTACCGGTAATCGCCTGGCACCGTACTAGGGTTTGGGGATAACTTTGACATCTTACCCAGAGTGATTCCTTGGATTGGCGTGCTCGCAATGACGGGCTGATCAGGGTGATCCAAAACCAGTCTGTAGTCCTTCGCAGCTGTATCCATGGATACAGCTGCGGTATTGATGATACATCCCGTCGTTCTTCACACGCCATGCGTGATTTTCAACGGTAACTAACGATATGAAGATTGAAATAGTGCATGACATGGTATGTTCCTGGTGCCCCATCGGATACAACAATCTGAAGCAGGCACTTGCAAGACTTGAGGGGGTGATCGAGGCGAGGATCTCCTTCCTGCCATTCCAGCTGAGCCCCGATATGAGCGAGCGCGGCGAGGAGATTATTCCGCACCTGATGCGCCGCATGCACTGGAGTAAGGATCAGGTGCTCGAATACCGGAGAAATTTGCTCGCAAAAGGCGAGCAGGCCGGTATGCAATTCGATTTCAGTAAGCGAACCCATTACTACAACACCCGCAAGGCGCATTGCCTGATGCACTGGGCGGAAAAGTTCGACAAACAGGTTGCATTCAACGAGGCCTTGATCGAAGCCTATTTCCGTCAGGGTCGGAATATCGGTGATGATGAGTGTTTGCTCGATTTGTGCGAAGCAATCGGTCTCGATCGAAATGATAGCGCCTGGGCGTTGCGGTCCGGGCTGCTGGGTCAGGAAATCAGCCACAAGCTCATCCGAGTGGACCGTCTCAACATCATGAGTATCCCCGCTTTTATATTCGATGAAATACATTTTGTTTCGGGATCGAATTCCCCGTTGTTTTTTGAAAATTACCTGATGGGGCTGCTGGAGGGTAAGGCGGCTACCGTGTAATAAGCATGTCAAGCTGTGGCAGGTTGTTTAGGTGGGATGCTCGAGGGGCGCCGGTCGGATGCCGTCATGGTGTGGTTCGGACATCGATCCAGTCCGGATATTTTCGGACCTGGGGGTTTTCAATTACGCTAGAGGCTTTCGTATACTGCCTGTTACAGGTAGCCTAGTGGCAAACCGAACCCACAGAGGCCCGGAACCCACATGATCAGCGTCAAACGTATCGTCCTGGATATCCTCAAACCCCATCATCCCGATGCCCTGGAATTTGCCCGCAGCATTGCGGCCTGCGGTGATGATTACCATGTGCAGCTGACCGTCGTCGAGATGGATGAAAAGACCGAGACCCTGCAGGTGGTGGTGGCGGGTTCCAATGTGGACCTGGAGCAGGTTCGGGAGGCTATCACCCAACTGGGTGGTTCATTGCACAGTATCGACGAGGTCGAAGTCCAGTCCATGTCGGATGGGGAATAAGGCGGCCCCGTGTTCCTTGGGCGCATCGGCTTCCTGCTACACATCACCCGCACTCATGGCATTGTGCGGCGCTATTTCGTGGTCAACGGATTCGACGGTGCCCTCACCATGCTGGGCATCGTCACGGGCTTTTATGTCGGTGACAGCACGGATTTGCACGTGGTCATCAGTGCCTGCCTGGGTGCGGCCATCGCGCTCACCATGAGTGGTCTCAGTAGCGCCTATATCAGCGAACGTGCCGAGCGGCGCAAGGCGCTGACCGAGTTGGAGGAGTCCATGATGACAGATCTTGGTGACTCGGCGCACGGCAGCGCCGCTCGCTGGGTGCCACTGTTGATTGCGGCGGTGAATGGCCTGGCGCCGTTGCTGCTGTCGCTGCTCATTATCCTGCCACTTGGGCTGGCCCAGTGGGGGCTGCAACTGCCGTTGTCACCGCTGCTTATGGCCATGGTCACGGCATTGGGGGTGATCTTCCTGCTCGGCGTGTTCCTGGGCAGGATCGGGCAGACCTTCTGGCTGCTGAGTGGTGTGCAGACGCTCATCATTGCACTGTGCACCATGGCCATTATCCTGCTGGTCGGTTGATGGGACCCTCTGCCGCCAACGGTGATACCCCGGTCTGGCATATCCGTTCGGTAGCGCAGACACTGGAAGCCCTGGGCAGCGATCCTGTTTCGGGTCTTTCCCGTCAGGAAGCGCAAGCCCGCCGTGAAGAGTTCGGTGACAATCGTCTCGTCGAATCCCGCCACCGCTCCCTGCTGTCCATATTCCTCGGCCAGTTCGCCGACTTCATGATCCTGGTGCTGCTCGGTGCCGCGCTGGTTTCCGGGGTGATCGGCGAACCGCAGGACACCATCGCCATCCTGGTCATCGTGCTGCTCAACGCCATCATCGGTACCGTACAGGAATTCCGTGCCGAGCGGGCCCTGGCCGCGTTACGCGCCATGTCAGCGCCGGAGGCGCGGGTGGTGCGCGAGGGTGAACACCATACCCTGCCCACAGAGGAGCTGGTGCCCGGTGATCTGGTGCTGCTGGAGGCGGGTGATGTGGTGCCAGCGGACCTGCGTCTGGTCGAGACGGTGGAACTGCAGGCCGATGAATCGGCGCTTACCGGCGAATCCCTGGTGGTGGACAAGGATGAGGGGCAGTTGGCCGAGGCGGATCTGCCGCTCGGCAGCCGCAGCAATCTGCTGTTCAAGAGCAGCCTGGTGACCCACGGTCATGGGCGTGGCCTGGTGGTGGCCACCGGCATGGCCACCGAGATCGGCCGCATCGCCGAAATGCTGCATACCCAGAAGGGTGTCAAGACACCGCTGCAGGATCGCCTGACCCGCTTCGGCCGTTACCTGGCCCTGGCGGTACTCGCCATCTGCGCCATAGTGTTCGTCAGCGGCCTGTTGCAGGGCCAACCGGTGTTGCTGATGTTCCTCACCGCCGTGAGTCTGGCGGTGGCCGCCATCCCCGAGGCGTTGCCCGCCGTGGTCACCGTTTCGCTGGCCTTCGGTGCACGCAAGCTGAGCCGCCATAATGCCCTTGTACGCAACCTGCCGGCGGTGGAGACCCTGGGCTCCGTCACCTACATCTGCACCGACAAGACCGGCACCCTGACCCTCAACCACATGACGGCCGAGGTCTTCCTGGTGCAGGGCCAGCGCTTTGATCAGCCGCCGTCCATCAAGGCCACTCCCTGGCGCGAACTGCTGCAGGCCATGGCGCTCAGCAACGACGTGACAGAGCGCGACGGCGAACCTGCTGGCGACCCCACCGAACTGGCCCTGCATGCAGCGGCACGAGCGGCCGGTGTGGAAAAGAAGGAGTTGGAAACCAGTCTTCCGCGCCGCGCCGAACTCGCCTTCGACAGTGACCGCAAGCGCATGGCCACGCTGCACGAGACGGGCGAGGGTGTCATTGTTTATGTAAAAGGCGCACCGGAGGCAGTACTGGCGTTATGCAGGGATCAGTTGGGCGATGGGGGCACTGCGGAACTGGACATCAAGGCAGTCACCCGACAGGTGGAACAGCTGGCGGAGGAGGGATACCGGGTACTGACCCTGGCACAACGCAGCCTGTCTGCCGTGCCGGATGCCCTGCAGCCGGAGGCCATCGAGCGAGACCTCACCCTGCTTGGCGTGGTGGGGCTCATTGATCCGCCGCGCCCGGAAGTACCGGAGGCGGTGGCCGCTTGCCGCGCCGCCGGCATCACGCCGGTGATGATCACCGGAGATCACCCGGGTACTGCACGGGCCATTGCCCTGCGCCTCGGCTTCCTGCAGGAGGGTGACGAGGTGATGACCGGTCAGGCGCTGGCCCGGTTGTCGGAGCAGGAGTTCGATCGTCACGTGTCCTCGATCCGCGTCTATGCCCGCGTCAGCCCCGAACAGAAAACCCGCATCGTCATGGCGCTGCAAAAGCGGGGCGAGTTCGTGGCCATGACCGGCGACGGCGTCAATGATGCACCGGCGCTGAAGCGCGCCGGTATCGGTGTGGCCATGGGACAGAAGGGTACTGACGTGGCCCGCGAGGCGGCGGACATGGTGCTGCTGGATGACAACTTCACCACCATCGTGCAGGCGGTGCGCGCCGGAAGGCGCATCTTCGACAACATCCGCAAGTTCATCAAGGACACCATGAGCTCCAACTCCGGGGAGATCTGGACCCTGTTCCTTGCGCCTTTCCTTGGCCTGCCGGTGCCGCTCCTGCCGATCCACATCCTGTGGATCAACCTGGTCACCGACGGCCTGCCAGGCCTGGCCTTCACCGCCGAACCGGCGGAGCCGGGTCTGATGCAGCGCCCACCGCGCCCGCCCCAGGAAAGCATCTTCGCCCATGGCATGTGGCAACACATCCTCTGGGTGGGCCTGTTCGTCGGTGCCATCTCCATTGCCGCCCAATCCTGGGCCTGGAGCCACGGCGAGGAATACTGGCAAACGGTGGTGTTCACTGTGCTGACCATCTCCCAGCTGTTCCACTCCCTGGCCGTGCGCACAGAACGGGCTTCGCTGTTTCGTATCGGCCTGTTCAGCAATCTACCCATGCTGGGTGCGGTACTGCTCATGGTGGCGCTGCAGCTGATGGTGATTTACGTGCCGGCCCTCAACGCCATCTTCCATACCCAACCGCTGCCGCTACCGGTGTTGTTGGGCTGCTTTGCCCTTTCCTCGTTGGTATTGGTGGCGGTGGAGATTGAAAAGTGGCTGGTGAGGAGGGGGGTGATTTATCGAGGGTAGTTGTTCCAGGCCGAACCTCGTCCGAATTCATGGGGAAACCGTCGTTGGGTGGTGGAGATCGTCCGCATCCATGGGCCGCCATGGGGCCTGCCATTGGGCGCAGGGGTAGTATATGGTCACTTCTCTTTTTTGGTCAGCAACAGGCCCATGGGGCCCACGAGTTGGTCCTCTTTCCTTTCGAATACCATGTTGCCATGCGGTCCCTCGACGATGATCTTTTCCTTATCGATTTCGTATTCGCCGGCGACCTGTATGCCCATGGTCGTCATATAGACTTTGCCGTCGGATTTGAACTCGTAGCTCATGATGCCCATTTCGTCGGTGTATTCGCCGGACAGGCTGGAACCGCACGCAGTGAGGAATAATGCTGTCGAGAGGAGGAGTCCCCGTTCCAGGCATGCGTACAGGCGAATGAAGTGGGTGTGAAAGTGCTTCTGCATGGCGATTTTCCTTGTTGATTTGGCCCTGCCGGTTCTGTGGTGTCGGCAACAGTATAGCCATTCGATCTGGCACGCCTGCCTGGCACAGGGATTGAAGCAATAATATAGCTTAAGTAGATATTATAACTATTTGTAAATAATATTTATATTTACTGTATTCTGCTGGGGCTTGGCGGGCGGCTGTGCCGGAGCCTGGTTGGCCCTCAACGGATATGCGGCAGATCCGCACAGGCATTATCGGCAAACCCGGCGCCGGCCTCGGCATAGAGATTGAACGCTGAATCGGCGCCGGCTTCCCGGAGTGCATCGACCTCGTCCGGGTACTTGGCAATGGCGGTCAGTTTGCCGGTGTAGCCTGAGCTGCGCAACTGCTTCACCGCGTACAGGTTTTCCTGCTGATTGGGCATGGCCAGCATCACCAGGTTGATGACCCGGTGATCGAGCTGGAACCGTTCCCAGAAATCCGGGTCCGTCACACTGCCGCGCACCACGTTGCGCCCCGCGGCGCGATGCCCATCCACGGTATCCTTGTCGAAATCGACCCCCAGCAAGGCATCTCCCATACGTTTGCGGATCGTATCGTAGGCGCCGCTGCCGACCCGGCCCATGCCGAAGATGACCACGGATACATTGCCTGGGGCGATTAACTGTTCGGACGCCAGCAACTCGGCCAGTTCAAACTTCTGCAGCGGCTCGCGGAAGCGTCGGTATAGTTGATGGGCCGCAGTGTTGATCGGTGCGGCGAGGATGAAGGAGATCGACAGGGCTACGGCGATGATGATCAGCCAGTCGTTGCTCATCCAGCCGTTCGCCATCGCCAGCGCCGCCACAATCAGGCCGAACTCGCTGTAGTTGGCCAGGCTGAGCGAGGTCAGCAAAGCGGTGCGCGCCCGTAGCTGGAAGCGGGCCAGTAACCCGTAAAAAAACACCACTTTCAGTGGTATCAGGGCCACCAGTAGCAGGGCGATACCGATCGCCTGCAGACTTAGGGGGCCCGACAGGCCGATGCTCAGAAAGAAGCCGACCAGGAACAGTTCCTTGAAGCCCAGCAGGTGGCGTGCCAGTTCGGAGGAGCGCGGGTTGGTAGCCAATAGCAGTCCCAGGATCAGTGCCCCGAGGTCACCCTTGATGCCTACCAGTTCGAATACCTTGGCCCCGCCGAGGGCCAGGCTGAGACCGAACAGCACCATCAGTTCGCCATGTCCGGATCGTTCCAGTGCCTTGAACAATACCGGTCGCAGGGGAATCAGCAGTAGCAGCAGCAGGGCCCAGAGGGATGGCAGTTTGCCGGTAGAGACGGCCAGGAAGATTACCGCGGCGATGTCCTGCATGATGAGAATGCCGATGGCGATGCGACCATACACCGCTTCCATCTCCCCCTTTTCTTCCAGCACCTTGACGGCAAACACGGTGCTGGAAAAGCTCAGCGCGAAGGCGATCAGGGCCGCCCCGGGTGCATCCAGGCTGGCCAGTACGGGCACGCCGATCCAGCCGAGTCCCAGGATAACGGCGATCAACAGCACGACCGCAACCAGCATATGCAGCGAGGCAACTGCCCAGACCTGCGGCATCAGCAGATTGCCGATGCGCAACTTGAGACCGATGGAAAACAGCAGCAGGGTGACCCCGATCTGCGCGAACTCCCGCAGGGTGACGGTGGCTTCCATGCCGGCTGCATAGAGCACAAAGCCGGCAATCAGGTACCCTACCAGCGGCGGCAAGCCCGTCAGGCGTGCGCCCAGCCCGAACAGGAAAGCGATGCCGATCGCAATGAAGTCCACGTACATATGATTTTGCCTTGTGTCTTGCGCCCTTAGGGGCCAAAGGCAAGCATACCTGAATATGGAGAGGGGCTGGAATCATCTCTATCCGCGGGTGTAGCCGACGTTGTCACATCACTGTAAAGCGTTGTGGATAGACTGCCGCAAATCCTGCTGGAAGCTGCATTATGTCTCCGGGCAACAAAGCCAGTGCCGGACTGTTTGTCGTGGCATTCCCCCTCATGTTGTACCTCACGTCCCCGGATATCCCCTTGCCGGCCCCAGTGGCACCTGCCCACGGGGTGGCCGGTACGGTTGCCGTCGAACCTGTGCCTGTCCAACACAGCTTGGCACCGGCAACGGCCAGGGTGCGGCCGCCGGAGACCGTAAACCATACTCTCGCAAGCTCCGTTAGTGAAAGTGATGTCGAGCCTTCCGTGCCGGCGCATGCCGCGGTTTTTCACAGCGGGGAACCGGACGCGGGTGAGTCACTGGCGGGGTATACCTACCGCGAAACCGGTGACCGATTGGTGGCGACCCGTGTTGATACCACTCCGGCCATGCATAACCCTCGCGTGGCGTACAGGGCGACAGCTGCGGTGGTGCCGACACAGGCCGCGCAGAGCATCGCCGATCGCTCTGTACCGGAGCAGGGGCCTGTGGCGGAGGAACCGGCGGAAGAATCCGGAGAATCCCCGTATCTACCAACCGCCCAGCTGGCCGACGACATCATGGTGGAGGCGGCTGTCCCCGTGGATTGTTCCCGGGTGCTGTACATGAACGGTAATGACTATGGCCGGAACATGTTGATCAAGATGGGCTGTGCCGGCCTCTGATCACAACCAGGCTAGCCCCGGGCCGGAACACGCCGGAGACAATCGGACGGGGATGGTGCTGTGCCTCCTGTCTTCCATGACCATCGCTTCCACGCGCGAATTGATCTGTATCGGGTTCCCAAAGCCCGAAGGATGGTATGTTTAAAGGGTGATTGGGCTATACCCTGATTTATGGCTTCAGTATCCGATAGCATGTCATCCAGACCTTCCCGGGCCCGCCTGCGGCGTGAGGGGGAGGTGTTGTATTGCGAAGGTGACTGGACGGTGCGCCACCTGCAGGGTGTCGAGTCGCGGCTGGCCCGGATCGACTGGCCGGATGCCGCCATTCTCATAGATCTCGAGGGTATTGAACACCTGGACAGCGGTGGCGCCTGGCTGTTGCAGCGTCTGCGGCTGGAGTTGGAAGCACAGGGGCGCGAGGTTGAATGGCAGGCCCTGTCCGAGCGTCAGCGCGGGTTGTTGACACTGGTGGCGGCCACACAGCAACCGGTATTGCAGCAGTCGGTGGTTACGCTCCCCGGTTCGATGGAGGTGCTGGGACGCAAGAGCCTGGAGCTCGGCCATCATAGCCTGGGGCTGCTGGCCTTTATCGGTGAAATGGGCCTGGCCTGGCTGCAGCAGTTACTGCACCTGCGCCAGGTGCGCTGGCGCATGGTGGCCTATGAACTCGGTGAGGCGGGCTACAAGGCGCTGGGCATCGTTGGTCTGCTGTCCTTCCTGCTCGGGGTCGTGATTGCCTACCAGGGCGGGGTGCAACTGCGCCAGTATGCCGCCAGTCTGTTCGTGGCGGATCTGGTGGGATTGTCCATGGTGCGCGAGCTGGCACCGTTGATCACCGCCATTATCGTCGCCGGCCGCACCGGTTCTTCCTATACGGCCCAGCTCGGCACCATGCAGGTCACCGAGGAGGTGGATGCGCTGCGCAGCATGGGTATCGCACCCATGGAAATGCTGGTGCTGCCCAAGTTGCTGGCCCTGTTCATTGCCCTCCCGTTACTGACCGTCTATGCCGATGTGCTCGGTATCCTGGGCGGCATGGTTATGGCAGCCGCCCAGCTCGACCTCTCCTTCACTTCCTATCTGGATCGCGTCAGTGTCGCCATCAGCCTGCAATCCTACCTGGTGGGCATCGGCAAGGCGCCGGTGTTCGCGGTCATTATCGCCACTCTGGGGTGTTACCAGGGGTTCCAGGTGCGTGGCAGTGCCGAGAGCGTAGGTCGTCGCACCACCATGAGCGTGGTGCAGTCCATCATGGCGGTGATCGTGGTGGATGCCGCGTTCTCTGTCGCCTTCAGCTACCTGGGGATCTGACCATGACCAGGCCGGAGGCACAGGCAGCGGAAACCGTGATCGAGGTGCGTGACCTGACCATGCGCTTTGGCAACAAGGTCGTACATGAACACCTGAATCTCCAGGTTCAGCGCGGTGAGATCCTGGCCATCGTCGGTGGCAGCGGAAGTGGGAAATCGACCCTGCTGCGGGAGATGGTGTTGCTGCAGGAACCCAGTGCGGGCCAGGTGCGGGTCCTGGGAGAGACGGTCACCGGCCTCGATCCTGCGCGGCTGTTGCGGTTGCGGCGTCATATCGGGGTGCTGTTTCAGAATGGCGCCTTGTTCGGTGGCATGACCGTGCTGGAAAATATCGGCGTACCGCTGCGCGAGCACACCCGTCTCAGCGATCGCCTGATTAATGAAATTGCCCGCGTTAAACTCGCCCTGGTAGGACTGGAACCCCGTGCTGGTCAGCTGTATCCGAACCAGCTCAGCGGCGGCATGCGCAAGCGCGCCGCACTGGCCCGTGCCATTGCCCTGGACCCGGAGCTATTGTTCCTTGATGAACCCACCTCCGGTCTCGACCCGCTGAGTGCCAGCGCCTTTGATACCCTGATCCTGGAAATGAAGGCGGCGCTGGACCCTACCATTGTGCTGGTGACGCATGATATGGATTCCCTGTGGCAGGTGACCGATCGCGTGGTACTGCTGGGGGATGCCCGCCTGCTGGCACAGGGCAGCATGGCACAACTGGCCTGTTCCAGGGACCCGGCGGTGGTATCCTTTTTCCAGGGGCCGCGCGGACGCGCGGCACAGGCCTCGAACCGGTATCCCGAATCATGAATACCAAAACCAATTACGCCCTGGTTGGCGGCTTCGTGCTGGTGCTGTCGGTGGCGCTGATCGCCGGCATCCTCTGGCTGGGTGCCGGTGGTCGTGGCCAGTCCTATGACGAATACCGCGTTTATATGCGCGAGTCGGTAGCGGGCATGAGCCGGGACAGCGCGGTGAAATTCCAGGGCGTGGATGTCGGCCGGGTACGCGAGCTGGAGCTGGATCCGAACGGTTCCGGTGCGGTGCGTATGCTGTTGCAGATCGAACCGGGAGTGGTGATCCGGGAGGACACCGTCGCCACACTGGAGACCCAGGGACTCACCGGTCTGGCTTTTATCAATCTGATGGGTGGCAGTCCGGATTCACCGTTGCTCAAGGCGGGGCCGGGGGAGGATTTTCCGGTGATCCGCAGTCAACCGTCGACCTGGGGGCGCCTGGACCGCAGTCTCGGCGAGCTGGTGGACAATCTCATCGATGCCTCCAAACGCCTCAAGCGGCTACTCAGCGAGGAGAATCAGCAACACCTTACCGATACCCTGGCGCATCTCGACGCATTCAGTGGCGGCGTGTCGGCGTATTCGGATGAGATGCGAAGCATGATTGAACATCTGGATGACACCCTGCTGCACACCCGCACGGCAAGCCTGCAGTTGCCGGAACTGGTACAGCAGATGGAACGTTCCGCGCTGGCCCTGGAGCGTATGGCGGATCATATCGGCGAGGCCGGCGTGGCTGTGCGCGACACGGTGCAGGCACGCGACCGGGACCTGCAGCGCTTCACCGGCGAGACCCTGTCGCAGACCGCCGTCATGGTTGACGACCTGCGCTTGGCAGCGGAAAACCTGCGTCGCTTCAGCGAGCAGCTGGAACGCAACCCGGGAATTCTGTTGCGGGGGCCGCCGGCGCTGCCGCGCGGGCCGGGAGAATGAGGCGTTTTATTCATCTTCGCTCCCCCTGCTCGGGAGCGGTGTTGAGGAGAGATCGCGTATGACCAATCGTTTCCCAGGACAGGCAGGGAATTTCGTCATGCTGGCCATGAGCCTCATGCTGCTCACGGCCTGCAGTTCCCCGTTGGGTATGAAATCGCTGCAGCCGGAGTACAGCTATGTGCTGGAAGACCTGCAGCCACCGGGCAAGGCCCTCGATGCCAATGGTGCCAGTATCCGGGTGTCCGCTCCCGTTGCCGCGCCGGGCTACAATGGCGTGCGGCTGCTGTATCTGCAACAGCCCCACCAGCTTGCCTCCTATGCCTATCATCGCTGGGTAGATGCGCCGGCGCGCATGCTGGAGCCGTTGCTGGTGCACAGCCTGGAGGGCGTTGGCCGGTTCCGAGTCGTGGCACCGTCCCATGTGGCGGCACATACGGAACTGCGCCTGGACAGCGAGCTGCTCTACCTGCACCAGCGTTTTAGCGGGCAGGGCAGCCAGGTGGAGCTTGGATTACGTGTCGACCTGGTGGAAATGGCCAGTGCCAATGTATTGGACAGCGAGGTGTTCCGTGTCAGTGAATCGGTGCAGCACGCGGTGCCCTATGGCGCGGTGGCCGCGGCCAATCGCGCCGTCACGCGCCTGTTGCAGCAACTGCGGGAATGGACTGAGCGCATCTCTTTGGCCGAATGAATTCGGACCTGCAATTACCCACACACCGTTCCATCCGGCATTTTTCACGACCCTGTAGGTCCGAATTCATTCGGATCTACAGGGGGCGGGTTGCCACCTTGATATGGGCATCATCGGTGCTGGTGTGCAGCATAAAGCCGAGTCCTTTCACCAGCTCCAGCATGTTGTGATTATCGGCCAGGATCTCGCCGGTCATTTCCGTAAAGCCGCGTTCGCGGGCCGCCTCCATGAGGGCCGTCATCAGGTGTGAACCGAGGCCGCGGCGCTGCCAGGCATCGGCTACCACGAGGGCAAATTCGCAGCTCTTGCCATCGGGGTTCATGGCGTAGCGCGCCACTCCCAGTTCGGTTTCCTGTCCCTCCTGTTCCTGTACAGCGATCAGTGCCAGTTCACGCCGGTAATCAAGTTGGGTAAAGCGGACCAGCATCTCCCGGGAGAGTTCGTTGAGCCCGCGCATGAAACGGAAATACTTCGCCTGCGCTGACAGTCCGCTCACGAAGCGGGCTTCGATGGCAGCATCCTCCGGCCGGATCGGCCGGATGACGAGATTGGTTCCGTCGGCAGACTGCCATTCCGATACCAGATCGCTTGGATAGGGATGGATGGCCATGTGGCCATAGCGCTCCAGGGACATGGGGGGACGCGCTACCACAATGCGAGCGTCCACCGCCATCACTCCCTGCTCGTCGGCAATGAGCGGATTGATGTCCAGCTCGCGGATTTCCGGTAGTTCACAGACCAGTTCCGATAGCCTGCGTAGTACCCGTACCAGTGACGCCATGTCCACCGCAGGCATATCCCGGTAGGGGCCAAGCAGGCGTGCAATACGGGTCTGGGAGATCATCTTCTCGGCCAGGAAACTGTTCAGGGGTGGCAGTGACACGGCGCGATCGCGCAGCACTTCCACCTGTATGCCGCCGGCACCAAAGGTGATGGCGGGGCCGAATACCGGGTCATGAATAATACCCAGCAGCAGTTCACGACCGTGATCGCTGTGATGCATGGGTTCAATGGTGACACCGTCAAGGTGCGCCTCCGGACATTTGTTCTGAACATTTTTCAGTAGCTGCTGATAGGTGTCGCGTACCGACTGGGCATTGCCGATGTTGAGCCGTACACCCCCGGCATCGGACTTGTGGGTGATGTCGCGGGAATGGATCTTCATGGCGACGGGGAAACCCAGCGATTCCGCTGCCACCAGGGCGGCGTTGGCGGAGTTCACCTCGATGCTCTGGGTCACCTCGATACCAAAGGCATGCAGTACCGCCTTGGCCTCGGTGCTGGTGAGTACCTGGCGTTGTTCCGCGAGTACGCTTTCGATGATCAGCCGTGCGCCTTCGATATCCGGCGTGCTGCGGTCAGCCAGTGGCGTTGGCACCTGCATCAGCAGTTGCTGGTTGTGGTGATAGCTGGTGAGAAAGGCGAAGGCCTCCACCGAAGCCTCGGGACTGGCGAAGGAGGGCAGATGCGCCTCGGCAAAGTGCTGCTGGGCGGTTGCCACCTGGGGGCCGCCCAGCCAGCAGGCCAGCACCGGCTTGCGCCGTGCCTGGTGTGCCTCGATGACGGCGGCCGCGCAGCCCTCGGCATCGGTCATGGCCTGGGGAGTCAACATCACCAGAATGCCATCGATGTCGTGGTCGTCGAGGCAGGCCTGCAGGGCGTGACGATAGTGCTCGGGTCCGGCGTCTCCCAGCACGTCGATGGGATTGCCACGGGACCAGTGCACCGGCAGGCCGGCATCGAGTCTGGCCAGGGTCTCGGGTGACAGGGTGGCGATCTCCACGCCCAGATCGATGGCGCGGTCAGTGGCCATTACCCCGGGACCGCCGCCATTGGTGATGATGGCC
The DNA here is from genome assembly GCA_965367295.1 of uncultured Gammaproteobacteria bacterium. Classification (GTDB taxonomy): domain Bacteria; phylum Pseudomonadota; class Gammaproteobacteria; order DSM-19610; family DSM-19610; genus JAIVHA01. The sequence goes on along the minus strand of CBDUHN010000008.1, from coordinate 46,519 downwards.
AGCCGTCGTCCCTCTACCCGCAGGGGTGTCGCCAGCAGCTGGGCAGCGGAAAACAGTTGTTCGATACTGTGGGCGCGCACGGCACCGGCCCGTTGCAGGGCGGTGTCGAAGACATCGTCGGCGCCGATCAGGGCTCCGCTATGAGTGACCGCGGCCCGGCTGCCTTCCTGGTGGCGGCCGGCCTTGAGCGCAATGACCGGTTTCATCCGCGCCGCTACCCGCAGGCCGCTCATGAAACGCGCTGCGTCACGCAGTCCTTCCACGTACAGCAATATGCTCTGGGTCTGACGATCCTGGGCCAGGTAGTCGAGCACATCGCCGAAATCGATATCGGCGGCATCACCCAGGGAGACAATGGCGGAAAAGCCGATATCGTATTGTTCGGCCCAGTCGAGAATGGCGGTACACAGGGCGCCGGACTGGGAGACCAGGGCGAGCCCGCCCGGGGCGGCCATGTTGCGGCTGAAGGTGGCGTTGAGCCGGGCGGCGGGCCGGATCAGCCCGAGGCAGTTGGGGCCGAGGATGTGCATCCGGTAATGGTGCGCGGTTTCCAGGACCTTCTGTTCCAGACCGGTACCCTGGCCGTCACCTTCACTGAAACCGGCAGACAGGATGATGGCGGCGACCACCCCCTGTTCGCCGCAGGCCTCGATGATGCCGGGTACGGTGGCGGCTGGTGTGGCGATCACCGCCAGGTCCACGGGCTTGCCGATGGCCGCGATATTCTTATGACAATGTACTTCGTGGATACGATGGTGCTTGGGGTTGACGGGGTAGAGCGATCCATCGAATCCAGCCTCGCGCAGATTGGCGTATACCCGTCCGCCGACACTGTCGGTGCGCTCACTGGCACCGAATACGGCAATGGACCGCGGTGCGAAGAGTCGGTCGAGGTAGTGTAGTCCCATGGCCTGATTCCTGGAGGGTGTGATGTCCTGTTGATTCTGGATGGTAACGCTGCAGCATGCCAGGCAACCAGAGGCAAAGGAAAAAACACCCTGTAGGTCTGCATGCGCTCGGGTGGTGTTCTTTTATCCGCTTACCCCCTTGCGTCTTTTCTTTGCTCTGCCAATCAAAAGCGACTGTGGAATCAACCCGGAAGTACAACGATGACTTGAGTCAGGATATTGCGGCGTTGCCATAAACGTTGCGGTTGGCACCCGCAGGTCCGACTGTATTCAGACGCATTCCATCCGATGTGGCCATGCCCGAATAAGCTCTGACCTGCAGGGCGGCTTGCCCTTTGCGGTCTCATTCACCACAATCCTATCTCATCACGCCTGTATTTCCAGCGCTACCGGTCCACTGCCGCCATGACCATCGCCTTTATCACCCATCCCGACTGTGCCCTGCATGATATGGGGGCCGGGCATCCGGAATGTCCAGCCCGGCTGCATGCCATCCAGGATCAGCTGATCTCCAGTGGTCTGGATATCGCCCTGAGACACCATGATGCCCCGCTGGCCACCCGCGCGCAGTTGCTGCGTGTGCATACGGAGGCCTACGTGGACGAGATCTTCGCCCGCGCGCCGGATGAAGGCCGTGCCTGGCTCGACCCTGATACTTCCATGAATCCCCACAGCCTCAATGCCGCGCTGCGCGCGGCGGGGGCAGCGGTGCTGGCGGTGGATCTGGTGATGGACGATAAGGTACAGAGCGCATTCTGCAGTATCCGGCCGCCAGGACATCATGCCGAACGGAATCGCGCCATGGGGTTCTGCATCTTCAATAATATTGCGGTTGCCGCCGCTCATGCCTTTGATCAGTATGGACTGCAGCGGGTGGCCATTGTCGATTTCGATGTCCATCATGGCAATGGCACCGAGGATATATTCCGCGATGACGAGCGGTTGCTGTTCTGTTCCACTTTCCGGCATCCCTTCTACCCCTACAGTGGTGCGGACACCCATTCAACACATATCGTCAACGTGCCCCTGCCCGTGGTGACCGGCGGCGAGGACTTCCGGGCTGTAATCGAAGCCCGGTGGCGTCCGGCGCTGGAGCGATTCGCACCACAGCTGATCCTGGTCTCGGCGGGCTTCGATGCCCATGTCGAGGATGATATGGGTGGTTTGCAGTTGCGTGAAGTGGACTATGCCTGGGTAACCCGGATATTACACGAGCTGGCTGAGCGTCATTGCGGGGGCAGGATTGTGTCTGTTCTGGAGGGTGGCTATGCCCTTGGTGCCCTGGGGCGTAGTGTGGCGGCACATCTGAATGCATTGCTCGGTTGAGCGGGATTCATTTGGCGATACGCCTCCGTGAGTTGTCGGTACTGCTTTCCCATCGATGTGTTCAAGATCGAGCGCGGCAGCGTGCCGGCATTTGTCCATGCCTGTCGGCGGGTAGCAGATCACGCAGTTTCACATCCACATCGAGCAGGGATGCCACTGGCACAGGTCTATCCCCATGCCATCCGCATGGGGGCTGCGCAGTCACCGTCCTGGCGGCTGCCAGCTCCGGTTGCCGGTTGCCGGTTGCGCAAAGACCCCTGAAGGCTTACCTTCAACAAGCTGAAATTTTCCAAGGTAAGCGGTATTGAATCAGTATGTTGTCATGGCCGGCATGGCCATCGGCGGTCTGGGCTTGTTTCTCCTTGCGGTGAGCATGATCAGCGAGGGGCTCAAGGTGGCAGCGGGGAGCAGCCTGCGCACACTACTGGGTCGTTGGACCCGCACTTTGCTGCGGGGCGTGGCCTCCGGCATGCTGTTTACGGGGCTGGTGCAGTCCTCCAGCGCCGTGACGGTTGCCACCATCGGTTTCGTCAATGCCGGCATATTGGGCCTGCATCAGGCCATGGGCGTGGTGTTCGGTGCCAATGTCGGCTCCACCATGACCGGCTGGCTGGTGGCGGCGGTGGGCTTCAAGATCAAGCTGGAAGTGTTTGCCCTTCCCATGATCGGCATGGGTATGCTGTTGCGCCTGACCGGTCCTGGCCGCAGGCGTGGCGCACTGGGTTGGGCCCTGGCCGGTTTCGGCCTGTTGTTTATCGGCATTGACGTACTGGCGGATGCCTTTGCGAGTTTTTCCTCCACGATACAGTTTGATCATATCAACGGTGATGGGGCGCTGGCCGTGCTGGGGCTTCTGGGCGTGGGTTTCATTATGACCCTGATCACCCAATCATCGGCAGCCGCCATTGCTATGATCCTCACCGCGGCCACCGGTGGCATTCTGTCCCTTTCGGCCGCTGCTGCCATGGTGATCGGCGCCAATGTCGGCACGACCTCAACTGCGGCCCTGGCGGCCATCGGCGCTACCTCCAATGCCAAACGGGTTGCGGCTGCCCATATTCTGTTCAATGTACTCACCGGCGTGGTGGCGCTGTTTCTGCTGCCGGGGCTGTTATGGTTCGTGCGCGTGGCCGAGGGTGTTCTGGGGCTGCAGGACCTGCCCGCCGTCAGCCTGGCCCTGTTTCACACCGTGTTCAATCTGCTGGGGGTGCTGTTGATGCTGCCGTTGGCCGGGTATCTCACCGCCTTCCTGGAACGGCGTTTTCGCAGTGCCGAGGAGATCGAGGGTCGGCCACGTTACCTCGACCAGAACGTGGCCGCTTCACCCTCGCTGGCCATCAATGCCCTGGCCATGGAGCTGGCGCGGATGACGGCGATCGCCCGTCGGGCCTGCCAGACCTCACTCAGCGTGGAACACAGTGTCGGGGTACAGATTCCGCAGGATGTCCACTCCGTTGAAAGCCTCAATATTGCGGTCGGCAAATTCATTGCACACCTGGAGCGCGGCGCCCTGTCGCAGGAAGTGACCGGTGAACTGCCGATGGTGCTGCGTACTGCGCAGTATTTCGTAGTGGCCAGTGAGCTGGCCATAAGCACGGCAAGGACACAAACCACCCTGGCAGATATCGAGGATGCCGAATCCATCGCCCAGCTGGATTCCTTCCGCGCCCAGGTGGCTGTGGTACTCGAGCATTCGGATATCGAACGCCCGGAATTTTCCATGGCGGACTGTGATGAATGCATGGCCACACTGGATGAACGCTACAATGCTGCCAAGACACAGTTGCTGGAAGCCGGTTCAATCGGTCGCATCGATGTCACCGCCCTGGCTGATATCCTGGAACAGATGAACCAGATCCGGCGCATGGCGCGGCAGCTGGTCAAGGGCGTACGTCTGCTCACGCGCCTGTATCCCGCGGGAAAGGGCTCGGCAGGATCACCGGCAGAAGAAGCTGCGCCGGTGGAGATCAAGGCTACCGAAGAGCCATCCTGAACGGTTTCCCTGTGGTACGCCTGATCACCTTCTCCATGACAATGAACGGTCACCAGGCTGCAGCAAGGTCGTTTCATGCATAAAAAGATTACGGTGCATTGAGCGCCAACAGACAGGCGGACTGGATGCTCCAGAACACTCAGCAGTTGCTGCAACTCCTCGAAGCCCATGCCGGTGAGCTTCCGGACTCACTGCGGGATGCGCTGCGGCGTTCTCTGCAGGAGAACGATTACCTGCTCAGCGCGCTCAATGCCCATGACATCGTCAGTATCGCGGACAGCGAGGGCGATATCATCGAAGTAAATGAAAAGTTCTGCGCCGTCAGCGGTTATACGCGCGAGGAACTGATCGGCAGTAACCACCGTATCGTTAATTCCGGCACCCATACGCCGGCCTTCTTTGCCAGGATGTGGCGTACCATCTCTCATGGCCATATCTGGCATGGGGTGCTCTGTAATCGTAACCGGGGAGGCAACCTGTACTGGGTGGATTCCACCATCGTGCCGTTTCTCGATGCGGCTGGAAAACCCTACCAGTATGTGTCGGTGCGCACGGATATCACCGCTCACAAACTGGCGGAGGAGCGCTTGCGCTACAGTGAGGATCGGCTGCGGCAGAGCCAGGTCTATGCCAATATCGGTACCTGGGACTGGAATATCCAGACCGGTGATCTGTACTGGTCCGAGCGGATTGCGCCCCTGTTCGGGTATCTGGAAGGCAAGCTGGAAACCACCTACGAGAACTTCCTGAATGCCGTGCACCCGGATGACCGGCAACAGGTGATCGACGCTGTTGCTGCCTGTGTGGAAGCCGGCAGACCCTACGAAATCGAGCATCGCTGTGTCTGGCCCAGTGGCGAGATCCGCTGGCTGCTGGAACGTGGTGACGTGGTGCGCGATGCCGGGGGGCGGCCCCTGCATATGCTGGGCGTGGTGCAGGATATCACCGACCGTAAGGCCGCTGAACTGGCCCTGAGGGAGAACCGGGAACGCCTGCAGGAGGCACAACGTATTGCTCATCTGGGACACTGGGTGGCGGAGCTGGACAGCGGGAGTCTTTACTGGTCCGATGAGGTATACCGGATCTTTGGTCAGACGCCCGGTGAGTATGTGCCTAATGTGGATCGCTTTCACGCCATGGTGCATCCCGACGATGCCGCCCTGGTACGGGAGAGTGAACGGCGTGCAGCGACCAGCGGCGTGCACGATGTGGTACACCGTATCGTGCGGCCCAGCGGTGAAATCCGTTATGTGCGCGAACTGGCGGAAACCGCTTTCGACGATCAGGGCGTACCGCTACGCCTGATTGGGACGGTACAGGATATCACTGCACTGAAGGAAACCGAGCTGCAGTTGATCACTGCCAAGGAGGCGGCGGAACGCGCCAACCGTGCCAAGTCCGAGTTCCTGTCCAGTATGAGCCATGAACTGCGCACCCCCATGAACGCGATTCTCGGTTTTTCGCAGCTTCTGGAATCGGAACCCGATCTTGCGCCGGTGCATGGCGAATACGTTGGCGAAATCCTCAAGGCCGGTTTCCACCTGCTGGAACTGATCAACGAAGTGCTGGATCTGGCCACGATCGAGGCCGGGCATCTTTCCCTCAGCCTGGAGCCGGTGTCCTGCGCAGAGGTCATATCCGAGTGTATCGAGATGATGATGCCCCTGGCCAGCCGTAACCGTATCGAATTGCACTGGCAGGACTGCCCGGGAGTCTACCTGCATGCGGACCGGGTACGGCTCAAGCAGGTGCTCATTAATCTGCTCTCCAATGCCATCAAGTACCACCATCCCGGCGGCCAGGTCCAGGTGAGGGTGGTGCGGAAGGATGCAGCCAGGGTGCGGGTCATGGTGCAGGACAATGGACCGGGTATTCCGCCAGAGCGTCAGGGTGCGTTGTTCCAGCCATTTCAGCGACTGGGCGCGGAGGGCGGTGTCGTTGAGGGTACGGGTATCGGACTGGTGCTGAGCAAACGCCTGGTGGAGGCGATGCGGGGTCGCATCGGTTGTGACAGTCGGGTCGGTGAAGGCAGCCTGTTCTGGGTCGAATTGCCTGTAGCCGAGTGCGAGGCGCTGCCGGAAGAGGATGCGGCTGTGGCCGACCAGATCGACAGTGCAGAACCTCGGCCGGAATCACGGGTGCTGTATATCGAGGATAACCCGGCCAATTTGCGGCTGATGCAACAGATTTTCCGCACCCGGAGAGCCTGTAAACTGCTGGATACCCATTCCGCCGAGCTGGGTCTGGCCCTGGCCATCGAGCGCAAGCCGAAGTTGATCCTGCTCGATATCAACCTGCCAGGCATGAATGGCTATGAAATACTTTCCCGGCTGCGGGCACACCCGGCCACCCGTGCCATCCCGGTGATCGCCATCACGGCTAACGCCATGCCCCACAATATCGCGCAGGGTGAGCTGGCTGGTTTTGACGGCTACCTCACCAAACCGATCGACGTCCGCAAGCTGCTGGAGACGGTGGACCGGTTATTGAGCGAGGCAATGTAGGTGCGGATGGATCCGCACCTGCGTGAGGTATCCCGGTAGGCGATGACTCATGTGGATCCGGGTAACGGGGGCAGAAGGTTGCCCGGCCAAAGCCGGATCTACCGGTTTTATTTCACTCCATGTAATGCCATGAAACAAGCCACGGTATGGTCCACCACCAACTGGCTCTCACTGGCGGGGATGGGTTTGTTCAGCACCAACGCCTTGGAGCGCAGTGAACCGACCAGTGCGCCGGTGAATTGTTGCGCGGCAAGGAAGCTGTCTTCCATCTGCAGCTGCCCCAGCGCGCACTGCTGTTCCAGGTATTCTGCCAGGCGACGGTTGCCGCGTTCAGGAGCAACCCGGTAGTAGATTTCGCCCACCTCGGGAAAGCGCGCGCTTTCCGCAATGATCAGCCGGTGCAGGGCCAGCACCGAAGGTTGCAGGGTGATGTCCAGCAACAGGCTGGCGAATTCACGCAGGACGGCTTCGGTGTTCTGGCGGGCGTGTTCCGTTTCCAGTAGCGTCAGCAACACATCCTGGCAATGCTGGGTGATGATGTCGCTGAACAGGGCCTCCTTGTTGCCGTAATGGTTGTAGATGGTCTGTTTGGAGACGCCGGCCTCGCGGGCAATGGCATCCATGCTGGTGTTGCGGTACCCCTGGTCTAGAAAGATGCGCGTGGCCGCTTCGATAATGGCGCGCTGCTTGTCCGTGCGTCCGGCGATGGAACAGGGGGCTGGCGAAGTATCGGTCAAGGCAGGCCTCAGGGATGGAATCAGCAAAGTCTTGCTGGGGAAGCAGGGCTATTGGCCCGCTCAAAACAGGCGTATGGATTATCCCGTATTTAGACTGGACGGTCCAGTCCAGTTGCGCGACAATGCGGCCTCCTATAATGGTGCCAGCCCGGCTGTCTGTAGCATTGCCTGGTGTGCGTCCCATGTGCCTACCAACCTGCTTTGCGAGGAATGCCCGTGATCAAACGACTGATCATTGTTCTATTAGCACTGGTTCTGCTGTTCGGCGGGATCTTCGGCTGGAAGTACCTGCAGATGCAGAAGATGGCGGCCATGATGGCCGGCGGCATGCCACCCGCTGTGATTGCCGCGGAGACTGTGCAGCGCGAGCACTGGCAGCCGGGTATCGGAGCGGTCGGCAGCCTGGTGGCGACGCAGGGTGTGCTGGTGGCAAGCGAGATTGCCGGGCAGGTGAAGGCCATTCACTTTGAATCGGGCACCGTGGTGCAGGCCGGCGCGGAACTCGTGACCCTGGATGACGATGTGGATCGCGCGGAACTGGCCGGGCTGCTGGCCGAAAAACGCCTGACCGAGATTCAGTTCGAGCGTGCCAAGAAACTGCTCAAGGACAAAACCATTTCGCGCTCCGAGTATGACCAGGCCGAGGCGGGCCTCGACAGCGCCGCGGCGCAGGTGGCCTCACAGCGGGCACGCATCGACAAGAAACACATCCGGGCCCCGTTCAGCGGCCAGCTCGGTATCCGCAAGGTAGACCTAGGCCAGTACCTGGCGGCCGGCGATACCATCGTCTCGCTGCAGGCCAACGATCCCATCTATGTGGATTACAGCCTTCCGGAGCGTTATCTGAACGATCTGTCGGTTGGCCAGACAGTGGAGGTGCGTGTTCAGGCCCACCCTGACCAGGTATTCACCGGCACCATCAGCGCCATTAGTCCGCGCATTGAAACCGGTACCCGCAGTGTGCCGGTGCGCGCCACGCTGGTGAATCCACAACTGTTGCTGCGCACCGGCATGTTCGCCGAGGTCAACACCCTGCTGCCGCCGCGGGATAATGTGCTTACGCTCCCGGAGCAGGCAGTGAGCTATAACCCCTATGGCAACTCGGTGTTCGTAGTCGAGGAGAAGGACGGTGGCCAGTTCGTGCAGCGGCGCCAGATCGAAACCGGCGCGGTACGCAATGGCCGGGTGGAAGTGGTCAGCGGATTGCAGGAAGGCGATCTCGTGGTCACGAACGGCCACAACAAGCTGCGCAACGACATGCCGGTGAAGGTCGATAATTCCGCCATACTCGATGGCAAGGTGGATGAATCATGAAATTCACTGATATTTTCGTGCACCGGCCGGTGCTCGCCAGCGTGGTCAGCCTGCTGATCCTGGTGGTGGGCCTGCGTTCCATTGCCTCGCTGGAAGTGCGCCAGTATCCGGAAACCCAGAACACGGTGGTGACCGTCACCACCAGTTATCCCGGCGCCAGCAGTGAGCTCATCAAGGGCTTCATCACCACGCCATTGCAGCAGGCCATCGCCGAGGCCGACGGTATCGACTACCTGTCGGCGCGCAGCACCCAGGGCACCTCGGTGATCGAGGCGCACATGGAGCTGAACTATGACGCCAACGCGGCCGTGGCAGAGATCCAGGCCAAGGTGGCCAGTCAGCGCAATGTACTGCCCGCCGAGGCGGAAGACCCGGTGATTACCTCTACTACCGGTGATACCACCGCGCTCATGTACATGGCGTTTTACAGCGAGACCATGAAACCCTCGCAGATCACCGATTACCTGCTGCGCGCGGTACAGCCGAAGCTGCAGGCGGTACCCGGCGTGGCCAAGGCCGGCCTGATCGGCAACAAGACCTTCGCCATGCGCGTCTGGCTCGACCCCAAACGCATGGCGGCGCTACATGTTTCCCCTCAGGAAGTGATGCAGGTACTGCAGTCCAATAACTACCTGGCCGGGGTGGGGCAGACCAAGGGCGCCTATGTGGCCACCGACCTCAGTGCCAACACCGATATCAGCACGGTGAAGGATTTTCGCAAGCTGGTGGTGCGTGCTGCCGATGGCACCCTGGTGCGGCTGGAGGATATCGCCAACCCCGAACTGGGCTCGGAGGATTATGACTCCACCAACCAGTACAAGAACCAGGCGGCTATTTTTATCGGGATCGAACCGGCACCGGGCGCCAACCCGCTCACCGTGGCCAAGCTGGTGCGCGACCTGATGCCGGATCTGCGCAGCCAGCTGCCTTCGGGGCTCAATGCGCATATCCCCTACGATGCCAGTATCTATATTGAAGACTCCATCAACGAAGTGTTCGTCACCCTGGGTGAGGCGGTGCTGATCGTGCTGGTGGTGATCTTTCTCAGCCTGGGTTCCATGCGCGCCGCGCTGGTACCGGCGGTGGCGGTGCCGCTGTCGCTCATCGGTGGCGCCTTCGTAATGCTGTTGCTGGGCTTCTCCGTCAACCTGCTCACCCTGCTGGCCATGGTGCTGGCCATCGGGCTGGTGGTGGATGATGCCATTATCGTGGTGGAAAACGTGCACCGGCATATCGAGGAAGGTGCCTCGCGCGGCCAGGCGGCCCTGCAGGGTGCCCGCGAACTTGCATTGCCTATTATTGCGATGACCACCACCCTGGTGGCGGTATATGCACCGATCGGCTTCATGGGTGGACTGGTGGGCACCCTGTTCACCGAGTTTGCTTTTGCCCTGGCCGGTGCCGTGATCATCTCCGGGATAGTGGCGCTGACCCTGTCGCCCATGTTGTCGGGTGCGATTCTCAAACCCCATGGCCAGCAGGGTCGCTTCGAACAGGTGGTGGAACATTTCTTTACCGGTCTTGCCGATCGCTACCAGCGGATCCTGCATGGCTCGCTGGAGTATGTGTCGGTGACCATGGTGTTCGCGGTGGTGGTGCTGGTGAGTATCTATTTCATGTTCATTACCACGCCCAGTGAACTGGCGCCCACCGAGGATCAAAGCATCCTGTTTTTCCAGGCGCGTGCGCCGCAGACCGCGACCCTGGACTACAACAAGGCCTATACCAAACAGATCCTCGATGCCTTCGAGTCCATTCCCGAGTACCACGAGAGTTTCTTCCTGCTCGGTTTCGGCCAGGACACCAGCACCGTGTTCGGTGGTTTCAAAATGCCGCCACCCTCACAGCGCGCGCGTTCCCAGATGGATGTGCAGCCGGAACTGCAGGGCAAGCTGAGCCAGATCGCCGGCTTCCAGATCGCCGTGTTTCCGCGCCCGAGTCTGCCTGGTTCCGGTGGCGGTCTGCCGGTACAGTTCGTGATCACCTCCGATGCCGATTACGGCAAGCTCGACCAGGTGGCCGACAGTCTCATCGGGCCGGCCATGCAGAGCGGTAAATTCATCTTTCTGCAAAAGACGGTGGAGTTCTCACGGCCCAGGACCAATATCCTGATCGACCGCGACCGGGCCGGTGACCTGGGTATTTCCATGAGCGAGATCGGCACCAGCCTGTCGGCCCTGCTGGGCAGCGGTTATGTCAACCGCTTCAGCCTGGAAGGCCGCAGCTATAAGGTGATTCCGCAGGTGGCGCGTGAATTCCGCCTCGACAAAGACATGCTCAACGGCTATTACATTCCCACGGCCAGTGGCCAGCAGGTGCCGTTATCGACCCTGGTGAAATTCGAGGAGTCCGTCGAACCCAGCCAGCGTACCCAGTTCCAGCAGCTCAATGCCGTGACCATCCAGGGCGTGATGGCCCCGGGTGTGCCCCTGGGGGACGCCCTCGCTTATCTGGACGAGCAGGCACGCGCGAATTTCCCGCAGGGGTTCAGCTGGGATTACACCGGTCAGTCCCGCCAGTACGCACAGCAGGGCAGTGCGCTGATCCTGACCTTCTTCATGTCGATCCTGGTCATTTACCTGGTGCTGGCCGCGCAGTTCGAAAGCTGGCGTGACCCCATCATCATTCTGGTATCCGTGCCCATGTCCATCGCCGGTGCGCTCATCTTCATGACTATTGGCCTGGCCACGGTGAACATCTACACCCAGGTGGGCTTGATCACCCTGATCGGCCTGATCGCCAAGAACGGCATCCTGATCGTGGAGTTCGCCAACCAGTTGCAGGTCCAGAAGGGGATCAGTAAACGCGAGGCCGTGGAGCAGGCCGCCAGCATTCGCCTGCGACCCATCCTCATGACCACCGTCGCGATGGTGGTGGCCATGGGTCCGTTGCTTACCGCTTCTGGCCCCGGCGCCGTGAGCCGTTTCGATATCGGCCTGGTGGTGGCTACCGGCCTCGGTATCGGCACCCTGTTCACCCTGTTTGTGGTGCCGGCGGTGTATCTGTTGCTGGCACGGGATCACAGCGCAAAGTCGAAGGAAGCAGCGGCTGGGAGCGAGGTGCAAACAGCCTGAGCCTGCCGTTCGGAAACCGGAATCCCGGATGTACATGGCGGGCAGGGAGGTCACTTGCCCGCTGTAGACCATGATGTGCTGCGAAGGCTTTGTCTGTTGGTGGATTTTCCGGTACAACACTACTAACCTGTGCCGAACACCCCGATGAAACAATGAACGGCTGCGTTACAGTATCGGTCCGGTTGATGGAGGATCCCTCGCCACAGTGCCCTGGTGGTGGATCCGGTCGATGATTGCGAACGGACAAGGGTGATAAATGACAGAGCCGAAGGTGGGCAAGAAGAGCGATACTGGCGCAGGAACGGTGGTGATCGCCATCAAGGATTTTCTGCGTCTGGAGTCGGCCAGCGGCATTTTGCTGCTGGTCAGCGCCATCCTGGCCATGGTGGTGGTCAACTCTCCCCTCCAGTCCTACTATGATGGCCTGCTGGATATCCCGGTCGCCATCCAGGTGGGCACCTTTGCCATCGCCAAGCCCTTGTTGCTGTGGATCAACGATGGCCTGATGGCGGTGTTTTTCTTTTTGGTGGGGCTGGAACTCAAACGCGAGGTGCTGCGTGGTGAGCTGTCTGATCCCGCCAAGGTAACCTTGCCGGTGATCGCGGCGCTGGGCGGAATGATGGTGCCGGCCGCGATCTACAGCCTGCTGAACTGGGGTGATCCGGTGGCCATGCAGGGCTGGGCGATCCCGTCCGCAACGGATATTGCATTTGCTCTGGGCGTGCTGTCTCTGCTGGGTGATCGTGTACCCAATTCATTGAAGCTGTTTCTGCTCACTCTGGCAATCGCCGATGATCTGGGTGCGATCATCATTATCGCACTGTTCTATACCTCCCATCTTTCCCTGCTGTCGCTGTCTGTTTCCCTCGTTGCCATGGTGGTGCTGTTCCTGCTGAACCGGCGTGGCGTAATCTCCCTGGTACCCTATGTTTTCGTGGGTTTGGTGTTATGGGCGGCAGTATTGAAATCCGGTGTGCATGCCACCCTGGCGGGTGTGGTACTGGCCTTGTTCATCCCCCTGCGCACCGGGGCTGGGCAGCACCAGTCGCCGCTGGAGCAGCTTGAACACGATCTCCATCCAGCCGTGGCCTATGCCATTCTGCCTATATTCGCCTTTGCCAATACCGGCGTCTGCCTGGCTGATCTGTCGGTTGAGTCCCTGTTGGCTCCGGTGCCGCTGGGTATTGCGCTTGGGTTGTTTCTGGGTAACCAGATCGGGGTGCTGGGTTTCAGCTGGCTGGCGGTCAAGGCCGGCCTCGCGCGCCTGCCGGATAGCGTAGGCTGGATAGAGATGTATGGTGTCGCCGCGCTGTGTGGTATCGGGTTTACCATGAGCCTGTTCATCAGTTCGCTGGCCTTCGAACAGGGCGGGGCGAACGCCGTGTCCAATGACCGACTGGGGATTCTGATGGGCTCCATCCTGTCCGCCATCGTGGGCTACCTGGTGCTGAAGGCGAAGCTACCGGTAAAAAGGCTGGAAACAAAGTCCTGATAACAACCCCTCAAATTTTTACTCAAGGACGCGCCGGATCAGCGGGCCGGTGCAGAGCCCTATCTCGATGCGTTCGATGATGGCCGGTAGTTGCCCGGCCGGCACGGCCGGTGAGAAATAAAACCCCTGCGCCAGATCGCAGTCCAGTTCCACCAGCATTTCCAGCGTTCGTTGATTCTCTACGCCTTCAGCCACCACGTAATGTCCCAGGTTATGGGCAAGATCGATGACCGAGTGCACGATACTGGCATCTTCCTCGTTTTGATCCATATCCAGCACGAAGCTCTTGTCGATTTTCACCTCGTCTACCGGGAGTTTCTTCAGGTAGCTTAGCGAGGAATAACCGGTGCCGAAGTCGTCGATGGCGTAATGCAGGGTCGACATAAGGGGGTGTTCGACCACGGCCATCATCTTGTCGGGATTGGACATGATCACGTTTTCGGTGATCTCGATCTTGAGGCTGGTGGCATTCACCCGGTGTTCCGAACATAGCATGCCGATGTGCTGGGGCAGTTCCGGGTCAAGCAGGTCGCGGGCGGACAGGTTGAGGGAGACCTGCAGATCGATACCCTGCGACTGCCATTCCTGCAACTGGAGGATGGCGGTTTTCAGCACCCAGTCGCTGAGCAGCTTGATGAGGTTGCTGGTTTCCGCCATGGGGATGAACAACTCCGGTGAGATGATGCCTTCACGTGGATGCTTCCAGCGCAACAGGGCCTCTACCGCCACCACCCGGTTGCGCCTCAGATCCACCTGTGGCTGGTAATGAAGTTCCAGTTCGTTCTTGTGAATGGCCTGGTGCAGATCCGCCATCAGGGCCAGGCGGCGAGTGGTGTAGTGATCAAATTCGGGATCGTATACACAGGGTTTGCCTTCCCGGTGTTTGGATTCGTACATGGCCACGTCCGCATGCCGGATGAGTGCGGTATGTTCCTCACCATGATCGGGATACAGGGCGATGCCGATACTGGCGCTGATGCTGATCACCTGGCCCTCGAGTGAGAAGCATGGCGCCAGGGTACTGATGATCTTGGCGGCAACCTGCCAGGCCTGGTCGATCTCCACCTCCGGAAGCACGATGCCGAATTCGTCGCCGCCCAGGCGGCCCACGGTGTCGCTCTCGCGCAGTGCGGCGGGCAGGCGGTTGGCTACCTCCCTCAGCAGGCGGTCACCTTCCGGGTGCCCGAGGGTGTCATTCACTTCCTTGAAATTGTTGAGGTCCAGCATGAGGAAGGCGAGCCGGGTATTGTTGCGTTTGCCCAGCCGGATGGCCTGTTGCAGGCGTTCCAGCAACAGGCTGCGATTGGGTAATTCGGTAAGGGGGTCGTGCATGGCCTGATGGGCAATGGCGGCATTGAGTGACTGCAGTTCCAGGGTGCGCTCGTGGACCCGTTCCTCCAGCGACTGGTTGCTGCGCGCCAGTTCCAGTACGGCCTGGTCGCGGTCGGCCATGAGGGACTGGAGACGTTCCGCCATGTGATTGAAGACCTGTGCCAGCCGGGCCAGTTCGTTGTTGCCACGGGTCGCCACCCGGTGATCGAATTCACCGCGGGAAATGTGCTGGGCGCCTGCGGCCAGTCGCTGGACCGGATGGAGCAGCTTGCGCCGGATCACCAGATAAATGCCGAAACCGACGCCAAGGCCGATCAGCAGGGTGGCCAGCATCTTTCGCTTTAGTTTGGCGGAGGAGGCGGCCGTGTAGGCACTGCGGTCGAGGCTGACCAGCACCCGGCCCAGGAACTGGTCGTTGAAGGACACCGGGACCTGGTGAGAGTGCAGGGCCGGCATGTGCGCCAGGGCATTGGCCACGGCGGCTGGATCACGGCTGCCGGCCTGGTGCATGGCCTGCTGGATCATGGGGTTTTCAAGATCCAGGTGCGTGGTGAGGGGTTTACCGTCCGGGTCCAGGAAGGCGGCGTAGACCACGTGGGCCTGACGGGTGGCGTGTTCCACATGATCGTTGAGAGTCACCACGTCATACAGCAGGATGGCCTCTACGCTCATGGCAGCCAGCATCTCGCCCAGCGACTTGGCGCGGGTCTCCAGGATACGGTCCACCATGGCCATCTCGTCTCGGTATTGCAGGTAGACATTGGTACCCATTGCCAGCAACAGGATGCCGGCCATCAGGGCCACCAGTTGCGCGCCCAGGCTGTGGGAAAGCTGCCTAATCTTCATGCCTGCCCCCAGCGCTCCAGACCCAGGTCCGCGCCATATACCTCGCGTACCATCCGCCGGTGGGGGTCATAGTCGCTGTCCAGAGTGGCCACCAGGCCTGAGAGCCGGGCGGTGTCGAGCAGGGTCTGGCCGGCGGGATCCTGGTGCAGGCCGGCGAGCAGGGACTGGATGGAGTCCCGGGTCTCCGGATCGAGTCGGGGATGAACAGCCCAGGGCAGGTGGGCCATGGGTTCGGTGCGGGCCAGATAGTGCAGACGTGTTACATCGATTACCTGCTTGACGGCATCCAGGCGAATGACCACATCGCCGATGCCGGCGGCATCGGCACGGCCGAGATAGGTGGAGATGGCGGCATTGGGTGGATTGACCGCGATGCGTTCCTGGTATTCTCCGGGTTGCAGGCCGGCCTGGCGCAGCAACCAGGTGGGGGCGATATAACTCTGCATGGCGCGTGGCCCGCCGCCAAACAGCACCGTCCTGTTGCGCAGGTCCGCTATTTCCTGGAAACCGCGCTCCCTGCGCACCACCAGGGCGCCTGCCAGCGCGGATTCGCCGAACTCCTGGTTGCGTAGAATGGCTTCATAGCCAAATAACTGGTGACCCAGGATGTAGTGATACTGATTACAGTGCACCAGGTCGAAACGCTGCTGCCGGAAGGCACTCCAGAACTGGGCGAAATCCCGGGCGGTAAGCAGTTCCACGCGGCGTCCCAATCGTTGGCCCAGGTACTTGAGTAGTGGCTGAAACAGGCGGTGGGTGGTAGTGACATTGCGGCGTGGCAGGATGCCAACGGTAAGTGCTGGTGACGCGGTGGTAGCCTGTAACGAACGATATCCGGCACAGGCAACCCCTACTCCCAGTGACTGCAGAAACAGCCGTCTTTTCATGTGTTCCAGCCCGGCGATTCAGAATGGGGTGGCGATGGGTGCTGCAGCGGCCAGGGAATCCCTGCCACATCCCCCCGTTTTCGAGTGAAGAGGGTTCTTCTTATTTGTGCGGAAATGCTTCAAAACCGCAATTGTAATTATAGATCATGCCGGGTGGCAGTAAACATTTGGCACAGGATGCCGCCTTGCACAGGCAGCGCAAGGCGGATTACAGGTACATCCCGGTGCTGTGTCGTTCGATGCTGATCCAGTGTACGCCTGCTCCCATCCACCATTGCATCAGGATAAAACCGGCCAGGCTCAGCAGCGCCATTACCAGTGCGGCCAGCAGGGCGCTGCCGAAACCGCGCACCTCGAAATCCGCCACCAGCGCGGCACTGAGCCAGATCATCAGCGCGTTGATGACCAGTGCGAACAGGCCGAAGCTCAACACGGTCAGCGGCAGGGTCAGCACCCAGAGCAGGGGGCGGATGAAGACATTGGCGATCCCCAGCGCCAGCGCCGCCCAGAGCAGGCCACCGCCGCTGCGGGCGTTGACCCCGGGTACGATCAGGGTGGTGATCCAGAGTCCCAGCGCGGTCAGTAGCCAGGTGGTGAGTATGCCGCTCAACATGATGCCTCCTTGGGTGAGTGTGGTTGATGTTGCCGGTAACGCGATCGCGGGTTCAGTACATGCGATGCCGGAACAGCCAGCCGGCGGCGATCAGCGACACCAGCCCGATTATCGCCATGGGCCAGTACTGGGAAGCCAGCAGAGTGGTGTCGGCGCCTTCCAGGAATACGCTACGCAGGATGATCAGGAAATAGCGCATCGGGTTGAGGTAGGTGAGTTGCTGCACCAGATGCGGCATGTTCTCGATGGGGGTGGCGAAACCGGACAGGATCACCGCCGGCACCAGGAACAGGAAGGCCCCCAGCAGCCCCTGCTGCTGGGTCACCGACAGCGAGGAGATCATCAGCCCGACACCTACCGCGGAGAGCAGGAACAGCGCCAGGCCGAGATACAGTGCCACCAGTGAACCGCGCAGGGGTACCTCGAACCAGTACACCGTCAGCAGGATGATGAAGGTGGCTTCCACGAGGCTGATGACGAAGCCCGGCAGCAGCTTGCCGATGAGGATTTCCGTGGGGCTCAAGGGCGTGACCAGCAGTTGATCGAAGGTGCCGGCCTCGCGTTCGCGGGCCACCGACAGCGCGGTTACCACCAGGGTCACCACCAGGGTGAGCAGGGCGATGATACCGGGCACGATGAACCAGCGCGATTCCAGGTTGGCGTTGAAGGTGGCACGCAGGGCGAGGTGGGCCGGTGGTTTGACCCCGCCGTGACGGTCGACCCACCAGGTGTTGAAATCGGTGATCAGGGTGCGCGCGTAACCGAGAATGATCAGCGCGGTGTTGGAGTTGCGGCCATCGATGATCAACTGCACCGCGGCGTCGTCACCACGGGCCAGGCGGCGACTGAAATCGCTGGCGACAACCAGTACAGCGGTGACCTCGCGCGCATCGATGGCGGACTTGATTTGCGTATCGCTTTCGAATTGCGAAACCAGGGTGAAGGTGGATGAGCCGGTGAATCGAGTAACGAATTCCCGCGCGGCCTGGCCGTTGTCCTGGTTATACACGCCGATGGGTACGCTATTGAGATCATAGGTGGCTGCATACCCGAACACCAGCAACTGGAAAATAGGAGGGCCGATGAGCACGAAGCGGCTGCGCTTATCTTGGAGTAGCGCAAGGAATTCCTTGATCACCAGCGCCAGAATGTGCTGCAGGTTCAGCATGTTCATTCCAGGCGCTTGTGAGCGCGCCGACGCGCGAGTGCCAGCAGAGCAACGGCCATCAGCAGCAATGCCAGGCTGTTGGGAAGGATTACGGACCAGACATCGCCGGCCAGGAATATCGTCTGCAGGATCGACACGAAGTAGCGGGCCGGGATCAGATAGGTGATGATTTGCACGGCCAGTGGCATGGAGCCGATATCAAAAATAAAACCGGACAGGATAAAGGCCGGAAGGAAGGTGATGACCAGTGCAATCTGGCCGGCGACAAACTGGTTTTTGGTCACGATGGAAATCAGCAGCCCCATACCGAGTGACGTCAGCATGAACAGCGCCGAGGTGATTATCAGCACCCAGAAGGAGCCGCGCAGCGGTACCTCGAACAGCCACTGGGCGGTGAATACGGTGAACAGCATGCCACCCATGCCGAGTACGAAGTAGGGTAGCAGCTTGCCAGCCAGTACCTCGCGTATATGCACCGGGGTCACCATCAGTGCCTCGAAGGTACCGCGCTCCCATTCGCGTGCCATGACCATGGCGGTGAGCAGGGCGCCGATCAGGGTCATGATTACCGCGACCAGCCCGGGTACCAGGAAATCGCGGCTGCGCACGCCGGGGTTGAACCAGACCCGGTGTTCGATGGCGACGGGCACACTCAGTTCACGGCCGAGACTGGCGGCATAGTCTTCCAGCCAGCGCGACCAGACCCCCTGTACATAGCCTTGTGTGAGCCGCGCCTGGTTGGCATTGACGCCGTTGACGATCACACCGATGGCAGGATCACGACCATCCAGCAGGCCCTTGCCGAAGTCGCTGCGCAGCCAGACGATACCGTCGACCCGGTGTTCGCGTAATGCGCTGCCTGCTTCCTGGATGCTGCCCATGAGGATCGGCACGAAATATTCCGACTGCGCAAAGCCGGCAGTGAAGCGGCTGGTGAGGTTGCTGGGCTGCTCGACCACGATGGCGACGGGGACCTCTTTGGCATCCAGTGACACGCCATAGCCGAAGATGATCAGCAGCACCAGCGGCATGGCGAAGGCGATGGCAAGGCTGGAGGGGTCGCGCAGGATCTGCCGAGCCTCCTTGCGCACCATGCCGCGCAGGCGCATTAGGCTGCTGCCGCGGGCCGTGCTCATGCGGCATGCTCCTGTCGGGCGCGCTGTTCCAGCAGGGCGATGAAGGCATCCTCCAGGGTCGGGTCGGGATGCTCCGCGCTGCGTTGCTGGTGCTTGAGGGCCTCGGGGGTGCCGGCAGCGAGGATCTCCCCTTCGGACATCACCACCATGCGGTCGCAGTATTCCGCCTCCTCCATGAAGTGGGTGGTGACCAGCACGGTGATGCCATGTTCCGACAGTTCGTTGATGCGTTGCCAGAACTCGCGCCGCATCAGCGGGTCGACCCCGGAGGTGGGTTCATCGAGAAACAGGATCTCCGGTTCATGGAGCAGCGCCGCTGCCAGTGCCAGCCGCTGTTTATATCCCAGTGGCAGATCGCGGGCCGGACTGTGCTGCAGGGACTCTAGGGCTAAGCTTGTCAGTGCCCACTGCAGACGTTGGATGCGCTGGCGGCGACCGAGGCCGTAAGCACGGGCGAAGAATGTCAGATTCTGTTGCACGCTCATGTCGGCATACAGGGAAAAACGCTGTGCCATGTACCCGATGCGCTGCCGGGCCTGGGCACGGGCATGACGCAGATCGATGCCGGCCACCTGCAGCCGTCCAGCCGAGGCGGGCAGCAGGCCGCACAGCATGCGGAACAGGGTGGATTTTCCAGCGCCGTTGGCGCCGAGCAGCCCGAACACCTCGCCGCGGGTCACACTGAAGCTGACATCCTTCACGGCCAGGAAATCACCGAAGCGGCGCTGGGCCCGATCCACTTCGATGATGGTGTCCCGGTTGGTGGAAGCTGCGCGACTGCCCAGGCTGAACGGGCCCTCACCGGAGCGCTGCTGTTGCAGGCTGGCGATGAACCAGTCCTCGAAGCGGGGTGGTGCGGCCTGGATCTGCAGGGGCGCGTTGACGGCCTGTTGCACCGGCTCACCGGGGGGCGTCTGATCCTGCATCACCAGCCGCACGCGCTCCCCCTGGATGATCGCATCGACCACGCCGGGTGCAACGGAGAGCTGCACCTGCAGGTTGCGCTTGTTGAGGTCCGCCTGGGCCAGGTAGCTGCGTCCGGCCATGCGTTCCTGGAAGGACTGGGGCGTGCCCTCGCCAAGCAGACGACCCTGGTTGAGGATCAGCAGGTGATCACAGCGCTCAGCCTCGTCGAGATAGGCGGTGCTCAGTAGTACCGCCATGCCCTGTTCGCGCACCAGCCGGTAGACAATCTGCCACAGTTCGCGACGCGATACCGGATCCACACCCACGGTCGGTTCATCCAGCAGCAACAGTCGTGGTGGCCGCACCAGGGTGCAGGCCAGGCCGAGCTTCTGTTTCATGCCGCCGGAGAGTTTGCCGGCCAGGCGTTTGGTGAAGGGGGTCAGGCCGGTCATGTGCATCAGTTCCGCATAGCGGGGCGGCCGCTCCGGCAGGGCCAGTCCCTGCAGATCAGCATACAGGTCGAGATTCTCCTGCACCGTCAGGTCTTCATACAGACCGAAGCGTTGCGGCATGTAGCCGATGCTGGACTGCACCTGGAGTGGATCTTTGGATACATCGATACCCAGTACCTCGATAGCACCGCTATCGGCGCGCAGCAGGCCGGCGGCCAGGCGCATGAGGGTGGTTTTGCCGGCGCCGTCGGGTCCGATCAGGCCGGTGACCCGGGCGGGAGCGATACGCAGGCTGACCTGTTCGAGCGCCTGTACCGGGCGGGCGCCGGCAAAGGCCTTGCTGACCTGCTCGAAGATCAGTGCCGTCGGGGCTTCAGGGTTGGTCATGAACGCTTGGACAGTCGCTGGCCGGTTGCGTGTTTTCACGGGTGAGGTCGAGCTGCACGGTGACCGGCATGCCCAGACGCAGCTCGTCGTTTGGATTGCAGGCATAGACCCGCAGGCGATAGACCAGTCGAGTGCGCAGTTCGGTGGTCTCCACTGTTTTGGGGGTGAACTCGGCGGTCGGTGACAGGTAACCGACCCAGCCGGCATAGGTCTTGTCCGGAAAACTGTCGCTGCGGATGGTGGCGTGCATGCCGGGTCGCACCTGGCCGAGCTGGGTTTCCGGCACATAGGCGCGCACCCATACCGGATCGGTCAGGGCAAGGGTGAATACCGGTGTCTGGGGCGTGGCGAAATCGCCCGGTTCCAGAATGCGTTCGCGGATCACGCCGGCAGCCGGCGCCTTCAGCTCGGCATCCTGCAGTTGCTGAGTGGCCAGTTGCAGCTCCGCTTCCAGGGCGTGCAGGGTGGCGGCTGCCGCCGCGATATCTTCCATGCGCGGACCGGCCTTGATCAGGGCGAGGCTGGCACGGGCTTGATCCACCTTGGCACGGGAGGCATCGCGGCGGGCACGAGCTTCGTCGGCGGTTTCCTCGGCGGCCAGCTTGCGGGTCGCCAGGCTCTGGGTGCGTTTGAAGGTCAGTTCCGCTGCGCGCAGGTCGGCCTCGGCGGCGGCCAGTTGCGCCTGCGCCTGGGCGATCTCCTCGGGTCGACTGCCGGCCTGCAGGGCGGCCAGCAGCTGTCGCTGGGCCTCCACCTGGGCGGCGGCCCGGTTGCGGGAGGCCTGTAGTCGTTCGCTGTGCAGGGTGGCCAGCAACTGGCCGGCGATGACCTGGTCTCCCTCCTGCACCAGCAAGGTTTCGACGTGTTCGCTGCCGTTGAAGCTGAGCTTCACCTCGCGCAGATCGATGTTGCCGTACAGGGTGAGGTGATCCTGTGGGGCCTCTTGCCCGGGACGGGTCAGCAGCAGATAGGCTGCCATGCCTCCCGCCAACAGGAGCAGCGGGAGGATCAGCGCGGTTTTCCGATTCATGGCGATTCGTTCATCCAGTCCGGTGATGGGGTGGGAAAGTCGGAAATAAGCATAACATTTCACTGCGTCGATATCGGCGCTGTACAGAGGGACACTGAATAAAGACTACTGCCAGGTGGCATGGGTTCCCCCGTAGTTTCGAATTCATGCTGCTGGCGGTGCCGATCCTGATCCAGGTCTATTTCAATTCCGGACTCGCCTATCTATTGAATCGTCGGGTCGGTTCTCCGTTTGGAGTAGCCGCGCCGTCGGCGCTGATTGGTGCCAGTAATTTCTTCGAATTGGCGGTGGCGACGGCCATTGTGCTGTTCGGTTTCGAATCGGGGGCGGCACTGGCCACGGTGGTCGGCGTGCTGGTGGAGGTGCCGGTCATGCTGTCAGTGGTGAAGATCGTCAACCGCAGCCGGGGCTGGTACGAGCGCGTTGTTATTGTGTGTGGGCAGTCCCTGAAGAGGAGTCGACAATATGCAGACGATTGAGATCGAATGGCGCCTCGGGATATCAATGGGGAGACGTGTGCGAGTTGCGGGAATACCGGTGGGGAACTGGAACGTGCGGTGGAGGGTCTTAACCGGGAAGGTGCACAACAGGGTGTGCGTTTTCGTCTGCGGGAAATACGTCTGGATAAGGGCGCCCTCAGCGAATCCAATGCAGTGCGGATCGCCGGCCGTTACCTGGAATCGATTCTGCCTCAGGCGAGAATGGGTGAAAGCGAGTGCCATAGCTGTGCAACCCTGCTGTGCATACCGAATACCGGCTGCCGAACCGTTGAATACCAGGGGCATCGTTATGGAACCACTACGGTGGAGTTGGTCCGCCTGGCGGCTTGCGCCTTGGCCAGTTGTTGCCCGCCGGCGAGGAGGCGGTCGTGCTGCGGGTAGCCGTGCGGGACATGCCGGGCGCGTCGCTTGCAAATCCGCTATCGGCTACCTAGACTCCGCAACCACGGTCGGCGCTGTGCGCCGAATGAACTGCTTTCGCCCTTGTCCTGCAGGGGCTTTTTTTTGTGCGAGGTCTGAACGGTAATGGGCAACCCCCGGGTTATTCGCTTCCATCTGCGAGGCGGGATGCGCAGTCTTGTCAGCCTGCTGGTCTGCATGCTGACGCTGCCCTCGTTGCGCGCGGAGACCTATGTTTTGCCGCCAGCCGATGTCGATTTGATCGGTCGGACGCAGACGATACCGGCCGCCCATGAGGATACCCTGCTGGATATCGCGCGCCGCTACCACCTCGGACACGATGAAATGATCCTGGCCAACCCCGGGGTGGACCGCTGGCTGCCCGGAGAGGGCACACCGGTGACCTTGCCGACCCGCTATATCCTGCCCAATGCGGCCCGCAACGGGCTGGTGCTGAATGTACCGGAAATGCGACTGTACTATTTCCCGCCGGCCGCTACCGGTGGACAACGGGAAGTACAGACCTATCCGGTGAGTGTCGGACGCATGGACTGGTCCACGCCGCTGGGTACCGCAAAAGTCGCTACCAAGCAGAAGGATCCGGTCTGGCGACCACCGGCCTCCATTCGTGCTGAGGCGGCTGCCAAGGGGGAAACCCTGCCGGAGATCGTGCCGGCCGGGCCGGAGAATCCGCTCGGCCAATATGCCCTGCGCCTGAGTATTCCCGGCTACCTGATCCACGGCACCGACAAGCCCTGGGGTATCGGGATGCGGGTGACCCACGGTTGCCTGCGATTATACCCTGAGGATATTGCCACACTGTTTGGGGAAGTGCCGGTGGGGACGCCGGTGCAGATCGTCAATCAACCGGTCAAAACCGGCTGGTGGCTGGATACGCTGTATATCGAGGTGCATCCACCGCTTGAAGAAGACGTGGCGGGGCGCGAGCACCTCATGCAGACGGCCATGGAAGCGATCCGGGCGGCGGTGGCTGACCGTCCGGTAAAACTGAGTGGACGGCTGATCAATCAGGCGGTCAATGAACATCGTGGTTACCCGGTACCGGTTTCGGTGCCGGACTAAGGGTGGCGGGAAGGGCATAACGGGGAGGGGGTTGCGGGGCCGCAAGGCCCCGCAAGGGTAGAGCCGGTATTACTTGTACATCGCCTTCTTGAACATGCGATTGATCTTCGCATCGGTCTCTTCAGACATGCTCTTGGCGGCGGCAGCATCGGCCTGGGCCTGCTCGGCAATGGCCTTGGCGGCAGCAGCATCCTGGCTGGCAGCTGCAGCGGAAGTGGCGGCCGCGTCCGCGGTGGACTGAGCCTTTTCAACCTGGCTGCGCAGGCTGGCGATTTCAGAAGTACTGGCGCAACCGCCGAGGGCGAGCATGCTGGCCAGCAGGGCACTGGCGGTGAGGGTCTTGGTATTCATATCGGTGACTCCTTGAGGAAAGTTGTAAGGGGAATGCTGATTGTACTATTTCGGTCGTTCGCGTCTTCGCTTTGGCGCGCATTCTCACTGTGGTCAGGGTAAAACGCAATAGGCGTTTAGCGAATTATTACGCGGGTTCCCGGTACCACCCATTGCACCAGATCATCGATCTGTTCATTGGTCAGCGCGACACAACCATTGGTCCAGTTGAAATCGGCATGAATGGCCGGATCGCCGTCGCCCAGTCCGTGGATGCCGATAAACCCTCCCAGTGCGGTTTGTTGCGAAGGCGAGCGCCGTGCACGCAGGGCATTGCGGATCTTGCTGAATTCACCCGGGGAGATCCTCCCGCTCTGCAATGCGGCATTGGCGTGTTCCAGGTTAGGATAGTCGATTCCCAGAAAACGCCGAAAGGGTGAATCCTCGGTGATGCGATCAATACGGAATTCACCCAGCGGTGTCTTGCCGTCACGGGCCTTTTTTGCCGTTGTGGTGCCGAAACGACCGATGGCAATGTCGGTATAGGTGCGCACTGATTCGGTGCCGCGCATCACGCTCAGTGTCAGCACCTGCGTATCCACCAGTAGCCAGATTTCGCTGCCAGGTTCAACCGCTTTGGCCGCTACGGCGGCCGATGCCAATACCAGTAGCATCCACCACCATCGCACAATACCACTTACACGTACCATACCCTGTCCGCCCTGGAATCAAACTGCGCGCAGTGTTCCATAGCCGATGGGGCATTGCCAGCCTCCCGACGGACGCTTTTGACGCCCGCCGGTGGTCAGCGCTTACTTGTCGCCAAACGGCCACCACCAGCGTTTCTGGGTTTGCTGGCCTTGCGATGAATCGCCTTGCTGGTCCCGGTCCCGGTCCCGGTCCCGGTCCCGATCCCGATCCCGGTCGTGATCATCGTCATCATCACCCTTTGCTTTTTCCTTGGCCTTGGTTTTTGCCTTATCCTTTACTGCATCCGAATCGCGGTATTGGTTACGATCGCGGTCGCGATCCTGGTCGCCCATACCCGCTGCGCCCTTCTGGTATTCCTTGCGGGCCTCATTGCGCTCCTGTACCTGCTCGGAACGTTCCTGGCCGTAAGCCCGGTCCATGCCGCTACCCATGCCGCTACCCATGCCACCTCCTGCACCGCCACCCTGGCCGGCCCATGCGGTTGCCGATGCCAGAGTGGCAGCGACCATGGCAGCAGCCAGCGGTTTGAATTTGGTTTTCATGATATGTCTCTCCTTTTTCATGATGTATTCACGAACACTGTTTCAACTATGTACAGGTTCCCATAACAAGATGAAACCATGCTGAATAGTCAGTCGGTGTCTTGCCCCATGGGGCTTTCCACGATGGCATCCACTTCGTCCTGACTCAGGTGCCGTGCCTCGTACTCGATACCCTGCCGTTCCAGTTGATCGACAAAGGCCCGCACGTGGTTACGGGAACCGGCCAGCAGGCGCTCGTAAACTTGGCGGGTATCCTTCTGGTCTTCATCATCGATGGCGCTGGATGTTGGTGATGTCGACCTCTTCGGTCAGTCCGCCGACGTGCAATGCCTCGATGCGCGAAGCGGCGCCACGGTTTACCAGCGCGTCATACAGTTCCTGTAATCCCGGGTTGGCGAAATATCCACTGGCGCCAAGGGCCGGATCGATCAGGTCCTATTGGGCCAACATGGCCTGTATTGCTTCCGTGCGCTGTTGTTCGGATTCCGCGATATTGGCAAACACGCGGTCATGCCACCAGGCGCCGAGGGTGATGTAGATGTCATGGGCCAGTTTTTCCTCTTCCCGCATATACGCGAGCATGTCGGCTTCCGACACACTGAGGCCGATATCCTCATCCGCAGGGGACGACCGGGGAAGCATGCTACCGGGCAGAGCGATGGCCCTTGTTAGTGTTATGACGCGAAACCGGGAGGTCAGTCCCATATTGCTATCATCAATACCTGATTCACGTCATGAGTGTTTCACCGGAAGCTGATTTGAGCGTGAAATCCCTGGTTCAGGATGGGATGGATAGCTAAGCAATTGAAATAGAATGGCGACTTGTTGTCGATGTCGGGTGTCCCGTCAATCCTTCAGCCCGTTCTGCGGGGAGTCCGGCTGGCATCTTCCCGTCCCCCGTCCCCGTCCCAACCCCGGGGCTCATGCCAGCGGCCTGGTTCAAACCGGACCGGGGGTGTACTGCACTTGCCAAAAGAGCACCCCATCCTTATAATTCGCGCTCGGTCAGCTCGGGGTTTATGAGTTGTTTGGCCCTTTGCAAGCCCCGTTCACGGGGTTTTTTCATGCCCCGCGATAGTGAGGTATTCGAGCTAACCATTGATTTAATTTGGATATTTCCGGGTCGGCTGTTATACTTGCTGGCGTTTTCCGGGAATGTTGGTTAATGAAGTGGGCCTTGGGCCCATTTTTTGTTTGCGGTGTGGGAATGTCTCAGCAACCAGTGGAATTACAGCGGCTGATTGAGCCAGCGGTGGAGACCCTGGGGTTCGAGCTGGTCGGTGTGGAATACAAGGGCGGCGCGACCAACGGCCTGCTGCGGATCTACATTGATCATAAGGACGGCATCACGGTGGACGACTGCCAGGCGGTCAGCCATCAGGTCAGCGGGCTGCTGGATGTGGAAGACCCCATTCCCGGGCACTACAGCCTGGAGGTGTCATCGCCGGGATTGGATCGGCCACTGTTCAAGGCCGCGGACTATGCGCGCTTTGCCGGGCACCAGGTCAAGGTGCGCATGCATGGCATGATCGACGGGCGGCGCAATTTCACCGGGCAGCTGCTGGGCCTGGAAGATGATAATGCCATCGTTGAAATGGATGGTGAAGAATTTGTGTTACCGCTGGATCAGGTCGATCGAGCGCGTCTGGTACCTGAATACTGAGCATTGGGCTCGGAGGAAGTGGCAATGAGCAAAGAGATCTTGTTGGTGGTGGATGCGGTTTCCAACGAGAAGGGTGTGGATAAGGAAATCATATTCGAAGCTATCGAAGCCGCGCTGGCGTCCGCCACGAAAAAGCGCGCTATTGCCGAAATCGATGCCCGGGTGAAAATCGATCGCAAGACCGGTGATTATGAAACCTTCCGTCGCTGGGAAGTGATTCCCGATATCGATGAAGAAGGCAACCCTTTCCCGATGGAATTCCCGGCGCGCGAGACCACGCTGGCAGCAGCCCGTGAATCGAACCCGGACATCCAGGTAGGTGAGTTCGTCGAAGAGCAGATCGAATCGGTGGATTTCGGTCGCATCGGCGCCCAGACCGCCAAACAGGTCATCGTACAGAAGGTGCGGGAAGCGGAGCGCGCGCAAGTGGTCGACGCCTTCACTGATCGCGTCGGCGAGCTGGTGACCGGGGTCGTCAAGCGCGTTGAGCGTGGCAATGTCTATCTCGATCTGGGCGGTAATGCAGAGGCCGTGATCTACCGTGAAGACATGATTCCCCGCGAATCAGTGCGTGCCGGTGATCGCATCCGCGGCTACCTCCGCGAAGTGCGTTCCGAACCCCGTGGCCCGCAGCTCTTCATCAGCCGTGTGGCACCGGAATTCCTGATTGAGCTGTTCAAGCTGGAAGTGCCGGAAGTCGGCCAGGGCCTGATCGAGATTCTGGGGGCTGCCCGTGACCCGGGGCTGCGTGCCAAGATTGCCGTGAAATCCAATGACCCGCGCATCGATCCCGTCGGTGCCTGTGTTGGCATGCGGGGTTCTCGCGTGCAGACGGTATCCACCGAACTGTCCGGTGAGCGTGTCGATATCATCCTCTGGGACGATAACGTAGCCCAGTTCGTGATCAACGCCATGTCGCCCGCAGAGGTCGTGTCCATTGTGGTGGATGAGGATGCTCATAGCATGGATGTGGCGGTGAACAGCGAACAGCTGTCCCAGGCCATCGGCCGCGGCGGCCAGAACGTACGGCTGGCCAGCGAACTTACCGGCTGGGTGTTGAACGTGATGGACGAGTCGCAGGCGGAAGAGAAAAGCGAGGCCGAGGCGCAATCGTTGCAGAAACTGTTCATGGAACAGTTGGACGTGGACGAGGAAATTGCCGCCATCCTGGTGCAGGAAGGCTTTTCCAGTCTTGAGGAAGTGGCCTACGTGCCCACTCATGAATTGCTGGAAGTGGAAGAATTCGACGAAAGTATCGTCGAGGAACTGCGCGGCCGCGCACGTGACGTGCTGATCACCCGTGCCATTGTCAACGAAGAGCAGGTGAGCGATGCGGAACCGGCGCAGGATTTGTTGGAGATGGAAGGCATGGACCGGGAACTGGCTTATGTGCTGGCCGGTCGCGGTGTGATCTCCATGGAAGATCTCGCCGAGCAGTCTGTGGATGAATTGATGGAAATCGAGGGCATGGATGAAGAACGCGCTGGCCGTCTGATTATGACCGCGCGCGCGCCCTGGTTTGCGGAAGAAGGGCAGGGTTAATAAATCCTCCGAAGGTAGGCACAGTATGTCGGATGTAACAGTTAAACAATTTGCGGATGTAGTGGGGCTCCCTGTCGAACGGCTGTTGTCACAGCTGGGCGACGCCGGGCTGACCATTACTGACGCCGACGACACCATCAGCGATCAGGAGAAGATGCAGCTGCTGTCCTATTTGCGCAAGAGTCACGGCAAGCAGGAGTCGTTGTCGGCGTCGGAACCGAAAAAAATCACCCTCAAGCGCAAGAGCCACAGCGAACTGCGCACCAGCTCACCTCGCGGCGGCAGCAAGACCGTCAGCGTGGAAGTGCGCAAGAAACGTACCTATGTGAAACGTGCGGACCTGGTCGCCGAAGAAAAAGAGAAGCTTGAAGAGGAAGCGCAGGAACAGGCGCGTCGTCAGGCTGAAGAGGCGGCTACGCTGCAGGCACAGGAAGAGGTGCGCAAGGCGGCTGAAGAGGCCAAGCGCAAGGAAGAGGAAGAAGCGCAGCGTCGGGCCGAAGAAGCGGATGCCAAGCGCAAGGCCGAAGAAGCTGCACGACTGGAAGCTGAAGAACGCGAACGCGCCAAGGCTGAAGCAGAAGCACAGGCCAAGGCCAAGGTCGAAGGCGAGGGGCGTGCCAAGAAGGGCGCCGAGCATCGCAAGGGGCGTGGCCACGGTGAGGACGATGACAAGGCTACTCGCTACGGTCGCGAAGAGCTGCACGTCTCCGCCGACAAGAGTGGTAAGCGCAAGAAGAAGGGTAAATCGCAGCGTCGGGTGGCGATGACTGGCGGTGGCGAACACGGTTTTGCCAAGCCTACCGCCCCGGTAATACGTGAAGTGACCATTCCGGCAGCCATCACGGTGGCGGATCTGGCCCAGAAGATGTCGGTGAAGGCGGCCGAGCTCATCAAGTCCCTGATGAAGATGGGCATCATGGCAACCATCAATCAGGTGATTGACCAGGATACCGCCGTGCTGGTGGTGGAAGAACTGGGTCACACGGCCAAACCACTGCAGGAAGATGCCCTGGAGCATGCCTTCAAGGAACAGCAGGAGAAGGAAGTCGTCGGCGAGAAGGTTGCGCGTCCGCCGGTGGTGACCATCATGGGTCACGTCGATCATGGCAAGACCTCGCTGCTGGATTACATTCGTCGTACCAAGGTGGCGGCCGGTGAAGCGGGTGGCATTACCCAGCATATCGGTGCCTATCATGTGGAAACCGACAAGGGGGTTATTTCCTTCCTGGATACCCCGGGTCACGCGGCCTTCACGGCCATGCGTGCCCGCGGCGCCAAGGTGACGGATATCGTCATCCTGGTAGTGGCTGCCGATGATGGCGTCAAGCCACAGACGGTGGAGGCGATACAGCATGCCAAGGCGGCAGGTGTGCCCCTGGTGGTGGCTGTCAACAAGATGGACAAGCCGGAGGCCGATCCCGAACGGGTCAAGAACGAAGTCTCCCAGTATGACGTGATTCCGGAAGACTGGGGCGGCGACACCATGTTCATGCCGGTGTCAGCCAAGACCGGTGACGGTGTGGAAGCGCTGCTTGATGCCGTGCTGCTGCAGGCGGAAGTGCTGGAATTGAAGGCCGTGGAAGACTGTGCGGCGCAGGGTGTCATCGTCGAATCCAGTCTCGACAAGGGACGTGGTCCGGTGGCCACTGTACTGGTCCAGAACGGCATTTTGCGTAAGGGTGACATCATACTTTCCGGTGAGGAATACGGCCGCGTCCGCGCCATGTTTGATGAAAGTGGCAAGGCTATCGAGTCCGCCGGGCCTTCCATGCCGGCCGTGGTACTGGGCCTTTCCGGTGCCCCCAATGCGGGTGAAGACGTGGTGGTGGTGCCTGATGATCGCAAGGCTCGCGAACTGGCCTCCTTCCGCCAGGAAAAATCCCGTGACCAGAAACTGGCTCGCCAGCAGCAGGCCAAGCTGGATGACATGTTCTCGCAGATGGGCGCGGGCAATATCGAGAACCTCAATATTGTCCTGAAAGCCGATGTGCAGGGTAGTGTCGAGGCGTTGCGCGAAGCGCTGTCCAAGATCGTCACCGATGAGGTAAAGGTGAAGATCGTGTCCAGTGGTGTGGGTGGCATCAACGAAACCGACGTTAACCTGGCGGTGGCCTCCAATGCCATCATGATCGGTTTCAATGTGCGTGCCGATGCTTCGGCCCGTCGCCTCATCGAGGAACATGATGTGGATCTGCACTATTACAGCGTGATCTACAATGCCATCGATGAAGTGAAGCGTGCGGTAAGCGGCATGCTGGCACCGGAGATCCGCGAGGAAATCATCGGCCTGGCCGAGGTGCGGGATGTGTTCAAATCACCCAAGTTCGGCGCTATTGCCGGCAGTATGGTGGTTGATGGCTCGGTCAAGCGCAGTGCCCCGATCCGCGTATTGCGCGACAATGTGGTCATCTACGAGGGTGAACTGGAATCCCTGCGTCGCTTCAAGGATGACGTCAACGAAGTGCGCGCCGGTACCGAGTGCGGCATCGGGGTGAAGAACTACACCGATGTGCGTCCTGGTGACCAGATCGAAGTGTTCCAGCGGATCGAGGTTGCGCGCACGGTTGAGTAGTGTGCCGTTTCGATAGTCAGCGGTGCGCCGGCATCCGGCAGGGGTATGCATACTGCAAACCCTGCCGGATGTTTCCTTTTCAGCGGTAGACAGATTCAATGCCAAGAGAATTCTCCAGATCCCGCCGTGTCGGGGAACAGATCCAGCGTGAGCTGGCGATGCTGATCCGCGAAGAGGTGAAGGACCCGCGCCTGGGCATGGTGAGCGTGTCCGGCGTGGAAGTGTCGCGCGATATGGGGCACGCCAGGGTGTACATCTCCGTACTCGGTGACGAGGAAGAGGCTAAGCACTCTCTGGAGGTGCTGAACCATGCGGCTGGTTTCCTGCGCCACGAAGTGGGGCGGCGCATGCTCATTCGCTCCGTGCCGCAACTCCGTTTCATCCATGATCGCTCCCTCGAGCAGGGCGCGCGCATGAGTGCCCTGATAGACGAGGCTCTCGGTTCAAAAAAATCCGGGCCGAAAGATTCCTGAAGACGTATTGCAAGGTGGTATGAATGGCACGTCGCCGCACACACGGCCGCCCGGTCAACGGTATCCTGTTACTGGATAAGCCCCTGGGGTTAACCTCCAACGATGCTTTACAGCGGGTCAAGCGCCTCTACAAGGCCGCCAAGGCCGGCCATACCGGCAGCCTGGACCCGCTCGCCACCGGCGTGTTGCCCATCTGTCTGGGGGAGGCTACCAAGGCCTCGGCTTTCCTGCTCGATGCCGACAAGCGCTACCGGGTCATCTGCAAAATGGGTGAGACCACGGCCACCCAGGACGCCGAGGGTGAGGTATTGCTGAGCCGGCCCGTGGGGGATTACAGCGTGGCCGATCTCGAGGCCGTGCTGTCCCGTTTCCGGGGAGCACAGGAGCAGGTGCCGCCCATGTATTCGGCGGTCAAGCATGAGGGGCAGCGGCTGTACAAGCTGGCGCGCCAGGGTATCGAGGTGGAGCGCAAGGCACGGTCCATTGTGATTCATGAACTTACCCTGCTGTCCTGGGAAAAGCCCTTCCTGGAAATCGATGTGCACTGTTCCAAGGGCACCTATGTGCGCACCCTGGCGGAAGACCTCGGCGAGGTGCTTGGTTGCGGTGCCCATGTCACTGGCCTGCGCCGTACCGGTGTCGGGCCCTATGGGGCCGAGGGCCTGGTGACCATGGAACAATTACAGGAACTGGCCGAAGCGGGCACCGCCGGCCTGGACGCCCTGTTACTGCCAATGGAGAGCGCCCTGGCCCAGTGGCCAGGGGTGAAGCTGACCGGGGACGCGGCCTTCTACCTGCGCCAGGGACAGCCTGTGCTGGTCCCCAAGGCCCCCACCAGCGGCTGGGTGCGTCTCTATGAAGGGGAGAGCACCTTTCTGGGCATGGGAGAAATTCTGGACGACGGTCGCGTGGCGCCCCGTCGGCTGATGAAAACCGCCTGAAAACCGACCGGAAACCGCCACTTGTGCTTGTGACCGGTGGGGCAGGCAGTTAGAATATGCGCCTCGCAATATTAGGTAATGATTTCGGGAGTTAACACGATGTTGAGCACTGAACAAAAGAACCAGATCGTCAAGGATTACCAGCAGTCGGCCACCGACACCGGTTCGCCGGAAGTACAGGTTGCGCTGCTGTCGGCAAATATCACCAGCCTGACCGAGCACTTCAGCACCCACAAGCATGATCATCATTCCCGCCAGGGTTTGCTGCGCATGGTCAGCAGCCGCCGCAAGCTGCTCGATTACCTGAAGAAGAAGGATGCTGCCCGCTATCAGGACCTGATCGCTCGTCTGGGTCTGCGTCGCTAATCAGGCAAAGGCACGCGCACACATACCACGCACACTTACTCGCTCAAGGAAACGCCAGTGAATCCCATCAAGAAAACGTTCCAGTACGGTGAGCACACCGTAACCATTGAAACGGGAGAGATCGCCCGCCAGGCCAGCGGCGCAGTGATCGTCAGCATGGGAGACACGGCCGTCATGGTGACCGCCGTCGGTTTGAAGAAGGGCGGCGAAGGTCGCGACTTCTTCCCGTTGACGGTGGATTACCAGGAACGCACCTACGCCGCAGGCAAAATCCCCGGCGGCTTCTTCCGTCGCGAAGGTCGTCCGAGCGAAAACGAAACCCTGGTGTCGCGCCTGATCGATCGCCCCATCCGTCCGCTGTTCCCGAAGGGCTTCACCAACGAAGTACAGGTCATCGCCACCGTGATCTCCATCGACCCCGAAATCGATCCTGATATCGCGGCGCTGATCGGTGCTTCCGCTTCCGTGTCCATTTCCGGCCTGCCCTTCAGTGGCCCCATCGGTGCCGCCCGCGTCGGTTACCTCGACGGCAACTACGTGCTCAACCCGAGCCGCAGCCAGTTGCAGGAATCCAAGCTGGACCTGGTGGTCGCCGGCACCGCGGACGCGGTACTGATGGTGGAATCCGAAGCCAAGGAGTTGCCGGAAGACGTGATGCTGGGCTCCGTGGTCTATGGTCACGAACAGATGCAGGTGGTGATCAAGGCCATCAACGAACTGAAGGCCGAAGTCAACGCCACCGCCTGGGAACTGCCCCCCGCCGCAAGCAATGATGCACTGAAGAGTGCCGTGGCCGCTGCCGGTGAAGCCGCGCTGACCGAGGCCTACCAGATCGCCGACAAGCAGGATCGCTATACCCGTCTCGATGCGATCCGTGCCGATATCATGGCGAAGCTCACCACCGAGGGCGCCGATCCCTGCTACGGTGGCGAGGAAGTGGCCGGCGCCATCGAGAAGCTGGAAAAGACCATCGTTCGTGGCCGCATCCTCGACGGCAAGCCGCGTATCGATGGCCGTGACACCAGGACTGTGCGTCCCATCACCATCCGCACCGGCGTGCTGCCGCGCACCCATGGTTCGGCGCTGTTCACCCGTGGTGAAACCCAGGCGCTGGTGGTGACGACCCTTGGCACCTCGCGTGACGCCCAGATCATCGATGCCATCCAGGGCGAGCGCAAAGAACACTTCATGCTGCACTACAACTTCCCGCCCTTCAGTGTCGGCGAGACCGGTCGTGTCGGTAGCCCCAAGCGTCGTGAAATCGGCCATGGCCGCCTGGCCAAGCGTGGCGTAGCCGCCGTGATGCCGACCCAGGAAGGCTTCCCCTATACCGTGCGCGTGGTGTCCGAAATCACCGAGTCCAACGGTTCCAGCTCCATGGCCTCCGTCTGTGGTTCCAGTCTGGCCATGATGGATGCCGGTGTGCCCCTGAAGGCCCCGGTGGCCGGTGTGGCCATGGGCCTGATCAAGGAACAGGACCGTTTTGCGGTGCTGACCGATATCCTGGGTGATGAAGATCACCTCGGTGACATGGACTTCAAGGTGGCCGGCACCAACGAGGGCGTCACCGCCCTGCAGATGGACATCAAGATCCTCGGCATCACCAGGGAGATCATGGAGCAGGCCCTGGCCCAGGCCCATGACGCCCGTATCCACATTCTCGGAGAAATGAACAAGGCCATCTCCGCGCCGCGCACCGAGATGTCCGATTTTGCACCGCGTTACATCACCTTCAAGATCAACCCGGATCGTATCCGCGACGTCATCGGCAAGGGTGGCGCCACCATCCGTGCGCTGACCGAAGAGACCGGTGCCAGCATCGACATTACCGATGACGGCACCGTCAAGGTCGCTTCAGTGGATGCCGCCGCCGGTGAAGAGGCCCGTCGTCGCATCGAACAGCTCACCGCCGACGTGGAAGTGGGTAACATCTACGAAGGCAAGGTCGCCAAGCTCATGGACTTTGGCGCCTTCGTCACCATCCTGCCCGGCAAGGATGGCCTGGTACACATCTCCCAGATCAGCGAAGAGCGCGTGCAGAATGTGAGCGATAAACTGACCGAAGGCGAGATCGTCAAGGTGAAGGTGCTCGAAGTGGACAAGCAGGGCCGTATCCGCCTCAGCATGAAGGCGGTCAACGAGTAGATTCCACAAGTACTAGAATAAAAAGGGGCCGCAATGGCCCCTTTTTTGTCAGATGTCCCGGTTTTCCGCTGTGTTCAGGGGGCAAAACAGTCCAGGTCATCGACAAAATCCACTGGCCCCGGATAGTGTGTGGCAATCAGGCGGGTGGTTTCCGCCTCCTTCCCCCGGGCCCGTTTCATGCAATGGGACAGGACCAGCTGTTTCACTTGCGCCTGTCCGGCAATTTCACCCATCACCGAAGGAGGCATGTGCAGTTCGCGGGCAACACCCGTTGCCTCTTCCGGTATGGCGTGGTGCGCTAACAGCAGGCCGGCCCCCGCTGCGAGACCTGCCAGGGTCTGGTAGTCATTATTCATGTCGTCGCTGAATACGATGGCCTTGTCTTGCACATCGATCCGCCAGGCCAGCGCGGGAATCGGGCCATGATGTACCGCTACGGTACTGACAGTGTATTGCGCTGTTTCCAGTACATCCTGGCGTTTTCTGGCTGTGGCATCGATCTCCCGGGGCAGGATTTGATACGGACCGTCCCCTTCCAGGAAATCGTTTAGGTACTGATACGCACCCTGGTGGCCAAACAGCGAGCGGAGAAAATCGGGCGTGGAGGGCAGCCGTCGGTTGCCCGTCGGGCCATCGATGGACAGATCATGACCACGTCCGGTGAGGAAGGAGGCCTTGACCAGGTAGGGAAGATCGGCGCTGTGATCGACATGCAGGTGGCTGAGCAGAATCACGACGAGATCATTCTTGTTCGAAACGCAGCAGACTGCCGCCCCCCATGTCGACCAGGATGCGAGCGTGCCCGTCGATCCAGACCAGGTAACCGCTGGAGGCCCGCTGATCGGATATCTCCGGGCCACCCGAACCCAGTACCTGCAAGGCACCTTTATTGCCTGTCGATGGTTGCTTGCCTCAGTCAGAAAATCGCAGGGTTTTGGTGACCACATGCCGCCGTTGCGGGAGCGTGGGCTGGATCATGCGCACCACCGCTTCAGCCGTGACGCACTGGGCAGTGAACCTGCCGCCATAGAGGGTGATCAGGGTGCCGAGGATGGCCGGGGTGCATGGCCAGTATGTAGCCCATGACTAATGGTATAGCAATGAACGCCGTTTCTTTCTCCCAAAAAAACAAAAGAGGCCATCAGGCCTCTTTTGCCATGCGCCGGTCAGACCGACGTATCCCCCCGAATGCTCCTAGTTGAAGGCATGCTCGGACAGATCTGCATTACTGAACAGCCAGGGCAGATCACCGTCGGCAGAATCGTTCCAGACCTGCATCAGGTGTTCACTCAGTTCCTGGGCCTTGTAGCTCACATTGCGCTTGGACCAGAGCAACTCACCGTTGCGGGCATTGAACATGCGCATGATGCCGCCCTTGCAGGCCACGGCCACGCGGGCGCTATCCGGTGATACATCGGCCACGCAACGTTTGCCTTCGGTCATGGAGTCGGTTATGGCCAGGTCTACCTGCTCACCGGTCTGGGTGCTCATGATCATGACCCGGTCGGCCTTGCCGTAGGAGTGCGGAAGACCATCTTCACCAAAGGTGATCAGCGATTGTTTCTTCTGCACCATGACGAAGTAGCTCAGGTCCGGCGCGAAGGTGACGCTGCTGATGCGTTTGGGCTTCTTGGCGTCGCTTTCCAGCCAGTGCATGGGCTGTTCGGTACCGGTCTTGATGTCATAGATGAATCGCAGGGATACCAGTTTTCCGCCATCCTTGCTGAACTGCAGCTTGCTGAACTGGCGCGGAATCATGAAATCGGAATCCGGGTATTCCTCGACGGTCTGCATGTTTCCGGTGGCCGCTTCGACAATGGCGAAACGGTCGCGGCCCACGAAGGCTACCTGCTTGCCATCGTTGGAGATCCCCAGCGCATAGACTCCGGCGTCGATCCGGTCGCGGGTGCTGATGATTTTCTGGGTGCCCAGGTCCATCACATGCAGGGTTGACTGGTATTCATAGGAAACACCCTGGTCGGCGGTATTCACCGCAGTGGATTTCACGTGACAGGTGTTGACCACGATGGCGGCATAATGTCCATTGTCGGACGGGACCACCGGGCCGATATAGTCATACATATAGGGATTGTCGTCGCAGCTGCCCGACTGGGTTCCGGTATTGCTGAGGTTGATGCGCTGCGGTGCCGGATTGTTGAAGTCCATGGTGCCGCCGATGAAAGAGGGCGCTTCCACGGAATCGTTGCCGGTCATGTGTCCCAGTGAATTCGGCAGCAACAGAATTTTTCCATTGGGATAGGAGCCGTACATCACCACATCCTTGAAGCTGCTGATGCCCCAGTGGCGTTTGCCGATACGACCATGATCGGTGCCGAATACGGCATCCAGATCGGTCTGCTTGCCCATGGACTGAACCAGGCTGCCGCTGTTTGCATCCCATACCTTGATGCCGCCGCTGAAGTGATCTTTGGGGCCGGCAAGTTCACCGCCGGTTCCACCGGTGATCAGGTGTTTGCCATCTTCGGAGAAATGGATGGCATAGATATCGGCGTCATCGGCAAAGGCATTGCACGCACTTATCAGGGAGAGCGCCGCGGCGGTGCTCACAAAGGATTTTTTCAACGTCATGTTGGTGGTTCCCGGTTCAGGTTTTACACAGGGCCAACGCGCATGTCAGCACTCTGTGTACGTCTGGGTGCCGTCAATGGCATCCCTCGGCGATATGGGTGGTTGCGGTCGCGACGGGAGCCTTCCTGATTCCCACTACATCCTGTTCAAGGCGCCAAATACTTGACGCGGCCGTCTAGATGAGGTATCGACCGTGTGCCCTCCGGCTTGAATGTTTCTTTACCCACGACCTGCTTCAGACGGGATTCGTTCGCTGAAAAAGATCAATTAATAACAAATAAAACAATCGGATATGTAGAGATCTGAAGGTTGATGGGTTTTGGGTCAATGGCGAATATGGCGTGTAGGATGGGAGGGATGGGGGTTGGGATGGGGAGTGAATCAGAGGGGTTCAGGGTAGGAAAACAGGCGTCATACGGATGACGATGTGCTTTGCTGCGGCGGTTGTAGAGGGCGATCGCCCGGTTTACGCCAGCACTTTCTCGATGGTGCTGCGCAGCACATCGGCGCCAAATGGTTTGTCGAAGATGGCGGAAACCCCGCTTTGTTCAATGGCCGCCAGGCGGCTTTGATCCCGCAGAGAGGTGAACATCAAAATCGGTACGCTCGGCTGGCTGCTCTGGTTGCGGATATATTGGCTTAGTTCCCGCCCGTCCATTTCCGGCATATTGAGGTCGGTGATAATGAGATCGAAGTATTCCCGGTCGATCCAGTCGATGGCCTGTCGGCCGTTTTCCGCCTCGGCGAAGTGCTCCATACCCATGCGCTCCAGTACCTGACGTACCATACGCCGCGAAGTGCTGCTGTCATCGACGATCAGTATTCGCAGTTCATCCGGGGCATAGTGCTTGAGTTTCAGTTCCGGTGGTTCGAGGAAATCGAGGGTGTTATAGAGGCTGCGTTCCAGTTGGTCGCGGTCGAAGGGTTTGGGCAGGATGCCGATGACGCCTGCCTGACGCAGCGGTTCCAGGTACTTCAGGCTGGTTTCGGACGAGATGAGCAGGAAGGGGATGTCGCGCATGGCATCGTTGAGGCGCATTTCCTGCACCAGTTCGGTACCAGTCATATCCGGCAGGTGCATGGCGCTGATCACCAGGTCCGGGGTACGCGACTGTATCGTTTCCAGGGCAGTACCGGCGCCCTGTACCCAATGCACATATTGCACACCATAGCCATTCAGATAGTCCTGGATAATGCGGCGTTGGGTGCCGGAGGGCTCCACCAGCAGTACATCAAGTTCATCGAGGGTCAGTGTATGCATGCTGGGGATTTCCGGTAATACGGGTCAGCGGTTGGCGCGGTTGTCGGTAAGATCCTGCACTACGCCGGGATCAGCCAGTGTGGAGGTGTCGCCGAGGGTGTCGATTTCATTGGCAGCGATCTTGCGCAGGATGCGGCGCATGATCTTGCCGGAACGGGTCTTGGGTAGCCCCGGCGCCCATTGCACGACATCGAGGGTGGCGATGGGCCCGATTTCGCTGCGCACCAGCTTGATGAGCTCCGCCCGCAGTTCATCGCTGGGCTCGATGCCTTTGATCAGGGTTACATAGGCATAGATGCCCTGGCCCTTGATGTCGTGGGGATAGCCAACAACGGCGGCTTCCGCCACGGCATCATGCAGTACCAGTGCACTTTCCAGCTCCGCGGTACCGAGGCGATGGCCGGAGACATTGAGCACATCGTCGACACGGCCGGTGATCCAGTAGTAGCCATCCTTGTCGCGACGCGCTCCATCACCGGAAAAATACATGCCGGGGTAGGTTTTGAAATAGGTGTCGATGAAGCGCTGGTGATCACCGTATACGCTGCGCATCTGGCCCGGCCAGGGGTGGGTGATGACCAGGTTGCCTTCGGCTTCACCTTCCAGAAGCCTGCCTTCGCCGTCCACCAGCGCCGGCACGACGCCGAAGAAGGGGTGGCTGGCCGAGCCGGGCTTGAGGTCGGTGGCGCCGGGCAGCGGGGTGATCATATGGCCGCCGGTTTCCGTCTGCCACCAGGTATCGACGATGGGGCAGCGACCATCACCCACCTCGTGGTAGTACCACTCCCAGGCTTCCGGGTTGATCGGCTCACCCACACTGCCCAGCAGGCGCAGGCTCTTCCGCGAGGTGCTACGCACCGGTTCCGTGCCTTCGCGCATCAGGGCCCGGATGGCAGTAGGGGCGGTGTAGAAGATATTGACCTGGTGCTTGTCGCATACCTCCCACAGGCGCGAGGCGTCTGGGTAGGTAGGGATGCCCTCGAACACCAGTGTCTGGGCGCCATTGGCGAGCGGGCCATAGACAATATAGCTGTGACCGGTAACCCAGCCCACATCCGCGGTGCACCAGTAGATATCGCCATCGTGATAGTCGAACACGTATTTGTGGGTGATGGCAGCGAACAGCAGGTAACCGCCGGTGGTGTGCAGCACTCCCTTGGGTTTGCCCGTCGAGCCCGAGGTGTAGAGGATGAAAAGGGGATCTTCGGCATCCATTTCCTCGGGTGGGCAGTCGGTGGACTGTGCCTGGGTCAGTTCGTGATACCAGACATCGCGCTCGTCATGCCATGCGATCTTGCCGCCGGTGCGTTTCACCACCAATACGGAATGAACGTCGGGACATTGTTCCAGCGCCTTGTCGGCATTGACCTTGAGTGGCACATGGCGGCCGCCACGCACACCCTCATCGGCGGTGATCAGCACCCGGCAGTCGGAATCGAGAATGCGATCCTTGAGGGATTCGGGCGAGAAGCCGCCGAATACCACGGAATGCACCGCGCCTATGCGCGTACAGGCGAGCATGGCGTATACCGCTTCTGGAATCATGGGCATGTAGATGCATACCCGATCTCCCTTTTTTACGCCACGGGCCTTGAGTGCGTTGCCGAGCCGGGTGACCTGTTCGTAGAGTTCACGGTAGCTGATGGTGGCATCGGTGTTGGGGTCATCGCCTTCCCAGATCAGCGCGGTCTGGTCGGCACGATCATCCAGGTGACGATCCACGCAGTTGTAGCAGACATTGAGTTTGCCGCCCGCGAACCAGCGGATATCGGCCGTATGAAAATCCCATTCCAGCACCTTGTCCCAGGGCTTGTACCAGGTCAGAAACTGTTCCGCCTGTTCCGCCCAGAAACCTTCCGGATCGGCCACCGAGCGGGCGTACATTTCCTGCGCCTGCTGCTGGTTGATGTGGGCCCTGGCGGCGAATTCTGCGGGAACGGGATAAACCTTGGTGTCCGACATGCTGAATCTCCTTTGGCGAACCGTTTGCTGCTGTCGTGGCCGTACGAATGCGGTAATTTATCGGGATCGTAACTGTGGGTATTCTACTCAAGTCCCTCTCATTGACCAGCGCTGTGACCATTCAGTGGGTTTCAAGGGCGCGCCGTGCGGGGATCCTGGCGGGATTCCAATGGGTAATGGCCCAGTGCCAGAATTCAGCATAGCTTGCATCACGCAACTCATCGTTCGCATCCTGACCCAGAAAACGCATGCATTGCAGCAGCAGGTTGATATCGCCGCCAGTCGGAATGGCCGGGGCGTGGGTCTGTTTGCTGAGTTTTTCGCCCGCCGTATTGGTTGCCACGGGCAGGTGCAGGTAGTGTGGGTGCGGCGCACCCAATGCGTCTTGCAGGTAGCGCTGGCGTGGCGTTGAGTCCAGCAGGTCGCAGCCCCGCACGATATCGGTAATGCCCTGTTCGGCATCATCCACTACCACGGCCAGTTGATAGGCATACAGACCGTCGGCCCGCCGCAGGATAAAATCACCCACTTCCGTGTCGAGTCGCTGAACGAGACGTCCCTGCAGGCGATCTACAAAGCTGACAGCTTGACTGGGAGTGCGAATACGAATGGAACGACCTTTGCGACCGGCCGGCACACCTTCGCGGCAGGTGCCGGGGTAGACGGGGCCATCGATGCCCATCCGGGCGATGGAGTGGATCTCCCGACGGGCGCAGGCGCAGTGATACACGAGGCCATGCTGGTGAAGGGCCTCGATGGCGGCTTCGTAGGCATCATGGCGCCGGCTCTGGTACCACACCGGTCCATCCCATTCGAATCCATAGGACTCGAGGGTGCGCAGGATGAGGTCGGCGGCACCGGCCATTTCCCGTGGTGGATCGAGATCCTCCATGCGTACCCGCCATTTCCCGCGCCGATGGCGCGCATCCAGATAACTGCCCAGCGCAGCGATCAGGGAGCCGAAGTGGAGTGGGCCGGTGGGCGAGGGGGCGAAACGGCCGCAGTAGTCAGTGGGGGCGTCGATCATACAGATGTACTGATGGCGTTCGATGCTCCATTAAAAGAGGGCCGCATCGGTAAATCAAGGGGTCTGGTGGGAGCTGCGAAAAATATACGATTGTCACAGGCGTTATGCTGGTGCAACAAAAAAGCCGGCGTTGGCCGGCTTTTGAGTCTGGAGTCGTGCGGTGATCAGCCGCGTTGCTTTTCGCGGATTTCATCCAGGGTCTTGCAATCGATGCACAGGCTGGCGGTTGGGCGCGCTTCCAGGCGTCGAATACCAATTTCCACGCCGCAGGATTCGCAGTAGCCATATTCGCCATCATCCAGCTTGCTCATGGATTCATCGATCTTCTTGATGAGTTTGCGCTCACGGTCCCGGGCGCGCAGTTCCATGCTGAATTCCGATTCCTGGGTGGCGCGGTCATTGGGATCAGGGAAATTGGCCGCTTCATCCTGCATGTGGTGCACGGTGCGATCCACTTCTTCCATCAATTCGCGTTTCCAGGCCAGCAGGATATTACGGAAATGCGCTATCTGCTTATCGCCCATGTATTCCTCGCCCTTCTTTTCCTGGTAAGGCGCGATACCCGGTACAGGGCCATGAGTGCTTGCCGTGGCATTTTTCTTCGCGGTAGTCTTCTTCACCGGGGCCTGCTTGGTTGTGGTTGGCGCGGATGCCGCTTTCCTGGTGGCGGTCTTGCTTGCCGGGGCCTTTTTCACTACAGCCTTCTTGGCCACGGCCTTCTTGGCCGGTGCCTTTTTGGCGATCGTCTTTTTCGCTACGGTCTTCTTTGCAACCACTTTCTTCTTGGCTGTTGCCTTGGACTGCGCAGTCTTTTTCTTGACGGCCATGCAACCTTTCTCCCAGATCCTTGAAAAGTAAACGAGCTTCTATACCAGAAAGAGAATCACCGCGCAAGCGGACAGCGTCTTGCCCTGGTCCCCGACTCGGCGCGCTAGTCTCCGCTTCGAGGTGCAACGAGTCAAGGCGCCGCGCGCAGATTTTCCCGGCATCAATGATGTAGAAAAGTCTTGGCGAAGCCAGGGTGATAGCCTGCGTGCGCTCGGGTACCCTATGTGGCTTTTGGATACGAGCGAGAGTGGAACAGTGAGTG
The DNA here is from genome assembly GCA_965367295.1 of uncultured Gammaproteobacteria bacterium. GTDB lineage: Bacteria > Pseudomonadota > Gammaproteobacteria > DSM-19610 > DSM-19610 > JAIVHA01. Next base: position 3,218 of record CBDUHN010000008.1, on the reverse strand, counting down.
AATTACAGGCGTTACTCTTTGATGTGGACGGTACCCTGGCGGATACCGAGGAGGTGCATCGTCAATCCTTCAATCAGGCGTTTGCCGATGCCGGCCTGGATTGGAACTGGTCCCGCCAGCGCTATGGTGAGTTGCTGGCGGTGACGGGTGGCAAGGAGCGGATTCGCTTTTTCCTCGATACCGAAGGGATTCACCTCGCACCGCCACAGGGGCTGGATGCCTTTATCGCCGAGCTGCATCGCGCCAAGACCGAGTGTTACACGCGCACGGTCGGGGCTGGCGGTCTGCCGCTGCGCCCCGGTGTAAAACGTTTGCTGATGGAGGCCCGCGCGGCAGGATTGCGGCTGGCCATTGCCACCACCACCACGCCGGAAAATGTGACCGCGCTGCTGGAGAACAGCCTGGCACCCGATGGTTGTGACTGGTTTGAGGTGATCGCCGCCGGCAGCGTGGTACCGAAGAAAAAGCCTGACCCCGGCATCTATCACTATGCCATGGAGAAGATGCAGCTCGCGCCGGCGCAATGTCTAGCCTTCGAGGATTCCGAGAATGGACTCATTGCCTCCCGTGATGCCGGGCTGAAAACGCTGGTCACACTCAATGACTACACCCGCCAGCATGATTTCACCGGAGCTGCGCTGCTGCTCGACAGTTTCGGTGAACCTGACGCGCCCATGCAGGTGCTGGCCGGGGATGCCCACGGCAAATCCTGTGTGGATGTGGAATTGCTACGGTTGTTACATGGGGGTTGATGGCATCCGGTATTGTGACGGCAGGGTTGACGCCATCGGGTATTCATAGTCCAGTACCGGCTTTGCCATCGCCAACAGGTATTCCCATGTTTCAGGCCAGCCGTATGGCCCATATCCAGCCCTTTCATGTCATGGCATTGCTGGCTCGTGCCCGCGAGCTGGAGGCTCAGGGCCGCTCCATCGTGCACATGGAAATCGGCGAGCCGGATTTCATCACCCCGGCGCCCATTATCGCCGCCGGGCAGCAGGCGCTGGTGGAGGGCAAGACCCACTACACGCCCGCGGCCGGCCTGCCGGAACTGCGGCAGGCCATCAGTACGTTTTATCAGACGCGTTATCGACTGGATGTCGATCCCGGGCGGATCATCGTGACGCCCGGTGCTTCAGGTGCCCTGCAACTGGTGTTGGCACTGTTGGTGGGGCGCGACCAGCAGGTGCTGCTCACCGATCCGGGTTATCCCTGTAACCGTAATTTCGTGCGGCTGGTGGAAGGCGAGCCGATCAACTTGCCCGTGGATGCCGCTACCGGGTACCAGATGACCGCGGCGCTGGCGGAATCACACTGGACTGATCGCACCCGTGCACTGCTGGTGGCATCTCCGGCCAATCCCACCGGCACCCTGCTCAGTCATGCGGAAATCACGGCTTTGCATCAACTCACGGCGACGTGTGGTGGTGCCCTCATAGTGGACGAGATCTACCATGGCTTGACCTATGGTGAGGAAGCTGCCAGCGCCCTGGCGATTTCCGATGAGCTGTTCGTCATCAACAGTTTCTCAAAATATTTCGGTATGACCGGTTGGCGCCTGGGCTGGATTGTGGCGCCACGGGTCCATGTGGAAGGACTCGAAAAACTGGCGCAGAACCTGTTTCTGTCGGCACCGACGCTATCCCAGTATGCTGCGCTGGCCGCCTTTACGCCGGAGACCAGGCACATTCTCGAGGAACGTCGCACCGCCTTCCAGGCACGGCGGGATTTTCTGCTGCCAGCATTGCGGGAAATGGGATTCAACATTCCCGTGACCCCGCAGGGTGCTTTTTACCTATATGCCGATTGCAGTCGATTCAGCGATGATAGTTTCGCGTTTTCGCAACGGTTGCTGGAAGAGGCGGGGGTGGCCATCACCCCCGGGATTGATTTCGGTACATACCGCGCCGGGCAGCATGTGCGCTTTGCCTATACCACGGCTATACCGCAGCTGGAGGAGGGGGTGGAGCGAATCCGGCGGTTTGTCACCGGCGGGCATCTGTAGATCCGGATTTATTCGGGCAGGGGTTCCTGACATTTTGACACGGCAATCGACCGAATAATTCCGGATCTACAGGGGCCATCAGCCGGATGGATTTCCTTTCATCTCCTTCACCCACATGGCTGTCGCACCGGCCACCGCCGTAGGCATCACCAGAAAATTCACCACGGGGATCAGCGTGCCCAACAGGGTGGCGCCACCGAAACTCACTGACAGCCAGCGGCGTCCCCGCAACCTGCGGCGTTGTTCCGGAAACAACAGGCCGTGGTTGACCATCGGATAGCTGATGTATTCCAGTGCCAGCATCCAGGCACTGAACAGGGCCCATAAAAATGGTGCCGCCAGGTTGATGCCGGGAATCAGGAACAGAATACCGAACGGAATCGCCCAGAGTATGAAATAGAGTAGTTTGCGCAGTTCCGATACCAGGTTCGGTATCAGTTCCTTCAACAGTTTTTTCCAATCACTTTCATCATCCTGTTTCTGACCGGTGAGATGCCGTTCCACTGCGGCGGAGAGCAGGTCGTTGAACGGGGCGCCAATCAGGTTGGCTGCGACAGAGAAGCCGTAGAACACCACCAGTGAACTCACGATGGCAAACAGTGGCCACAGCAGGTAACTCAGCCAGTCGAGAAAATCCGGCAGGTAGCCCAGCAGGTAATCAATCAGGTTTTGCACCCAGCCGAAGGCGAAATACAGCAGGCCACCAAACAATAGGATATTGATCAGCAGCGGTACGACGACATAGCGACGCAGGCCGGGTTGGCGGATGATGCGTAGCCCTTCCAGCAGGTAACCGGCGCCGAGAAACAGATCTTTCATGGTGGTCACGGTGAGTTGTGGGACGATGGGGGTGGTTGTACCGGAAAGGGGCGGGCGGTGCAAAGGTGGGGGATGGTTGATGCGGGTACCCTGTAGGTCCGTATTTATTCGGTTGGTGTTCTTTTCCATTTGCCTGCTGATTAATGGCCTTCCTTCCGCCCTTGGCTGGGCGGGTTCATTTTCTTTGCCCCGCCAAAGAAAACGAACCAAAAGAAAGGCCACCCGACGACACCGCCCGCTGCGCGGGTGCCCTGTGCTTCTCGGCCGCGCCAGCGGGGAGCAGGGGTGCCGGATTTTGGTAGGTCCGGATTCATTCGGTTGGTGTTCTTTTTCGGTTGCCTGCCATTCCATAGCTTTTTTTCCGCCCTTCCTGGGCGGGTTACTTTCTCTTGCC
>CBDUHN010000007.1:0-87925 GCA_965367295.1 uncultured Gammaproteobacteria bacterium | reverse complement strand
CCCGCCCAGCAAGGGCGGAAGGAAGGTATGGGTTTAGCACGCCAATCGAAATGAACGCCATATGCATGAATCCGGGCCTGCAAATGCATCCATGGGGTACCCCCCTTGACCCACATGTACAGGATGAGCCACCACATCGGGTATACTCCCGCCCAATCAACCAAGAACCCAACCCATGCGCGAAATCGATAGCCTGTTGCACGCCCGCTGGGTCGTGCCGGTGGAACCGGACGGCCTGGTGCTCGACCACCACAGTCTCGCCATTCACGACGGCCGCATCCTGGAACTGCTGCCCACCGAGGCAGCCGAGCAGCGTTACCGGGCCCATAGCGTCACCCGGCTTTCGGAGCACGTACTGATCCCCGGCCTGGTCAACGCCCATACCCATGCCGCCATGACCCTGCTGCGTGGACTGGCCGACGACCTGCCACTGATGGATTGGTTGCAGCAGCATATCTGGCCGGCGGAAACCCGGTGGGTGAACAAGGAATTCGTACACGATGGCACACAACTGGCCATTGCCGAAATGCTCCGCGGCGGTACCACCTGCTTCAACGACATGTACTTCTTCCCCGATGTCACCGCCCGGGTCAGTGCCGCCTGCGGCATGCGCGCCACGGTCGGGTTGATCGTCATCGATTTCCCCACCGCCTGGGCGGACAACCCCGATGAATACCTGGCCAAGGGCCTCGCCCTGCACGATGAATACCGCAACGATCCGCTCATCGGTACCGCCTTTGCACCGCATGCGCCCTACACGGTTTCCGATCAGCCGCTCGCGCGCATTCGGGTGCTGGCCGATGAACTCGACATTCCCGTCCACATGCATGTGCACGAAACCGCCCACGAGGTGGAACAGGCGCTGGCCGCGAGTGGCAAACGCCCACTGGCACGCCTGCAGGAACTGGACCTGGTTTCCCCTTCCCTGCTCGCCGTGCACGTGACCCAGCTGCTGGACGAGGAAATCGAACAGCTGGCACAAGGCAGCGCGCGGGTGGTGCACTGCCCGGAATCCAACCTCAAGCTGGCCAGCGGCTTCTGCCCGGTGCACCGGCTTGACCAGGCCGGCGTGATCGTCGCGCTCGGCACCGATGGCGCCGCCAGCAACAATGATCTCGACATGCTGGGCGAGATGCGCACCGCCGCACTGCTGGCCAAGGCTGCCGCCCAGGATGCCAGTGCCCTGCCCGCACACCGCGTGTTGCGCATGGCCACCCTCCACGGTGCAATGGCGCTGGGGCGCGGCCATGAAATCGGCTCCCTGGAAGCGGGTAAATGGGCCGATGTGACGGCCGTGCACATGAATGAACTGGAAACCCAGCCCCTGTACGATCCGGTTTCCCAACTGGTCTACGCGGCCAGCCGCAACCAGGTCAGCGATGTCTGGGTCGCCGGCCGCCAGTTGCTGCGCGAGCGGGTGCTGACCACCCTCGACGAGGGCGAGATCCTGCGTGATGCCCGCGCCTGGCAGGAAAAGATTGCGGCGGCGGACCGGCGACAGCATACGTGAACCGCCAAGGCGCCAACAAAGAACATTTCACCGCAAAGTCGCAAAGGACGCCAGGAAGAGCTACGTCAAATTGGCATCAGTGCCTGGTTGGATAATCCTGCGTCCTGTAACGCATGCGCCCCCGTACAGGGTCTGGATACCCGTCTGCGCGGGCATGACGACATTATCAAAACGCTTTTCTTGGCGATGTTTGCGACTTTGCGGTTAATTTTTGCATTGGTTGTCGCCCTGGCGGTTCAATCCTCCTTACCCCTTGAGGTATCCTTACGGCCATGACCCACACCGCCCACAATGTCGATCACGCCGAAGTCGCCAAGTTCGAGGAACTGGCATCCCGCTGGTGGGACCCCCATAGCGAATTCAAACCACTACACGATATCAACCCCCTGCGCCTGGACTACATCGACCAGCGTGCCAGCCTGGCCGGCAAGCAGGTACTTGATGTGGGTTGCGGTGGCGGCATCCTGAGTGAATCCATGGCTCAACGCGGGGCCCGGGTGACCGGTATCGATATGGGCGAGGCGCCGCTGAGCGTGGCCCGTCTGCACCAATATGAATCCGGCGTCGAGGTGGACTACCAGCGCATCACCGCCGAGCAACTGGCCGCGGAACGCCCCGGCGCTTTTGATGTAGTGACCTGCCTGGAAATGCTCGAGCATGTACCCGATCCCGCCTCGGTGATCGAGGCCTGCAGCCGGCTGGTAAAGCCCGGCGGACAGGTGTTCCTGTCCACCATCAACCGCAACCCCAAGGCCTACCTGCTAGCCATCATCGGCGCCGAGTACCTGCTGCGCATGCTGCCCAAGGGCACCCATGATTTCCGCAAGTTCATCCGCCCGTCGGAACTGGACGGCTGGGCTCGCCAGGTCGGGCTGGAACTGCAGGATCTCAGCGGCATGACCTACAACCCACTCGGCGGGGAATATCGTCTCGGCACTGATGTGGATGTGAATTACCTGGCCGCCTACCACAAACCTGCCGCCTGATTATTCTTTGTGACAACCTCGACACCTGCACTGCGTACCGTGCTGTTCGACCTCGATGGCACGCTGCTGGACACGGCACCGGACCTTGCCTACGCCCTGAACCAGGTGCTGCTGGCGGAAGGGAAGCCACCGCTCCCGTATGAACGCATCCGCCCGGTGGTCTCCCACGGCGGCAAGGCCCTCATTGAACTCGGCTTCGGCATCTCCGAGCAGGACCCCGCCTTTGCGCAGCTGCGTCGCCAACTGCTGGATATCTACCGCACCAATCTCGCCCGCGAGACCCGGCCCTTCCCTGGCATGCCAGAGGTACTGGCAGGTATCCAGGCACGTGGCCTGAACTGGGGCGTCGTCACCAACAAGCCCGCCTGGCTCACGGAACCACTTCTACAGGCGCTGGGTCTTTATGAACAGGCGGTATGCGTGGTCAGTGGCGACACCCTTGAACAACGCAAGCCCCACCCGGCACCCATGCTGTACGCCTGCAAACTGGCCGGAAGTCGGGCCGGTGAATGCCTCTATGTTGGGGATGCCCTGCGGGATATCGAGGCAGGACGCAATGCGAATATGCACACCCTGGTGGCCTTGTTCGGGTATATCCTGGATCATGACCGCCCCCTGGAATGGCAGGCCGATGGCGTGGTCAACCGGCCGCTGGAGATTCTCGACTGGGTGGATCGGCTGCGGGGGACAGATGACCTCTAGGGCTGAACATCATCCGGATGAATTCGGACGAATTCCGCCGGACATGGCACCCCATCACATGGGGCCGCTGGATTCAGACCTGGGATGAAATCAGTTTCAGCAACTCATCCCGGTCACCGCTCTGGGACAGGGCCATACGAATTTTATTGAAGGCCATGCTGGCCTTTTCCGCCTTGGAGGCATAGGTGGTCAATTTGCCATAGTGCCAGCCCGCCGCCTTCAGGGCATCCATCTTGAACTGAGTCCCCTTGACCCCCTGCCCCCCGATCTGAACAAGGGTGTCCTCGATCAACTGAAAGCTGGCACGTGGCCCACCGAATTTGGAAAAATCCTCTGCCTGCACTTCCTCAAAACGCATACTCATCAGTTCGCCTCGAATTCCTTTGCTGCCGATGACATTGCCGGGCTCTCAAACGCCGGTGAGCTGGTATGATGCGCGCCATGGATACCAACTCCGCCATCCTGTTATTGGTTGTCTCGCTGTTAGCGGCGGCAACCGGGGCATTATTGAGTCATTTGCGCAGTCAGCGCCAAGTGACCGTACTGCGGGAAGAAAAAGCCCGCCTGCAGGCCCAGCTGGAGGCTGTGCAACAGGCCCATGCGGAACGCAGCGCGGCCTTCGAGCAGGCCCGCCAGCAGCTCAGCGACAACTTCAATGCGCTCGCCGGCGAGGCCCTGAAGCACAACAGCACCGAATTCCTCAAGCTGGCCCAGGAAAACCTCAAGGCCTTCCAGGTCCAGGCCCAGGGCGATCTCACCCAGAAGGAGAAGGCCGTCGAAAACCTGGTCAAACCCATCCGCGAGGCCCTCGACCGTACCGAGCAGCAGATCCGCCGTATGGAACAGGAGCGCAAGGAGGCCCATGGCGCCCTGAGCAAGCACCTGGAGACCATGGCCGAATCCCACCGGCTGTTGCAGGGTGAGACCCGTAACCTGGTGCAGGCCCTGCGGCGCCCCGAGGTGCGCGGCCAGTGGGGTGAAATGACCCTGAAGCGGCTCGCGGAACTGGCCGGCATGGTGGAGCACTGCGATTTCTATGAGCAGCAGCAGGTGCAGTCGGAGGGCGGTGCGCTGCGCCCGGACATGGTGGTGCGCATGCCCGACGGCCGCGAAATCATCGTCGATGCCAAGACCCCGCTGGACGCCTATCTCACCGCCGTCGAAGCCAAAACCGATGCCGACCGGGATCAGGCCCTGACCCATCATGCCCGCAAAGTACGCGAGCGCGTGAAGGAACTGTCCGGCAAAAACTACTGGCAACAGTTCAAGAATACCCCCGATTTCGTAGTGCTGTTCATTCCCGGCGATCAGTTCCTGAGCGCCGCACTGGAACGCGACCGGTCACTGCTGGAAGACGCCCTTGCCGCCAAGGTGATCCTCGCCACCCCGACCAGTTTCGTGGCCCTGCTGCGCGCCGTGGCCTATGGCTGGCGCCAGGAGGCGCTGGCGGAAAATGCCGAGCATATCCGCGAGGTGGGAGAAGAAATGTATGCACGCCTGGCTACCTTCGCCGAACACCTGGGCAAGGTGGGCAAGAGTCTCGATAGCGGCGTCAATGCCTACAACAAGGCCGTCGGCTCCTTCGATACCCGCATCCTGCCCAGCGCCCGCAAATTCGTGGAGATGGGCATCCGGCACAAGAAGCCCGTGGATGAGCTCCCGCCGCTGGAACGCAGCCCGCGCCCGCTGCAGAATGATCAGCAGAACCCGGAATCATGATCATGACCCGGTATCGCGGCCCATCCGATCCAATACAGAACAACCGGTAGGTACGAATTCATTCGCACCCACAATTACCTGTCCCAGGGCCCATTCCATTCTGAAGCCACCATCATGACCACCCCCACCACCCGCCAGGCCTACGCTCACTGCCTGCAGCTCGCACGCAGTCACTACGAGAATTTCCCCGTTGCCTCCTGGCTGCTGCCACGCCGCCTGCGCCACCCCGTTGCAGCCATCTATGCCTTTGCCCGCACTGCCGATGACTGGGCCGACGAGGGGGATTACCCACCGGAACAGCGCCTGGCCGCGCTGGATTCCATGCAGGCGGCGCTGCAGGGCATCATCCGCGGCGAGCCCATGGAAGATCCCGTGTTCATTGCCCTGGCCGACAGCATCCAGCGACACCAACTACCCATCGAGCCCCTGCTCGATCTGCTCAGCGCCTTTCGCCAGGATGTGACCCAGCAACGCTACACGCATTTTGGTGAACTCATGCAGTACTGCCGCCGATCGGCCAACCCGATCGGGCGTCTGCTGCTGCATCTCTACCGTGCGGATGACGTACGCAATATCGCCTATTCCGATACCATCTGCAGTGCCTTGCAACTGACCAACTTCCTGCAGGATATCCACCAGGATTACATCGAAAACCAGCGTATCTACCTGCCCCAGGAAGAACTGCAACGTTTCGGGGTACGCGAAGAGCAGTTCGGAAACCAACAGAATGATCTCGGGCTGCGTCAGTTGATGCAGTTCCAGACCCAGCGCGCCATGCAACTGCTGCAGGCCGGAGCTCCACTCGGTAAACGCCTCAAGGGCAGGGCAGGCTTCGAACTGCGCATGATCATCCTTGGCGGCAACCGTATCCTGCAGTATCTGCAGCGCCAGCAGGATGCATTCAGCCGCCCTCGCCTCACGCTGCGCGACCGGCTGAATATGCTATGGGGAGCGGTCAAGGGCGGTTTCTGACTGCGGGGAGGCAATTCAAGCAGAAATCATCCGTCACTTTGCAGCCACCGTCCCGCTCCGCTATTCTTCCCTCACCAACAACTTCGGCCCCGCCTTTTCCATGAACCCCGACGAGTACTGTCAACGCAAGGCAGCCGGCAGCGGCTCCAGCTTCTATTACAGTTTCCTGTTTCTGCCCGCTGACCGACGTCGCGCCATCACCGCCCTCTACGCCTTCTGCCGCGAGGTGGATGACGTGGTGGACGATTGCACGGACCCCGGCGTGGCTCGGTTGAAGCTGCAATGGTGGCGTGACGAAATCAGCCGGACCTTTAGCGGTGAACCACAACATCCCGTCACCCAGGCGCTGGGCACGCATCTCGAGCGGTTCAACCTGCCCGAGGAATATTTTCAGGAAATCATCGACGGCATGGAGATGGATCTGACCCGGCAGCGCTATGCCGATTTCAAGTCACTGGCACTGTACTGCTACCGTGCTGCCGGCGTGGTGGGGATGCTGGCCGCGGAGATATTCGGGTACCGGGATCGCGGCACCCTGAAATATGCCACCGAACTCGGTACCGCCCTGCAACTCACCAACATCCTCCGGGACGTGCGGGAAGACGCCATGCGCGGGCGCATCTACCTGCCCCAGGATGAACTGCGGCAGGCCGGTATCGACGAGGAACAGATTCTGCGCGGTGAACACACACCACAACTGGAAACCTTTTTCGCCCACCAGGCGGCACGCGCCCGCGAGTATTATCTGCATGCCGATGAACTGCTTCCCGAGGTGGACCGCATGGCCCAGCGCAGTGGCCTGATCATGGCGGAGATCTACCTCACCTTGTTGAAGGAGATCGAGCGCGACGGTTTCCGGGTCCTGGAACGCCGCATTCAACTCACCCCGCTACGCAAGCTCTGGATCGCCTGGAAAACCGCACGGCGGGAAAAACTGCGGGCCCGCCACGGGCTGGAAGTCTCGCGTGCCCGGTAAACCCGTTTTCCCTGATGTCCGCTGAGCCATCCAACCACGTGGTGGTCGTTGGCGGTGGCTGGGCAGGACTGGCAGCCGCTATCGAACTCACCCATACCGGTATCCCGGTCACCCTGGTCGAAGCCGCCCGCCAGTTGGGTGGACGCGCACGCTGTGTTCGCTTTGGAAAGACGCGGGTCGATAATGGTCAACACATCATGATCGGTGCCTATCACCAGATGCTGTCGTTGTTACAACGCATCGGGCTGGAGGAAAGCGCGGTGGTACAACGCCGCCCACTGGAACTGGAGCTGATCTCTCCTCACGGGCAGGCGCTGCACTTGCACACACCGAAGCTTCCAGCACCGTTTCATCTCCTGGCGGGCTTGCTCAGCGCCTCGGGGCTGGGCCTCAAGGATCGGCTGGCGGCGGTACGGTTCGGACGTACGCTGCAACAGGCCATATTGCCTGTGGCCGAGGATATCAGCGTGCAAGCACTGCTGGTCAGCCAGCGGCAATCGCCCCGCCTGATTCGGCAGTTATGGGAACCACTGTGCCTGGCTGCGCTGAACACTCCGATCCAGATTGCGTCGGCACGTATTTTCCTGCGTGTGCTACAGACCAGCTTTACACAACAGCGCGAGGATTCGGACCTGTTGCTGCCGATTACCGATCTCGGCAGCACCCTGCCGGAGCCGGCCCTTGACTACATAGAACGTCATGGCAACCAGGTTGTACTGAACCGCCGTGTTACCGGCCTGCAGATCCGCAACGGCGTCATACAGGGTATAGAACTCGACGGGGAATTCCTGGCCACTCGTCAGCTGGTGCTGGCGGTCAATCCGGTGATGTGCCGGCGCCTGTTGTCTCCCCATGCGGTGTTCACTGACATTGTCCGTAATCTGGTGCAACTCGAATACCAGCCCATCACCACGGTCTATCTGCGCTATCCCGAACCGGTCCATCTGCCCCGCCCGATGCTGGGCGTGCTGCAGGGCATGGCACAATGGGTCTTTGATCGCGGCATCACCGGTCAACATGGCTGCATCGCCGCGGTGATCAGTGCCGAGGGCTCCCATATGCAGCTGGATCAGCAGGCCCTCACCACAGCGGTAAGCCAGGAACTGGCCGAGCTGTTCCCCAAATGGCCCACGCCGCAGGAAAGCATGGTGATTCGTGAAAAACGCGCCACCTTCGCCAGCACGGTCGGCGTCGATGGCCTGCGTCCCACGGCAGCCACCCCCGTGCAGGGCTGCTGGCTGGCCGGTGACTTCACCGCCACCGGCCTGCCAGGAACCCTGGAAGGCGCCGTCCAGAGCGGCCGCCACTGTGCCCAGGGCATCCTCGACAGCCTGTCCCGCTCAATTCCCGCCTGATTCAGCCGTTATCCTGCCTACCGGCTGCCGAATATCACCTTGCGCAGCACAAATAAAACATCTAATAAATTGAATGGAAAGGAATTTAATAACAGCTCTGTAGTGCGGCAATGGAACACAGGGGGCCATAGGCAGCGTGATGGAAAAGAAAATCGATACCCGCGACCTGCGTCTGGGGATGTACATTTCTGATCTCGACCGCCCCTGGGTCGAAACGCCCTTCATGTTCCAGGGATTCTCCCTCACCGCCACCGACGACATCCGCGTCCTGCAGGAGCATTGCCGCTTCGTCTATATCGATGTGGACCAGGGTGAGGATAGCCATGCCTGCAGCGAACGCCGCGAGGAATCCGCCACCCCGGATGTCCTCATGGAACTCTGCCACCGCCCGAACGGGTTCGACTTCTACCAGGACCAGTTATCGGTTGAAGAGGAACTGGCGGTGGCCCGGGATACTCATCGCCAGGCGCAGGAAACCCTCTACTCCGTCATCGAGGATACCCAAAGCGGCCGACCGCTGAGCCTGTCGGGTGTGAACCAGATCGTCGACGGGCTCATCGACAGCGTATTGCGCAATCCGGATGCCTTTCTGTGGCTCACCCAGCTGGAACAGAAAGATGCCTATGCCTATGCCCATGCCATCAGTGCCTGCACCCTGTCCGTGGCCTTTGGCCGGCACATGGGATTTCCCCGCGAGGAACTGCGCCATATCGCCGTCGGTAGCCTGCTGTTTGATATCGGCAAGATGAAACTGCCCCAGGAACTGCTCGACAAACCCGGCCGCCTTACCGAACGGGAATTCGAACTCATCAAGGAACATGTCACCTTTGGGGTGAAATTACTGAGTAGCCACCAGGGGTTTCACCGCAGCTCGCTCAATGTATTGCAGAGCCACCATGAGCGCTTCGACGGCACCGGCTATCCACACCGGCTGTCCGGCACACAGATCCCGGTCTATGCCCGCATGGCCGCCATCGTCGACTGCTATGCTGCGATCACCAGTACGCGGCCCTACCGCTGCGGGCTGTCCCCGCATGTCGCAGTACGCAAGCTCTATGACTGGCGTGATGTGGACTTCCAGGAAGAGCTGGTGGAACAGTTTATCCAGTGCCTGGGCGTCTACCCGACCGGCACCCTGGTACGCCTCAGCAACCACGAAGTAGCGATCGTGATTGCCCAGAACCGGCTGCGCCGACTGCGCCCGCGTATCATGGTGATTCTCGATGCACAGCAACAGCGCCTGACCACCCCCTGCAGCCTGGATCTGCAATCCCACCCGGAACTGGAGATCCTCGACGTGCTGGACCCCGAGCACTGTTCCATCGATACACGCGAATTCTACCTGTGACCCAGTCAGCACTGATGGACCCGGTCAGCCAGTTGCCCAACCGGCAGGGATTTTTCCTTGAACTGCAGCAGGCCGGCAGTCACTACGCCCCCGATGCCCCGCTGTTTGCCGTGCTGGTGCTCAACCTGCACCGCTTCCGGGAAATCAACGAAACCTTCGGCTTTGATACCGGCGATCGCCTGCTCCGCGCCATAGGTGAACGCATCCGGCAGGCCATCCGCACCAGTGATTTTATTGCCCGTATCGGAGACGACGAATACGGAATACTGCTGCCATGCCTGCAATCCGGTGATCACGCACTGCTCGCCGCCAACAAGATCCTGCAGACCCTGCAGCAACCCATGTGCATCCAGGAACACCGGTTTCGCATGCGCGCCAATATCGGTATTGCCCTGTTCCCGGACCATGGCGAACAGCCGCAGCAGGTGCTGAGCCATGCCGAACAGGCACTGGTCGAGGCACGGCGCGCCCATGTTCCCTACCAACTGTATGAGCGTCCTACACAGCGTACGGAAACCTCGCTGCTGATCGAGCATCAGCTGGAGCAGGCGTTGCAAAGCGGTGACCTGGTCGTACACCTGCAGCCCAAGGTGGATCTGCACACCGGCCTGGTATGCGGCGCCGAAGCACTCAGCCGCATCAGCCACCAGACCCGCGGCCTCATTCCGCCGGACAGTTTTGTTCCGGTCGCCGAGGATAGCGGACTGATCACCCCCTTCAGTCTCTGGGTATTGAATGCCGCGCTGCGGCATTGCAGTGAAAGCGGCATGGCGACACAAAACCAATCCGTCGCCGTGAACCTGTCCACCTGCATCCTGCATGATCCCGACGTAGTGGACCTGGTTGAACGGGCACTGAATATCTGGGGCGTGGAACCGGAGCGACTGATCCTGGAAATCACCGAAACCGCCATGATGCTGCACCCGGAGCGTAGCCTGGACACCCTGCAGGGATTGCGCGAACTGGGAGTCCAGCTTTCCATTGACGACTTCGGCACCGGCTATTCATCACTGGCCTATCTGCAGCGCCTGCCCGTCAACGAACTCAAGATCGACAAATCCTTTGTCTGTAACCTGACAGAAAATCCTGGGGATGCCCGGATTGTCCGCTCCATCATCGACCTGGCCCACACCTTCGATCTGCAAGTGGTCGCCGAGGGTGTCGAGAATCAGGCCATCCTCGACCAGCTGACGACCATGGGTTGTGATATGGCGCAGGGATACCATATCGCGAAACCCATGGGAGTGGATGACCTGGAGCGCTGGCTGCGCAACTGCCTCTGGCAAACGAACCCCTGCAGCCAGACTGCGATCTGATACGCTGCATCCGGGGCTGACCCGGGTAGTAGCCTGCTGGCGATGTGATCCCTCGCGCCCTGCGTGGAGAATCGGTTTCCGCCCCCCCGATCTTCGTCACTGTTGTCCGTACCCCACCAGGTTGCCTGCACCAAAGTCCGTCAAGATCCGTATAATGGTCGCTCCCAACCCCAGGGCGATGAAAATGACAGACTGGACCCCCACAGCCGGGCTTCTGAAAGAACGAGTGATTCTGGTGACCGGTGCCGGCGACGGCATCGGCAAGGCCTGCGCCATGGCCTTTGCGGCCCACGGTGCCACCGTGATTCTGCTCGGCCGCACCATCCGCAAACTGGAACTGGTGTACGACGCGATTGAACAGGCCGGCTATCCGCAAGCGGCGATCTACCCACTGAACCTGGAAGGCGCCGTGGCCAAGGATTATGAAGATCTCGCCGCTACGCTGCAGCAGGAATTCGGCCGCCTGGACGGCCTGCTGCACAACGCCGCCATGCTTGGCACCCTCACTCCCATCGCACACTATGATGCGGAACTCTGGTTCAAGAGCATCCAGGTCAACCTGAATGCGCCCTTCCTGCTGACCAAGGCCTGCCTGGAATTGCTCATGGCCAGCAATGATGCGTCCGTGCTCTTCACCGCGGACCGTGTCGGTCGCCACGGCAAGGCCTACTGGGGCGCCTATGGTGTCGCCAAGGCCGGTATCGAAGGCCTGATGCAGATTCTTGCTGATGAACTGGAAACCAACACATCGGTGCGGGTGAACAGCCTGGATCCAGGGGCCGTCCGCACGGCTATGCGGGCCCTGGCCTACCCTGGAGAGAACCCGAACCTGCGGCCATACCCCGCGGACATCGTGAAACCGTATCTGTACCTGATGAGTGATGCCGGCAAGGGCAAGACCGGACAGCAGTTCATGGCCCAGGAGGATGAGGGTCTGCCCTGGCGGTAGGCATTCCCCGGTCCGGGCAGGAACGATCACCGGGCAACGTGGAACGAACCGTCATTCCCGCCCCTGCGGGAATGACGGTTCGGGATGAATCAGCACTCCCCTAGTGATTGCCGCCGTGGCATAGCAGGCTGTTATCCTGCTCACCTGCGGTCGCCATTCGTTCCAGGGCCGCCTGCACACCGATACTGGCCTGTTCCATGGCCTTCAGCTCCGCCAGTGCCTTCTTGATATCCCCGGCATGATAGTGACGCAGGGCCTCGACACCACGCTCGTGCACCTCCTGATGAGGCTGTTCCATTTCCTCGTAACCGGACAGCTGCGAGAAACACTCATGGCCTTCCCCCTGGTAATACCAGTTGCCGAGACGGCAGGTGGTATGGCTGGCAAATTCTTCCGGCGCCTTGGAAAGGATACCCATCATCACCTGATAGATTTCGAACTTGAAGCGCAGGTGGTCGGCCTTGGCCAGTTCCACAAAGCTGCGCAAAGCCCCCGCGGAGATGGCACCTTCCATCTTCTTCGACAGCGACAGCACCGCACCCATGCCATCACTGGCCTTGCGGCCGATATCCCCGAGGGCATCGGAATCCTTGGCCATTTCGGTCATTTTGACCTGGGCGCAACTGGTTTCCTCCTGAATCTTGTTGATCTCCGCGGCAATCTCCTTGGTTGCCGAACTGGTGCGACGCGACAGATTACGAACCTCGTCGGCCACCACCGCAAAACCGCGCCCATGATCGCCGGCACGCGCTGCCTCGATGGCTGCATTCAGGGCCAGCAGGTTGGTCTGATCCGACACTTCGTTGATGAGGCTGACGATGCTGCCGATGGCACTGGCGCGCTCATTGAGATTGGCCACATGTCCGGCCGCATCGCCGACACTGCCAACCACCTGCTGCAGACTGCTGACCATCTTGCTGGTGCCTTCACGGGCCCGTACGGATACCTCTGCCGCCTCGATGGCGCTGCTCTTCTCTTCCCGCAGGTTATTGGCCAGCTGGGCCAGCGTGGTTTGCAACTGCACCAGTGAATCACTGAAATAGCGGAAATTACGGTACAGGCCGTCTGCCAGCTCCATACGCAATACCATTCGCTCCAGTTCCTGCTGCAGACCTTCGCGTTCCTGGTGCAGCTCGGACAGCTCCGCTTCCAGATCGGCTACCCGCGCTTCCAGCGCAAGGTTCTGCGTCTGCAAATGATTCGTGGTCGAATCCTCGCGGGAGAATAGCGAAAGTCCAAACATAGGTGTGCTTCCTTTGTGATTTTCAACAACGACCCGAACGGGTATTCAGCCCATGATAACGGCCATTGGGGAAGCAACCTTTAGGCTAGCAGGGTCTTTCTCAGTCCATGAGATTCACATGCACACCCCGTGCCTCCAGGGCGTCCGCGCGCCCCTGTACAAAACGCTGAAAGCTCGGCTGGTCCCGATAGGCACCGGATGCGACATACTCCAGCGCCGACTGGATATGAAAAGACTTCAGGTAGGCCTCAGTGCGAAATACCTCGTTACCCTGGATATCGAACATCACCAGGGTCGGCGCATACTGCACCCCCAGATTCCGCGCCAGGTCGCGGGCACTGCCCCGGGTGCCATCGGGCCATTCCAGCGGTTCACCGGACCACATATCCAGCAGCGCCACATCGAACTGTTGCAATAGCGCCTGACTGGCTTCGCGCTGCAGGATATCGGTATGCAATTCATCGCAGACGGCGCAATCTTTCTGTTCGAAGAACACCAGCAGCGGTTTCTGCCCGACGCGGGATGCCAACCGGTACGGCGGTCTCAGGTAGGCGGGGTCATCATGCAGTACGCCCTTTGCCGATGGCGGGGACAGACCGGCGTAATAGTCCCGGAAGCTGAGCTCCGTCTCCCGGTGTCCACCGACATAGTCCAACACGGCATTGAATTTATGTGGTGCATAATACCCGTTCACCCGCAGGATCAGTTCGCCCTGCTCATTGAGAAATAGCAGCGTGGGCGTGAACATGACCTTCCATTCCTGGGCAAACTGTTTTTCCGTGCGCACCTTACCCTGCAGATCGGTGACTTCACGGTCGCCCCACATATTGATGCTCACCACATCGAGGGTGGCGCGGGTCTTGTCGGTGATGTCGCGCAGGGCGAAATTGGTTTCCAGCAGTTTCTGGCAATAGGGGCAGCCGTCCTGATAGAAATACAGCATCAGCCGCTTGCCATCGGCATGGGCCTCCGCCACGTCCTCCCGCAGATCCAGAAAGGACTGTTTGAACCAAACGGGCTGCTCGTGATACCCGGGGTTCACCATGCCTGCCCCCAGTGCCGTTTCCGCAGCCGGCAGATTCCAGGAAAACATCAGCAGCAGCCCGCTGATTGCAATTCGACACCCACTGAGCATCAGAAACCTCCTATTGCTGTCAAATAGTTATACCCGACACTATATCTTTTTTGACACCGAACGAGCGGTTTGGGTCAAGGGTTCGACGGCGAATTCGCCGGGATATTTCACCACAAAACCGACAAATTTCTGACCATTTTACAGCCCAGCATAGGGAATCTGAACTCTTCTCATTGATTTATAAAGAATATAACCTCGACACTGGATGACAAAGACAACCGGCAAGGATTACCCCACTGCGCGGCAAGAAAACGTCAATTCCATGACAGATAACAGTCAACGCTCATCGATATTGCCGCAACCACATGATTATGCTTATTATATCGTTCTAGCGCATACTTGGCATGAAACTGGCTTGTAAACCCACGCATAAAACCATCGGGAATTTTGACATGGCCACACCATTACAGAGTATCGAGGGAAACCTGGACGCCGTTCATCCTCCGTACGGATCGGTGGGTACAACCGAGGCCTCCATGCAACTGACACTGGGCCTCAGCCGGGCGCTCCAGACCAGCCTCGATCCTGTGCGCCTGGTGGATCTGTTCAGTGATCATCTGCAACACTTCGTGGCCCACGATGGCATTCAATATCACAACGAAATCCTGGACCTGCATCATAAACTGGGGAGTCAGGCCCGGCACCGTTGTACCTACACCCTGAATATCGGGGATGAACCGCTGGGAGAACTGCTGTTCTGCCGTAGCAGGAAGTTCACCGCTACGGAAACTGCCCTGATGGAGGATTATCTCTGCTATTTGCTGTATCCGCTGCGCAACGCCCTGCTCTACCAGAATGCCCTGAATCTGGCACAGAAGGACCCGCTCACCGGCGTCTACAATCGTGCCGCACTGGATGAATCCCTGGAACGGGAAATCAGTTTTGCCCGGCGCCAGTCCGCGTCATTATCGCTGGTCGTGCTCGACATCGATCACTTCAAGGCCATTAATGACCAGTATGGACACATCATCGGTGACTGTGTGCTCAAGTCCGTGGTGAAACTTATTCAGGACTGCATGCGCAATACCGACCAGTTGTTCCGGTATGGTGGTGAGGAATTCGTGGTATTGATGCGGGACACGAACGCCAAAGGCGCCTGCCTGCTGGCCGAGCGTATTCGCAAAACGGTAGAGGGTGCTCCCTGTCACTGCTCCGGTGCCGAGATCCCCGTCACCCTGAGTGCCGGTGTCAGCACCCTGCGCGATAACGATATCCCGGTCACCCTCTTCGCCCATGCTGACCAGGCCCTGTATCTTGCCAAGGACCGTGGCCGCAACCAGGTTCGCTGCGCAGGCCAGGACAACGCGGTAATACGCTAAACTCCATTGCCCTGGAACAGCTTCGACACTACGCCGTACGTGCAGGCACGCACAGCAGTGATGAAAACCAGGCCGCCTGCGCCTTCTTGCCCCGCCAGTCCAGTCCTCACCCACAAGCATATCCAGCACCTGCAACGACAGGTAGCAGTCTATTGCAGCCGGCCAAACAGGATCAGCCGGTGCGTGACAGAGAGAAATCCGGCTCCTGCGGCGGCGTGAACTGGCGCGCCAGATAATCGAGCATGAAGGGGGCGAGCTGGATTCCCTGCGCATTGAGCGCCTGGGTGCCGAAACGCAGATTGAACTCCAGCAGGTAGCTGTGGCCGTCCACCACTGCCACGTCGAAGCCGGCATGGTTCACTCCCAGGGCCGATGCCACCTGCTGCACGAGTTCGATGGCGGATACAGGCACCGCTTCGAAACTTACCCTTCCCCCCCGTGAAACATTGTTGTGGAAACCGCCTTCCGGCGCCTCGCGCCAGTAGGCGCCCACCACCTGATCGCCTACCCACACCACGCGCAGGTCACGCTGAATCGGCAGGTATTCCTGCAGGTAGAGGATATCGTTGGCTGCGGCGTAACGATGAAAATCAGCGCGTGACTCGATAAGGTATACACCCTGCCCCATGGAACTGCGCACCTCCTTGGCGACAAAGGGAAAGCCAAGGGTATCGAGCGCCTCGGTCATGCCCGCCTCCGTAGCCGGCAGGATCAGGGTGAACGGCACATGGTGGGGACACAGGGATTCGAAGGCCCGCGTCATCTGGATCTTGTCATGACCAAGATGATAACTGCTGATGCTGGGAAAGATGCGCTGCTTCCAGGCATACACCAGGGCATTGACCTGCCAGTATTCGGGGAACAGCAGCCAATCCGCCGCCAGGATGTCATCCCGACAACGGAACCAGTCCGTCGCCTTAAGGGGATACACCCCGGGCAGGCCGAGGGTGCGTAACGCATCGAAGGAAACCAGGCGCATGTAGCCGATGCCTCCTGACACCCTCCCACACCGACTCAAAAACCCGGCGATGATATCCGGTGCCCTGCAAGCCGCCACTATCTCCGAATGGATAACGGGATCGGTCCGCACGCGCCTGGTCCTGCGAACAGAACGGGCTTTTTATTCCGCCTGCGCCTGCCGTCGCCATTCACATCGAGCCGCCAATCGACAGGATTCGCATCGCGGCTTGCTGCGGCAGACCTCCTTGCCATGCTGCACGATCAAGGCATGGTATTCATTGAACAAGGCCACATCCGGCCCCAGTCTTTTTTCAAACTGTGCCCGTAGTTCCTCGTAGCCTGCCGTTTCCTCCACCAGGCCCAACCGTGAAAAGATCCGCCGGGTATAGGCATCGATCACGAACACCGGCCGTTCGAATGCATACAGCATCATGTCGTCTGCGGTTTCCGGCCCCACACCCTTGACGGATAGCAGGCCTGCTCTCAGGACCCCGGTTTCCCAGCGACACAGCACATCCCACCCGCCCTGCTCCAGGTACCAGCGACAGAATTGTTTCAGTCGATCGGCCTTGACGTTGAAATACCCGGAGGGACGAATCCATTGCGCCAGATGATCCTGGCGAGCCCGCAGGATGGCTACGGGCGAAAGTCTGTCGTGCTGCTTGAGATTTGCAATGGCCTTTTCCACGTTGGTCCAGGCCGTGTTCTGCGTGAGAATGGCCCCCACCATGATTTCAAAAGGCGTATCGCCGGGCCACCAGTCGCGCGGACCGTGTGCGGCCAGCAACTGTGCAAAGACATTCGGAAGAGTAAGGCGTCTTGGCAGTGGCATCGGAAAGGAATCCGGGCGATTCAACACAACCTGGGAAAGCGCAGCTGCAGCCCGGGACTAGCGCCGCTTGTATTTGCTGGCAGGATCCCGGGTATGTTTGCGTGGCTTCGACAGATCCGGCCTGGGCAGGCCCGCGGCCTCGAACAGCAGGGCCATGCCCTTGGCATCCAGTTCTTCCCACTTGCCGGGTGCCACACGGCGCGGCAGCAGGATCGGCCCATAGCGCACCCGCTGCAGGCGGCTGACCTTAAGGCCCTGGGATTCCCACAGGCGGCGGACCTCCCGGTTACGCCCTTCCTTCAATACCACGTGATACCAGTGATTGGCGCCACTGCCGCCGGCATCGAGAATCTGCTCGAAATGGGCATTCCCGTCTTCCAGTATCACGTTGTCGGTGAGGGCCTTGATGATCTCGGGGGTCACTTCGCCGAGAATCCGTACCGCGTATTCACGCTCCAGTTCACTGGAGGGGTGCATCAACCGATGGGCCAGTTCACCATGTGTGGTGAACAGCAGCAGGCCGGAGGTGTTGAGATCGAGGCGGCCCACCGTGATCCAGCGACCGGTCTTGAGATCGGGGATCTGGTCGAACACCGTGGGACGACCTTCCGGATCGGAACGCGTGGTCACTTCCCCGACCGGCTTGTGATACACCAGCACCCGCGGCCGATCCTTGGCGGCACTGCTGGCGCGCACCGAAACCACTTTGCCATCGACGGTGATGCTGTCGGTCTCGTTCACCTTGAGGCCGAGTTCCGCCGGCTCACCATTGACGCTGACGCGGCCCTCGCGAATCCAGTCCTCGACCTGGCGCCGGGAGCCAAGCCCGGCCCGCGCCATGACCTTCTGGAGGCGTTCCTTGACCGGCTCGGGGGCGTTTTTTACCGGGTTTTTCAATGGAGGATGGACGGCGAAGGGGTTTCTTCTTCCTCGCCCTTCTCGGCGGCTTCATCTTCCACCAGGGAAAGCCCGGGTGCCCCGTCATCCTGCTCGCCTTCTGCACTCTCGACCCCGGTCTCCGGTGCCTCGTCCTCCTCGACCGTGTCCATGGCTACACCTGGCACATCAAGGTCCAGTTCGGCATTAATGCTGTCGATGTCACGCAACTCCGCCAGGGTGGGCAGGTCGTCAAGGCTCTTGAGCCCGAAGTAATCGAGAAACTCTTTCGTGGTGCCGTACACGGCAGGCCGTCCCGGTACATCCCGGTGGCCAACAATGCGAATCCATTCCCGGTCCTGCAGGGTCTTGATGATCGAGCTGCTTACACTCACGCCGCGCACATCCTCGATCTCGGCACGGGTGATGGGTTGCCGATACGCCATCAGTGCCAGGGTCTCCAGCAGGGCGCGCGAATACTTGGTGGGCCTTTCCTCCCACAGCCGCGACACCCAGGGCTCCATGCTCTGCCGCACCTGGAACCGGAAGCCGCTGGCCACCTCCACCAGTTCCAGCGCCCGCTCGGCATAGTCGTTCTGCAGCTCTTCCAGTGCTTCCCTGAGTTCGGCCTTTTCAGGCGGATCGCCCTCGGGAAACAGGGTCATCAGCAAATGATCCAGACTCATGGGATGACCGGCGGCCATCAACACGGCTTCGATAATGTTTTTCAGTTCCGGTTGGCTCATAAGGACTTATTCGGTTCGGGCCACTACCGCATCGGCTGGGACAGCCTCCTCGGGTTTGGCGGATACGGGGTGGACATATATCGGCGCAAACGAATCGGCCTGCGCCAGTTCAATCAGGGATTCCTTCACCAGTTCCAGCACCGCCAGTAGCGTCACCACCACGCCCATGCGACCTTCTTCCGGCGTGAACAGCGTACCAAATTCCACGAACTTGCCCGGCTGCAACAGGCTCAGCACCGTGGACATACGTTCCCGCACCGACAGCGGTTCCATCTGGATATGGTGATGGGTGAACATGGCCGCACGTTTCATCACCTCACGGAAGGCCAGTAGCACTTCCTTGAGATCCACCTGCGGCGGCGTCGTCACCACCTGTTTGTCAGGACTCTTGATCTTGACCGGGAATACATCGCGACCCAGGCGTGGAATCGCATCGATATCCTCGGCGGCCTGCTTGAAACGTTCATATTCCTGCAGGCGGCGCACCAGGTCGGCACGGGGATCGAGCTCATCGCCGTCCTCCTCCGTGGGCCGCGGTAGCAGCATGCGGGATTTGATTTCCGCCAGCATGGCGGCCATGACCAGATATTCAGCCGCCAGTTCCAGCTGCAGCTCCTTCATCAGCTCCACATATTCCATGTACTGCCGGGTGATTTCGGCCAGCGGAATATCGAGGATATCGAGGTTCTGGCGCTTGATCAGGTAGAGCAGCAGATCCAGCGGTCCCTCGAAGGCCTCGAGAAAGACCTCCAGGGCATCGGGGGGAATATAGAGATCATGGGGCAGTGAAGTGACTGCCTCCCCCTGCACATAGGCGAAGGGCATCTCCGTCTGCTGGGGATGATTCTCAGTAGGGGCTTGCGGTTCGCTCATGAATTTTCTGCCGTGAATACGATAGGCCAGCCGGTCTCCGCAGCCTGCGCCCGGTACTGACCCCGGAGCATTCTACCGCAATTGTTACAGCACTGCCCAAGGTAATTAATTATTTATAATTCAATCCTATTGCAGAACGAACTTCATTCATTGTCTCATCTGCGATATCCCGCGCAGCCTCACAGCCTTCATTGATGACGCGCCGCACCAGAGCGGTATCCTGCTCGA
Organism: uncultured Gammaproteobacteria bacterium; assembly: GCA_965367295.1. Taxonomy (GTDB): domain Bacteria; phylum Pseudomonadota; class Gammaproteobacteria; order DSM-19610; family DSM-19610; genus JAIVHA01. Next base: position 67,880 of record CBDUHN010000007.1, on the reverse strand, counting down.
ACTCTTTTGCCCGCTCCTGGATCGGCGTCAGTTCCGCCACCACCGCCTCGATCACCGGCTGCTTGCAGTCGAGACAACCGATACCGGCGCTGCGGCACCCCTTCTGCACCCACTGCTTGCGTGCGTCATCCGAATACACTTCGTGCAGCTTCCACACCGGACAGTTGTCCGGGTTGCCGGGATCGTCACGACGGACCCGCGCCGGGTCGGTGGGCATGCGGCGCAGCCGCTCCGCCACCTCAGCAGGATCATCCCGCAGGGCAATGTAATTGTTATAGGACTTGGACATCTTGCGGCCGTCCAGGCCGGGCATCTTGGACGCCGGGGTCAGCAGCGCATGGGGCTCGGGCAGGATGATCCGGCCACCCCCCTCCAGATAACCGAACAGCCGCTCCTGATCCGCCAGTGACAGATTCTGCTGTTCGCCGAGCAGGGCCTGCGCCACGGGCAGCGCCTCATGATCACCCTTTTCTTGATAACGCTTGCGAAGTTCGTGATATAACTTTGCGTTTTTCTTACCCATTTTCTTGGCGGCATTTTCAGCCTTTTCCTCGAATCCGGGTTCTCGCCCATAGAGATGGTTGAACCGCCGCGCCACTTCGCGGGTCAGTTCCACGTGGGACACCTGGTCCTCACCGACCGGCACCTGGCCGGCGCGGTAGATCAGGATATCAGCGCTCTGCAACAGCGGGTAACCGAGAAAACCATAGGTGGCCAGATCGCGCTCCCGCAACTGCTCCTGCTGATCCTTGTAGGTTGGCACCCGTTCCAGCCAGCCCAGCGGAGTGACCATGGAAAGCAGCAGATGCAGCTCGGCGTGCTGGGGCACCTCGGACTGGATGAACAGCCTGGCGGCCTGCGGGTTCACCCCGGCGGCGAGCCAGTCCACCACCATGTCCCAGACACTCCTTGCGATGATACCGGGATCTTCATAATGGGTGGTCAGCGCATGCCAGTCCGCCGCAAAAAAGAAGCAGTCGTACTCGTGCTGCAGTTTGACCCAGTTTTTCAGCACCCCATGATAATGACCAAGGTGCAGACGACCGGTGGGCCGCATGCCGGATAACACCCGGTCATTGTGTTGCGAACTGCTCAATGGTCTCTCCTGTCGTGTATCTGCGGCATCGCCGCAAATGAATCCAGATTGTTAAATAATATAAATATAATACTGAATAATAAGTTATTTTATTATTCAGTATTCATGGGCGGCGAGGTTTCCCCTGGCCCGCTAGCCCCCCAGCAAAACCCGCAGAATATGGCTAAACGTCGGTACCGGCAACCCGGACAGGGACACGAAGCCCATCATCACCTTCTCGGCAATGGGCCAGAGGATACCGCCCAGTATCCCGCTCACCAGTAATGCCACCAGTATCCAGATGCCGTAGGGTTCGATGCGCGCCAGCCGGTAGGCCAGATGATTGGGGAGCAGTCCCACTGCCACCCGGCCACCGTCCAGGGGCGGTAACGGAAGCAGGTTGAGCACCATCAGGATGGTATTGATGAAGATGCCTGCCACGGCCATGAAGATCAGCGGCAGTCCGGCCCAGCCCCCCACCGCCGCACCCACGTGGGCCATCAGCGCCCACAGCACGCCCATGCACAGGTTGGAAAAGGGACCAGCCGCTGCCACCCAGGCCATATCCCGCTTGGGATTACGGAGATTGCGAAAATCCACTGGCACCGGTTTGGCCCAGCCAAATACGAAGCCACCGGGGAGCAACAGCATGATGGCAGGCACCAGCACGGTTCCCACCGGGTCGATATGTCGGAACGGGTTCAGGCTGAGGCGGCCCAGACGGCTGGCGGTCTGGTCGCCGAGTCGCTTGGCCACCCACCCGTGGGCAGTTTCATGGACAGTGATCGCCAGCAATACCGGCAGAATCCAGGCAGCGATTTTCTGTACCAGGGTAATTTCTATCATGGGATGTGCAATCAGTACCTAATCGATAATACGTCAGAAGAGTGGAAGGCGTTTCGCATGACTCAGGATTCCAGCATCGAGGCATCACCCTTGCCCTGGCGCAGCACGACCGGCGCACTGCCGCTGGCCAGGTCCACCACGGTGGTCGGCTCCAGGCCGCAATTGCCACCATCGATAATCAGGTCCACCTGATGTTCCAGCCGGTCGCGAATGTCTTCCGCATCGGTTTCGGGAAACTCGGCACCGGGCAGGATCAGGGTGGAACTCATGATCGGTTCCCGCAACTCCTCCAGCATGGCCTGGGCGATGCGATCATCGGGTACCCGCAGACCAATGGTCTTGCGCTTGGCATGCTGCAGCCGGCGCGGTACCTCATGGGTGGCAACCAGCAGGAAGGTATAGGGCCCGGGGGTCAGCGCCTTGATCAGGCGGTAGGCCTGATTATCCACCTTGGCATAGGTCGCGATCTCGGACAGGTCACGGCACATCAGTGTGAAATGGTGCTTGTCATCCAGCTGGCGGATACGCCGGATACGCTCCATGGCCTGCTTGTCGCCGAGGTGACAACCAATGGCATAGCTGGAATCGGTGGGGTACACCACCACCCCGCCATCCCGAATGATCTCCACGGCACGGTACACCAGGCGTGCCTGGGGGTTCTCCGGGTGGATCTGGAAAAACTGGCTCATGTTGTATAGGTCCGGGGATGATCAGGCGGCGGCCTGTTGCCAGAGATCACTTTCCCACAGGGCCTGGCATCCCGGTGGCAGTTCGGCCAGTCGGCCCAGTTCCACCCAGGGATTTTCCGGGCCATGAAAATCGGAACCACGACTGGCCAGCAGTTGCGCGGTTCGGCTATGGGCCGCCATGGTCAATGCCTCATCGCGGGAGTGGCTGCCGGACACCACCTCCATACCGACCCCGCCGCATTCCCGGAACTCCCCGATCAGCCGTCGCAGCTTGCTGGCCGTGAGTCGATAGCGAGCCGGATGGGCCAGCACCGCCAGCCCGCCCGCGGCCTGAATCCAGCCGAGTGCCTGTTCCAGTGGCGCCCACTCGCCGGACACGTAACCAGGCTTGTTGTTCACCAGATACCGTTTAAAGACATCGCGCACCGAGGCGGCATGCCCCTGTTCAACCAGGAAATGGGCGAAGTGGGTGCGGCTGACGATGCGCCCCCTGGCCAGCACCCGGGCTGCCTCGTAGGCGCCATCGATTCCGGACCGGGCCAGTCGGCGACCGATCTCCTCGGCACGCCAGTCACGAAAGGCCTGCAAGGACTGCAGACCGCTACGCAGCTCGGGGCTGTCCGGGTTCACCTGCAACCCCAGCACATGAATGGTCTGGTTCGCCCAGGTGACGGAGATTTCCACCCCCGGCACCAGCAGCAAACCGGCCTGCCTAGCGGCCTCCTCGGCCTCTGCAAGCCCATCCAGGGTGTCGTGATCGGTCAAGGCCAGCACATCCACGCCCGCAGCCCTGGCCCGCTCCACCAGCGCGGTCGGGCTCAGGGTGCCATCGGAGGCAAGGGAATGTGAATGCAAATCATGATGTAATGACATCCTGCCATTGTACCCTACTGGCTGACGCAAGGCTTGTTCGGCATCAGTATTCCCCTTTGTATCGAAGTCCTATTTCCTGCCGAAAAATGCGGTACCATTAGCGCTTTATGCTGATGTGATTCCTATGGAACTGCAGATACAACCCGATCAGGATTATTTTCGCAGCCGTCTGCGCGGTATCCTGGACAGCGTGCAGCAGGCACATCACGACAGAACCAAGCAGTCCCCGGCCAGCGACAATCCGGATCTACTGGAGGAGGCATTACACCAGCTGCTGGAGATCGTTACCCGGGTGGAATCCGATGCCCGCGCCACCGACAGCGACAAGCGCGGCATGCGCCATACGCCACAGGGTGCACGTAACACCGACATCACCGAACTCGGCGAATACAGCATCGGCCTGTTGAACGAACTGGCAAACTGGGTACAGCGCTATCAGCTGGAAGAACAACGGGGCCTGCTGGCGGAGGTGCAGATGGCCATCGCCCTCTGGACCGCTCGCCACGGCGGCGAGTTGCTCACCCTGGAACCGGTGGTGGACGCCCTGGCACTGTTCGCCAATCGCACCCTGGACCCGGAACAATTGAGCCATTTGTTTGCCTATATGGGAGAAATCATCGAGGCGGTGTCACCGGCCATTCGCCAGGACCTGGAAAAAACCAACCCGGGCCGGCCCTGGCGGGTGCTCAACCTCAATCGAGCCATCGTCGCCACCCGCAGCCATGACCCGGCGGCCATGAAAGAGGCCTACGACAGCCTGACCCATTTACTACCCGAAGAAGCCCCGCGCTTCTTCGCCGAAGGCATGGAACAGATGGAGGCCCTGGACTATCCCGACCATGTGCGTACCGTACTGGAAAGCTATTACAACGACTGGAACCGCAAGCACCGCCTGCATTGATCACCTGACGCTGCACATCTGCGGCAAGTATTGGATACCATGAAATTACTCTACGATTTTTTCCCCATTCTGCTGTTCTTCATCGCCTATAAGGCCTACGACATCTATGTCGCCACCGCGGTGGCCATCGTGGCCGCCTTCGTGCAGACCGGTCTGTACTGGTTGAAACACCGGCGCTTCGAAAACACCCACCTGATCACCCTCGGCCTGCTGGTGGTATTCGGCGGCCTTACGTTGATTCTGCACGATCCGGTATTCATCAAGTGGAAACCCACCCTGGTGAACTGGCTATTCGGTATCGGTTTCCTCGGCAGCCTGTTCATCGGCGAAAAACCCCTGGTGGAACGCATGATGGGGCATGCCGTCGCCCTGCCTGCCCTGATCTGGCGACGGCTGAACTGGGCCTGGATCTGGTTCTTCCTCGCCATGGGCGCATTGAATCTCTACGTCGCCTATAACTTCACGGAAGAAACCTGGGTCAACTTCAAGCTGTTCGGCATGCTGGGATTGACGGTGATCTTCGTCGTGCTCCAGTCCGTCTATCTAAGCCGCCACATCGAACCCGAAGAAGAAACCGAAGGAGAGAAATAGTGCTCTACGCCATCATCAGTGAGGACGTAGCCGGCAGTCTGGACAAACGCCTGGGCGCCCGTCCCGCGCACCTCGCCCGCCTGGAAGTGCTGCGCGACGAAGGCCGCCTGGTACTGGCCGGCCCGCACCCGGCCATCGATAGCAATGACCCGGGACCGGCCGGTTTCAGCGGCAGCCTGGTGGTGGCCGAGTTCGCCTCGCTGGAGCAGGCCCGTACCTGGGCCGATGCCGATCCCTATATCGAAGCCGGGGTCTATGCCCAGGTCACGGTAAAACCTTTCAAGAAAGTACTTCCCTGAATCAACCGCAATGGAACATCACAACATGAAAAAACTACATACCATACTCGCCCTGGGCCTGGCCCTCGGCCTTACCGCCTGTAACGAACAGCAGACCAGCGTCATGCAACAGCCGGCCGCCCAGCAGCAGGGCAGTGCCAGCCAGGACACCAGCCCCGTGCTGGCCACCGTGAACGGCACCCCCATTACCCAGCAGACCCTGGATTTCCACCTGCAGCAGCGTAACCTGCGCCGCCCCGGTGACGCCGCCAACCAGGACCAGAATCTGGTGCTGCAGGAAATCATCAATCTGGAACTCATGACCCAGGCCGCGGAAAAGGCCGGTATCGACCAGCGTTCCGAGGTCGCCACCCAATTGCAACACCAGCGTCGCGCCTTCCTGGCCGGTGTCGCCGTACAGGATTACATCACCCATCATCCGGTCAGTGACGAGGAAACCCAGGCCCTGTATCAGCAACGCTTCGGCACCGCTGAACAGGAGTTCAAGGCCCGCCACATTCTGCTGAAGACGGAAGAGGATGCCAAAAACGTCATCGCCGAACTGGATAAGGGCGGCGATTTTGCCGAACTCGCCAAGCAACACTCCACCGGTCCGACCGGCCCCAGTGGTGGCGACCTCGGCTGGTTCTCCCCTTCACAGATGGTGCAACCCTTCTCGGAAGCCGTGGCCAAACTGGAAAAGGGCCAGTACACCAAGGAACCGGTACAGACCCAGTTCGGCTGGCACGTCATCCTGCGTGAAGACAGCCGCGAAGCAACTCCGCCTGCCTATGACGACATCAAGGACCAGCTGCAGATGGTGGTACAGAACCAGAACCTGCAACAGTACCTGCAGGAACTGCGCAACACCGCCACGCTGGACGTGAAAGAAGTCGCCGCGGAATAAAGCCGGCATAATCCACTCTCCCGGCAGGCCATGTCCTGCCGGGGAGCTTCTGAACTACAGGTGTCCCGGTAGAAACGGTGCTCATCTTCCGCGATTGATCTTCCCCGCAATGACATGAACCCGCTTCCGAATGATCTGCCCGCATGGGTCCACTGGCTGGCACAGGATGCCGACGGCACCTGGTGGGGCTACGAAGTGGAACCATTACAGCGGGATTACGGCTGGTACGAGAATGAGCTGGGGCGCAATATCCGGCTGCGAGCGGAAACACCGAGCCCGGACTGGGAGCATAGCCTGCAGCGAATCACCAGGAACAGCTCGCAAGGATAACAGCCGGTGGCCCTTGGCAGGTGCGAATTCATTCGCATGATATTCACGAAGAGGGTTGTCACGCCAGCAGCGTCCGAATGAATCCGGACCTGCAGGACAGGCATTGCTGGAGCGGCTTATCCCTTGGCCAGTGCCTGCAGCAGATCCACCAGCATTTCCGCATAGATTTGCGCCAATGCCTGATCGAAGGCCGCCACGGATGCGGAGGGGCTGCCATCGTGCGCCGCCGCCTCATGTGCATATCGCTTCACCAGCAACGGCATTCCCTTGCCCTTGGGATTGGCGATCACTCCCAGCTCCACCCGCACACTGGCTTTGCCGCCGGGTTGTAGCCGCCGGGAAAAGTCACGCAGCTCCAGTCGCAGACGGATATCGCCATCCTGATCGATATGGTCTGCCGTCACCAGTTTCGCCACATGCGCATCGCGCAGATACTGTACCAGCTGGTCACGAATCAGTTCCGTCGGCGCATCCACCCAGAAGTGATAATGATGCCGTTGCAGTTCCTGCGGAGTAGCCGCCGCACTGTATAGCAGGGCGCGATCGCGCAGCAGTCCAAAGGCATCCATCCGCTCCACTTCGAGCACGCCCGCGATGGGTGGTTGGCTATAAGGCGCTGTCATCGTCAGGGTGCCCAGCCGGTAGAAGTGTTCCTCCGGGACCTGCCCCGACCCGGCACACCCGCTCAACAACACGACCAGCAGGCCAACCCATACTCTCCTGTTCATGGTTGTACTCCCTGTTCCTGCGGCGCCTTACCGCCCAGCAGCAGGCCGGGGTTCTGGCGGATCTGGCGACTGAATTCATTCATGTTGCGGCTGGCACCTTCCATGTTCTGCAGGATGCCGTCGGCATAGGAGGCCACTTCCTCCAGGGAACGGCGCAGCGCATCGATGGCCTTGTCCATGTCCTCGCGGTTATCCAGCACCATGCCATTACTCTCGCTGAGCAGGGTGCGGGCTTCCTGTTGCACTTCCAGCAGGCCTTCGGAAAGCGTGAGCAGGTTACTGGACATCTCATCGGTGTTATCGATGACGCGGGCGACCCGCTGCTCGGTATCACTGTCCAGCACCCGGTTGAGGCGTTCAGCGCTTTGCTGCAGCGATCCCACCAGTTGCTGCATGCCATCGAGGATGGTCGGTAACCGTTCACCGACCTGGCCACCCAGCATACTGATGCGGCTGTTCAGGTTATCCAGCAGAGGGCGCACACTATCGCGTGTCAGGCCACCAACATCATCGGCTATCGCCGCCAACGCGGCAAACATGTCTACGCCCTGGCGGCCCTGCAGTTCGTCGCCCGGACTCAGGTAGCGGATACCCTCGCCTTCCTCGATATTGATTACGGTCTCCGCCAGCAGGCCTTCGGAATAGATGCTGGCGATACTGTCGGCGGGGATCTGCCAGCCATCGCGAATACGCACATCGACCCGGTAGCGGGTGCCGCCTTCGCCACGTTCAGGAACAATGGCCGATACCGAGCCTACCTTATAGCCTTCGTAGGTGACCGGCGTGCCCTCGTTCAGGCCGCTGACACTGCTGTAATAGACATGATAGGCATCGTTCTCACCCACCCCACCGGTAAGTTTGAACAGGATGTACAGGAACAGTACAAAGGCCGCCAGTACGGTGCTGCCCACCATCAGGTAATTGATATTGTCTCGTTTCATAGTCCCGCGATTTCGTCGGTCAGGCGTTGCATGTATTCATCAGGATTGATATCGGTCTCTTCGGATCGGCGGTTGAGGAGATTCTGCACCCGCTCGTTGGGACTGTTGCGCACCTCCTCCACCGTACCGGTGATGAGGATCCTGCCCTGGTCCAGCACCGTGATGCGGTCGGCGATGCGAAACGCACTGTCCAGTTCATGGGTCACCACCACGATGGTCACCCGCATGGCATCGCGCAGGCGCAGGATCAGTTCGTCGAGATCGGCCGACACCACCGGGTCCAGCCCGGCGGAAGGCTCATCGAAGAACAACAGGCTGGGGTCCATGACGATGGCGCGCGCCAGCGCGGCGCGCTTGATCATGCCGCCAGACAGTTGGTCGGGCATGAGTTTTTCGAAGCCGGCCAGATTCACCACTTCCAGCTTCATGCGCGCCATGATGCGGATGGTATTGTCATCGAGGCGGGTATGTTCGCGTAACGGAAAGGCCACGTTCTCTTCCACATTGAGGGAATTGAACAGTGCCCCGCCCTGAAAGGACACCCCCATGCGCCGCCGCAGCTGGTGCATCTCTTCCGAGGAGGCATGACGGATATCCTTGCCGAACAGCCGGATCTGCCCCTCGGCCGGCTGGTTCAGCGCCAGCAGGTGGCGCAGCAGGGTGGATTTTCCGGACCCACTCCCCCCCATCACCACCATGATCTCACCACTGTTGACGCGCAGGTTGATGCCATCGAGGATGCGCCGGCTACCATAATAGGTCACCAGCTCCTCCACCTCGATGGCCGCCTCCGCTGTGGTCAATGGTGCAACTCCCTGCATCATCCCTGAGAGGTCTCCATCAGCGGTTCAGGAAAAAGGTGAAGATCATGTCCGCCACCACGATGGCGGCAATGGACAGGACCACCGAACGGGTGGTGGCGCGACCCAGTCCCTCGGACCCGCCGGTGACGGAAAAACCGTTGCTGCAGGCAATCAGCGCAATCAGCGTACCGAACACCAGGCCCTTGTAGAGCCCCTGCGCGAGGTCGTACCAGTCCAGCACCTCGAAGCAGCGCTCGATAAATACCGGCAGTGGCAACTGCAGCACCAGGCCGGTATAGAGTCCTCCGCCGATGATGGCGGCGGTATCGGCCAGTATCGTCAATACCGGCATCATCACCAGCATGGCCAGCAACACCGGGGCCACCAGATGCCGCACCGGTTCCACACCCATCACCCGCAGGGCATCCACTTCCTGCGACATTTGCATGGAACCGATACGTGCGGCGATGGCGGAGCCGGAACGACCCGCCACCACGATGGCGGCAATGAGCACCCCGAATTCCCGGGTAACCGAATAGGCGATGCCCGGCACCACTTGGGACTCGGCATCGAATTCCGCCAGCGTTGCCAACCCCTGTATGGCCATCATGGCGCCATTGGCAAAGGCCAGCAGTGCCACCACCGGCACGGCCAGCACACCGATTTTCATCATTTCCGAAATGACCGCCGGCAGACGTACCGGCTGATGCAGGAATGGTCCCATCAGGAACCAATAGAAACTTTCGACCAGTAGCGAGCAGGCATACCCCACCTCCTCCACCGCATTCAGGGCACGTTCCCCGGTTACCTCAATGAATGCGCGTATGGCCATGCAGTCCTGTTACTTGCTGCGACTCAGCCGATCTTCCAGTGAGGCATAGATAGGGAACACCTTGTCCAGCCGCGCCAGTCGCAGCACGTTCATGGCCGCATCACTGACGCCGATGAGGCCGAAGTCCAGCTCCTGGGTACGGGACAGCTGATAACCTTCCACCAGGCTGGCCACGCCGGAACTGTCGATGTATTCCACTGCCGACAGGTCCACCAGCAGCGGGCGCTTTTTCTGCAGACAACCGAGAATGGTCTTGCGCGCCTCCGGTGAACGACTCAGATCCACTTCGCCGGTCAGCCGCACCACTGCATATCCGTCTTTTTCTTCCACCTGGTATGACATGCTTGTCACCACTAATCCTTAATGTATTTGATCATCTGAAACAGGTTACCCTGGGGACTGCATTTCAGAAACGCAGATTCGTCCATGATGTTCTCAATGAAGTGCACCCCCAGCCCGCCGGGTCGGATGTCGTCCAGATCACGGGAACAGACCTTGTTTTCATCGACACAGGGCGCATCATCCTGAAGCCGGAACACCAGTGATCGCTCATCCAGGTAGATACCCAGCCGAATCTCACCATGGGGATCATGCTTGTAGGCATGCTGGATGACATTCATGCAAGCTTCATTCACGGCCAGTACCACGTTGTCCGCATCCTGTTTGCGCAGGCCGGCATGCCGGGCGGCATCCCGTACCACACTGCGGAGCAGTTTGAGACGGTCCGCCTGGGCGGGAAAGCGAAGTTCAATAAGTGGTTCCGTGGATTCGAGCACCGTTCAACCTTCGATCAGCAGTACCGTGAGATCATCTTCGATGCCGCCGGGGCCGCGTCTTACTTCGGCGACCACCTGCTGCAGGCGCTCCACCGGCGGCGTATCGCTGTATTTGGCCAGCAGGTCGAGCAGTCCTTCGCGTTCCAGGCGACGGCGCTCGGAAATCCGCGCTTCCAGCAGGCCGTCAGTATATAGATACAGGCTGTGGTCCTCCAACTGGAATTCCTCACTGGGAAACGTCGCCTCCGGCGCAATACCCAGGGGTGGTGCGCCAGCCGAATACTCTCTTACCAGATAACGACCGTTCATCTGCAGTGCCGGCAGATGACCGGCATTGGCGAGTTGTACGCGACGCGTCTGCGGATCAAATACACCGGCGGTCATGGTCACGAACATGCCCCGGATCGAGGTCTCGAAGATTTCCCGATTCAGCATGGCAAGCAGCTTGGAGGGATCATGCACCCCTTTGCCGAGACAGCGAAACAGGCTGCTGGCCTTGGCCATCAACAGCGCTGCATTCATGCCCTTGCCCGAGACATCGGCGATGCAAAAGGCCACTTGCCCGGTATGCAGCTTGTAGAAATCATAAAAATCGCCGGATACTTCCTTGGCGGACACATTCAGGCCCACCACACCAAGGGGGGCTCGATTCTCCGCCGGCAGCAGGCTGCGCTGTACCTCACGTGCCAGCTCCAGCTCCCGGTGTAATTCGGCGGCCACCCGGTCACGTTCCTGCAGTATATGTTCCAGCTGCCAGTTCATCTCCTGGAAGCTGAGGTTCTCTTCCAGCAGACGCACATTCGCTTCGCGCATTACCACTTCGAATTCCAGCTGTTCACCCACGGTGAAACCAAAGGCGCTGGCCGCCTCGTTCATACGTTCGCTCACCTGAGCGAGCAGCTGATCGCACTGCTGGTCCTGCACATCAAAGCGGTCGGCCAACAGGGCACGACACTCCTGGACCACCGTCCGTTTGTCTTCCGCAGTGAATACCGAGGCCATCCAGTCGGCGCATTCGGCGACCCGGCATAACGCTTTTACCGATGCCGGGCTTTCCTCCGGGGCTTGCTCGTGGTGATACCCCATCGCTGCGCTGAGTTCCTGCGGCAGTCCCCAGGCAAGCGCCATCTGCTGGCCGACCTTGTCATGGGTATTCTGAAACAGCTGCAACTCCAGTTCATAACGTGCATCCGGTGCAGACTGATTGAGTCGCTCCCATTCGCTGATCCGGTGGGGCATCAAATAAAACATCACCAGCAAGCCGAAATCCTGCAACAAGCCGGCGGTAAAGCATTCTTCCTCGTCCAGGCCCACCGCGCCGGCCAGGCAACGGGCGCAGACCGCGCGCCGCAGTGCGGACTCCCAGAATTCTCCAACCGGAAAGGCTGGCAACTGATCGGCGCGCAGGGCATCGCGCATGGCGATACAAAGCACCAGGTTGCGCAGCGCACGCTGCCCCACCACCGTCACCGCACGGGAGATGGAGCGTACTTCGGTGGCAAAGCCGAAATAGGCCGAGTTGGCCACACGCAGCAGTTCCGCAGCCAGGGCCGGATCATGGGAGACAATCTCCCCAAGCGCCTGGGCATCGACATCCGCCTGGGCACAGGCATGCACGATCCGAATAGCCTCCTGCGGCGGCGCGGGAAATTCAGAGGGCTTAAGGACATTCATGGAAAGGGCTTGCAACGGGCGATTCCTTGCGATGTTGTAACACCGGTATCGGCCTGCGGCATGCATTGTTGAGCCTGCCGGAGGAAATCGCCCGCCCTGGGCAGTCAACCGCGGCGTGGCGCAGTATACTGGGCAACCTGACTATAGCCGAACAGGACGCTTCCGGCCTTGCCATGCCCCGCCCCCTGACCACTACGCTTGCCGCCATACTGCTGTTCGCCAGCACCCTGAATCCCGCCCAGGGACAGGATTTCTCCCTGGGTCTGGCCGCCGCCCAACAGGGTAATTATCTGATGGCTCTACAGATCTGGCATCCCCTGGCAGAGGCCGGTGATCCCCATGCCCAGTTTGGCATGGGTACACTGTTTCACGAGGGACTGGGCGTCGAAGCGGATATGACCGAATCCGCCTACTGGTTTCACCGGGCCTCCGAACAGGGCATGACCGAGGCCCAGTACAATCTAGCCAATGCCTACAAGCATGGCGAGGGGGTCCGCCAAAGTGACCGCATGGCCGTCCACTGGTGGCAGAAATCCGCCGAACAGGGCTTTGCACCAGCCCAGTTCAACCTCGGTACCTCGTTACTGCATGGCCGTGGTGTCGCGAAGAACCCGGAACGGGCCCGCTACTGGTATCGCCTGGCCGCGGACCAGGGGCATCCCATGGCCCAGGAAGCCCTCGCCAAAGCGATCGCCGGTACCCCGACAGGAGCGAGCATCACCACCCCTGTGCCTGGCACGCCTGATTGTGATGCCTGGCTCGCCAGCCAGCCGGCCGGGGCCTACAGCATCCAGTTCATGTCCTCACCGGACCGCACCGACGCCGCAGCCTATATCGCCCGGCAGACCCTGCCCGGTCCCTTTCTGATCTGCAGCTATCCGCGGGAGGGCACAACCTGGCATGCGGTACTGTGGGGCAGCCACGCCGACATTGCCACGGCGCGCGCAGCCGTCGCCGGACTGCCCGCGGCATTACAGGCGGAAAAACCCTGGATTCGCAGCCTCCGCTCCCTGCGCCAGGCGCGTGTCGGGAAATAAGGCTAGCCAGTGAGTGTATTTAGTTTCGATATTACACGCCCCGTAATGGCCACTGCCAGAAAAATGGGCCGGACATGAAGGTCTTATAGGTCATGACAAACACAGCCTATCCATGCGACTGCGTGCCTGTCGGTAGGCCCCAGGAACCGGTGACAGCTGCTTCAGACGCCGGTTCTCATCCTCCAGTTCCTTCATCCGCTTCATCATAGAGGCATCCACGCCACCGAATCCTGCACGCTATTGGTAGAACGTGGCACTGCTCATCGCGGCGTGCCGTCCCTTTCCTGGTATTTCAGTGTTTCAGCAGCAGGGGCAGACTGTCCACCGCCCAGAGCAGCAGCGCCGTGATGAGTAACACCCCGGACACGGACGTAACCGCGCTCAACGACATCAGTTCCGCCCCGATCCGCAGCAGCACGGCTCCGTTCAGCACCCAGAACGCCAGCCAGACCGATGAAACGGCAACCGGTGCCAACCCGATATGCACCCGCGCAATACGCGTGATCATCGCGAACGTCATGGCCAGGGCAAAGCCCATGCCCAGAGCATGCAGCGGCGCACGCCCCAGGTGATCGGGTTGGCCGAAGAAGAGCAGCAGGCTAGCGATGCCGTAGAGCAGCATGCCGCCAACGAACCAGGCGAAGGCGATATGGAGCATTGCCAACAGCCGGGCGCGCAGGCAGCGGGCGAAAGCCCAGCAACGCAGGTGATGGGCAGCAATCAGTGCCAGGGGAAAGTCGACGAGCCAGAGCCAACGTGGTTGTCCGGCAAGTTCCAGGAGGCCATGGAGGGCAATCAGAATGAGCATGGCATGCGGTCCGCCGCGCGGTTGACTGACGGGATCGGTACCGGCCACACAACTGGTAAGAAAGGGCAGCATGCGATGACTCATGGTCACCAGGACCGGTAGCAGGAACCCCCAAAGTCCGAGCGTGCGTACTGGCGGCCAGAGCTGCGGGCGCCCATGCAACGCCAATGCCGCGAGCAGGATGCCGACTGCCCCCAGCAGCAGGGCAATGTGCAGATAGCGCTCGTAGAGCCGACCATGGATCCGTCCACGGCGCTGGGTCTCAAGCAGTCCCAGCATGGCAAGCACATATCCGCCCAGCAATACCAGCATACCGATCACCGTCAAGATCGCAGCCCCATATACACCCGCGTAGAACACCAGTGTCCCGGTACCGAGCAGCAGCGCTGCCGGTATATAGCTCGATCGCGGCACCGGCGGCGCATCCAGCCAGCGTGGATATGTCGTCATCAGAAAGCCGAAGATGAAGAACGGGAATATCGTGTAGAGCATGAGCAGGCCGTGGATCCCGCCGGGCGATAGTCGCAGGGCCATTGGCATCTGCAGGCCGAAGTGGCGTCCGACCAATTCGGCATTCCAGAAGATCAGTGCGGCGATGAGCTGGAGTATGCCGAAGGTCAGCAGAATACGGTAGGGCTCGGCGGTGACCGCAACCCATGCGGTGCGCGACATCATGCGCCCCCAGCCAGCGTCAGCACGCGACCATCAGTCGCCGTCACGTCGAAGCCGCCAGCCATCAAGAAAGGTGGAGACCATCAGGTCTGCCTGTTCCTCCAGCACGAAGCGGAACTCGGACAGGATCCAGCGAAAAGCCAATCCTTGCACCGAGGCCACCAGCAGACAGGCCGACTGCTGCGGGTCCAGATCCGCACGCAGTTCACCACGCGCTTGTCCCTCCTGGACCTGGACGCGGAGAAACTCCAGGAAGAACCCGATCAGCCCGTGCATGCGTTCGCGCAGCACCGGATCACCGGTCTGTAGCTCTTCGGAGAACAGCAACCGTGGGATACCGGGCTGCTGCTGGATGAATTTCAGATGGAAACGGATCACCATGCGCAACCGTTCCAGTGGCGTGAACTGCTGCAGGTTCTGGCTCTGCAACCCCTGTTGAAGCTGTTCCTGGACATGATCGATCAGCGCCAACAGCACCTGGGTCTTGTTGCCGAAATGCAAGAATAGCGTGGGTTGGGCAATGCCGACGGCCTTGGCCAGTTCGCGCGTCGTCAGCCGGGCGACGCTCTGGGTACGCAGCAATTCCATCGCAGCATTGATGATGTCATGGCGCCGTACTTCGGCCGATTTTCGTTTATGCCTTTTAGGGGTGTCCACTCCTGCTCCCTTGTACCACCGCCGACAGGGGTTGGGGTCGGCGGTCGAGTAACTTTAACAGCCCATTGGGGATGGAGAAAGACAGGCCGGGCGGAGATCCGCCCGGCCGGCTTCCGCTAGCAGCAGCTACCCTCGCGCACGCCGCCCTTTTTAAGCATGAAGGCCAACGGGCAGAACTTCGTGAAGCCGCTCTGCAGAAGGTTGATGCCCACGAGTACCAACAGCCAGATCCAGTTGGGATGCACGAAATAACTCAAAGCAACTCCGGCGAGTATGGCTATGCCGGCGACGATGTGTACGATATTGTCTACTGTCACGCTATTTCTCCTGTCTAAAGTGTATAGGTCAGTTGCAGATTGACGATATTCTGTTCGAGCTCGATCGTCGTGTTACCGGTCGGATCAGTCAGGTCGTTCGAGAAGGCATGCACGTAGGACAGTGAACCGGCCACCTTGTCGTTGAAGAAGCGAGTCACGCCCAGCGACAAATGGTGCTCGGTCACCGCCAGCGAACCGATATTGCTGCCCACGTCCTCGGAGTCGATGGGGCTCTCGCCGTAGTTGTAACCGAGCCGCACCAGCGTCTGTGCGTTGACCTGCTTGGTCACTCCCAGGGCGAATACCGTCTGGTCATCCCAGCCGAAGTTCATGGTGCTCAGGCCCGCCGGGGTGCTGAACGCTTCGCGATCGAGTACGTCAGAGAACCAGATCTGCTTGACATCAGCCTCGATCACCAGACCCGGCATGGGTTTCACTGCCATACCCAGGGTAAGCGTGGGCGGCGCGTCCATATCCAGGCTGTACTTGCCGGCTGTCGTGTTCCATTCAAATTCACTCATCCGCTGTTTGGTGACATAGGACGCACCCAGACGCACCTTGTCGTTGACATCATAGGTCAGACCGAAGGTGGCACCCCAGCCGTAGACCTGAGTCTGCGGTAGCGTGAAGTTGTTGTTGTGGATGGCCAGGCTCTGGTAGTCCAGATTGAAGGCTGCACCCAGGCTCAGCTTGTTGTTGACCTTGAAGCCGAAACCCGGAGCGATCTTGTAGAACTGCTTGGTCGTAACCACAGCCTGGTTGCCAGGCATGGTTATTCGGATATCATCGAAATCCACGCCCATGCCCGACAGTCCTGCCATACCCATGCCGAATACCAGGCGAGGATTGACCCGCAGGGCCATGGCGCCCGAGGGGATGAGGTAGAGGTCGGAGTCGCTATCTACACCGTTGGCCTTGCGCGGGGGGTTCAAGAACCCGAAGCCCATATCCACCCGCACTTCTTCGATATCCAGGTTGGCCAGTGCCGCAGGGTTCGTGATAACGGTGCCGGCATCTTCGGGCTGCGCGACCACGGCCCCCGCACGCCCCCACTGGGTGGCCGTCACGCCGAGCATCTGGTCTCCATTGGTGGCGAATACCACCGGGGACAGTCCCAATGTGGAACCTGCCGCCACGACTGCAAGTGTTCTCTTCATGATATTACCCTCTTCAGTATGGTCAAACCGTCATGACGATCGTCACTGGCCCCCGCCGAGCAGCATGCTGGAGACACCAGGCTGGCCACGGAACTTCGTATGACAGCCGACGCAGCCAGTCATGATTTCTCCCAGATGGGTGGCTGCGGTGGCCATATCGCCGCGATCGGCGGCTTCGGCAAGTTTCAGAGCACTGCCTTCCACGGCCGCGTTCATCGCGGGCAGTATGGTCATGTCGACGTCGTTGATGTTATCCAGGGCGAAGTAGGGATACAGGCCCCCCTTCGGCAGGCGGTGGTTGGCCAGGCGCCGAGCCGCATCGGCGGTCATCTCCGGATTGTCGGTGGCGATACCGGCGGTGATGGCCTGGTAGTCATTCAACACCTCCTGCATCACCTGACGGAAGGTCGCCTTGTTGCTGCGGTTGGTATGCAGGCTGAGCATTTGTAGCAGTTTCTTGCGAGTCTCCGGCGACAGCGACTTCACCTTCTCACGCAATTCCGGCTTGTACATTTGCAACATCTTCTGCATTTGCTGGTCAGCTGGCACCGGTTGCTCGGCCACCGCCTGCGCACCTATGAACAGGGCCGCGCCAAGAGTGCCCGCCCATACAAGGCTGAGGGTTTTCACAGAGGACTTCAGAATCATACGTGTGTCTCCATAATTATATAATCAAGGGATCACATGATCGATCGATCATATGATCGAATGACTATATAGCAGCGCATGAAAAACATTGCAATGCATATGTGAATATTTGATATTTATCACAAAACCAATCAGATAGACTGGATTGCCAGGGCCACATGGCGGTGTTGAACGACGTGTTACGGCCCCCTGATGGGACGCCCAAGTGATTCGAATCCTCCGGCTGGAAGAACCGAACCCAGGATGAGCGAAGGTCGTACGAGTGAAGCCTCCCAGCAGTCTTCACATTGGCTGTACGGAAAAGCATTCAAGACGCCCATCCAGGGCAATACTCAAATACATAACCGTCTTCGTCTTGTTCTCCGCCAAGCGCTGTTGAATGAAGCGGGACTCACACACCCATTTGTCGTCGGAGCGGACATCAAGACAGGAAATCTGCAGGCCGTACTTACTGACCACCGGGGCCCGGTGCTACCGATCTATGCTTTGATCCACGACACCTGCCCTGTCGCCCAAGAATCATGTAGAGTTCGGCAACAGCGAAATAATGGATAGATCGAACCGGGATGGTTATCAGCAAACAATCCGCTACTATCTGACTACAGACCGAGAATCGGCTAAGGATCGGCTCATGAAAAAAACCACGTTCATCCTCGCAACACTGGCACTGGCCGGGAGCGCCAGCCTGCAGGCCGGCTGGAGAGACCTGCTGGACAAGGTAATCAAGGAACCCGCAGTGGATTCCGGTATTGCGCAAACCACCGATGCCTTCAGCCAGTCGGAGCTGGCAACTGCCCTTAAGCAGGCCCTCGACAAGGGCGTGATACAGGCCACCGACTGGCTGGGCCGGGAAAACGGCTTTCTGGACAACCCGCAAGTAAAGATCCCCATCCCCGATAGCCTCAGCTGGGCAGACAAGAGCCTGCGCACCCTGGGTCAGGGGAAGCTGATCGAAGACTTCGAGCAGAGTATGAATCACGCTGCGGAGAAGGCCATGCCCGAAGTGGTGGGCATCCTGCGTGATGCGGTTTCCGGCATGACACTGGCCGATGCCGAAACCATCCTGAAAGGACCCGACGATGCCGCCACCCAGTACTTCCGCCGCACCAGCGAAACGGCGTTGAGTGAACGCATCCGGCCAATCGTAACCGAGACCACACAGCAGACCGGCGCTACCCGCAACTACAAGGCCGTCATCGAAAAAGCCGGCTTCATGAGTCAGTACATACCTGGCAATGCCATGGACCTGGACGGCTATGTGACCGAACGCGCCCTCGACGGACTGTTTCTCACCATTGCCCAGGAAGAAAAACGCATCCGGGAAGACCCACTCGCCCGCAGCACGGACCTGATGCGCAAGGTGTTCCAGGCCTACCAGCCGTAACCCCCCTGCCACGCCATCACCAGGCCGGGGGCTTCCCGGCGACTCTCTGGATATTGTTCTCTTTACGGTTTCTTTAAAGAGCCGGTTGCGCGCGCCGTTATCGTGGCACATGTCCTGACAATACCCATAAGCAGCTGGAATGATTCATGAGTAAACTTCTCGCGAGTATCGACCTACAGACCCAGCTTGCCGGTACCAACCGGCTGGAATTATTGATGTTTCATCTGAGCTCCCGCCAGATCTACGCCATCAATGTCTTCAAGGTCCAGGAGGTGATCCATTGCCCGGCGCTCACCCAGGTACCCCATGCCCACCCGGCGGTACGGGGTATCGCCAACCTGCGCGGCAAGACCATGCCGATACTCGACCTCGGCATGGCCGTGGGCCTGCCGGCCCTGAAAGATCCCCAGACCTGCACCGTCATCGTTACCGAATACAATCGTTCGATCCAGGGTTTCCTGGTGCGCAGTATGGACCGTATCGTCAATCTGAACTGGCAGGAAATCCTGCCACCCCCCTCGGGCCTCAGCAGCAGCGCCTATCTCACCGCAGTGACGGATATCAATGGCCAGCTGGTGCAGGTGCTCGATGTGGAAAAGGTACTGTCGGAGGTGATGCCACGCGACGAACAGATCTCCGCCGAATTACTGTCCACCGTGGATACCGGCCAGCATACCGGCATGCATGTGCTGGTGGCGGACGATTCCTTTGTGGCCCGCCGCCAGATCCAGGGCACACTCGACAGCCTGGGCATTCGCTCCACACTGGTGAACAATGGCCGTGCCGCGTTACACACCCTGCAGGCCTGGGCCGAGGAAACGCCGGCCACCATTACCGATATGCTAATGGTGATTTCCGATGTGGAAATGCCCGATATGGATGGCTACAGCCTGACCAAGGCCATTCGGAATGACCCACGGCTGAATACGCTCTATGTGCTGCTGCACACATCCATGAGTGGTGATTTCAACAAGAAGATGGTGCAAGGGGTCGGTGCCGACAACTTCATTCCCAAATTCCAGCCCGACACCCTGGCCAGCGCCGTACTGCAGCGTGTGCAGCAATTACGGGATAAGCGCCCCGCGGCATGAGTGTCAGAAAAGGTGGTGGCGGGAATTACGTGCGCTGTGACCAGACAATGCCGCGTTTCAGGCCTGTTTGCGGCGTGTAAGCCAGTCTCCCGTGCTGAGAAACTCCTGCAGGTCCGTGGCCGACATGGGTTTGGCAATGTAATAGCCCTGGACCTGGTCGCAGCCCAGCTCTATCAACATATCCAGTACCGCTCTGTTTTCGACACCCTCGGCCACCACCCGCAGCCCCATGTTATGCGCCAGGTCAATGGTCGAGCACACGATCGCCTTATCATCCCGGTCGGTCGTCATGTCCTTGACGAAGGACTTGTCGATCTTGAGCTCATTGACCGAAAGTCGCTTGAGATGATTCAGGGATGAATACCCGGTACCGAAATCATCGATGGAGAACTGGATGCCCTGGGCCGCCAGGGTATCCAGTATCTGCGATACGTTGTGGGGATCGCTCATCACTGCGCTTTCCGTCACCTCCATGACCAGGGTGTCGGGGGCTGGTTTCCACATTTTCTGCAACATCACCACCTGGGCCGGCAACTCGGTATCGCGCAG
Source organism: uncultured Gammaproteobacteria bacterium (assembly GCA_965367295.1). Lineage (GTDB taxonomy): Bacteria > Pseudomonadota > Gammaproteobacteria > DSM-19610 > DSM-19610 > JAIVHA01. Next base: position 47,316 of record CBDUHN010000007.1, on the reverse strand, counting down.
GTTGTACATGGACAGGTTGATGGACATGGTGAGATCCAGCCCGATATCACTCCAGGCCACTGATTGACGGATGGCTTCGTCCAGTACCCAGGCGGTGTAGCGCCGTATCAGCCCACTCTGCTCCAGCGCGGGGATAAAGATGTCCGGCGGCACCATGCCCTGCTCCGGGTGCAACCAGCGCATCAGCGCCTCGACACCGGTAATCATGCCGGTCGACAGATCCAGCTTCGGTTGGTAGAACAACCGCATCTGACCACGGTCCAGCGCGGAATGCAGGTCCGCCATCAGAGACAATCGCCGCGGTGTGTGCTGATCCTGCTCGACATCGTAGATAAACCAGTCCTGCTTGGCCCGTTTCGCCACATACATGGCGACATCCGCCCGTCGCAATATGGTCTGCACATCGTCACCGTGTTCCGGGTAGAGCGCAATACCGATACTGGCCGATACCACGTAACTGCCGCTTTCCAGTTCGATGGGATACTGCAGGGACTGCAATAGATGTTCCGCCACCAGGACTGCGGTCTCGGCATCGGCATCGGGAATCACTGCGGCAAACTCGTCACCACCCAGACGGCCAATGGTATCCGCCTGACGCAGCTTGCTCTGGAATCGCATACCCACCTGTTTCAACAGCTCATCACCGACATTATGGCCAAGCGTGTCGTTGACTTCCTTGAATCGATCGAGATCCACCACCAGGATGGCCAGGGAACTGCTATCGCGTCCCACACGGTAAATACTCTGCTGCAGGCGGTCCTGCAAAAGGTAGCGGTTGGCCAGCCCGGTAAGGCTGTCATAGAGCGCCATGTGCTCCAGGTCACTGTTGATGGCCACCAGTTCCTGGTTGAGCGTCCGCAGTTCTTCCTGGAACTGTTCGGCCTTCTGTTTCTCTTTTTCCAGGGCCTCGAAGGTGATCGCATTTTCGATCGCGATACTGACCTGGCTGCCAAACATGGTGAGCAGGTCCAGGTCACGCTGGTCAAAAATCTTGCCGTCCAGCTTGTTCATGCAGGCGATGCCGCCGAGAAAATGCTGCTTACCAACTAGCGGTACCATGATGAGTGTTCCGGCCTCATGCTCCCAGCGGTTGCGCTCATCCGGGGCCAGTTCTGCCAGCACTCCCTGCCACCAGGCACGTTTGTGGCGCCAGACCCAGCCGCAAATACCGAATTCAAGCGGCAGCGTCTCACCGATGATTTCGCCGGTATTGGGGCCGGAACCGGCGCGGTAGGTATAGGTGTCACAGGAGGAGTCGAGGATAGGAATCAGTACGGTTTCCGCTTGAATGAGTTCCCGTGCCCGGTCCGCCACCAGGGCAAACAGGCGTTCCAGGTGCAGCTGCCCGGTAACGGCATCGGCGGTTTCCTTCAGCAGACGGATTTCACGTTCGCGCAGCAACAACTGCTCTTCCAGCTCGCGCACGAGCGCAGCATCATTACCCTGCCGGTCGGATTTGCTCAAACTCATGCCATGCACCACTCGATGATGCTCCCGTTGGCAGATGGACCACCCATCCATCGCGACTGCCAGTGGAGCACGCGCGGGCACTTCGGCCCGTCGCTATTGGTATATTGCGGCCAGGCCGGGGATTTCTTTCCCAGGCCGTCCCCGCACAGAACCGCCCCGAGCCCCCTGCTGTTATTACAATTTCTTTGAATATCGTAAAACCATATAATATGCAAGTATATTTTCCGGGCGCGACTCACCGGCGGATACCGTGTACAAGGGGCCGCGATATTTCACAACCAGTGGTATTCCTGTTCGTGTGGGTGGAACCGGGGGGGGTAGGCAGCGAGGCCGTCTCAGACCGGCAGGCGACAGCGTACCTGATCACCACCAGGCTGTTTTGCGGTTGCCAGCCAGCGGGTCGCCAGTTTGGCCCGCTCGCGACAGGCTGTACGCAATTCCTTTTCCTGCACATGGACAGGCTGCTGCACCAGGTGCTTCCAGACGAGCACGGATCTCCTGCTGCGCATCGGGTGATTCCTGACCGGAGTGCAGGAATCGACAGTTCCAACCAGCACCTCATTGCGCGGATAGCCGGGAAGGCGTTCAAATACGACATTCACATACACCGGCGGGTAATCTTCACGGCACACATCAACCAGCAGCAGACCACCGGGCGATGCCTCGACCATTTGCACATACAGGTCATGATCAGCCATACCAAAATCAATTACGGTGGCGTTACGGTTGTTACTATTGACTGGCTGTGTTTTGCTAGTAACCGCTAACATAACACCCTGTATTTCGATGCTGCATGAGCAGCCCAATCGCCTGGGGAAACCAGCTGGATGTCGACTACGATACGAATAATCACCTTGGCTGTACTGGTCATCCTGGGTGTTCTGCTGTTTGGTTACTGGCGTTCACCGGCACCCGTTTCCATTGTAGTACAGGAGGTGGAACGCGGACGGGTGGAAGCCACGGTTGCCAATACCCGCGCCGGTACAGTCATGGCCTGTCGACGTGCACGCCTTTCCCTGCCCAGCGGCGGACAGATTGCCAGTCTGCCCATTCACGAAGGCGACCAGGTAGAGGCCAACAGTATTCTGCTGGAACTCTGGAACGAGGATCTCAAAGCCGAACTGCAACTCACCGGTGAACAGGTACTGGCCGCACAGGCACAGGCCAATGAAAGCTGTCTGCGTGCCGAAGTAGCAGCCCGGGATGCGGAACGACTGCAACGCCTGCGCAAGCAGAATGCGGTTTCCGAGGAACAGGCGGACCAGGCGCAGGGAGATGCCAATGCCCGCGCCGCTGCCTGCCAGGCTGCCCGCGTTGCCATCGCCGTGGCCCGCAGCCGGGTGGTGATCCAGAAAGCCGCGCTGGAACGCACCCGGTTACGCGCCCCCTTCCCCGGCATCATCGCCGAAATCAACGGCGAGCTCGGCGAGTTCGTCACGCCCTCCCCCATCGGTATCGCCACCCCACCCGCGGTGGATCTCATCGATGGTTGTTGCGTGTATATCAGCGCACCGATCGATGAAGTGGACGGCCCGAAGATTCACGCCGACATGGAGGCCCGTATTCATCTCGACGCCTTTCCCGATAACGACTTCCCCGGTCGCGTGCGCCGCGTAGCACCCTACGTTATGGATTATGAAAAACAGGCGCGCACCGTGGATATCGAGGTGGATTTTGTGGTGCCCAATGACGGGCCAACCCTGCTACCGGGCTACAGCGCCGATGTGGAAGTCATTCTGGCGGTACGCGATCAGGTGCTACGGGTACCGACCCAGGCGCTGCTGGAAGGCAACCGGGTGTGGATCTATAACCCCGTGAGCCGGAAGATCGAGGAACGCCACATCAAGACCGGCATCGGCAACTGGCAGCAGACCGAGGTAATCGAAGGCCTGCAGGAAGGTGACCAGGTGGTGCTGTCGGTGGATCGGGAAGGCGTTGCGCCCGGCGTGCCCGCCAGCCCCGAAACCGCGCAGCCATGATCGAGTTGCAGGGCATCGAACGGCGCTTCGAAGTAGGCGACCAGACGGTGCTGGCGCTCAACGATGTGAACCTGCGCATCGAGCCCGGCGAATACCTGTCCATCATGGGACCATCGGGGTCCGGCAAATCCACACTGCTGCACCTGATTGGGCTGCTGGACCAGGCCAGTGCCGGCCATTATCTGTTTGATGGCCAGGACATCACCGGCCTCAATGACCGGCAGCAAGCCCATATCCGCCAGCACAAGATCGGCTTCGTGTTCCAGTTTTTTCACCTGATTCCGCGTATGACGGCCTATCAGAACGTGGAGCTGCCGCTGCTGCTGGCCGGGATGCCGGCGGCGCAACGCAGTGAACGGGTCCATGCCAGCCTGCAATCCATGCACCTGGAGGATCGCGCCGGTCATCGGCCCGACCAGTTATCCGGTGGCCAACGGCAACGGGTGGCCATCGCCCGCGCCACTGTGCTACAACCGGAAATCCTGCTGGCCGATGAACCCACCGGCAACCTGGATCAGGCCTCGGGGCATGACATCATCGAGGTACTGGAACGCCTGCATGAACAGGGCATCACCCTGCTGGTGGTGACCCACGACCCCGATCTCGGCCAGCGTGCTCAGCGTCGCATCCGGATGGTGGATGGCCGCATCGTGGAAGACGCACGGGATATCCCCGCGCCATGAGGTTCCAGGATCATCTGCAGTTCGCCCTCGGCACCCTGCGCGGCACACCCACCCGTAGCGGGCTGACGATCCTTGCCATGGCCATCGGCGTCGGTGCCGTGGTGCTGCTGACGGCACTGGGTGAAGCCGCCCGCCACTACGTCATCGATGAATTCGCCTCCCTCGGCACCAACCTGGTGATCGTCATGCCCGGCAAGACCGAAACCGGCGGCGCCGGCATGGCCCTGTCCGGCACCGGCAGCCCGCGTGACCTGACCCTGGCCGATGCCCAGGCCCTGCTGCGTACACCCCATGTCAACCGCATCGCGCCGCTGGTGCTGGGCGCGGCCACGGTATCGGTCCGGGAGCTGGAGCGCGAGGCCACGATTCTCGGTTCCAGCGCCGAACTGCTCGGCATTCGTCACTGGCGCATGGGACAGGGACGGTTTCTGCCCGCCGGGGATCTCGAACGCAGCCAACCGGTATGCGTACTGGGCAGCAAGATCCGCGATGAGCTGTTCGGCAGCGCCCCTGCCATTGGCCAGTGGGTGCGCCTCGGTGAGTGGCGGTTCCGGGTCATCGGGGTGCTGGCTCCCGAGGGTCGCTCCATCGGTCTCGACGTGGAGGAACTGGTGATCGTGCCCACCGCTGCCGCCCAGTCGCTGTTCAACGCCGCGGGGCTGTTCCGCATCTTCGTCGAGGTCAGCCACGAGTCACGCATCGAGGCGGTGAAGGCCGCCGTGACCGCCACCCTGAAGGAACGCCACCAGGGTGAAGAGGATGTCACGGTGATCACCCAGGATGCAGTACTGGAAACCTTCAATCGTATCTTCCAGGCGCTGACCTTCACCGTGGCCGGCATCGGTGCCATCAGTCTTGCCGTGGCGGGCATCCTGGTGATGAACATCATGCTGGTGGCCATTCACCAGCGCACGGCTGAAATCGGTCTGTTGAAAGCCATGGGCGCGCCACGTCATAGCATCCTCGGCCTGTTTCTCACCGAGGCCGCCCTGCTCTCCCTGCTGGGTGCCTCGGCAGGATTGCTGCTCGGCTGGGCCGGCAGCCAGGCATTGCAGGCCGCCTACCCCAACCTCACCTTCGTGGCACCGGCCTGGGCCATACTGGCTGCCACGGGGATGGCACTGACCACCGGCACCCTGTTCGCGCTGCTGCCCGCCCGCCAGGCGGCACGGCTCGATCCCGTCCTGGCCCTGTCGAGGCGCTGACATGGCCTGGCATGATGCCCTGCGCTTCATATTCAGCAGCCTGGTGAGCCAGCGCCTGCGCAGCCAGCTCACCGCCTCCGGTATCGCCGTGGGGATCGCCGCCGTGGTACTGCTCACTTCCATTGGCGAAGGCATTCATGTGTTCGTACTCAAGGAGTTCACCCAGTTCGGCACCCACATCATCGGCATCAATCCCGGCAAGACCACCACCCATGGTGCTGCCGTTGGAGTATTCGGCAGCGAACGTCCCCTGACCATCGAGGATGCCCGGGCCCTGGAACGGCTGCCCTATATAAAGGCCGTGGTACCGGTCACATCGGGCACCGCCGCCATCAAGGCCGAGGGCCGCACCCGGCGCAGCGCGGTGTACGGGGTCGGTGCCGCCTTCCCCGATGCCTTCACCTTTGAAGTGGCCGCCGGGCAGTTCCTGCCGGCCGGCGAGGCCGAGGCACCGCGTGCCTTTGCGGTGCTGGGCAGTCGCCTGCGCCAGGAGCTGTTCGGCAACACCAATCCCCTCGGCGCCCGTATCCGTATCGGTGGCGACCAGTACCGCATCGTGGGTCTGATGGCCTCCAAGGGCCAGGTGCTGGGCTTCGATCTCGATGATGCCCTGTATATTCCCACCGCGCGTGCCCTGCAGTTGTTCAACCGCGAGGGCCTGATGGAAATCGATGTGTTGTACCAGGAGGGTGCCAACGAGGAGGAAGTGGTCAACAGTCTGCGCCGGGTGCTCACCGCCCGCCACGGACGCGATGATGTCACCATCACCACCCAGCAGCAGATGCTCGACGTGCTGGGTTCGATCCTCGACGTGCTCACCATGGCCGTGGGCCTGCTGGGCAGCATCTCGCTACTGGTGGGCGGGGTCGGCATCCTCACCATCATGACCATCGCCGTGGCGGAACGCACTTCGGAGGTGGGTCTGCTGCGTGCCCTGGGGGCCAGCCGACGCCAGGTCTCGGCGCTGTTTCTCGGCGAAGCAGTGGTACTCGCCACCCTCGGTGGGCTGGCCGGTATCGGGTTAGGAGTTGGCGGCGCCTTGCTGTTGCACCACCTGTTTCCGGCACTGCCGGTGTTCACTCCCTGGTCTTACGTGGGGCTGGCGCTGGCGCTGGCCAGCCTTATCGGCCTGCTGGCAGGCGTGCTGCCGGCACGGCATGCGGCACGCCTGCCGGTGGTGGATGCCATGCGGGCAGAGTAAGCCGGCCAGGCGGCTTTTAAAGTTATATCTATCCGTGCCAATCGGCAGTAGTCACTCCCGCGGCTCCCAACTGCCGGAAAAACGCGTCAGGTCCTCATCCCGCAAACGGCGGTTTACATATAACGCATCCAGCGTCTCACGCTCAAACGGCTGTTCGACACCCTGTTCATCCCGGTAGCGCCATTGGCCCTGAATAACGAGTTCAAACATGGTTACCATGATGTCGTCCAGGCGTGCCTCATAATCCCTGGCCAGACGCCGGAAATCCTCCAGCTGCAGGGCATGCCCGGTCTTGCGGCATTCTTCACGTGCCAGCGATTCCAGGGCGACATCCCATTTACTGATTTCCTCATCCAGCCCCACGGTTCCTGCGTTCATTCTGATCACCTCCACTGCCGATAGCCATTCATCTACGCCATCCCTAGCGGCCCTGGTTTCCGAAAGCTGAATGCGGGAATACGTCCATCCCGCACCATAGTCGATACGCCCCATACCTGCCTCGCCATGAGCCCAGGCAAACCGCCCAGGCCACGTATTGGGCTTTGCTGTAACACACCCGGGTGGTGAGGACTATTTCATCCCCCACTTGACCGGGGTCATATGCGGCAAGGGGTATCCATGGGAATCTAGCCAGAATCCCGTCATTTCGGAGCCTTGTCATGCAGCCTGCGTGCACCCCTGAGACCATAGCCTACGACATCCGCGGCAACCGCTACCTCAACATCACGTCGACATGCAATCTACGCTGCCGCTTCTGCCCCAAATTCAACGGGCGCTGGGATGTACAGTCCTACAATCTGCGGCTGCGGACCGCACCTGCTACCGACCGGGTACTGGAGGCCATCGGCAACCCACGCGAGGTACAAGAAATCGTCTTCTGCGGGCTGGGCGAGCCCACCCAGCGCCTCAACACCCTGCTGCGCGTCAGCGAAGCCATGAACCGCTATGGCAAACCGGTGCGCCTCAATACCGACGGGCTCGGCAACCTATATCACCGGCGGGACATCACCCCCATGCTGGAAGACAGGGTGAATGCCGTCTCCATATCACTCAATGCCCAGAACGAAAGCCTCTACAATGAACACTGCCGCCCTAAATGGGATGGCAGCTATCCCGCCGTGCTGGATTTCATTCGCCGGGCCGTCGACCATATTCCCCAGGTGACCGTCACCGCCATCGACGGACTGCCCGGTGTCGACATCGAGGCGTGCGCCGATATCGCCACCCGGCTGGGTGCAACATTCCGGCGCCGAGTGCTGGATCAGGTAGGCTAGGCTGGCCTAACCGCACACCTCAAGCCCGCTCTCTCCGGGCCGCTACAACCAGCCGAAGTAGTATTTGCAAATACCCTGTTTTGTGGGCTATTTTGTTCCATTGCGCATCCACGGCCGACCAGAGAGATCTTCAGCATGACCACACGCATTCAAACCCGCTGGCTGGGCGTATTGCTGTCCGTATTCCCGGGCTTTGCGGTAGCTGCGGAAAGCATGCATCTCATCGATTTCACCCAGCACTGGGCGGGCTATACCGCCCTCGCCCTGTTTGTGGTGGCCTACATAATGGTGATTGGCGAAGAGACCATTCACCTGCGCAAGTCAAAACCGGTGCTCTTCGCCGCCGGGATCATCTGGGCCATCGTGGCCATTGCCTACAGCCAGCACGGGGATACGCATACTGCAGAAATCGCCGTGCGTCATAACCTGCTGGAGTTCGCCGAGCTGTTCCTGTTCCTGCTGGCGGCGATGACCTATATCAACACCATGGATGAACGCGGCGTGTTCGACATGTTGCGGGCCTGGCTGGTCTCCCAGGGCTTTTCCCTGCGGACCATCTTCTGGCTCACCGGCCTGCTGGCCTTCTTCATCTCCCCGGTCGCCGACAACCTCACTACCGCCCTGCTGATGGCCACGGTGCTGATGGCCGTCGGTGGCAGTAACCACGCCTTTGTGGCGGTGGGCTGTATCAATGTCGTGGTGGCCGCCAATGCCGGCGGGGCCTTCAGCCCCTTTGGTGACATCACCACCCTGATGGTCTGGCAGAAGGGACTGGTGCAGTTCGAACAGTTCTTTGCCCTGTTCATCCCCTCGGTGGTGAACTGGCTGGTGCCCGCGCTGATCCTCAGCCTGACGATACCCAAAGGCAAGCCTGAGGGCCTGCAGCAGCAGGCCATCCTGCGCCAGGGAGCACTGGTGGTGGTAGGGTTGTTCATATTCACCATCATCATGGCGGTGTCGGCGCATAACTTCCTGCACCTGCCCCCGGTACTGGGGATGATGACCGGCCTGGGTCTGCTGAAGATGTACGGCTATGTGCTGCGTCGTGATGAGTTATCCGGACGTGCTCCGCATATCAACGGGCCCGAGATGTTCGCCATGGAAAACCAGCTCACCGACAATAATCTGCTGTCCCATTACAAGCCACGCCGCAAGCCCTTCGATATTTTCATCAGTATGAAGCGGGCCGAATGGGACACACTGATGTTCTTCTATGGCATCATTCTCTGCGTCGGCGGGCTGGGCACCCTCGGCTATCTGCAGTTGACCTCGACAATCATGTACGGGGAGATGGGGGCCACCAATGCCAATATCATGGTGGGCCTGTTGTCCGCTGTGGTAGACAACATTCCGGTGATGTTCGCGGTGCTGGCCATGCAACCGCAGATGGAACTCGGTCAGTGGCTGCTGGTAACCCTTACCGCCGGCGTAGGTGGCTCCCTGCTCTCCGTCGGCTCCGCAGCCGGCGTGGCCGTCATGGGCCAGGCCCGCGGCATCTACACCTTTTTCGCCCATCTGAAATGGACCTGGGCCATCGCGCTGGGCTATGCCGCCAGCATCTGGGTGCATTTCCTGATCAACAAGCAGCTGTTTCAATAAGCTGAACACGGATAAAAGAGTACTGCAGCTGCAGGTGCGAATTTATTCGCATTGCCACCTCTACAGCGATTTGAGCTTGGTATAAATCGCCTTCTTGTCTTATGGGAGGGATGGATTCAATTGTTGGGGCAGCCATATATTTTGCTGGCAATGCGAATAAATTCGCAGCTACCAAATGCCCCATAAGGATTATCGGTTTATTCCGTGTCCATCCGTGGCCATAAGTCCACCCCGCCCTTGCAGCCCATCCCTCACTCCGTCATGTCCAACACCAGCTTGCCCCGGGTATGCCCGGATTCGATGGCGCGGTGGGCCTCTGCCGCCTCACTCAGGGGAAACACCTGGCTAACCTCGACCTGCAAGCGCCCCTCATCGCACCACTGTGCACACTGATCGAGTATCCCGCCCTGATGGGCACGGGCCTCGGGCAGGTCGCGCAACATCGGTGTCAACATGAGCTCAAAACCGATGCGCAGATTGCGCATCCGCGCCTCCTTCCAGTCCACGTCCGGCCCCGGCTCCAGCACGGTAATCAGGTCGCCGTAATGGGCGACAGCGGAACAACTGTGCTCGAATACCGCACCACCCATGATATCCAGTGCCACATCCACGCCGCACCCGGCGGTCCATTCCAGCACCGCCGGCACAAAATCCTGTTCCTGGTAATTGATCACCAGATCGGCGCCGAGTGAGCGCACCCAGGCAGCCTTTTCGTCGCTGCCCACGGTGGCGCACACACGCGCGCCGCGCAGTTTGGCGAGTTGCACGGCGACATGGCCCACGCCGCCGCTACCACCATGGATCAATACCGTCTGCCCGGCCTGCAGCCGAGCCCGGTCGTAGAGCGCCTCCCAGGCAGTGATCAATACCAGCGGTGCTGCGGCCGCCTGATGAAAACTCAGCGCTGCGGGCTTGTGACGGGCGACCGCCTCGTCCAGCAGGCAGTACTCTGCGTAATTGCCGGGCTCCCTCCCCAGACCACCATTGCAGAACCAGACCGGGTCCCCAACTTGCAGGCGTGTCACCGCACTCCCGGTTTCGACCACCACGCCACTGCCGTCACAACCGAGAATCGCCGGTAGTGCATCGGGGAAAAACACGCCACGGGCGCGCAGCTTGGTATCGACAGGATTCACGCCGGCCGCCTGCATTCGCACCTTTACCTGGTGTGGATGCTGCAGTTCCGGCTCGTCGATATCCACCAGTTGTAGTTGTTCCGGCCCGCCACTGGCCTGCATCTGTATCGCTTTCATTGGAATCCTCCGTTCATCGCCGCACGGATGCGGGCAAAGCAATTACGCCCTTGCCCACACCCCGGCTGCCTCATATGCTTCCGTTCATCACGGGTATGGTCACACCATGAATCATTATCTGCTCGACCTGCAATTACTGCTATTGCTCATTACCGCCAACGGTACCCCGATCCTGGCCGGCAAACTGCTGGGTGGGCGCTGGTCGCGGGCCATCGATGCAGGGCATTGTGCCTGGGACCAGCGCCCCTGGTTCGGCCCTTCGAAAACCTGGCGCGGCCTGCTCAGTGCAGTCGTCATCACCGTGCCGCTGGCCATGCTGCTGGGCCTGGAGGCGAGATTGGGCCTGTATATCGTCCTTGGTGCCATGGCCGGTGATCTGCTGTCGAGCTTTATCAAACGCCGGCTCGACATTGCTGCCAGTGGTCAGGCCCTGGGACTGGACCAGATTCCCGAATCCCTGCTGCCCCTGCTGCTGGTCGGCCCCGCCCTGGAACTGGTACAACGGGATCTGGTGGTCCTGGTCGGTGCCTTTTTTGTACTGGAACTCGGCCTGTCGCGCATCCTCTATGCCCTGCACATCCGCAAGCGGCCCTACTGACGCGGCACTAAGATTCCGGGCCGCACGTCAGCCGGTGCAGGGTGATCTCCGGCGGGCAGTTGAAACGTGCATCGACGATGGACACGCCGGAGCCCCGCGAGGTGTAACCCTGCATACCATTGAAGCGCCAGGCCCCGGAGCAGAACGCACGCGGCGCATTGGCATTGCAGATAATCGGCATCCCGCCCGGCAGGCAGATCTGCCCGCCATGGGTATGGCCGGACAGCATGAGATCGAAGCCACTGTGGGCGGCCTGGCGATAGATCTCCGGCGAATGGGACAGCAGAACCGAAACCGCCCCGCGGGGAATCGCGCCGGCAGCCTTTTCGAGGTTATCCGCCCGGTAGTAATGGGGATCATCGATACCAGCCAGGTATAAGCGCCCATCACCACGTTCCAGCGCCACATGTTCGTTGAGCAGCACCTCAATCCCGGCGGCCTCCATATCCGGCATCATGCGCAGGCTGTCGTGATTACCGAGGATCGCGTACACCTTGTCCTGCAGGTGCAGCCGGACCCGGCGCAGGCCATCGACGGCCGCGGCATAGGGTCCATAGGTGCGCACCCGGTAATCACCGGTGAGCACACAGACATCGTAGTCCAGCTCCTGCACCGCTTCGATCAGGGCGTGGGGCATATCCTCGGCCATGTCCAGGTGCAGATCGGTGATGTGCAGCAACCGGTAACCCTCCAGGGCCGCTGGCAGGTGCGGGATCCGCACTTCGTTGTGGTGCAACTGAATACGGCGTGCGTTGCGTTGTGCGCGTCCGTGCAGCCCGGTAAGCCGCAGCCCGGCGCGCAGCAGGCGATGAAAGGAATACCAGTTTTCCGGGTGGAAGAAGGTGCGGCCCTGACCGAAGACCCGTGGCGCGGCCACCAGTTCGATGCCCAGGCGCAACTCCAGGTGATGGGCCGCCACCCGCTCGCGCAGGCGGGACAGGGTTTCCGGATCGATGAATTCAGGGCTCATATTCTAGGGCCTGCTCACCCTGATCCAATCGGCTCTGCCGGGCCTCTGTTTTCGTCCAGCAAGACAGAATGAGCGAGGGGTAGTCATTCTACAGGAACGAATGATAACGCCGCTGGGCCGAAACAGAGGCCCAGCCCTTCGGGTTGTGCCTGAAAAAGCGCCACTGCGCGTGGCTCCTCGTTCATTTGGTATCACCAAACTTCTCTCCTCGCGCCTTGATTGGCGCTTTTTCAGGCACAACAGCGCCGATTGGATCAGGGGGAACAAGCCCTGATTATCCCGCCGGGATCACCCAGGGTCTATCAGGATATTCGCCGCGCTTCGGGACGCCCCTGCGCCTTTCCGGTACAATTCCCTGCGAATTCGCATACAGGGTTACCGAACACATGAAATTCAGCATTATCTGCGGCAGCCACCGCCGCCCATCGCAAAGCGACAAGGTCGGCCGGTATATCGAAAAAACCCTGCTGGAGCAGAAGCTGTGTGACGAGGTGTACTACCTGGACCTGGCGGATTTCCCGCTGCCGCTCTGGGATGAGGGTATCTGGGACGGTGACCCTGCCTGGAAGGAACGCCTGCAACCCATCTCCGAGGAGCTGGCTGAGAGCGATGGCTTCGTGGTGATCAGCCCGGAGTGGCACGGCATGGTGCCGTCGGGGCTGAAGAATTTCTTCTTGATGTGGGGCAAAGGCGAGCTCGCACACAAACCCGGCCTGCTGTGCTCTATCTCCAGCGGCGATGGCGGTGCCTACCCTATCGCCGAGCTGCGCATGAGCAGCTACAAAAACAACCGTATCTGCTACATCCCGGAACAACTCATCGTGCGCAACGTCGAAGCGGTCCTCAACGAACATGACGAAAACAATGCCATTGCCGATGAATATTTTCGCGAGCGCATTCCCTTTGCCCTGGGCATCCTGAAAGAATACGCTACGGCCCTGCGGGAGGTGCGCGCCAGTGGCAAGACCTTCGACCCGAAATTCAAGAACGGCATGTAGACTGGTTACGGGAAACCCGAAAACCCTTTTCACACCAAAGGGTGTGAAGGACGCAAATTTTTCAAGGCATCTCCGATTGATTTCCTGCCCGTCATTCCGGCTCCGGCCGGAATCCTCCTGGACCGGATGTCGGATCAAGTCCAGCATGACGAATTGACCGGGGACTCCTTACCCAATATCCATAATGCTTCGCGCACTTTGGTGTGAACATCCCCTGACTCCTTCGGTAGGTACACAGCAGCACATGAACAACACGGAAAAAAAGGTCGGCTTCGTCAGCCTCGGCTGTCCCAAGGCGCTGGTGGATTCGGAACAGATCCTCACCCAGTTGCGCGCCGAGGGTTATCAGATCAGCCCCAGCTACGAGCAGGCCGATCTGGTAGTGGTCAATACCTGCGGTTTCATCGATGCGGCGGTGGAGGAATCCCTGGACGCCATCGGCGAGGCCCTGGCCGAAAACGGCAAGGTGATCGTCACCGGCTGCCTCGGCGCCAAGGGTGACATCGTGCAGCAGACCCATCCGCAGGTACTGGCGGTAACCGGCCCCCATGCCCTGCAGGAGGTCATGGCCGCCGTGCATCAGCATCTGCCGCCGGAACATGACCCCTACACCAGCCTGATCCCGCCCCAGGGCATCAAGTTGACCCCAAAGCACTACGCCTATCTGAAGATCTCCGAGGGCTGCAATCACCGCTGTCGCTTCTGCATTATTCCTGCCCTGCGCGGCGACCTGGTGAGCCGTCCCATCGGCGAGGTCATGCAGGAGGCCGAAAACCTGGTGCAGGCGGGGGTTAAGGAACTGCTGGTCATTTCCCAGGATACCAGCGCCTACGGCGTGGACGTGAAATACCAGACTGGTTTCTGGGGCGGCAAGCCGGTCAGGACCCGCTTCCTCGACCTGGCCCGGGCACTGGGCGACCTTGGGGTCTGGGTGCGGCTGCATTACGTCTATCCTTATCCACACGTGGATGAGGTGATCCCGCTCATGGCACAAGGCAGGATTCTGCCCTATCTGGACATCCCCTTTCAGCATGCCAGTCCGACCATCCTCAAGGCCATGCGCCGTCCCGCCCACAGCGAGAACACCCTGGAACGGATTCGCCGCTGGCGCGAGACCTGTCCCGACCTCACCCTGCGCAGTACCTTCATCGTCGGTTTTCCTGGCGAGACGGAACAGGACTTCGAACAGCTGCTGGACTTTCTCGACGAGGCCCAGCTCGACCGCGTGGGTTGCTTTGCCTACTCGGCTGTCGAAGGTGCCGCCGCCAATGCACTGCCAGGCCCGGTGCCGGAGACCCTCAAGCAGGAACGCCTGGAACGGTTCATGGAAAAACAGGCACAGATCAGCGCTGCCAAACTTCAACAGAAGATTGGCCGACGGTTGACGGTGATGGTGGACGAGGTTGGCGAAGACGGGGTCATTGCCCGCAGCAGCGCCGATGCCCCCGAGATCGATGGGCTGGTGTATATCGAGGGAAGATCAGAGGCCGCGCCGGGCGACCTGCTGTCGGTCACGGTGACCGGTGCCGACGAACACGACCTGGTCGCCGAAGAAAATCAATAACATATTGTTTATAAATACGTTTTGCACTACGTGCGATTTCGCTAATATTTTCAGCCTGGCGTCCGATACCTACTAGTAAGCCGCGCGCATCGGGTTATTTCCCGATCCGCAGACCGTTGTAACCAGAAATAGAACCATCACGCTTATGAAACGAACCTCCAGGCAAAAACAGAACCTGAAAAATGCCATCACGGCTACGGTGGCCATTGTCATCACGGGACTGATTTTTTTTGTGGTGGCGAAATTCGCACCGGATGAGCCATTTGCCGATTCCGGCTTCGTGGAAGACGTCAGCAACGTGAATCGCTACTAAGCGGAAAAAAACCGCTCCGCCATCCCTGGCGAAGACGGCCTTTCAGACCCGTATCAGAATATCGCCAGCACCTGCAGCGCCACCCGGTTGTCGATGCCATCCAGGATCTGGTTGGGCACCGCGCTACCCGGCAGATTGGGTGCTTCCGCATCGCGGATCTCATAGTTGAAGATCACCCGGGTCTTCTTGTTGAGGAAGTACTGGGCACCCAGGGTCCAGGTATCGAACTGGCGTTCATTCGCGGACACATCGGTCACCCGGTTGAGGACGTCGTAACGCAGGTCCAGTTCCCATTTCGGGGTGACGGCATACCCGAAATGGGCATACCAGCCATCGGCTTCACCATCGGTTGCCACGTTCCAGGATGCGGTAGCAGTATCGGCATTATTACGACTACCGGCCACTGCACCGCCATCGGTACCGTTGACGATCATGCCGTCCGCCTTGATGTACTCGAATGCGGCCCGGTACTTGTCCTTGCGCAGGGTGGTACCAAGACCCCAGCGATCACGATCGAACTCCTGTTCCGTAGGCAGGGTCAGGGTACGCTTGCCCTGCTGACTCCAGATGAACATCTTCCATCCCTCACGACGCCCGCCCTTGCCGCCGAAGACCTTTTCCGATGACCAGTATGCATAGACATCCTTGTTGTCATCATTATCACCACGGGCGATACCGTTGCCGTTACCCACCATCAATGCATAGCTGTGTTCCCAGTCATTGCGCTTGAAGGTATCGAACACCTGCACCCCCACATCACGGAAGGCGCCGACCGATCCATTGGGGCTGTTGGCCGACTGGGTATCGGAGCCGTCGCCATCAAAATAGCGCTCCAGCAACAGACCATTGGTCACATTGGTGAAATTGATATAGTCAAAGACATGGATGGCCTGCAGTCCCTCTTCCGAGCCGGGATACTTGAACTGCCCCACGCGCACCCGCGCCCCCGGAATATGACTGAAGGTCACGCTGGCATCGGTAATCTTCACACCACCGCCATCACCCTTGGTAATGCCGTTATTACCGGCTTCCGCCAGGAAGAAATAGTTCACGTTGCTGTCCAGCGGGAAACCGACCCCACGCACCCCGATACGGGCACGACGGATATTGAACTGGGATTCGGTATCCAGGTCGGGACCAATCTGGTTGAAGATCGCATCCTGACCGCTCCAGGGGCCGGCCTTGAGTTTAGTGCCATCGGTGGCCTGGTATTCCGGCTGAATGAAGCCCCACAATTTGGCCACCTCCGACGAACCCGCCGGCTCAGTGCCCTGCAGCATCAGCCAATTGGATGCCGACGCCTGGCCCGCTATCATAACGCCCGCCATCACGGCGCCGAGCTTGAATGTATTCAGTACTTGCATAGGTAATCCTCCAGTGTGTGCTTGCGCCATGTTTTATGGTTTGATCAGCGTATAACCCTGCTCGGTCAGATCCAGAATGCGGACCACGCCTGCGGATACATGGGTCGCATGCGGGCTCAGTGCGGGTTCATGACCGAGTTGTTTGGTGAAATTGGTGAGGGTGTTTTCGCAGGCAGCAAAACGCACGCCGCTGTCATTGGCCAGGCGGTCGATACGATCGGCATTGGAATTATCCGCCAGCAGCAAACGTAGTCCGGGACCGAATGCCACGATCTCGATATCCACGACATCGGGACCGTAATGCTTGATGATATTTCCGGCGACATTCAGTACCAGTGTCTGTTTGAAGGGATCAGGATCACTGATCTGCAGCACGATTTTTTTCTGGACGAAGGGCTTGGCGGCGGATTCCTCGGCAGCCGCAGCAGTCCCGCACAGGGAGAGCAGTAGCAGTGCCAGAAACCATTGCAGCAACGGTGGGTGGTTTTTCAACATAATGACTCCTCGAATTACGATCATTCAGCGGTAACGAACACCTTGGTGTGTCCGCCCCAGTAGAGTCCCGCTCGCCGGAAATTATTCCTGGACAACCGGCACCCTGGCCAAAATGATTTTTTTTTGGGAATTCGAGAATAAAACCCGCAGATGCTGCATCTAGATGGGTACTATGAAAATAATAGGTCGCCTTTGCAGCAGTTATGCCCTGCGCAACCGGATTGCCGAGTCACGTACTCGTCTCTACAAGGTTGCCCTGGCATGGTGTGGGAGTGAGATGCTTGCCGATGACCTGGTGCAGGAGACCATGACCATGGCCATCCAGCGCTGTCATCAGCTGCGTGAACAGGAGCGGTTAAATGCCTGGTTATACAGCATCTTGAACAATGCCTGGCGCCAGCACCTGCGGCGCCGGCGGAATGAGTGTGAATATGATGACGAACTGCAGCAGGATGGGCGGGATACGGAATCCGCGATCCATTCGCTGGAGATCGTCACCCGTGTCCGCTGTGCCGTTGCCGACCTGGCCGTCGAACAACGCCAGGTCGTTGCCCTGGTGGATCTGGAGGGCTTCGCCTATTGTGAGGTAGCCACTATTCTGGATATCCCGATCGGCACGGTCATGAGCCGCCTGCACCGGGCCAGAAAGGCCCTGCAATCCGCACTGGAGGAGATGGAGCCGGGAATTGGTCTTCAGAAAGGTCATCTTCGAAGAGTGAAATGAGATGAGTAACAGCGAAACATTCAGTGACGAATTACTGCACACCTTTATCGATGGCGAACTCGATAACGTTACACAGCAGTCCATCCGTGTCGCAATGCAGCAGGACAGCCGCCTGCAGGAACGGGTTGTGCGTCTGCGCCGTACCAAGGAAATGGTGCGCCTGGCCTTCGCCGGTGCCGAACCGCCCGTGCAGCAGAAGGCCATCCAGGTGCAAAACCGCTGGATACAGGCCTATGGCGTCGCAGCATCATTCCTGGTGCTGGCCCTGTGCTTCGGCGTAGGCATACTGGGTTATAAGTCGGCACCACTATGGAGCAGCCAGGCTGCGGCAGTGATGGACCACCAGCAACCCAACAAGCTGATACTGCACATAGGCGAATCCGATCCCGAACGCTTCTCCGCCACCCTCGCCTACGCAGAAAGCTACCTCAAGGAACATGCCGGAGACGCCATGGTGGAAGTCGTCACCAATGCCGGCGGTCTCGATCTGTTGCGCCCGGGCATGTCACCGTACGAGCACAAGGTAATGGAAATGATGGCGACCTACAAAAACCTGCATTTCTTCGCCTGTATGAATTCCATTCGCAACCTGCGCCGCCAGGGTGTCAATCCAGAATTACTCAAGGAAGTGGAAGCCGGCCAGACCGCGGTGGATCACATCGTCAACCGGGTCATGGAAGGCTGGACCTACGTGAAGATGGATCATCTGCCCGAGGCATAAGCGGCTTGTTGGCAACTGCAGGTCCGAATTTATTCGGACAATTGATAAGAAACAGTCAGGTCCGTCAGGCGGGAATATAATCCGTCGGACGCTAAGTTTGTTTAAGGGCAAAGACCCTGCGAGAGCCGGATTTTGAATCCGAATTAGCAGCTGAGTAAGGACAGCTTTGTGCCGTTAGTGGGCATTAGGAAACAAATGAATTCCCACCGAAGCATGGTTCCTGATCGGCAACTATCGGGCATAAGCGACCTTCGCTACAAACAAAAACGGCTTCCGAAGAAGCCGCGTTTGATTAACATTTAATCGTTATGATTTTTTACGTCTTGCAACACCGATTAAACCTATAAGGCCTGAGCCGAATAGCCATACCGCAGCTGGAACCGGCACCGAGGAGACCGCCCATGAGACATGAGTTATTCCTGTGTAGTCGGTTTGCGGATTCGCGTAGAGCGACGCCACGACTGTGTCGTAACTGTCGGTAGCCCAGTTTGCAAATGCTGGCCCATGCACCGAATCTGACGAGAAGTGGACAAGTTCATAGGGTGTCAGCCACTGGCAGTTCGGATGGGATTCACAACCTTCCGTGACTTCGGGAGTCCCGTCCCAGTAGGTCAGCTGGAATTCCCCCCCGGGCGAAAACAGATTGAATAATGCATTGGTCGCGGCGATGGTAAAATCCTGACTGTAGGTCTCGCCCTGCCAGGTATTGCTGAAGGTCGCATCGTACAGGCCATAACCCTCAACATTGACCTCGGTAATTCCCTGCATGGTGATACCACTCCTCACCATCGTGGCTGCCCCGGTACTGGCCGACACGGTAATGGCCACGGCAATACAAGCCACCTTGACGATTTTCCTGCCGATTTTTCTCATTTTTATAATCCTCTGGTTGTTATTGATATAAATTTCTATGCAAATATAGGAAATATAAACACCCTCTCTAACCTAAGCCATCATTAGGTGTTCTTGTTTATACTAAATGTGTAAGCAATATTTATGCCGTAATAGTGGCTAACTAATATACCGAATTTTTTCATGCAAATAGCCAATATATAGAAATTCCTCGATTACTGAGGTGTAAAGTATTTGATAATAAATGTCTTTTTTTCATAGCCTAATCGTCACAATAATTTACAGTTGGCGAGAGGACGGTATGGGTCGATTGCTGTCGTAAAACAGGCGAATTTATAAGTAATTGCTCAATGCCCCGATTGTGCCGATAACCGACCTTAAGAAACCTCGAATATACGATCGCGCTCTCGGAAAGTTTGATTGGTCCCCACAGACTTCAGAACAACAGAAGCAGTTGAGATTATGGATAAATCATATGGTTAGTAACGTGCTATCCGACAGGCTTTATTGTTGTTCATTACAATACCTGTACCCGGAGAATACCCTGTCTGAATAAATTCGGACCTACGGGCGCACCCCCACGCCCTATAGGCTGATAGCAGTGAAATCCCGCACCTGTCGATGCGCCGCCGACGTGGACAGCACCCCTTCCCGTACCAGCCAGCAGGTCTGCATCCCCGCCGCTCGCGCCGCATCCAGTTCCGCCTCGATATCCGACAGGAACAGTGTTTCCTGTGCCGGAAGGCCGATGGTCGCGACGATACGGCGATAGGCGTCCGCTTCCTGTTTGGCGCCGGTAGTGGTATCGAAGTAACCCTTGAACAAGGGGGTCAGATCACCGTAACGGGTATGGCCAAACAACAGCTTCTGCGCATAAATGGAGCCGGAGGAATACACATACAGCGCGATCCCTGCTGCATGCCAGCGGCGGAGTGCCGCTTCGGCATCGGGGTAGAGGTGACCGAAAAAGTCGCCGTTCCGATACCCTGTCTCCCAGATCATTCCCTGCAGGGATTTGAGCGCCGTGATCTTGCGATCCTCGTCGATCCAGCGCTCCAGTTGCCGGCCGACCTGATCCAGGCTGATGTCCGCCACCACCAGCCCTTGCTCCTCCACCATCAGGGTACGCACCTGTTGCACCTGCACCATCACCTGCGGTTCCCCGGCATGCTCACAGACATAATGGGCGATGCGTTGGCGGGCATAGGGGAAAAGCTCATCCTTCACGAAGGATAACGAGGAGGTCGTGCCCTCGATATCGGTGACGATGGCCTTGATCACGCAGTGGCTCCGCAGTATTCATCCATGCTGGGAAAACGGCTGGCGATATCGTCACCGGTGAAATCCGCCACCCAGCCTTCGGGAGTGGTGAACAGGCGGATGCATTTGAAACTGGGCGCGGTGCCCATGTCGAACCAGTGACGGGTATCGGCGGGTACGCTGATCAGGTCCCCCTGTTCACAGAGCACCGCAAATACCCGCTGCCCCACATGCAGGAAAAACAGGCCGCTACCGGCAACAAAAAAGCGCACCTCGAAATCGCTATGAACATGCTCGGCCAGAAACTTGTTGCGGAACATTTCACGGTCGGGATGCTCCGGCTGGAGGCTCACTACATCCGCAGACTGGAAACCATATTCCTCCATCAGGCGCTGCACCGGCTGTCGGTAGGCGGCCAGTACCGCTTCCTGGTCCGCATCCGTCGCCAGTTCGGTGCCGGCATCCCAGCGTTCGAAGCGTACACCGATGGTTTGCAGTTCACGGCTGATGTCCTCACCGGAAACATATTGCTGCACCACTGATCCATCCTGGTCGGAATAGATTGTCAGTCTGCTCATGATGCGCCGATCCTTCTCATTGCCAGTTCACATTCAAATAAAAATTCGAAGGCCTCGAGATGCCGGGTTGCCTCCTCGATGCCGCTGCCCCAGCTATACAGACCATGCCCGGCAATCAGGTAACCGGGTAACGTCACTTCGCCATCGAGCCAGCTGGCCACCTGTGCGGACAAGCGCCGCATATCCTGATCGTTGGCAAATACCGGAAGGGAAACCTCGACCTCATGGGTATCGATACCCGGAAAGGCCTTGAGCAACTCCATATCATCGAACCGCAGGGCACCGCCCACGGCACGGGACAATACGGTAGCGTTTACCGAATGGGTGTGCAGCACGCTCCCCACCTCGGGAAAGCGCCCATATAACTGGGTATGCAGCAGTGTTTCAGCGGACGGCCGCTTCGCATCGATGGCCTGCCCCTTCATATCCACCCGCATGATGTCATCCGGACTGAGCCGGCCCTTGTGGCGTCCGGAAACGGTGATGGCAACAGTACCATCACCCAGCCGGCAGGAGAGATTGCCGCTGGTCGCGGGCAACCAGCCACGCTGGTAGGCAAGGTGGCCGATCTCCACCAGTTCGGTGGCGGCCTGCTGGAAGGCAAGGTATGAGGGCATACGGTTTAAACGGCTGATTGGGTGATGGCCAGGTCGCGATTGTACGTGCCCCGCCAGTACCGCTCAACCTGGCGGACACGGACCCGCACGGGGGGCCGTGCCTGGTATTGCGGATGCCCTTACGGGCCGTGATGCGGCAATGAATAATGATTCAGGTGGTGCCGGTATACATAATCGGCACCCATGTAATAGGCCACCACATCACCAGCCTCGGGAGAATCGACCCCCAGCGGAACGGTTTTGGCTGTTCCCAGCGGATTGAAAATCTCCTCGATTTCCTGCTTTGGCGACAACACTGTCAGATGATCATCCTGCAGTAACGCCAGTTTCTGATAATTGCCCAGCAGGGCACGCTCCCTGCCCGGGCCCATATGCAGGATGTCGCAACCGAAAAACTCACTCATGTACTGGAAGTGCAACAGGCTCAACAGGGTCGGCGCCAGATCCATCTGACTGGCAAGATGCTCGACCCGTTGCGGACGGATATGCTCCGGCGCATAGACAATCATGGGAATCTGGTAGCGATCCACCGGCAGTGAAGTCTTGCCCGCCACCCCGGCGGTATGATCCGCCACGATGACAAATACCGTATCGCGGAACCAGGAATGCTGACGTGCCTTGTCGATGAACTCGCCAATCGCAAAATCCGTGTACTTCACTGCACCCCGGTAACCACTACCGGAAGGAATATCGATCACGCCATCGGGATAGGTATAGGGACGGTGATTGGATGTGGTCATGATCAGCGACATGAAGGGGTGACCTGCGGCATAGGAATCATCCGCTTCCCGGATTGCCCGCTGGAATAAATCCTGATCGGACACACCCCACACGTTGGCGAAGCGGATCTCCTCATCCGTCATGTCGTTGCGATCCACCACCTGGAAGCCATTGCCGGCAAAAAAGGCGTTCATGTTATCGAAATAGCCGAAACCGCCATACAGGAACCGGGTGTCATAGCCATGTTCCTGGAACGGAGTCCCGATATTGAACAGCTCGGCGTTATCCGGTCGCTTGACGATAGAGCGCCCCGGGGTCGGCGGGATGGACAGGGAAATCGCTTCCAGGCCACGCACGGTACGGGTGCCGGTGGCGTACAGCCGGGTGAACAACATGCCTTCCCCGGCGAGCCGATCGAGATTCGGGGTCAGCTGATCCTCATTGCCGAACACACCCAGGTACGAGGCGCTCAGGCTCTCCACCACCACCAGCATGACATTCAGGTGTTGCTCCGGAGCGCTGGACAGCACGGTCCGCCGCAGGTCGAAGGGGGCATCACTCAGTGGCTGTTCGCCAGGCTGGATCACCAACTGCTTGAGGCGTGCCGACATTTCCGGTTCAGAGCGCAGGGCGTAGAAGGTGCGGTAATCCAGCTCGTTGTTGTTGAAGGCATGGAAGAACTGGTACAGGCCATTGCCGGACAGTTCATTCAGGTAACGGTTTTTGGAGACCTCCATAAGGTTATCCGGGATCACCGTATAGGCCATGACCGGGATCGTCAGCATCAGGGCGGCCGCAGCCATACGGCGGTGCCATTCGCTGGCCTGGGAAAGTATTTCGCGAATCCGGCCCCTGAGGCTCCAGACCAGTCCGATGGATATCACCCCAATGGCAATCAGAATCGGAATGACGGGATATGATTCGTAGATATTGCCAGTCACCTCGCGGCGATAAATGAGATAGTCCACGGAAATAAAATTGAAGCGGGAGCCGAACTCCTCCCAGAAAAACCACTCCGCCACCGCAGTAAAGAGCAGGCCGTAGATTGCCGCCAGGAAACCCAGCAGTACAAGGTAGTAATGCCATCGGCTCTGGTAGGCGCGCTGTGGCAACAGCGCCAGGTAGACCAGAAAAGGGCTGCTGAAATAGGCCAGCACCGCGAGGTCATGGGCAAACCCGACCAGCAGCATATCGACCCAGTCCGACCAGCCACCATCCAGCTGAGACCAGGTGGCCACCGCGAGTACCAGCCGGGTAAGGAAGAAAACGACCAGGGCGATCATGCCAAACAGCGCCGGCAGACCGAAACGGGAACGTAATATTGAAGTCATGCTATGCCACATCCAGGATCCATCACCACCCTGTAGTTCATCCGGGTGGACCCCTTTATAATCTCACAAGGTAATCCCAACATACAGGCACCAGCTTAATTATACCTTACAGCACCAACCGCTGAAGGCGCTCAACCTGACCTGAATCAGACCAAAATCGTCGGGACAGGGTACACTAACCGCAATATTGGCATGGCAGGCACGACATGAAATCCGTATCACCGCCCTCCCCCCAGGCCACCGACCGCCAGCTGGCCCTGCGGCGGGTGGCCATCGACACCTACCGGGAAAACGTCGCCTACCTGCACCGTGACTGCGCCCTGTACCGCGCCGAGGGTTTCCAGGCACTTTCCAAGGTCGAGATCAGCACCGATGGTCACCGCATCCTGGCGGTACTGAATGTGGTGGACGACGACCATATTGTCGATGCCTGCCAGCTGGGCCTGTCGGAACAGGCCTTCGAACAGCTCGGCCTGCCGGAGGCAACCCAGGTCCAGATCGATCATGCCGAGCCACCGGCCTCCATGGACGCGGTACGCCGCAAGATCCGCGGTGAGCGCCTGGACCTCACCGACCTGCGCGGGATCGCCCACGACGTGTGCGAGAACCGCTATTCCAAGATGGAGCTGGCCGCCTTTCTGGTGGCCTCCGCGGAAGGCGGGCTGGACCGTGACGAGGTGCTATACCTTACCCAGGCCATGGTGGAAACCGGCAAGCGCATGGACTGGAAGGAAGCGCTGGTAGTGGACAAACACTGCATTGGCGGCATTCCAGGCAATCGCACCTCGATGCTCATCGTGCCCATCATCGCTGCCCATGGCATGCTGATTCCCAAGACCTCAAGCCGCGCCATCACCTCCCCCGCCGGCACAGCCGACACCATGGAGGTACTGGCCAATGTCGACCTGACACCGAACCAGCTGCACGATATCGTGCGACACCAGCGCGGCTGCCTGGCCTGGGGCGGTACGGCCAACCTGGCACCGGTGGACGACGTGCTGATCGCCGTGGAGCGGCCGCTGGGTATCGACTCCGCCGGCCAGATGGTGGCTTCCATCCTGTCCAAGAAGATCGCTGCCGGCTCCACCCACCTGATCATCGACATCCCCATCGGGCCCACCGCCAAGATGAGGCATATGCGCGAGGCCCTTGCGCTGCGCAAACTGTTCGAGTTCGTTGGCGATCGGCTCGGTCTGCACCTGGAGGTCATGCTCACCGACGGCCGCCAGCCCATCGGCCGCGGTATCGGCCCGGTACTGGAAGCCCGTGATGTCATGCAGGTGCTGGAAAACGATCCCGAGGCACCCAAGGACCTGCGCCAGAAATCCCTGCAGCTGGCGGGCCGCATCCTGGAGTTTGATCCCGATGTGCGCGGTGGCAATGGCTACGACATTGCCCGCGACATCCTGGAGTCAGGCCGTGCGCTGACCAAGATGCAGCAGATCATCGAGGTGCAGGGCGTACAGTTGCACCCAGCGCAACCTGGGCACCTGACCCGGGAAATTCATGCCCCGAACGATGGCCTGGTCACCGCCATCGATAACTTCCAGCTGGCGCGCATCGCCCATCTCGCCGGCGCCCCCATGGACAAGGGAGCCGGCGTGGACTTGCTGAAAAAACTCGGCGACCCGGTGCGCAAGGGTGAACCCCTGTATCGTCTGCATGCCGAATTCCCCGCCGATTTCCAGTTTGCCTGCCGTCATGCCGAACAGAACAGCGGCTATGCCGTGGGTACGGAACAGGATATTCACCCCGGCTTCGGGGTGTCCTGATGACGGTACTGGCCTTTCCCGAATCCGGACCGCAGGCCCGGGCGCTGGCACAGCAACTGGACCTGACCTGCCAGGATATCCAGGTACACGTCTTCCCCGACCGCGAAAGCCTCCTCCACCTACCGGCTTCGCTGCCGGAACAGGTCATCCTGGTACGCAGCCTCGATGATCCCAATGCCAAACTGATCGAACTGATGCTGGCTGCACAAACGGCACGGCGGCTGGGTGTGCAGCGGATTGTGCTGGTCGCGCCCTACCTGTGCTACATGCGTCAGGATATGGAATTCACACCCGGTCAGGCGGTCAGTCAGCCCATCATCGGCCGCTTCCTGGCTCAACACTGCGATGCCCTGGTCACCGTCGATCCCCACCTGCACCGGGTATCCCGCCTGCAGGAGGCCGTGCCGGTCCGCCAGGCCATTGCGCTCTCCGCCGCACCGCTGATCGGCCATTTCATTGCCGGCCAGTGCCAACAACCGTTACTGGTGGGGCCCGATGAGGAATCGCTGCAATGGGTTCGCCAGGCGGCACAACAGATCGGCTGTGATTATGTCGTGGCCCACAAGATCCGGGAAGGCGATACCCGCGTGCGGGTACAGCTACCTGAATATGCCTATGCTGGACGTCATGCCGTGTTACTCGATGACATGGTCAGCACCGGCCACACCCTGATGCGTACCGCTGAACGCTTGAGGGAACGTGGCGTCACACGCATCGATGCCGCCTGCACCCATGCCCTGTTCGATGCCGATACTGAACGACAGCTGCATGAGGCGGGTATTGAACGACTCTGGAGTAGCGACAGCATTGCCCACCCCAGCAACCGTATTCCGCTACAGGAACTGTTAGCGGAGGCGCTAAAGCAGCTGAAACTGTAGGCCCCAATTCATTCGGACAATCCCTTGGACAAACCTACTCCGCCCTGAATCCACACTTCTTGTGGCTCACATCGCAGAAAGGCTTTCTGGCGGAATGGCCACAACGGCACAAGGCCGCCTTATTGCGGGTGCTCTCCCCGCCCTCGCTGCCGAAAATCCGCATCGGCCCCTTGACCACCAGCATGGCATTGCTGCGCACCGTAATCTGCAGCACGCCCTCGCCCTCCAGCGACTCCGGTTTCTCATCCTGCACCGTGCCACTCGCCACGAAACCACTCTTCTTGTGACTGCCATCACAAAACGGCCTGGTGTCGGAAAGCCCGCAGCGGCACAAGGCCACATCGCCGGATTTTTCCAGCAGGATCCCCTGCGCGTCATAGACTTCAATATCCCCCCTGCACAGCAGCGGGCCGTTTTTCCTGGCTTCGATTTCGTTCATTGCTTCACCATACCGTTAGCGATTTCCGAATGAATCCGGCACCACAGGTGCCAGGGTGACCATGCGGCTGTCATGCCGGCATCCGTTCATGGAAGCGGCTCGACCACCACCCGTCTTTCCTTCCGGGTCACCGGGCAGGGAAAGCGCAACTCCACCGCCCGCAGGCACAGGCCACTACGGTTCTTGTTGCCCGTACCGTACCGTGGGTCACCCATCACCGGGTGACCAATGGCATCGAGGTGACGGCGGACCTGGTGCAGGCGTCCGGTTTCGATCTCCACATCCAGCTGTGAAACACCCTGTATCGGGTCATAGGCCAGACAGCGGTAGCGGCTGCGTGCCGGTTTTCCATCCAGCGGCGAATCGATCACGCCCTCACCCGGGTCCGCAAGATCGCCGATGACCTCCACCCGGTAGCGCTTGTACACCTGCTTGCTGCGAAACAGCTCGGAGAACAGCGCCGCGGCCTTTTTGTCATGGGCCAGCAACACCAGGCCGGAGGCCTCGCGGTCCAGCCGATGCACCAGGAACACTTCACGCGGCGGCGTGAAATGTCGCTCCACATAACGCTGCAGGGAACAATGATCACCGTACTCGTTGCCCTGGCTCATCATGCCCGCCGGCTTGTCCCAGATACTGTAGCGGCGCTGATCCAGGACACAGGCAGGGACCGGCGCCTCCCGTTCCAGCAGCCCGGCATCGTAATACAGGCTCAGCACATCACCACGCTGCAGGGCAGTAGTCGCGCGCCGCAGACGTTTGCGCCCGCCGCGTTGGCCCTTGCGCCAAACCGCTCCCTTGTTCATGGCATCCTTGAGCCGCGCGCGGGACAGGCCACTGGCATCCGCCAGCAGCTCGATGGCGGTGACACCGTCCTGCGCTACGGGCAATTGCAGGGTGAGCGGTCTGGTGGTTGCAGTCTTCATCGATGCGGATCAATCCAGTGATTTATGCCAGAAGTACGCCTCGCCCGCCGCCGGGTCGAGGACATAGGGTTCGAAACCAAAGCGCCGGTAGGCCTCCTGCGCCGCCGCATTGCCACTCAAGACCTCCAGCGTCAGCTTGCAGCAACCCCGCGCCCGCGCTTCCTCTTCCAGTGCCCCCAGCAAGGACTGGGCCACGCCCCGGCCACGGTAGGCGGGAAGCACGGCGATGTCATGCAGGTTCAGCAGCGGCCGGGCCTTAAAGGTGGAATATCCGGGCACGGCATTGGCGAGTCCGATAGGTATTGCGCCATCATAGGCGATCAGTACCAGGAAACCGGGAAAGGCCGCCACATCCCTCACCAGGCGCTGTTTGACAGTATCGTTCAGGGGTTCACCGCCGCCCATAGGATCGCGGGCATAGGCATCCAGCAGGTGCACAAAGGCTGCGGCCTGCTCGGGATTCGCAAGATCCGCCTGTCGTACCCTCCACTCACTCATACCCGGCCTCCACCCGTGTGCCCCATGCCACGAACAGGGGGTCCGCTTCCGGCAACTGTGCGGCATAGCGATCATCCTCCGGTCGCGGCAAGCCCCGCTCCACGTGACTGGTCAGTTCGCCAAAGCCGGCCGAAGCCAGCCTTTGCAATGTCCAGCCAAGACGTTCCATGGGATGCAGACTGACCCACAGCCCGATCACCTTGGTGGGAAAATAACGGTTGGAAAAACTGATCACACAACGGCCACCGGGCCGCAGTACGCGCAATACCTCGGCCAACACGGCATCGGGATGGATGAGGTATTCGATGGACAGCGTGTTCACCACTGCATCAAAACTTGCGTCGGCAAATGGCAGTACCGGCTCACGATTCAGATCCTGCACCCGGTATTCCTGCAGGGCAGGATTCTGTTCCAGTTCCTGTGTATTCATGCCAAGGCCGGTAACCTCGCATCCCCCCGGCAGGTGGGAAACCCAGCCACTCATCAGGTCCAGTACCCGTGCGCCCGGTGTGATCAACTGGCCATAGCAATGCTCGATGCGGGATGCACAAAGACGGTCCACATGCAGCACCGGTCGTGGCTCACGATAAAACAGATCATCCGGTTCCTCGTCCTCGCGGTCAAAGGCGCCGGGATCCTGGAAATCGGTGGCGATTTCTTCCAGCGGGCACTCCATCCCCGGCCAGGCGAGCAGGCTCGCCGTGGTGCCAATACCGGGCGGCAACTCAGCAGTCTCCATCGCCGCCAGTTGCCCTGACAGGGCGGCGATCGGGGGATTCAGATCGGCGCTGAACTGCTGCCCGTCGCAGGCATGCACACGAAACACCGGTACCGGGAACCGTCCAGGCAGAAGACGGCTCGGATAGAAGCGACCGATACGCGGCGCTGTGGCCAGGTTCCAGATACGACGCGGGAAACGGTGCACCAGTGCCACATCATAGGATGGCAGTTCCAGCCCCCCGGGGAGCGAGTCCCCGGACTGCCAGAGCAGATGCTGATGGCGCCCGATGGAAGATGTGAACTGATAGACCAGCGCGTTGGCCATCCCAAACCGCCTAGTTCGCCTGCAGCATCTGCCACAGCCCGCTGTGGCCGATGCCATCGAATATGAATTGCACCGCAAGCGCTGACAGGATCACCCCGAACACCCGGCTGATCACGTGCAAGCCGGTCTGGCCGATGACCCTCTGGATCTGGTTGGCCGCCAGTAGCATCACCAATGTGATCAGCATCATCACCAGCAGGATTGCCAGCACCACCATCTGCATCTGCGGGTGCCCCTCGCTGTTGGCCATCAGGAGCACCACCGCACTCATCGCGCCCGGTCCGGCAATCAGCGGCGTGGCGAGAGGAAATACCGAGATATCCTCCTTCTCCTCCGCCTCCTGGTTTTCAATATCCGTGGTTGATACACCGCCGGAGGAACGGGCGAACACCATATCAATGGCAATGAGCAGCAGCAGTATCCCGCCTGCCGTACGCAACGCGGCCAGGGAAATACCCAGATGTCCCAGCACGGAATGTCCGAACAGGGCGAAGAACAGCAACACCCCTGTAGCCACCAGGGTACCGCGCAGGGCCATGGAACGGCGGCTGGCCGGCGAATTCTCCGTGGTCAGGGCGGCGAACATCATGGCCACATCAATGGGACCAACCGTGGCGAACAGCGTGGTGAAGGCGACAATAGCGGTTTCGAGCATCCGGTTTCCCTGGCATGATGAGGTACAACTGCTGGGTATGGAATATGTCCCAGTGCGTGCCGACAGAATACCGCAGCCATACACGACTGGGAATTCGAGTCTGTTTACGACATCCGGCTATGTACCCTGATCCAGCAACGCACTCAAGCGCACCACCCGCGCCGTGATGAGCATGGTCAGTAACACCGCTATGACGAAGGCGTACAAGCCGTAGCGCATCTCTACACTGGCAATGGCCCCCAGCTTTACGGCCACCACCAACACCGCCACCACGAACACATCCAGCATCGACCAGCGACCATATTCGTGCATCCAGTGCAAATAGCGGCGCAGTCGCGAAGCCTCGATATCACGGCGGCTTAGCATGAGAAACAACACACCCAGTTTGAGCAGCGGCAGCAACACACTGAAACCGCCAATAACAAGGAACAACAGCCATTTTCCCTGCTGCAACAGCTGCACCACCCCGGTAAGCACGGAAAAGGTGTTCTCGACAACCAGGAATTTCTCCAGCGTCACCACAGGCGCGAACAGACCGACGCCCAATGCCACCACTGCCAGCAGCAGTAACAGGCGCAGCAGACGGGATTCATTAGGGAAGACGGCCGGGATTGAGCGGCTAGTCGTCACGCTTGAGTAGATCCTTCAGACTGGCGAAGGGATTATGGGTGGCGGTAGCCGGTTTTGTATTGTCACTATAGCCGGCGCCACGCACCTGATCGATATGTCGCATGTGCTCATTGTCGTGGCAATAGATACACAACAGTTCCCAGTTGCTACCGTCAGCGGGGTTATTGTCGTGGTTGTGATCGCGATGATGCACGGTCAGTTCGCGCAGATTCTCGCGGGTGAATTCACGACTGCAACGGCCGCAGACCCAGGGATACAGTTTCAGGGCCCGTTCACGGTAATCCTGTTCACGCTGGTCACGATTGCGATGCGCTTCCGCCACGATCTGGTCAAGACGCTTGTTGGTGCCGGAATCATCCCTGTTTGTTGCCATGCAAAACCCCGCTGGGCATTGAGATTCGAAAGGGGAATTGTACCGCGATCCATCACGGTGCGGAATGCATGAATCCCGCACTACCCGAATGAGTTCAGGCCTGGAGGGCATGGCTGGGTGGAGGCATCCGGATTCATCCGGACGACCCCACCCTCAGTGCGCCACGAAAATCAGGGCCTCG
Organism: uncultured Gammaproteobacteria bacterium; assembly: GCA_965367295.1. Taxonomy (GTDB): domain Bacteria; phylum Pseudomonadota; class Gammaproteobacteria; order DSM-19610; family DSM-19610; genus JAIVHA01. The sequence continues at coordinate 16,150 of CBDUHN010000007.1, read as the reverse complement.
GTATCGAAACCGGCATCGCGGGCGATATTCAGCAATCCATCCAGGGTCGCAGCATCCAACCGGGGCTCGCGCGCCAGGATCCACAGGAATCCCCGACTCGGGCCGGCAACCAGGGAATACCGATACTCCTCGTGGTCCAGGGCAATGATGTTGTAGCCACCGTAGAACGGACCGAAGAAGGAAACCTTGAGACGGCCATGGCTACGGTCACCCACAAAATAGGCACGCCCATGGGCCTCTTTCCATTCACCCTTATCCGCAAGGTACCCACGGTTGAGCACGTCGATACCACCATCGGAACGGGCAGTATAACGTGCCGTCACCTGGCTCATACCACGCTCGAAACTGTGATCCAGCCGGGCTATTTCGTACCAGGTGCCCAGGTAACGCTCCGCGTCGAGGTTCTCAACCACGACCAACCCGCCAGGCACCCGCACACAGCCGAACAGTCCCAGGTACAGCCACAGACAGACAAGGATACGCATACCCATCGCGCTAACATGAACCATGAAAGAAACGGGATACCGCACGAGAGCAGGCTATATCTTCCGGGCTTGCGCACCCTGTTGCCCCGCGGTCACCCCGGATTCCGGCAAAGCGGCTGTTACGCTGCGAGCGCCTGCTGAACGATGAGATCCACATTGATTCCAGACTCCCTGCCATTTCCAGCCTATGCCTTTACCAACAGGTAAGCGCCTGCGCCTAACAGGCATCCCCCGGCCGCGGTTTTCGCAGCCCGTTCAAACCTTCTTGCTTGCGGCATTTTCGCAATTCTGCTCGCAGTAAAAGCATAGACCGTCTTGACCCCACCAACACCGACTACCGTAATCAGGATAATAAAGAACAGGTCGATAAAACGCAGTTCTGCCAGGTCAACAAAAACGGGAAAAAGACTCGCGTAGAAGAAAATGGCCTTCATATCACCGAGTGTGATTACAAGCCCCGAGATGAAACTCGTTACCAGGCCGCCTCCTCTACGCTGCCCACCCACTGAAGATGGTGCAACCCGGGCGGAACGCAGCAGAGTGAAACCGAGCCAGAGCAGGTACATACCGCCCAGGTATTTGACAAGCGCAAACAGCTCCCCCATCGTTTCCGCGAGCACGGATAATCCAAGAACAGCCAGCAGAACAAATATCAAGTCACCAAGGACAATCCCCATTGCCACAGCCAGACCGCTCCTGAATCCAGACGTGACAGAGTGAGCAACCACCAGACCGACACTCGTGCCCGGGAGTGCAGCCAACATCACCATAATTGCCAGCAAGGAAGACCCTTCGGTTAGCGTCATTATGACTCCATATTCATATATCGATGCCTGCTCAAGGAAGGCGGCATCACAGATTAACTGAAGCAGTTTCGACTCGGGTACGGAATCAGGTGCTTTCAGCACACCTGCGCAGCACCTCAACATCGCCCGCAACTATAATTTCCAGGTATTGCGATATTTTTTCAACCGGCCAGTCCCACCACGCAATTTCCTCCAGGGTTTTGATCACTTCTGGAGAAAAGCGGCTCTTGAGGGGGCGTGCCGGATTACCACCGACCACCGTATAGGCAGGGATATCAGCAACCACCACTGAACGCGATGAGACAATGGCGCCATTTCCGATTTTAACACCGGGCATTATGAGCGCATCATAGCCAATCCATACGTCATTCCCTATGACCGTATCCCCCTTGTATGGCAGGTCCCCGGGCTCAGGCATCACCTTTTCCCAACCATTCCCAAAAATCTGGAACGGGTACGTCGAGATCCCGGATAGCTTATGATTGGCTCCATTCATGATAAACCTGACGCCACGCGCGATAGCACAGAATTTACCGATAACAAGTTTGTCGCCAATAAACGGAAAGTGGTAAAGAACATTACGCTCGAAATTTTCAGCATCTTCCGGATCATCATAATACGTATAGTCTCCAATGATGATGTTTGGATTTTGTACTGTATTTTTTATGAAACAGACCTGAGGGAATCCGGTCATGGGGTGCTTGTTCGTCGGGTTGGGCCCGTACATTGACTGCTCCTGTGAGTGAGAGAGAATGATTTAATGGGTTAATACGGGATCAGAGCTGCCGGTCATGCACCGACACTCGGCCAGCGACCTGCAGTTGGAACTATCATCACGAGCTCGACTGAAAAGGCGGCCAGGATCATTTCCATTATCCCCGACAGGATTGGGTCTCGCCAAAGCCAATCGGCCTGGCAATATGGTCTGGTAAAAGCGGCAAGGCCGATGTGATCAACGGGATGAAAATAATAATGCTGGCAGTAACGGTTTGATGCAAAACAGGGGATAGCTTGTTGTCGCTCGGCGGGATAGTCGCCAGGCTGGAATGAAGCCATGCGGACACCCATGGCGTTCTGAATCAACCGACCCGTCACTCATGGTGGTAGATATTGCCAACACCCCAATGGAATCGATAGTTGTCCGAATGTTCAGGATATCGTGCAATATCTTATCCAACATGCCCACCTTTCCCGAGGCGCATAACATGGCAGATCATCGACAACCGCCTTGTCAGGCACATCGTGCTCATCCCTCTTTTTTGGATACAACTTGATTCCGACCATTTTCCTTAGCCGAGTAAAGCCTCGAATCCGCAGATTTTATTAGCTCTTTTTCACTCTTATCATGGTCAGGATACATCGTTGCAACGCCTATACTAGCGGTTACTATCGGGGAAATAGGTGAGCTTTTGTGGGGAATTCTCTCCCCCCTGATAGCATTTAGTATTTTACCGGCAGCATCCATGGATTCCCCTGCGTCCGTATTGCCCAATACTATTGAAAATTCCTCGCCACCGATTCGAGCACATAGATCGCTTGGCCGCTTGGCAAAATCCTTGAGAACCTGTCCGATTGATTGCAGACATTCATCCCCCGCCTGATGCCCGTACGTATCATTGAATAATTTGAAATAGTCCACATCAATGCTTACAAGTGATATTGGCATTTTCAAACGCGCACAACGCTTCCATTCACTATTCAGAAATTCATCGAAGTATCTGCGATTGGGTATATCAGTCAGCCCATCCATGCGAGACTGGTTTAAAAGCTCTTCTTCAGCAAGTTTCCTCTGAGTAATATTTTGATGCGATATGACGAAATAACGCGTATCCCGTAATTGAAAGGGGGTAACCCTCATAATAAACCATCGTTTGGATTCCGGACTATGACACGGGTACTCGAAATAGAATGAATCCAGTTCGGAGTTGATGACTTTACTTATGCCTTCAGCAGCGTCCTGCGCTTGCACATCCCCCATAGCCGCAGATCGATTACAGACATCAAGGTAATTCATCTCGGCCCAACTGCCATCCAGTAAGCAACTGTTGTTTTGAGCGAAGCTGACCCAGCTGTGATTTACAAACTGTATGTTTCCTTCTTTGTCGACAACGACGATATGATCCGCAATCGTGTCAAGAATCAATTTAAAGAATTCATCCGAATCAATCACTGAACAAGCCCTCAACAACCATCAGGTGCATCACATCCAGAATCGGGGTGGAGTATTGTTTACGCTGCAACAAGGCGCGAAACCACACCGGGTCACATCATACCGTTCACACATCGCCTTCAGCGGGAAGATCCTTTAGCGGTACTCTAGGTTGAGGTTAAGGCCTCCATACGAGGCGGTGCAGCAGCAATTGCTTGCATCATATTCCCGCTCAGCGACAAATGGTCACCACGGGCAGTAACGCCAGTGAATACCGACATTTTCCGTGGCTCTGCCACGGCGCATACGAGCCAGGCGGCATGTCTTTGAAATTGGTGTCACGAAAACGTCAGGGTGATGCCAATCTGCCAGCGTACGAACAGAGTACTGATAGGAGCATCTTCGAACACGCCAATCCGGACGTCAGCGATAGATTACATGACATGAACTCACTCCTTCCCACTACTGAAATCACCGGGAGAAACGGGAACGGAAAAGGAGCGTCCGACTTTCGTATCCATGACTGCATTTTATATTCGCATTATCGATAATATCTAGTTGTTTTTATTGTTTTACTAATAATTTATCGGCCGATAGCTTGAGTTATAAGAAGAAAGTCAGGCGAACCATGCTTCACGGCAAGAGGATTCACAGGATGTTCCACCGGGAATCAGCACCCCAGGAGTGAGAAAATTCAAATGGCTGGATTAATCGAAAACTTCCCATTAACTGAGGCCCCTGCCGAAGACCGCTTCATTATCAGGCCGGGGTTGACGGTGGATGATCTCCAGGGTCAGGTGGCCGCCTCGCATGAATATGGTAAAAGCGCCGCTCAAATAACGGGTTCAGCGATGTGGGGTTGTGAGTTCAATAGATCCTGATAAAACCTCGATGGAAGCGCGACTCGCCAGTCGACAATTCGTGCCGCGGATATTGCTCGATACGGATGAAGGCGCGTGTTAGGTCGGGATTCCCAGTCTTCACCCAGGCCGGGCACAGGATGACTTCAAAACACCCGATCCACCTGAAACCAGCGAGAATGACTTCCGGGAAGTGACTGGAAACAATAACCCGGTAAAGACAGTCCCCTGTTAAAAATCATGCGGTGTATCGACCATGATTAGGACCGTAGCCGGCAATGTTCATACGCCCTGATGGGCGCACCCACAGAATTGAGGATAATTTCATATGAAAGTCCAGGCATTTTTTGACGAAGAACGTACATCCACCCTGACCTACATCGTTTACGACGAGCAGAGTTCAGATGCGGTAGTCATCGATCCCGTCCTTGATCTGGACACAACCCCCTGGCGCACATTTAATGAATCGATCGACAAGGTAGCTCATTTCATTCAGGAGCATGACCTTAAGGTTCACTGGATACTGGATACCCATGTCCACGCCGATCACCTGACTGGTGCGCACGAACTGAAGGCGCGTTTCGATTCCGTGATCGCCATCGGACGCAATATCTCTGTAGTTCAGGAGTTCTTTAAAGATGCCTTCAATCTGGATAAGGATTTCCCTACTGATGGTCGCCAGTTTGACCGGTTGCTTGAGGATGGCGACATACTTGAGGCTGGCACGCTGAAGATTGAAGTACTGCACACACCAGGGCATACCCCGGCGTGCAACACATACAAAATCAATGATGCATTATTTACCGGCGACGTACTGTTTATTCCCGATATCGGTGTCGCACGCTGTGATTTTCCGCGAGGTAGCGCACAGGACCTGTATCGCTCGGTCACACATCGCCTGTACTCCCTACCGGACGAAACCAGAGTATATGTAGGCCACGATTACCCGAATGGCCGTGAGCTCCGGTATTTGACCAGCATAGGTGAGTCAAAACGCAGCAACGTGGATCTTCCGGAAGGCATCAGTGAACAGGAGTTCGTGCGAAAGATTGTCGCCCGCGACAAGGAACTGTCCGCACCACGTCTGTTATTCCCCAGCCTGCAGGTGAACATCAATGCCGGCGTTCTGCCCGCAGCGGAAAACAATGGAGTCAATTACCTGAAAATCCCTTTGAATTTCTTATAAGCATATACAGATCGGATACAGCATTGAGCGGAGAGACTCGCCTATGAAAAGCATTAAATTGGATCGCATACTGGAAAACCTGGCACGAAATTATCAGCCGTTCACATTACTGTCGCCAGAACGGCTGGCGGAGGTAGCGAATATTGTTCGCCTCATTGAGATGCGCAAAGGGGAGATATTCCAGATAACCGGCGGCAAAGGCTATGACTATCTCTTCGTAGTTGAGGGTCATTTGGAAGTGATTTATTCAGGTGCCATCAAATCCATTGCCGGGCCCGACAAAACCCGCAAGCACCCTGTCCTGCTTCCTCCGTCGCCCAGCACCAGTACGCTGGTCGCAAAACAGGACAGCATCATCTGTCATGCCGATCGTGATTTACTTGATAAACTGATCTCATGGGACGAAGTCGTCCACATGATGGAAGACAATGATGTGGAAATGCATAACCTCTTGGATCAGGTTCGCAATTCTCTTGTTTTCCGTCGGCTGCCATTGGAAACGGTCGAACTGGCTTTTAAACGCATGACATACCAGGACGTCAAAAAGGGGCAGGAAGTCATTTGTATGGGCGAACAGGGAGACGCCTATTACATGATCAAGTCAGGCACCGCTGAAGTATACCAACGCGGCATTTATGATGACCAACTCCATAAAACAGCAGACTTGAAAGATGGTGACGCGTTCGGGGCCGAGGCATTGATTTCAGGCAGCACCCGTTGTGAAACCGTACGCATGACATCGGATGGTAGCCTTCTTGTTCTGGATAAACAGGCATTCGATGAATTGATCAGTACTCCACTGATCCAGACGGCACACCCAAATATCGCTAAAACCATGCTGGAGACCGGTTACAGCCTGGTCGACGTTCGTTATTCCGAAGAATACGATGAGCATCACATACCTGGCGCAACGTTGATTCCATTGTACGAATTGAGGAATCGCTTACACGAATTAGATAAAAGCAAGAAATACATCGCCTATTGCCATGGTGGCGCCAGGAGCGCAGTCGCCACCCTTATAATGAAGCAGCATAAATTCGATGTAGTCTCATTGGAAGGCGGCATCCGTGCCTGGCCGTTTGAAACACAGAGCATCTATGATAAGGAAATTGTCACCAAAGAACCTGAAACTGCTGCCGTGACCAGCCAATGAGGGTTTTTCAACCTAACCGTATATAAGACTCCCCACCCTTTGGGTGGGGTGAAGTCGAACCCATGATCAGGCCGGGAGTATTCGTGCGCAGAATGCCTGATATTAACGTTTGTTGTGAACAAGGATAACAAACTAGGCTGTGACATCGAGTTTTGTCGGCATTTCAGTACCATCAACTTTTTTTAGCCGCATTATCGTTTGTTCCACCCGTGATGCGTCTTCACCCATGCCTATGAGGAAACCCGCGTATTTCTCTAATGCGCCCAAATGGTCCATTTTATAGTTTTGCGCTTGCTCCTGGCCATACTCATTCACAATATTGGGCGGCACCAGCATAAAGGCATCCTCAAGTTCGATTTTCCCCGCCTTCACCATTTGATTGAGTTCATTTTGCGATACATTTCGGAAATTGATGGTACGGGCTTGTGGAACCACTTCGCCCGCAACATCAGCCGGTTTATCTGCGGTTTGAACCGGAACAGCCTTGCCGCCGCTTACCGTTGATGCGGCAAATGTTTGCCCTACGCTTGAAATATACATTGGTAATTTCCTTCGCTGGATAAATCAGGCTCTCAATAAGCAAAAAATATTCCAAAATCAGGAAGGCCGAAATACTGCTGCTTCAATAATACAGAAACCTCATCAACCATGATTTACAGATAAGCCTGCCCTCATTTTTTCAACTAAATCCCTGACGATGTATCCTGTCCGTTTGTAACATAACGCCACTACATCAACGGCCATAATAAGAGCGCAGAGAGTCCTGTGATCCAGCTGACATGAACCTGCGGTATTGCGTCTAAGATCGCCCTTGCTGAAACGATTCGGGCTTCATTGCAGCATACGCCAATGCAGAAGTGGTATTACATCCTACAATTGCAGGCGCCACGTGAATGAGTTCATCATTCTCAAGCGCCGCGACCATAAACAAGGCGAAATCGATGCGTCGAGTGTAATTGCTCTCCAATATCGGGTCACCAACATGCTCACTCCAAACGGGCAGACCTTCACTTTCACCTTCGCCCAGATCGCTTCCTCGAACAACTGTCCACCTGGTCTTACTCTCGAATATTCTTCTGCAGGCTTCCACCTGATCATTTAATTCAGCAAAACGAAGAAGTCTCGCCAGACCACCGAAGAGCTTTACAAAAAGCTTCAATTTCCATGAATAAATATCGCTTCCATCTCGACTTATATGCCATCCGCAGGAAAATACCAGTCGTGCACCCGGCTCCGCAAAATCCATAACTGCCTGGGCTGTCCCAGATGAGTATTGCTGCACACCCCAGGGAGCCAGCACAACGAGCACCCCATCGCATCCAGAGACTGCGCGCTTTATGACTTCACGATCATTCGTTGCGCCTGTGACAATGGTAATTCTATCTTTGAAATCATCGAGCTTTGCTACGCTTTGCTCCCGGCAAACACCGACAACTTCATAGCCACGATCCAGCGCATGCTGCACCATATATCTGCCAAGCTTTCCAGATGCTCCAACGATGCAGATCCTATTCATTACATATTCCCAAAGTACACGTAAGGTTCAAATGCCCCGATTAGCGCGGAAAACCGGGACACCCGAGTGGTTATACCCATTCACCGCGATGAGGTTAAACCGCTGGCATGGATCTTCGCAAGCATGAATGGCATTAGCGCAACGATACCAAGCATGACGAGGTAGACTGCTCCGGAAACCGGGTCCCGGTTCGTGATGTATTGAGTAATGGACTGACCCTGAATCAATCCTGCAAGCAGTATTTCGGCGAACAGCAACATCGCCAGTCCAATGCAGCCAGTAGCAAGACAGGCGCTGGGGTTACGTAAAAGATCAAAACGCCGAACGCTGAAACCCGCACCAAAGAGGATGACCATAAGCATGACTGGCATTTCAAGAAGCTCCGCCGTGCGAATCCCAAGGCGCGGCACCAGGAACGGGACACGAAGCAGGCCCAGCACAAAGCCAGCACTAAACACGAGGGAAAAATACATTAAACCGGCTTTGAGACTACGCATGAGCACAAAGTCACTCAGTGGATTCAGGAGACGTATGCGTAAGCCCGGCCACAGCCTGCTAAGCAGGGTACTGAATGGGACGCATGGAGATATGCACCTGTCAGTTAATCGGGAGACCCGGGTGACTCAGGAATAGTATCCAAATCCCGCTCCCAGTCCGCTTTGCTGGCGGTGAATATATGTGCGTCTGGTTTTATCATTACCATTTCATCGAGGCTGCCTGCCGGTACAACGATCAGATTGCCGTTCATCTGTACACCAGGTAGCGCAGAACCGCAATTCGAGCAAAAACTCTTAACGTGTAGCGTCGAAGGCAAGTTGAATACCTTGACCCTGTTTTCACCAGACAGCCACCTAAGGCTAGCGGTTGTCGAAAACAGATTTGAAGCATACGACGAACCCGTGTCCTTCTGACAGTATTTACAGTGACACAAAAAGAAGTGTTCGAAACTACCCTCTATCTCGAAACGCACTTCACCGCAAAGACATGATCCCCTGGTTTTCATATGGATTGATCAACACTCCGATCTGCTACTGGCAGCTGGTGAAAATGGCCTCATTACGTTACACCTCACTTGCATGGTGCCCTGGACCTGTCTGCAGGATACGGCGTCTGACCCGAAATGCTGATTATTCATAGGGGCTTCCATCTTTATGGGTGAAAGCCCATTTCCCATTGACTTGCGACGCCTGTATATCATCGTCCGGGTATACCACTTCATCACCTGGTGTCCGGTCACCGATTTCAAGATAAAGCACATCCTCAGCCGTTTCGTTGATCAGATTGTTGGCATTTGCATTACCTGCCGGAAATCCAACACACATGCCTGGAGAAAGCTGGAATCGTCCATCATCTGTTTGCAGTGTCGGCATACCCTGCAGGATGTACATGAACTCATCTTGTTTTGAATGGGCGTGGCGAAGAGCGGAAATCGCATTCGGCTTTAGGCGCGTTAGATTGATACCGTAGTTAGTCAAACCAAAAAAATCACCCAATGACCGTTTTTCCCGCCCCACCACACGCGATGAGAAAGGCGCTGGATAAAGTGAGGGTGTGGTACGAATGGGTATATCGGCCGCATGAACCGGTTTTTTATTTTCCATGAGACGCCTTTTGAACTGGATTATGGAAAGTTAATAGAGATTGGGTGCTTGACCACATCCCCCCCCGAATTTCATCAGTTGCTCATACGCACGCCTGGCAGCACCCTCAGACTTGAATCCGGACACACGGAATCTCCTCGACAATGGTGTCCTTAGCCTGCTTGGCTCGGCTTCGAGCAATTGTCCTTTTGCGTCGGAAATAGCGAACAATTTTCCGATATTGTTTCCTGTTACAGATTCCATATCTCCCGCCTGCGATAGCTTCAGAGTGACTTCGATTTCCCATATACCAGGGTAAATCGATTCTTGAGCCTGAATATGTTCTATACATTCCGACGTTAAGACATAGGCAAGCATTTTCTGGCCCGCAGACGCGGGATACAGGTATGTGCAGGCAAGCCAAAAGAATAATGCAGACCTATACATAATGTATACAACACCAAAACTCAATCGAGGGACATCCGGCCAGCGGAAGAACCGCCGACTGAAGAACCTTGCCGGGAAGCAACATGGTCATGCGAATAACCACCGCTTAATGAGATTGGTATACCATGGCATGATGATGTAGACCATCAGGAAAACCACTACCCCGGTAACAACAAGCGTGGTCAGGAGTTGGTTATCGGGAGCGCCCATGAGATGCAACCCCGGCGTAACAAGAAGCGGTACACCCAGCACTAATGGATAGATGGCGGACCATGTCACGAGGTATTGTTTCCAGCGTGCGGGCACCCTGGTTTTCTTGCTTCCCGGAGTGAACCAGAAATCCAGGCCACTACTGATGAAAAACTCATCATCCGCAGCAAATAGCGGGCGCACCTTTTCGATCAGACTGAGGCGAGCCGACGATTCCATCCAATCCCGCAAGTGTGCTGCTGTATCGAATCGAATAATGACTGTGTATGTCTCCGTCAGCCCAGGAACCGGGCGAACGATATGCCAATCCAAATGGCCGGGAGAGGCTCTGCAAAGTGGCGCGATTTCGTTTATCCATGCTTCGTAGTCGGCATGCTTGTCCACACGCACCCGGTGTGTAATGACGACGGTTGCTCCTTGGTCTTCTGTATCCCTGGAAGCCATTCCCATATTCAGCCTTTATGTCCTCACGGCGCCCAGCGCCTGAATAATCTGTGACCAACGATCAGGTCGGGTGTGTGATTCACGCGAACCCCTTGCGCGCCCGCTGGCTGTTCCGGTTCAACAAATGCCCATCGAGAAACCGATTTATCGCATCTCGAATAGCTCCTGATGGAAATCCTTTGATGATAAGCCGTTAACCCGAAAATCCTTGCGTATTATTTTACCAAAAGTGGTGGGGCCACAATACCAGACACTCGCCGAGCGCCAGTCCGGGATGGCATCACGAATCTGCTTTGGCGTGAGGCGACCATCCTTCGGGGAGACAATCAGATGCAAGCGCACACCAGCCGCCTCCGCATCAGCCTTGAGCTTGTCCATGGCCACCTGATCATAATCGGAAGTGGCATGGAAGAGATCGATCTTCTGTTCACCCGGGAACCTGGCTAGATATTTCATACGCGCAATAAAAGGCGTAATACCAATACCCGCACCGATCCATATCTGGCGCGGATGACGATCAGTGAAATCGAAGCCGCCATAAGGACCTTCCACAGTAACCGGCATGCCTACTTTCAACCAATCACGTAGCCCGCTGCTCCAGTCACCCAATCCCTTTGTGATAAAGGTCAACGAGCGTTCGTCCGGGTCCCATGCCGAGGCAATGGTGTAAGGGTGGGCACCCTCACGCTTGCTTGAGGTGACATAGGCAAACTGTCCGGGATCATGGCCCGCCCAAGCGCTGTCAACAACGATCTTGCCCTCGGTGACTTCCAGCCCGGGATAATAGCTAAGGGACTCAATGACGCCTTGTGCTTTACGCCCGTATCCGATTCTTCCAGCCAGCACCAGTATGGCTGACACCGTTCCACCAAGCAGGAGAATGACTGTGATCCACCCGACAGGTTGCAGCCAGTAGGCGAATTTTGTAAGGACAACGGTGTGGAAAACCACCACCAGATAGGCAATTGCGATCCATTTATGGGTTTTTCTGAAAAAATGATAAGGGATCCGCTTTACCAGTGCCAGGACAATCAGGAAGGCAACAGCATAGAAAGCCCACTCCCCCAGTGATTCAGCCAGGCCGCGCTGCCCCCTTAGCCATTGTTCAATTGGCAACAAAATTTGCTCGCCCATCGGCTTGTGCTCAGGCTTAGTCAGCCAGCCCCAGCCAACCATCCACTTGGTTCCCTTGGCCCACCACCAGTGGACAGTGGCAAACACCAATGCCGTGATGCCGAGCCATTTGTGCAGACGGTACATTTTGTCGAGTCCACCCAGCAGCTTTTCAATCCACCTTGATCGAATCGCCAGGATCATTGCCACACTCATCACACATGTAGCAATCACCCCGGTATACTGAACAAATACAGACCGGAATGAAAAATAGGTGAAAGGCTCAGGTATCAAGGTATCGGCTAGCAGCCATATTCCACTCAATACCAGCAAGAATCCCCAAAACACGAACGTAATAGCAGCCATTACAAATCCTGGTTAGATTGCCTGGGAAGAAAGTTCAGTATACGAAAAACAATACTAGTGGTGGCCATCAAAACGAGCGGCGAAACGTACATTACGACGCTCCATCATCTGCACCATTCTGGGGCATTCCTGGGATTAGTGGTTAGATCGACAAGTACCGGTACCACGCAGGTGCGCTACAAGTACCGTTACCGCACACCTCCACCGTATCGCACCGGGTAATCTGAATCCATTTACCAGGCCATTAGCAGGAACCGTTTCAAAATCCTGCTCTACTAGAAAGACTTCGCCTCACTCTTTGGCCTCAAGCCCTCACACGCCTATCGCAGTTAACACAACCATCGTGCCAAACAGGAATCTCGTTTCAAGGCCCCGCAGGATAATTGCGAACAGCAATACCCTCACTTCCGATCCGCCGATCAGGACCAACCCGAAACGATCACGCGGCGAACGACTGCCCGGTGCACCACAAAGGCTGAAATGGGTTGCCGGGTGTTTTCTCGATAAAATGCAGTAAAGGTTCAGCCACAATCATTCGTCATCGGCAAACTCAAGGCGTGCGGCAATATTTTCAATCGCAACCGCCGCGCAAGCCTCATCTTTATCACCCCCGGGCGCACCACTCACCCCGACAGCGCCAATGAGGGAACCACTTGCGCGGATAGGCAAGCCGCCTTGCATTACAATCAGCCCATCAATGTGGTTCAGTTCCTGCCGGATATCAGCTCTAGCGGATCTTAATGAACCGGAAGCAATGCCGGACATGATCACCATATTGGCTTTTCTCTGGGCTATTTCCAGCGTGTATTTTGCCGCCAGATCATCCCGCATCGCGCTACGTAAATTGCCGTGCTTATCCACTACAACCGCAGATACATTAAAGCCATCCTTGCGACAGGCCTCAATACTCATCTTCGCAATATCATTTGCCGCTTCCAATCCAATATTTTTTTGGGTTAGGACGTCAGCCCCGAATACATTCGCGCTGAATAAACCGCTCGATATCAGCATCGATATTCCTATGATTTTTCTCACCATTCACCTTCCTTACAGTCAATCCAACAACTTAATAAGCAGTCGCCATATTCAAAGGCAAGCTTGCAGGGGCGCAGCCATAACGAGCAGCCTGGTTTACAAGCATTGATTCATCAGTAACCATATCCTGTCACCACCACCCACTCCGCGTAGTTATATGGATAACAACAATTATCGGCAAGCGTGTAAGACCGATTCATGGTTGCTGTCATGGATTATCCAGGATGCAAGCAACGTGCAGGAAGAATCGCTATTCTTCCTGTATTCATAATTTGATTCTATTACAGCTTATTGCTTCTCGATATTTCAATTTTAATTCATACACAATGAACCATCACCCGCTTGCTGGTCCGGCTTGACGTCGGTTCATGACCTGCAAGGATGCAACGGCATCGTGCAATTACGATTTCCGGCCCGGGAGACGGAAGGTGGATTTCGGGTGCCAGCGGAGCATTTTCAGACGATGAAAACTGCGAAAAAACACCCTGGAGAAAATCGAAATCACAGGGTTGGTGAGGTTCGGGTTGATGCTACAACGCAGCATTCGCACGCAAATTCACAGCAGGTGCGTCGAGATTCGCCGCTGATGCGCAAAGGCCCGTCAAACCAAATACGCCAAGGACATGGAAGCCACCGCCCTTAGCGCAGCAGCGAATACCATAACCGATGCCAGGAAGATTGCTGCCACGTAAAGGGCAAACGCAGTTGCATGAATGATCAGTCCTATACACAGACCGATTGTAAACCGGTAGCAGAAAATACGCTGTGGCTCCGGCTGCCCCCGTTCACCCCATTACCGGGAGCCTGTCCCATTAGTGATGAGCCAATAATAATCGATCATCATTCGATTTCCTTGTATCTCGAAACGGGACTTCCACAAATAATGCAGGATTCCTCCGGGAGCGTAAAAACCGTTGAACCACATCTCTGGCACACGTGATAGTCTTTCGCATCTTTCAGTTTATCGACAATCCGTCCAAAGAAAAGCCCAATGGCCGATCTCATTCTTTTTATCAAATCCCTGTGCTGCATTTCAGATTCCCAGGCATATGTAATATCCTGCAATGCTCTTATGTTCCCTTCCGGTTTTATCCTTTCAATCAAAATCGGATAATGAATATCAATCTCGGATAATTCCACCTTGAGCGCCCATTTCAGGTTTGTTTTCGTATCGGCGATTGTAAGATCCGGATCGGGAAAGGCTTCAGGTTCACCCCCCAGGTCGTTTAATATGTTTTTGAAATTCCTGGCGTGAACGGCCTCGGATTCACTTAGCGCACTGAAAAGGCGGGCAACGCTATAATATTCTTCCTCTTCGGCTTTTTGGGCAAACCCTGAATATGCCCTGGAAGCGATCATTTCTGCTTTATACAATTCCTTAAGGACTGAAATTGTTTCACGATAATTGGCAGCATCATTCTCTCCAGCAGCCGCTTGCATCAGAAAAAGGGGAAGCAAAATCAAGGCAACCAAGGAGCAAACAGTCATTTTCATAAAGTTCATTTATTTGCTCCCCACACATCCATCGTGCGACTGACGTATCGAGTTGGAGTTGCCGGGCAGCGGAAAACCGGTCTTTGCGCAGCCAACCAAATAGTATCTTGCGTCGGTCTTATAATAATAGCACCGGCATGTTCGGCTTGCGCCATTACTTCGTCAACTTCAGCCCTGACCGTACTATTATGGCCAGTGGATAATCCGTCGCTTTGAAACCTTTTGATTGCAGCCCCTTATCATGGCAAGGCACTTTGTGGTCCAGAGCGCCATTTCAAGCCTGATCCTGGCCCGAATACGCAACTACCGCACCATACTCGAATCCCTCACCGAAAGCCCCACGTCGGCACCACAAAACCATCCCGGTAAAACCGTATAGCCACTTCCGGATCGTCTACTCCAATGGTGAGAACAGAATTTCATGGCTTCCCCATTCCTGACACCATACTGCGTAACGTGGAGTTCCGGCGGCGCGGTTTTACGTTACATGATTTGATTATCGCGCGCTTATTGACTCAACCAAAAGCAAATGCCCATCGGGGAAAAACCGGCTCTGTAAATACAGAGCCCACAACCTAATGCCGCTTGTCCTCGCTCATCGGCACAGGATTTCAACACGGCGATTCAGTGAGCGGCCCGCTTCAGTCGCATTGTCAGCGATTGGCTGCTTCTCGCCACGTCCCTCTGCCGAGATGCGCCCCGCGCTGATTCCGCGTCCAACTATGGCGGCGGTGACTGCCTCGGCCCGGCTCAGGGACAGATTTTGGTTGTACGCGTCCGAACCCTCGCTCGAGGTATGGCCTAATACGGTAATGGCCAAGGCCCCCGATGCCTGCAACCCGGTGGCCAGTGCAGCCAGCAGCGTATCCGACTCTGGTCTGATAATCGCAGAGTCGAAATCGAAGTTGATACCGTGAATGACGGAGCCACAACCGAGCGGCTCTACGCCTTGCTCAGAGCATTCTGTCTTGACGCCAGGTGCCGTATCACCCGTATAGAGCCGAAAGGGGGCACCGTTGGTTGATCGAATACCGGTGATCTCCCCATTGTCTCCCACTGCCAGTACGAAGGTGCTGGGGATGTTGCCTTTGCGGGTATGCCCGATTGCGCGTAGCAGGTTGCCACTGATGGTACCCTTGATATCACCTACACCATCGTAGCAGCCGGAGACGCTGGCTCCTTCCTGCTTGAGTTCCAGCAGGACGCCGCGGCCTTTCCACTTGCCACTAAAGACTTCCGATAAAGGCACGGTTTCCTGACTGCCGTGACCGATGATCTCGCTGAACTCGAAAAACGTCCTGTCGCG
>CBDUHN010000006.1:0-109036 GCA_965367295.1 uncultured Gammaproteobacteria bacterium | reverse complement strand
TTACCGAGCACCAGCATCTTTGCGCCCCCGGCCTGGCCTGCGTCTGAACACACTCAGAGCGGGACAAACACCTGTCCCCGGTGACCAACAGACCTCCCCTATGAAAACCCAACAGGCATACGATCAGCACTTCAGCTTCGAATTCTTCCCGCCCAAAACCGACGAAGGCGCCGCAAAGCTGCGTCAGGTACGCGACGAACTGGGACAGCTGAAACCCAAATTTTTCTCGGTCACCTTCGGTGCCGGCGGTAGCACCCAGCAGGGCACCTTCGACACCGTAGTGGACATCCACAAGGCCGGTTATGGCGCCGCGCCCCACCTGTCCTGCGTCGGCTCCACCCGTGACAGCATCCGCAATCTGCTACAGGGTTATATCGACCAGGGCGTGCACCGCATCGTCGCCCTGCGCGGCGATATCCCCTCGGGCATGCGTGATCCGGGCGAATTCCGCTACGCCAACGAACTGGTGCAGTTTATCCGTAGCGAGACCGGCGACCATTTCACCATCGAGGTGGCGGCCTACCCGGAATTCCATCCGCAGGCGAAAAATGCCCAGGCTGACCTGGCCAATTTCCAGCGCAAGGTGGAAGCGGGCGCCAATAGCGCCATCACCCAGTATTTCTACAATCCCTACGCCTACTTCCGCTTTGTGGGCGATTGCGAACGCATGGGCCTGGACCTGCCCATCGTGCCCGGCATCATGCCCATCACCAACCACAGCCAGCTGGCGCGCTTCTCCGACATGTGTGGTGCCGAGATTCCCCGCTGGATCCGTAAACGGCTGGAAGCCTACGGCGATGACAAGGCCTCCATTCGCGCCTTCGGCGAAGAGGTGGTGACGGACATGTGCGCCCTGCTGCTGCATGAGGGTGCCCCCGGCCTGCATTTCTACACCATGAACCAGACCGGTCCGACACTGGCACTGTGGCGCAATCTGGGCCTGGGCGGCTAGCCCGGGGCATATACAACACGCTCAATCGTATGGGCGGCATCCCCCCTGTAGGTGCGAATGAATTCGCACCTACAGCTCATATCCACCCGGCCCAGGCCCTGGGGCAATGCTACTTGCCCCCTTGCGCAATTCTCTGCAACGCGCCAACCTTAGTAGTAACTGTATCTAATCAGGGAATCGATCCTCATGTGGAACCGACGCAGCCTGTACAGGTGCTTGCCGCTGCTGCTGCCCGCCAGCCTCGCCGCCCAGGACCTCCCCTTCGCCACCCGGACCGTGGCCCCGCAAACCATCGCCGTGGAACGCCGCTTCGACGGTACGGTGGAAGCCGTGCAACAGGCCACCGTGTCATCCCAGGTCGCCGGCCGCATTGAGGCCGTGCTGTTCGATGTGGATGATCTGGTCGAGGCCGGTGATGTGCTGGTGCGGTTTCGCAATCCGGAACAGCAGGCCGAGGTGGACCGGGCCCAGGCCAATCTGCGCGAGGCCGAGGCCCGTACCAGCGAAACCAGCGCCGAACGCGAACGCATCCAGCAGGTATTCGCCCGGAACCTGGTGTCCAAATCCGCCATGGACAAGGCGGATGCAGAATACAAGGCTGCCCAGGCACGCCTGAAGGCTGCCCAGGCGGCGCTGACCCAGGCCCGGGAGCGCCTGGAGCACACCCTGGTGCGAGCCCCCTACAGCGGCATCGTGACCCAGCGCCACGTGGAAACCGGTGAAACGGCCACCGTGGGCCAGCCCCTCATGTCCGGCCTGTCACTGAACCGCCTGCGGGTAAGCACCCAGGTGCCACAGGCCTTCATCAATCCCATTCGCCGGCTCACCACGGCCCGCATCGAGCTCCCTGCTGCTGCACCTGTGCAAAGTACCGAGGTCACCGTATTCCCCTATGCCGAGCCGGGCAGCCACAGCTTCCGCGTGCGCGTGAACCTGCCCGAGGGGCTGACCGGACTCTATCCCGGCATGCTACTGAAGGTGGCCTTCACCGTGGCCGAAACCGAACAGCTGCTGATTCCCACCCCCGCAGTGGTGGCACGCAGTGAGTTGACCGGCGTGTATGTAGTGGCGGACGACGGTCGCCTGCAATTCCGCCAGCTACGGCTGGGGGAAACCCGTGGTGCGGAAACCCTGGTGCTGGCCGGGCTGGAGGCCGGTGAAACCATCGCGCTGGACCCCATTGCCGCCGGTATCGCCCTCAAACAACAACGCGCACAACCCTAACAGGCACACTATGGGCATCTCAGGGATTATCGCGCGCCGCTTTCAGGACTCGGAAATCACACCACTGCTAGCGTTGGTGGGACTGCTGCTGGGCCTGTTTGCCGTGCTGGTGACACCGCGGGAAGAAGAACCGCAGATCAACGTCACCTTCGCCAATGTCTTTATCCCGTTCACCGGCGCCAGCGCACGGGAGGTCGAACACCTGATCACCACCCCGGCCGAACAGGTGCTGTCGGAGATCGAGGGCGTGAAACACATTTACTCGGTCTCCCGCCCCGGCATGGCGGTACTCACCGTCGAATACGAGGTAGGTGAGGAACGGGACAGCGCCATTGTGCGCCTCTACAACGCCATGTTCTCGAAACAGGACTGGCTGCCAGCCAACCTGGGCGCAGGCCAGCCGTTGATCAAGCCCAAGGGTATCGACGATGTACCAATCGTGACCCTGACCCTGTGGACCACCAACCCCGAACAGGGGGCCTTTGAGCTGGAACGAGTGGCCCATACCGTCGAGGCGGAGCTGAAGCGTGTACCCGGCACTCGCGACATCTACACCCTCGGCGGCCCCGGCCAGACCGTGATGGTGGAACTGGATGCCCAGCGCCTGGCCGGGTACGGGATGGCCATTGGTGATCTGCGCCGGGCGTTGCTGGCGGCCAACCAGGTGCAGCGTAGCGGTGCGGTGGTACAACACAATCAGGAAATCCCGGTACAGACCGGTGAGTTCTTTCACAGCATCGATGAAATCGAGGGCCTGGTGATCGGCCTGCACGAAGGCGCGCCCGTGTACCTGTCCGATGTGGCCCGGGTGCGGCGCGGTGCCGACCAGCCTGAACAGCTGGTGTGGATGGGCCTCGGCCCCGCAGCAACCGCGAAAGACATTGAAGCCTCCGGCCTGTATCCGGCGGTGACCCTGGCGGTGGCCAAGAAGCCGGGCACCAACGCCGTACAGGTGGCCGAGCAGGTGATCAGCCGCTTCGAACAACTGCAGGGCATTTTCATTCCCGATGGTATCGAAGCCACGGTGACCCGCGACTATGGCGCCACCGCCAACGACAAGGCCCAGACCCTGATCAAGAAGTTAATCTTCGCCACCGCCTCGGTGGTGTTGCTGGTGCTGCTCGCGCTGGGCTGGCGCGAGGCGCTGATCGTCGGCGTCGCCGTGGTGGTGACGCTGGCCATTACCCTGTTCGCCTCCTGGGCCTGGGGTTTCACCCTCAACCGCGTGTCATTGTTCGCGCTGATCTTCTCCATCGGCATCCTGGTGGACGATGCCATCGTGGTAGTGGAGAACATTCACCGTCACCTGGCCATGGGCGGCAAGACTCTTCGTGAAGCGATACCCGCCGCCGTCGACGAGGTGGGTGGCCCCACCATCCTCGCCACCTTCACCGTCATCGCCGCCCTGTTGCCCATGGCCTTCGTCACCGGCCTGATGGGACCGTACATGAGCCCCATTCCCATCAATGCCAGTATCGGCATGTTGATCTCCCTGGCGGTGGCCTTCGTGGTCACCCCCTGGCTCGGATTCCGCTTCCTCGGCCGGCATGTGCACGCGGACAGCGGTGACCAGGATGGTCCTCTGGAGCGTTTTTTCCAGCGGACCATGGGGCCGTTCCTGCGCGGCGATGCAGGCCGCGGCCGGCGACGCGGGCTGGCACTGGTGATGCTGCTGCTGATCGCCGCCTCGCTGAGCCTCGCCGGGTTGCAGCAAGTGATCCTCAAGATGCTGCCCTTCGACAACAAGTCGGAATTCCAGGTAGTGGTGGACATGCCGGAGGGCAGCAGCCTGGAACAAACCAATCGCGTGCTGACGGAACTCGGCGCCTATCTGTCCACCATTCCGGAGGTCACCGACTACCAGCTCTATGCCGGTACGGCCTCACCGATCAATTTCAACGGCCTGGTGCGCCAGTACTACCTGCGCACCGGGGCCAATGTCGGTGATATCCAGATCAACCTGGTGGACAAACATGCCCGCGACCGCAAGAGTCATGACATCGCCCGAGCCGCCCGCGAACCACTGCAGGAAATCGGCCGCCGCTTCGGTGCCAATGTAAAGATCGCCGAGGTGCCACCGGGTCCGCCGGTAATGGCGCCGCTGGTGGCCGAGGTCTATGGCCTCGACTACGCCGGACAGATCCGCACTGCACAACAGATTCGCGCGCAATTCACCGACACGCCGGACATCGTCGACGTGGATGACAGCGTCGAGGCCGATGCGCCGGAATGGCGCCTGGCCATCGACCGCCAGAAGGCCGCGCGCCTCGGTGTGGATCAGGCCACGGTGGTCAGTGCGCTGGGAACCGCGCTGGGCGGCGAAGATGTCAGCTACCTGCACGGTGATGCCGGCAAATACCCGATACCGATTCGCCTGCGCACCTCCAATGCCACCCGCGGCGACCTCGATGACCTGCTCGACGTACGCGTCCATGGCCTCGAAGGCTCCCTGGTACCACTGTCGGAACTGGTGCAGGTACAGGAAGGCCGGCGCGAACATGCGGTGTATCACAAGGACCTGCTGCCGGTGGTGTACGTCACCGCCGACATGGCCGGCGCACTCGACAGTCCGCTATACGGCATGTTTGAGCTGGTGGAGCGACTTGGCCAGTTTGACCATGCCGACCCCATCGGCCAGTTCTTCATTGCGCAACCGGATAACCCCTATGAATACGGCCTGAAGTGGGACGGCGAATGGCAGATCACCTATGAGACCTTCCGTGACATGGGCATCGCCTATTCCATCGGCCTGATCCTGATCTACCTGTTGGTAGTAGCCCAGTTCCGCTCCTACCTGATACCGCTGGTCATCATGGCGCCGATTCCACTCACCGTGATCGGCGTACTGCCAGGCCATGCCCTGCTGGGCACCCAGTTCACCGCCACTTCCATGATCGGCATGATTGCACTGGCCGGCATCATCGTGCGCAATTCCATCCTGCTGGTGGACTTCATCAACGAATCGGTACGCCAGGGCATGCCCTTCGAGCAGGCCGTGATCCGTTCCGGTGCCGTGCGTGCCAAGCCCATCGCCCTGACCGGGCTCGCCGCCATGCTCGGCGCCTTCTTCATTCTTGACGATCCCATCTTCAGCGGTCTTGCCGTCACCCTGATCTTCGGTATCCTGGTATCCACAGTGCTGACCCTGCTGGTGATTCCGGTGCTGTACTATGCCGCACGGTGGAAGGCCATGGACCGTGTCACCTGAAATTGCAGGTGCGAATTCACCCGCACCTGCAATGAACCAACTCCACCCCTTACAATAACCCTCACATCATAGCGGTCTCACCATGAACAACGCCGATTATATTCAGCGCGATCTATCCGTACTCTGGCATCCCTGCACCCAGATGAAGGATCATGAATGGTTGCCCATGATCCCGATCCGGCGCGGTGATGGAGTGTGGTTGGAGGATTTCGACGGCAAGCGCTATCTTGATGCCATCAGTTCCTGGTGGGTCAACCTGTTCGGTCATGGCAATCCCCGCATCAATGCCGCCCTGAAGGAACAACTCGATACCCTGGAGCATGTAATCCTGGCCGGCTTCACCCATGAAGCGGTCATCGAACTGTCGGAGCGGCTGGTGGCCATCACCCCGCCGGGGCTCGACCGGGTGTTCTATGCCGACAATGGCTCTTCCGCCATCGAAGTCGCACTCAAGATGAGCTTTCACTACTGGCGTAATCAAGGCGAGCCACAGCGCACCAAGTTCATCACCCTGGAAAACAGCTACCACGGCGAGACCCTAGGCGCACTGGCGGTAGGCAATGTGCCGCTGTACCGCGAAACCTACGGCCCACTGCTGCTGGAAACCATCAGTGTGCCATCACCGGACTGCTATCACCGCGAACCCGGCGAAACCTGCGCCGCCTACAGCGAACGCATATTCGTACATATGGAACAGGCACTGGCAGAACATGGTCATGAGGTCTGCGCCGTAATTCTCGAACCCCTGGTGCAATGCGCCGGCTCCATGCGCATGTATGATCCGGTGTACCTGCGTCTGTTGCGTGCCGCCTGTGACCGGCACAACGTCCACCTGATCGCCGACGAGATCGCCGTCGGCTTCGGTCGCACCGGCACCCTGTTCGCCTGCGAACAGGCGGACATCACACCGGATTTTCTCTGCCTGTCAAAAGGCCTGACCGGCGGCTACCTGCCCCTGTCAGCCACCCTGACCCGTAATGAAATCTATGCTGCCTTCTACGACGACTATCCCACCCTGAAAGCCTTTCTTCACTCCCATAGCTACACCGGCAATGCCCTGTGCTGCCGAGCCGCACTGGCCACCCTCGATATCTTCGAGCAGGATGACATCATCGTACGCAACCGTGACCTGGCTGCACACATGGGCCGGGCCATGGCCCGCTTCACCGATCACCCGCACATCGCCGAGGTACGCCAGCAGGGAATGATCGTGGCCCTGGAAATGGTACGTGATAAAAAATCCCGCAGCCCCTATGCCTGGGAGGAACGCCGTGGCTTGAAGGTGTACCAGCACGCCCTGCAGCAAGGAGTCCTGCTGCGTCCGCTGGGTAATGTAGTGTATTTCATGCCACCCTACGTTATTACCGAAGAGCAGATCGACCTCCTCGCACAAACCGCCTGGGATGGCATCACTCTCGCCACGGCGGACTGAATTCATGCGCTGCACCCGACTGTACCTCGATACCCCGCTGACACCCGGCGCGAACCTGGAACTGGATGAGCGCTCCGCCCATCATGTTTCACGTGTACTGCGCATGAAACCCGGCTCCCGGGTACAGCTGTTCGACGGACATGGAACCGAGGTCCGCGCTGAACTGATCAACGTGGAAAAACGCCGCGTCAGCGTCCATATCGAAAGCCGGCTGGATCGGTCAATGGAGTCCCCATTGCAGGTAGTACTGGGACAGGGCATTTCCAAGGGCGAACGCATGGACTTCACCTTGCAGAAATCCGTCGAACTGGGTGCCCAAACAATCGTGCCCCTGTGGACGGAACACAGCCAGGTGCAACTCGATGCGCAACGGCTCGCGAAACGGATGGCACACTGGCAGGGAGTCATTATCAGCGCCTGCGAACAGTGTGGGCGCAACCTGCTACCGTCGCTGATGGAACCCATGCGGGTGGCGGACTGGGTACAAGGGCTCGCACCTGAGGATCTCGGCCTGTTGCTCGACCCCGAACAACCCACATCCCTGGCACAACTCGCAGCACCGGCGGGGCGGATTCAGTTGCTGGTCGGACCGGAGGGTGGTTTAAGCGCACAGGAACAACAACAGGCCAGGGCGGCAGGCTTCGTCGGCATTGGCCTGGGACCACGCATACTACGTACGGAAACCGCCGCGCTGGCTGCACTGGCAGGATTGCAGGCACTGTGGGGAGACTTTCGGTGAAGGCCGGGGCGATGACCAGGGAAGAGCGAACATATTTTAACTGACCGCAGATGGACACAGACAAGATCAGAACCCTGATGCAGGCTGACGTAGATGCGAATTCATTCGCATTGCCAACAACATCGCAGTGGGGTCTCGCTTTACATAACACCCCATTCGTTTATTACCGGGGTTTCTTCAACCATCCTGGCACCGATGTGTTTCGGTGGTTATGCGAACAAATTCGCACCTACTGCATCCCCTGGCGTTTTTGATTTTATCGGTGTGTATCGATGCTCATCCGGGGCCATACTGGTTTTGGCCGAACCCGACACTAGCCACCCAGGCCCTGCCAAACCTGCTCGACTTCCTGCTGCAAACGTACCAGGTTCGGGATATCCGCCTGTTCACTACCGATGCGAACCGCGGTCAAACTGTATTCGCTGGCATATTCATCGGCGCCCAGCACATCATCCAGTCCTTCTTCGTCGGCCAGGAACAGCCGGGGAATACCCGAGGTCACTACCGCAAAGAAGGGCATCTTCGCACCCGCAGTGGTGCTGTTCAGGATGATGATGCGTGCCCGCTCGGCCGATTCCGGCGCAACCTGGCCACAGAAGGTTTCGTAGGACACCACAGGAATATGCTGATCACGCCAGTTCAGGGCACCCAGTAACCAATCGGGACCACCCTCGATCATCTCCGGATCACGATAGGGCACCACCTCCGCCACCGCCACATTGGGCAACAGCAGGTTCATGCCGCGTAACGGAATCCACAAACTGCGTACCTTATCGATAACTGCGCTCATTGCATTACTCCCTTTTGCCCGTGCAGCACACAGGCTCATTCCACTTTGGCGACCCGCCGTTCGCAGGATTCCAGCAATTGCCGGGCCAGCGCCTCGGGCACACCACTAAAACTCACCACACCACGCCGCCGGGCCGCGTCCGGGATACTGCTGATCACACAGCTACTCTCGTCCTGCGCCCACACATAACCGCCGGCGTCCGCCACTGCCACTGCACCTGCTGCGCCATCATCCCCCATACCGGAAAACAGGATGGCGCCACAATGACCACCATAGCCTTGCGCGGCCGCCACCATCACATCGTTGATGGTGGGATTGTAGGGCCCATTCCAGGGTGCATCGGTCAGGACCACCCGTCTTTCCTCATCCAGTTCCATTCGCCCGCCGGTTGGCACCACCAGCACTTCACCGTGCTGCATACGATCACCATGGCAGGCCTTGCGCACCTGCAGTGCCGTTGCACGATTCAACTGTTCTGCAAGACGATGATCGAAACCCGCACCGATATGCTGTGCCAGCAGAAAGGCCACCGGCACATCCGCCGGGAGTGCGGCAAGAAATCGTTTCACCGCATCGGGGCCACCGATCGAGGCACCCAGCACACACAGGGACGTGGCCTCATGGATCTCTGTCGCGGATTCATCACCCACCACCTTCAGGGCCGGCCGTGAAGACACCGCGGTTTTTTTGCTCGCTGCCGCCTCGGTGGTCAGGGGTTTAGCATCATCCCTGTGCGCCAGCATTACCAGTTTACGGACCAGCTTGTCGCCCCAACTGCGCCCTGTGGCCATACTGCTTTCGCTGAACAGAATCGGCGCCGGAGCCGCTTCAATCAGGGCCTCCAGCCCCATCACGTCCGGCTCCTCAACGAGGTCGATCAGGATCACATCGGGTGCCGCATCAGTCATCGCATCGTCACCGAGCCCCGACAGTGCGGCCTCGAACACCAGTGCCAGCCCCTCTTGCGTGAGCAACTCGTGCAGCCGCCTGCGCTGCTCACCGGCATCGGCAATCAGCGCCACCCTGAGCGCGTGGCGCAAGGTCTCAGGCATGGGTATTCTGTTCGGTCAGCAGATCCTGGATGTTCTCCAGCAGTTCCGACTCCACGAATGGCTTGCCGAGATAGCGATTCACGCCGATCTCCATGGCACGATTGCGGTGTTTATCACCCGTGCGTGAAGTAATCATGATGATCGGGATATTCCGCAGGCGCGCGTCGTTGCGTATATGAGTAGCCAGCTCGAAGCCGTCCATGCGCGGCATTTCGATATCCAGCAGCATCACGTCTGGTAGTGATTCCTGCAGCTTGGCCAGTGCATCCACACCGTCCTTCGCCGACAGCACGTCCATACCATTGCGCTCCAGCAGGCGGGTGGTGACCTTGCGCACGGTGATGGAATCGTCCACCACCATGACGGTCACGCCGCCGGCTGCCTCGGCTTCCGGCTCCACCTCGACGGCATGCAGCACTTGCGCGAGATTACCCATGCGCACCAGCGGCGCAAGCTCCAGAATAAGCACCACACTGCCATCCCCCAGGATGGTGGCACCGGACACGCCCGGCACAGTGCTGATCTGGCGCCCCACCGATTTCACAACGATTTCGCGGCTGCCCAGCAGGTTATCCACGTGCAGCGCAACACAGTGCTCACCGGAACGCGCCAATAACAGCGGTACCCGGCTGGGAAGCGTATCCATGCTGGGGGTACTCAGTCCCAGCAGGCTGCCGAGATGCTGTATTTCATACCGGTAACCGGCATATTCATAGCGCGAACTCGGGTCGTTATAGTGCGCCTGCAATTCCTCGCGGCGCATGCGCACGATCCCCTCGATACTCGACAGCGGGATGGCGTAGGTCTCCTCGCCGGCATTGACCAGCAGGGCATGGTTAATCGCCAGGGTAAACGGCAGCCGGATGGTGAACACCGTGCCCTTACCCTCGGTCGAATCGATATGCAGGGAACCGCCCAGCTGTTTCACTTCGCTGTTCACCACATCCATGCCGACACCGCGGCCGGACACCTGGGTCACCTGCTGTGCGGTACTGAAGCCCGTCTCCAGGATGAACTGCAGCACTTCGTTGTCGGACAGCGGCATGTCCTCTCGCATCAGGCCGCGTTCAATGGCCTTGCTGCGTACCCGCGCAAGGCTGATCCCGGCACCATCATCCTGAATACGAATCACCACTTCCGAGGCCTCACGCGACAGGCTCACCTGAATGGTACCTTCAGCCGGTTTACCCACCGCGCTACGGTCTTGGGGCAATTCGATCCCGTGGGAAATAGCGTTGCGCAGCATGTGTTCGAGGGGTGCGATGATGCGATCGATAACGGTACGGTCCATCTCGCCCTCGGCGCCTTCGAGCTTGAGTTCCGCCTGCTTGCCCACTTCCTGGCAGGTCTGGCGCACGATGCGGCGCATGCGGGGTGCCAGGCCGAGGAAGGGCACCATGCGCGTACGCATCAGGCCTTCCTGCAGTTCGGTATTGACGCGCGACTGCTGCAGCAGCAGGGTTTCCGATTCACGGGTCACGCTGTCGAGCAGGGTCTGGATGCTGCTCAGATCGCCCACCGACTCGGCCAGGGAACGGGATAATTGCTGCAGGGTGGAATAGCGGTCCATCTCCAGCGGGTCGAAGTCCACGCCGTACTGGTCCATCTCGTCCTGGTAGCCGGACAGGATCTGCGCCTCGGTTTCGATTTCCAGCTGGCGCAGCTGCTGGCGCAGCCGCACGATGGTCTGATCCATTTCCGCCAGGTTGAATCGGTAGGCGCCCACCTGCTGTTCCAGGCGGGAGCGATAGATGCTGATCTCCCCGGCGTAATTGACCAGGTTGTCGAGCAGATCCGCACGCACGCGCACCAGTTCCTGTGAAGTGCGCGCAGCGGCACGGCGATCACCGGCCTCCAGCTCGGCTTCCTCTGTGACCTCCACGGCCGCCGCCACCTCAGTCGCAGTACCGGGAATCAGTGCCCGCAGTTCGGCCACCAGGCCGGCGGCAGATTCGACCCGCTCGCGCCCGCGGACGTGTTCAACCATGGATACCAGCCGATCCTGCGCGACCTGAAGGGCATCGAACACGGGCCGCGGCGGAATCTTGCGGGTATCGGAAAATACCGTCACCAGCGCCTCAACACCATGCGCCAGATCACCGATGGCGTTGATATTGGCCATGCGGGCACCCCCCTTGAGGGTGTGCAGCTCACGCTGGAACTGGGCCATGAGATCAAAATTCTCGGGGGCCTCGGACCAGCGGTGCAGGGTGCCTTCGCTGGCCTGCAGGATTTCCTCGCCTTCTTCCAGGAAGATATCCAGCAGCTCGGGATCGGCCTCGGCATACAGGTCGGCAGGCTCTGCTTCGGCCTCGTGTTGCAGCGCCGTTTCCGGCTGCAGGTGCACCTGCTGCAGGGCCTCGGTTTCGCCGGTGTCGTGCAGTAGTGATTCCAGTTCCGTAATCAGGCCATCGGCCGGCTCCACCGCCTGCAGGGCATGCACCTGCTCAACCATGGAAGTCAGGCGATCCTGCGCCATCTGCAACAGATCGAACATACGCCTGGTGGGCGGTGCCTGGCCTTCCACCACGGCCGTCAGCATGGTTTCCACGCCGTGACTGAGATCGCCTATCGCGGTGATATCTGCCATACGGGCACCGCCTTTCAGGGTATGCAGATGACGCTGGTATTCCGCCATCAGCGCATTGTCCTGTGGTGCCTCCTGCCAGTGTTGCAGGGTTGCCTCGCCCTGATGCAGGATTTCATCCGCTTCCTCGAGGAAGATATCGAGCAACTCGGGATCCACCTCTGCGTAGGGATTATCGGCTACCTGCTGTGGCACCTCGATCGCAACTTCGTCGCCTTCTGCCGCCGTGAATTCCTCGTGGCTGACTTCGGGCTCGACCACCTCCACCACCTCGACCACATCCTCAAGGTCAGCCTCCGCTGTTGTGAGCGGGCTTTCCTCCACGGGTAACTCGCCATTCGCCATGGCGTCGGCGCGCGCCTGCAGTGCCGCCACGTCGGCATGCGGCGCAGTACCATCCTGTATCTGCTGCACCAGCTCAACGAGACAATCCCCGGCGTCGCGCAGTAACTGCTGCAGGGGGGCGCTTACTGCCACGGTGCCATCGATCACCCGATTGAGCAGGTTTTCCACGGCCCAGGAAAATTCGCCGATAACCAGCGCGCCCACCAGGCGGCCACTACCCTTGAGGGTATGGAAGGAACGTCGCAGCGTAACCAGCGCCTCGGTATTTTCCGGGTTATCCAGCCAACGCGGCAGGAATTCCTGCACCGTATTGCATTCTTCCTCTGCCTCTTCGGCAAAGACCTCCAGGATTTCGGGATCGACATCCGCTCCCATCGCAGCCAGTACCGGTTGCGGTGTCACGGACTCTGCTTTTGCATCATCTGGCGTCTCAGCGGCAGGCACTGCCTCTTCGCTCGGAGCTGCAAAGCCCATTTCTTCCAGCGCCGAACGGTCCGGCGCGCCATCATCCGGCAGGTCCACACTGGACCGCAGGGCTTCGATACGCAACAGCAGGGGCTGGACATCCGGCATTTCCGGCGCCTCATGCTTGAGCAATTCCAGCATGAGCTCAACCACATTGGCGCCGTCTTCCAGCACCTCAATACCATCCGGAGAAATCGGCAGCTGCTCGGCCATCAGGATCTTGGTATAGCGTTCCAGTTCGCTGGCGATTTCGGCGATACCTTCGGCTTCCGCCATGCGCGCGCTGCCATGCAGGGTATGCAGGGCCCGTACCAGACCTTCCGTAATGGCACTATCCACCGCCGCCTCACGACAGGAGGCGGCAAAGGCGCGGATGGCCTTTAGATGGGTGTCCGTTTCGCTGTAGAAGATTTCGTACAGCACCGGATCCATAACCGAGAAGGCCACTGCTTCCTCGTCGACCGGCACAGACACGTCCTCTGCTTCCAGTAACGGAGCGGGTGTAAAGACCTCCTCCTGTTGCGACCCCACGGTATCCGTCAGCACCGGGACCACTACGGAATCCAGTGCTTCGCCACGACTCAATGCCTCGGCCTGTGCCTGCAACAGTGCAATATCCAGCACCGGATCAGGACCACCCTTTACCTGTTCCACCAGTTGCGGTAACGCTTCCCGGGCCTGTTCAAGCACCGCAGTGCTATCGGGGTCGAGCACCCGGGTGCCATCGATTATCCGGTTGAGGAGATTTTCAAACGCCCAGGCAAATTCACCCATGATCATGGCACCGACCAGGCGGCCACTGCCTTTCAGGGTATGGAAAGATCGTCGCACCGTAGTCAGCGCTTCCTGGTCTTCCTGATCGGCCAGCCAGCGCGGCAGCAGATCGCGAATGGTGGCCACTTCCTCTTCGGCCTCTTCGATGAAGATTTCCAGGATCTCCTCATCGACATCCTCGCCGATGACCGGCAGAGTCGTTGCGGTGACCGGAACTGCCTGCGACACATCATCCGCAGATCCGAACCTGGCATTGATCACCACGCCGTCGGCTTCTGAAGACTCTTCCATGACCGGCTCAACCGGCGCCTCCAGGGCGATTTCCTCGATTTCCGGTTCGCCCTCCAGGATGGCATCAAGATCCTCGAATTCGATGCTTTCCAATGTGAAGGCATCTTCATCTTCGTCCGGCTCATCTGACACAACCGGTGCGATGGGTGTGACCGGGCGGTTGTCATCGGCAGCGCCGGCCAGCAATTGCGCCGGCAGCGGGTAACCGAGTTTATCGACGGCCTGCACCGCCACATCGATCACCGCCGCCCCGAACAGGCGTTTTTCTTTCTGCCCTTCCAGGTAGTACTCGATGCCACAAATGGCATCGGCAAGAGTATCCAGGGTTTCCGTATCCGGTACGGCCTGTTTGCCGATCAGTTCCCGGGCCACATAGCGGCCAACGGAATCCACCAGTGCGGCGGCCTTCTCACGGTCCAGCAACAACAGGCCGCCCTTGATCTGGTTGAACAGCTGAGGCACGTCCTTGATCAGGGCATGCACCCGCTCATCCATAAACTGGGTAATGGCCTCCTTGGCCCGCGCCATGTCGGTGATTGCTTCCTGTAACACCACCACCATGACCTGGTCGAATTCGGCATCTTCGGGGGTCGCCGCCTCGGTCTTGCGACCACCGGCCATGCTGTCGAGCGCATGCTCCACAAACAGCAGCGCACCGGCAACATCCATGAGATTGGCCTCGCTGGCCGGCACTCGACCTTCCATCATGTCACGGGTCAGGTCCGCCTTCTCGAGGATCGCCTTACGTGGGGCGCCCATGCCCAGCATGCCCAGGGTATCGCCGAGGGATTTGAGGGTTTCCGCTACCGGCTCCAGGGAGTCCGGCTGGGTGCAGCCACCACGCTGAAACAGGTCCAGACCATCCTTGATACGAGCGAGACTTTCCTTGACCGCCACTGCCACCGTCTGCAGCAGATCCAGGTTATGCCCGGACAGACTTTCCTGGGCATCCATCACCTCGCTGCTTTCCGGCATCAGGGCCTCAAGGTGATAGGTGTCCTTGATAGCCTGAATCCGCTCATCGCCACTTTCGGCGCGCGCCACATAAAACAGCAGATTCTTCTGTAGATCTTCGGGCAACTGGGCTTCCAGGGCCGCTTCGCCACCATCGATAAGTTGTTTGAGCTGGCGGTCGATCTGCCCCATCAACAGCTTGGTAGACAGGCTGACCTCGAGCGCGCCGGCACGCAATGCATGCACCAGACCTCCGGCAAGCCACCACAAACGCGCACCGGCATCGGTATGACTTGCCTTCTGCAGACGTTCCAGCACCTCACCGATATTGCTCAGCCCTTCCTGGGTATTCTGTTCGCGATACCAGGCCAGCAACCCGACCTGATACCGATGGCGCAGGGATTTCGCCAGTTTCTGGAGATCTTCACCCGTCTTGCCACGCACCTGTTCCGGCAGGGGCAGGGACAGATCCGGCGCGAACATGGCGTTCTCGGACAGCAGGTTTTCACCGCGCACCGCGCGCAGGTCATTCAGCAGCGGCAGCAGCACCAGGGGAATGTCACGCCCACCCCGCATCAGCCGTTCCAGGTAATCGGGCAGCTGCAGCATGGCGCGCATCAATACATCGTAGGCATCATCATGTTGGCGGATGCCCCCTTCCAGCAGGGCCTTGGCCACCTGCTCCATCTCTTCCGCCAGTAGCGAAGCACCATACAGCTCGACCATCTGCAGCGTGCCGTATACCTGGTGCAGATGGGCCGCACAAAAGCTCATCTGGGTCTGGTCATCGGGCGTGGCCACATAGGCTTCCAGTGTCTGACGCGCCTGTTTCAGGGTGTCATCCAGTTCCTGCTTGACCCAGCGCAATGTGCTGTAATCGATCGCCTCGTTCATGATGCTTCCTTTGCCTGCGTCGCCGACTGACGGCGGTACGCGAGAGTATCCGGATGGCGCACACGTTCCAGCTGTGGATGCTCCCAGCCCACCACTTCACCGGGGCCAAGCACCAGTACACCGCCGGGACGCAGATGCCCGGCCAGCTGATTGACAATGTTCACGCGCCGTTCCCGCTCGAAATAGATCAGCAGGTTCTGGCAATAAATGAGATCCATCTTGCCGTAGGGGGCCGACTTTGCATCCACCGCATTGAGCTGGGAAAAACATACCCGATTGCGCAATTCCGGATGAATCTGAAAGCGGCCATCCTCCAGCGGACGACAATAGTTTTTCCGCAGCTCGAGCCGGATGTCCGTCAGGCGTCGCTGGGCATATGTCCCTTCGCGAGCGGTTTCCAGTGCCGGACGGCTGATGTCGGTACCGGTGATACCGAAGTAATACTGCCCACCGAGCCCGACGAAATGCTGGTCGATCAACATGGCCAGGCTGTAGGTTTCCTCACCGGTGGCACAACCCACGCTCCACACTTGATAGGTGTGGGCACTGCCTTCGGGGGCGGCCCGTTTGGGCAAGGCATGGTCCAGGACCAGTTGCAGGGACGGCATATGACGGAAAAAACGCGTTTCATGGACCGTCAGGCGATCCACCAGGGTGGACCACTCCTGGGCACCACTGCTGATCTTCAGGCGCTGGTAGTACTCCTGATAATCACGGCAGCCGATTTCCCGCATACGCAGTTTCAGACCGGTGGTGAGAAAGGACTTGCGATCCGCAGGCACCACCACGCCGACCCGCTCTTCGAGCAGCGCCGCCCACTGGGCGAACTGCCGATCATCGAGGTCGGGCAGCGGAGCCGCCCAGGCCGGAGCCTCCTCCGTTACACCCTGTTGTGGACTGGCCACTATCGTCACGCGCCGTTCCCTCGGCTCAGCCCGGCAGCTTGAAACCGGCCACGGAGCGACTCAGATCCTGCGCCAGATCCGCCAGGTTCCCGATGGAAGCCGCGGTTTCGCTGGTACCGGTAGAGGTCTGCGTGGTGATTTCCTGGATGACGTGCATGGTCTGCGCAACGTTGCTGGCTGCGGCGCTCTGCTGCTGGGCCAGGCTGGAGATGTTGGATACGCGATCCGCCAACTTCTCGGTTTCCGCCACGATTTCCTCCAGTGACGAACCGGCATCCTCGGCCAGGTGCGCACCGTTCACCACCCCGGAGGTACTCTGCTCCATGGAGATGACCGCTTCGTTGGTATCGGTCTGGATGGTTTTCACCAGCGCCTCGATCTGTTTCGTGGCACTGGAGGAACGCTCCGCAAGACGCTGCACTTCGTCGGCTACCACCGCGAAGCCGCGACCGGCTTCCCCGGCCATAGCCGCCTGGATGGCGGCGTTCAGGGCCAGGATGTTGGTCTGTTCGGCGATGTCGTCGATCAGTTCCACGATGTCGCCGATTTCCTGGGAGGATTCACCCAGGCGCTTGATCCGTTTGGAGGTCTCCTGGATGGTTTCGCGAATGCTGTCCATACCTTCGATGGTACGGCGTACCGCGACCCCGCCCTTCTTGGCGATCTCTACCGAGCGCGCCGCCACTTCCGCGGATTCCTTGGAGTTGCTCGACACCTCATTGATGGATACGGTCATTTCGTTGACGGCGGTACTCACCGAGGTGATCTCCTGCGCCTGGTGCTCGGAGGCTTCGGCCAGATGACGGGCCGTATCCTGGGTCTGGCGGGCCGCAGAGGAGACCTGCGAAGAGGTCTCGTTAATGGTGGTAACCAGGTCGCGGATAGCGTCGATGGTGAAGTTGATTGAGTCCGCAATGGCACCGGTGAAGTCTTCGGTTACCGTCGCGTAATTGGTCAGATCGCCATCGGCCAGGTTGGCCATTTCATCGAGCAGACGCAGAATGGCTTCCTGGTTCTGTTCGTTCTGATGCTCTGCAGACTGCACGCGACGCTTCTGGTCGGAAAACACCTGCACACCGAGCCAGGCCAGGATCAGCAGGGCCACGGCACCAAAACCGTAAGCCATCTGCGGCTGGATCAAACGGTCTTCGGCCGCACGGGCATAGGCATTCTGCAACTGCAGGGAGGCCGCGAACAGGGCATCGGACTGGATACCAGCATCGCGGGCCGTGGCCTGCAGGGCCAGCAACTCCTCGGAGATATCCAGTAGTTCTTCCACGTGATCGGCCACGGAACTGAACAGCATGGCCACCTCGCGCAGTTTCACCAGCGCCTCTTCGTCGGTCACCTGCTTGACACCATCACCGCCACGGATCATGCCTTCCAGCACTGAACCGAACTCCTCGGTATCCGCCGCAAAGGCCTCGGTGGCCGTCTCGGCATCCTCGCCCGCCAGTACCTTGTTGACGTTGTTGACGATACGCTGTGAGAGCATCAGCTGACGGCTGGCGATACGCACCTGTTCGCGATCGGCGCGATTGGCCACCAGGATGCGCACCACATCGTCCGAGTACTCCAGCAACTGGGGCATGAACTCATTGATCACATCGCCAGCCTGCCCTACCGCCAGGATGATTTCCTCGCCATCCAGCACGCGGTCGATCCCGCTGCTGAAGGTCTGCCAGCGACTTTCCACCGCAGCAAGGTCCTCGCTCAGGGCTTCCGCAGTGGGCGGCAGGCCGGTGGCCACGTTACCGTTGCGTTGCAGATTCAACGTCTGCTGGAAACGGTCCCGGGTCTTCTTCAACTGGCCAAACGACTCGCTGTTACCGGCTGAGGCCTCCAGGGCGTGCTTGGCAATACGCTGTGAGAGCACCTGCTGCTCACTGGTGTAGCCGATGTATTCCTTGTCATACTCCGCCTGGGTTCCGACGTACCAGAACACGGCCACCATCATTGCCAATGACAGCAACAGGGCCGTAATGAGGTACATAATGCGTTTGTGTGAACCAAGCTTCGCCAGAGAGTCTGTGGTTGCTTTCATGCTCTGTCTCCTGACCAGATTGCAAAATCTGTCCTGTGGGGTTTCATGTATTCGTTCATTCCAGCTGCGAACTCCATTTCCTGTTGTTCCGGTCTGCTATTCCATGCCATATCCTTTCGGCCTCGCGCCATCGATCAGACCGCGGCCTGTAAAAACTGGGGTGACTCCGCTAGCGAATACATGCTGAACACCCCCCAGTGTTCATCCTTCCTTCGAAAGCCATGCCGCAGATAGTCGACGATGGCTCCCTCCCGTGCAGGAGGTTCAGGCACCTGCTCCTCGTTGACAAAATGTTTGAGGCCTAGCACCTCATCCACCACCAACCCGGAAAAAACGCCCTTATGATTAATCACCAGCACCCGACTGCGCCGGGTCATGGTGATCGGCTTGCCACTCAGGTAACCCTGCAGATCCATAATAGGCAGCAGGTTGCCGCGTACATTGGCAATACCACGTACCCAGGATTTGGTACGCGGCACCTTGGACAGGCCGGGATAGGTTAAGACTTCGACCACTTCGCCGAGCGGCGCCACCAGGCGCAACTCACCGAGTCGGAAGCCGATCCCGCTCCACTCCTCGGCCACCTCGATCTGTTGCGGCAGACCATGGGCATGTGCCAGGCAGTTCTGTTCAATCCCCCGCAGTATTTCCAGCGGGCTCTGTGCGGCTTCCGTCGCCATGTGTAGCTCCTGTTACCCGCCCATTGCGCTGTTGATCTTGGCCAGCAGGTCCGCCTCCGTTACCGGCTTGGTGATGTAGTCCTTGGCACCCTGACGCATGCCCCAGACCCGATCAGTCTCCTGGTCCTTGGTGGTGACGATGATCACCGGAATATTGGCGGTCACCGCATCCCGGGTCAGCTGCCGGGTAGCCTGAAAACCATTCAGGCCGGGCATTACCACATCCATCAGGATTACATCGGGCTTCAACTCCTTGGCCCGCTCAATCCCCTCTGAACCGTTTTCCGCCGTAAAGGTCTGATGCCCGTTCTTTTCCAGCATCCCTTTCAATACGTGGGCCTCGGTGGGGGAGTCATCCACAATCAGGATCTGTGCCATCTTCATCTCCTAAAAACTGTACCAATCTGCGTTTCCGTGCCATTACACGCCGGCCATGCGGCCGACATTCCTCTGCTACCGGCGTTATCCGCCCTGCAGCTTGATCCCGGCGGGATCAGTCTCGAAATCATTCATTACCGGGGGATGTGCCCGTATCAGGCTGTCACACCAACATGATCCTTGATTGCCCCCAGCAACTCCTCCTTGGTAAACGGTTTGGTCAGGTACTGATCCGAGCCGACAATCCGCCCTCGCGCCCGGTCGAACAGGCCATCCTTGCTGGACAGCATGATCACCGGGGTATGTTTGAATATCTGGTTGTGCTTGATCAGGGCGCAGGTCTGGTATCCGTCCAGACGCGGCATCATGATGTCGACGAAAATAATATCGGGGTGGGTATCGGCGATCTTCGCCAGGGCCTCAAAACCATCGGTGGCAGTCACCACCTCACAGCCCTCTTTTTTCAACAGTGTCTCTGCAGTGCGGCGGATGGTCTTGCTGTCATCAATGACCATGACCTTCAATCCAGACATTCCGGTATCCATAGGCGTGGCTTCCGTTGTCCCGCCCTCGTGGGCGGAATCCAATTTAGTCGTTATGTCGGTATTGCTTTGCATCGGGTGTGCAGCCTGCTCTGTTAACATATTCAATGCGATAAATCCAGTATGCACCGCACATGTCGCGGCGCGGCCGAACATTTTACTGGCGCAGGATGCGGCCATATCCCCTGCGCGATACCCACCCCCCATGGATGGCGCTGGCTTACCAGCATGGCCGATTTACTTTACTATTGGCCTTCAGCTATCCCTGTCTATCGTCCGTGTAACCATAAACTTTATGACACGCGAACACTTGCGGCAGGTCACCCGATCCTGATTCCGCCTTCACACAGAGGAACGCAGACTCATGAGCATTCGCCTCGGCGTGGTGATGGACCCCATCGCGTCCATCAAAACATACAAAGACAGCACCTTCGCCATGCTGTTGGCTGCCCAGGCCCGCGGCTGGGAGCTGTACTACATGGAGCAACAGGACCTGTTCCTGCGCGACGGTATCAGCTACGGCCGCATGCGCCCGCTCTCTGTCACCGACGACCGCGATGACTGGTTTACCTGGCGCGACAACGTCAAGGAATTGCCGCTCCACGAACTCAATGCAATTTTGATGCGCAAGGACCCGCCTCTGGACCTGGAGTACCTCTACTCCACCTACCTGCTGGAGCAGGCCGAGGCGCGCGGCACCCTGATCGTGAACCGCTGCGCCAGCCTGCGCGATGCCAACGAGAAGCTGTTCACCGCCTGGTTTCCCCAGTGCTGCGCCCCCACCCTGGTGAGCCGCGACGCCTCCCGGTTTCGGGCCTTTCTCGACCAGCAGCAGGACATCATCCTCAAGCCACTGGACGCCATGGGTGGCGCTTCCATCTTCCGTGTGCGCCATGACGACCCCAATACCAGCGTAATCCTCGAAACGCTCACCGATCATGGCCGGCGCATGGCCATGGCCCAGCGTTTCATTCCCGAGATCAGTGCCGGTGACAAGCGCATCCTGCTAGTGGACGGCGAGCCTGTGCCCTACGCCCTGGCACGCATCCCCGCCCAGGGCGAGACCCGCGGCAACCTGGCCGCCGGCGGCCGCGGCGAGGGTGTGGCACTGACGGAACGGGATTACTGGATCTGCGAACAGGTGGCACCGGTGCTGAAGGAAAAGGGCCTGCTGTTCGTGGGCCTGGATGTCATCGGGGACTACCTCACCGAGATCAACGTCACCAGCCCCACCTGCATCCGGGAACTGGATCAGCAGTATGGCCTGGATATCGGCGGCCAACTGATGGATGCCATCGCCGCGCGGCAGGCCGGGAGAGGCTGATGCATCGCCTGGCCATCGCCCTGCTAGTGCTGGCGCTACTGGCTGGCTGCACCCGCGAGCCGGAACAGTTCCAGCGCCAGTTCTTCGCCTTCGGCACCCTGGTGGAGCTGACCATCCTGGGGATCGATACGGAACAGGCCCGCCGGGCGGCGGACCAGGTGGAGCAGGACTTCAATACCTATCACCAGCTCTGGCATGCCTGGCACCCGGGGCCCCTGGCGGACCTCAACGCGGCACTGGCCAGGGGTGATGCCTTCCAGCCCGCGCCCTCCATTCGCGCCCTCCTGCAGCTGGCCGCGCCACTGGCCGAACACAGCGGCTACCGGTTCGATCCCGCCATTGGCGGATTGATCGCCCGCTGGGGCTTCCATTCCGATGAGCCACCCCGGGGCCCGCCGCCGGACGCGGCGGCCCTCCAGCAGTGGCGTGATCACAAGCCCTCCTTCGCGGACCTGACCTGGCAGGATGACCGGATCAGCAGCCGTAACCCCGCACTGCAGCTGGATTTCGGCGCCTTTGCCAAGGGCTACGCCGTGGACCGGGCCATCGCGCGGTTGCAGGAGTTCGGCATTCGCAATGCCATCGTCAATGCCGGCGGTGACCTGCGCGCCATCGGCCGCCACGGCGATCGTCCCTGGCGCATCGGCATTCGCCACCCGCGCAGCCCCGAGGTACTGGCCTCGGTGGAAATTGCCGGCGACGAGACCGTCTTCACTTCCGGCGACTACGAGCGCTTCTTCGAATACCAGGGCCATCGCTACCACCACATCCTGGACCCCTTCAGCGGCACACCGGCACGCGGCACCACCTCGGTTACCGTGATCGGCGCCGATGCCACCACCGCCGATGCGGCCGCCACCGCCCTGTTCGTGGCCGGCCCCACGCACTGGCACGAGGTCGCCCGGGCCATGGGCATCCACTACGTGCTGCTCATCGATGATGCCGGCGTGGCCCATATGAACCCGGCCATGGCGCAACGCCTGCACTTTGAAATGGAAACCCCGCCCAGCGTGCAGCTCAGCGACCCGCTGCCGTGACCCGCGCCGACCGCTGGCTGATCCTGCTGGTCCTGGCTGTACTGCCCTGGCTGTACTGGCATTTCTGGTCCACCGAGAACGGGCAGCAGCTATCGATCCTGGTGGCCGGACAGGTACCGGAAATCCTGCCGCTGTACGCCAACCAGGATCTCCATATCAAGGGCGTACTGGGGGAAAGCATAATCCGTATCGAAAACGGCCGGGCACGCTTCATCCGCTCGCCATGCAGCAACCAGGTATGCATTCACCAGGGATGGATCGAGAACACCGGCGAGATCGCCGCCTGTCTCCCCAACCGGGTGAGCATTCAGGTGCTCGGTGGCGACCGGCGGTTCGATACCGTGAATTTCTGACGCCGGGGCTGCCAGGCCCTAGCGATCCCCGCTCCGTTCCCGGCGTTCCTGTAGCCGGCCGA
Source organism: uncultured Gammaproteobacteria bacterium (assembly GCA_965367295.1). GTDB lineage: Bacteria > Pseudomonadota > Gammaproteobacteria > DSM-19610 > DSM-19610 > JAIVHA01. The sequence goes on along the minus strand of CBDUHN010000006.1, from coordinate 86,004 downwards.
GATCCGGCGGCAGGGTTTGCTGGTTCAGGGTAAACCCGGCATCAAAGGTCAGCGCCTGCCACACCGGTGAACCACTGCCGCGCTGCACCAGCATCCAGCTGCGCCCGGTCTGCTGTTCGAACATGACCGTGGCGCGTTCATCGGGTGCACCACCGGCAATCTGCACCGATACGATGTGGTACACCAAGGGAATTTCCTCCTTGGCAACCGGCAGACCCGCGGACACATACAACGGCGCCAGCAACAACGCCGAACTCAGGAGAAAAACCGCCTTCACAAATACACCTCGGTACAACTGACACGCGCAACCGCGCAACAACATGCTAGCAGAACGGCAAGGAATGGATAGTGCGCAAGCACACATTTGTGCAGCTTCCAGGACCGCGGGCTTAGCGCCCTTCCCCGGCACCGGTCACATAGCGGTATGATGCAGCTTTCCATTGCCTCTCCACATAGCGCGTACGCCGTATGCATATCGAAACCACCCGTGAGGATCATCGCATTGCCTGGCTCGCGGCACTGGCCATTGCCATCCATGTGCTCGAAGCCGCCTTGCCAAGCCCGCTGCCTGGCATCAAACCCGGCTTGGCCAATGTAATCACTATCGCCGTACTGGTGCAGTTCGGCTGGCGCACGGCAGTCTGGGTCAGCCTGTTACGGGTGCTGTGCGGCAGCCTGCTGATCGGCACCTTTCTGTCACCGACCTTCCTGCTCAGCCTGGGCGGCGCACTGAGCAGCCTGCTGGTATTGTGGCTTGCGGGCCGCATGCCGGGCCGCGGGTTCGGCCCGGTCGGTTTCAGCATCCTGGCGGCACAGGCACATATGAGCGGGCAGTTCCTGATCGCCTATTCCCTCTTTATTCCACATGCCGGTCTGTGGAAACTGTTCCCGGTATTGTTAACCGCGGCACTATTGTTCGGGCTGCTCAGCGGTATAATCACAAACCAGATGTTGCAAGGAAAGGAACCGGAAACCGCATGACGGACGCGGCACTGCACACCAGAAAACCACCAGGATCGCTGGACCGGCTGGTGGTGACCCTGTTCATCGCTGTCGTCTTGCATGCCATTCTCATTCTGGGCATCACCTTCAGTCCTGAGGACCGCACCAGGGACGACGAACAGCCCACGCTGGAAATCACCGTGGTGCAAAAACCATCCAGGCCCACCGAGGATGCCGATTACCTGGCGGCCACCAGTCAGGACGGCTCCGGCAATACCCGTGAAAAGGTCCGCCCCCAGCAGGAAAGCCAGGCGTCAGCGCCACCGCCTGCGGCCAGCCCGGTGGAACCCCAGCCGTCCCCTCCACCGGTGGTCGCCACTCTCGAGGCCAGCAAGGCCACGCCGCCGCCAGCGGAACAGACGCCGCAGGAACCCCGCCCCGTCAGCACTGCGCAAATGATGGATCGCAGCCTGGAAATGCTCAGCCTCAACCGCGAGATCAACCAGTCCCTGCAGGCGTACTCAAAGCGGGAACGCAAGACCTTCATCTCCGCCAGTACCCGCGAATTCAAATACGCCAATTATATGAATGACTGGGTCACCAAGGTGGAACGGGTGGGTGACCTGAACTATCCCGACGAGGCCCGCCGCCGCGGCATCTCCGGCAGCCTGCGCGTGGAGGTGTCCCTGAACGCCGACGGCACGGTCCGCAGCGCCGTGATCACCGCCCCCTCGGGTCACAAGATCCTCGACGACGCCGCGCTGCGCATCGTACGGCTCGCCGCGCCCTACGCCCCCTTCCCCAAGGAGATCCGCGAGGATACCGATGTACTGGTCATCACCCGCACCTGGGAATTCACCAGCGGCAATCGCGTGTCGACGAGCCGATAAGCCACCGGCGGGCACTGCCCCCCCTTGAGCCCCATCGCCGACTGCCTGATACTACTCGTATGCACGCGACAGACTTCCTCGGCAACCACTTCCTCATCGCCATGCCCAAACTGGCGGACCCGAATTTCTTTCATACGGTCACCTATCTCTGTGAACACAATGAAGAAGGTGCGCTCGGCATCGTGATCAATCGCCCCATCAAACTGACCCTGCGGGAAATTCTGCAGCAGATGGAGCTCGAACCCGTCCGCGACGAGATCGGCAACCAGCCAATCTACCTGGGCGGCCCGGTACAACAGGATCGTGGCTTCGTACTACACCGTCCGCTGGGTGACTGGGAGGCGACACTCCAGGTTTCCGAGGCTATCGGTGTGACCTCATCAAGGGACATCCTCACCGCCATCGCCGAAGGCAAGGGCCCCGACGACAGCTTCATTGCCCTCGGCTACGCCGGCTGGGGGGCCGGCCAGCTGGAACAGGAAATGGCCGCCAATGCCTGGCTGTCCGGCCCTGCGGATGAACGGATTGTGTTTGAAATGCCACCCGAGCAGCGCTGGGAGGCAGCGGCCGCCAAGCTCGGCGTGGACCTGAACCTGCTCTCGGGTGACACGGGACACGCCTGACCCACCGTATGTCCGGCCAGGTCATCCTCGGTTTTGATTATGGCTACCGGCGCATCGGCGTGGCGGTAGGCCAGACGGTGACCGGGACAGCCAGCCCGCTGGTCACCCTGGCGGCACGGGACGGCCAGCCCGACTGGCCGGAAGTGGAAGCGCTGATCGAACAATGGCAGCCCGCCACGCTGGTGGTCGGACTGCCGCTGCAACTGGACGGCCGGACAAGCGAGCTCACCGAAGCGGCCCAACGCTTTGCACGCCGCCTGGAAGGTCGGTATAAACGCCCCGTCCACCTGATGGACGAACGCCTGACCTCGCGTGAGGCACAGGGCACGAGATCGCGGCACGGCAAGCGCGGTCACACGATGGATCTTGATCCGCTGGCGGCGCAGATCATTCTGCAGAACTGGCTTGAACTGTATGGGGGAACGCCATGACTGGTGTACTGGACGTAGAGGCGCTTCTGACCCGTATGGCGGACGCCCTGAAGGCACTGCTCGCCCAGCGCGGCATCGAGGATGTCGCCATGGTGGGGATACACACCGGCGGCGTGTGGGTGGCACAGCGCCTGCACCAGCGGATGGGCATCGAAGAGGAACTCGGCAGTCTCGATATCTCCTTCTACCGCGACGACTTCACCCGCATCGGCATGAACCCGCAGGTGCGGCCTTCCGAGCTGCCGTTCAATGTCGACGACCGCCATATCATCCTGGTGGATGATGTGCTGCACACCGGCCGCACCATCCGCGCGGCCCTGAATGAACTGTTCGACTATGGCCGTCCGGCCTCCATCCTGCTCGCCACCCTGGTGGAACGCAGCGGCCGCGAGCTACCCATCGAGGCCAACGTAGTCGGTCAGTCGATCGACCTGAAAGACGACGAACACGTAAAACTCACCGGGCCCGACCCGTTGACACTGGAGATTCAACAGCTCGCATGAGTGGCGCAAACCTACAGGTAGGCCAGGACGGGCGCTTGCGCCACTTTCTCACCATCGAAGGCCTCAAACACTCCCTGCTGACCGAGATCCTCGACACGGCGGAATCCTTCGCCAATGTCACGGAGCAGACCGTGAAAAAGGTCCCGCTGCTGCGCGGCAAGACCATCGTCAACCTGTTCTTCGAGGCCAGCACCCGCACCCGCACCACCTTCGAGCTGGCCGCCAAGCGCCTGTCTGCCGATGTACTCAACATCAATGTCGACGCCTCCAGTGCCACCAAGGGCGAGACCCTGCTCGACACCCTGCGCAATCTCGAGGCCATGCATGTGGACATGTTCGTGGTGCGCCACTCGGACAGCGGCACCGCCCACTTCATCGCCAGCCACGTGGAACCGCATGTCAGCGTAATCAATGCCGGTGACGGCCGTCACGCCCACCCTACCCAGGCGATGCTGGATATGTTCACCATCCGCCGCGTGAAGGGCCCCGATTTCGGCCGCCTGCGGGTAGCCATCGTTGGCGACATTCTGCATTCAAGGGTGGCCCGCTCGCAGATCCATGCCCTCAATATTCTCAACACCGGCGAGGTACGCGTGGTCGCGCCCAAAACCCTGACCCCGGCTCACGTCGAATCCCTCGGCGTGCAGGTCTACCATAACCTGCGCGAGGGCATCCGCGACTGTGATGTAGTGATGATGCTGCGCCTGCAGCGGGAACGCATGCAGGGCGCGTTACTGCCCAGCGAGCATGAGTACTACCGGCTGTTCGGTCTCACCGAGGATCGGCTATCCGTGGCCAAGCCCGATGTCACGGTAATGCATCCCGGCCCCATCAATCGCGGTGTGGAAATGGATTCACAGGTGGCCGATGGCCCCCATTCGGTGATCCTAGAGCAGGTCACCCACGGTATCGCCGTGCGCATGGCGGTCATGTCCATGGCCATGCACCAGCAGGATCGTGGCGTGGAGGGCGGCGCATGAACCCCTGCAACGACACACCGCCGCGTACCCGCATCAAGGGTGGCCGCCTGATCGACCCGGCCAACGGGATCGACTGTCAACAGGACCTGTACCTGGCCTTTGGGCAGGTGGTAGGCATCGGTAGCGCACCCGCCGGTTTCGAGGTGGAAGAGGAACTCGATGTCAGCGGCCAGATTGTCTGCCCCGGTCTCATCGACCTGGCAGTGCGGTTGCGCGAGCCGGGCCTGGAACACAAGGCCACCATCGACTCCGAGTGCCGCGCCGCCGCCAGCGCCGGTATCACCACCCTGTGCTGCCCGCCCGATACCACCCCGGTGATCGACACCCCCGCGGTGGTGGAACTGATCCGCCACCGTGCCCGGCAGACCAATACCACCCGCGTGCTGACCCTCGGCGCCCTGACCCGGGGCCTCAGGGGTGAATTGCTCAGCGAAATGCGCGCCCTGCAGCTGGCCGGCTGCGCCGGTGTCACCAACCTGCTCTACCCCATGAACAACGCCCTGGTGGAACGGCGCGCCTTTGAGTACGCCGCCACCTTCGATCTGACCGTGCACCTGCACGCCAATGACGTGACCCTGTCCAACGGCGGCTGCGCCCATGAAGGCGCCATTGCCACCCGGCTGGGACTGCCCGGCATCCCCACCGCCACGGAAACCGCCAGCGTGGCCCGCCTGCTGGCCATGGTCGAGCAGACCGGGGTGCGCGCCCACTTCTGCCGCATCACCAGCCAACGCGCCATGAGCATGATCGCCCGCGCCCGTTTCGATGGCTTGCCGGTCAGCGCCGATGTTGCGGTACCCTACCTGTTCCTCACTGAACTGGACATTGCCGATTTCAACAGCCAGTGCCACGTGCTGCCGCCGCTGCGCACCCAGGAAGACCGCGACGCCCTCCGCGGTGGACTGGCCAACGGCACCTTCACGGCCCTGTGCTCCGACCACCAGCCCCACGAAGCCGATGCCAAACTGGCCCCTTTCCCGGCCACGGCGCCGGGCATTTCCGGTCTCGACACCCTGTTGCCGATGACCCTGCGACTGGTGGATCAGGGGGCTCTCCCCCTGTCTGATGCCCTGCACCGCGTGACCGCGGGACCAGGCCGGATTCTCGGCCTGGAACAGGGCCAACTCGGACTCGGCGCCCCTGCGGACCTGTGTGTCTTCGACCCGGAACACATCTGGGTACTGAATCCCTCGAGCATGGAAAGCAATGGCCACAACAGCCCCTTCGTAGGCTGGGAAATGAAGGGCCGCGCCAGTTACACGCTACTGGGCGGACGGCTGGTCTATGCGCGGGATGAGGCATGACGCGCAACCGCACCGGCAGGATTACGCGAAGCCCGGGCAGGTGCGAATAAATTCGCCTGCCCCTCGTTACATACGAGGTATTTTGGCACTTTCAGCCTGACTCCAGGCCACTGGAAACGGTATCCAGGATACAATCTCCACCATGACCAACCCGAACCCGAAACCCCACCGCGGCACCATCCACCTGGAACAGGCCGAGATTCTCGATCAGCAGGCCTACCCCGGTGACCAGTATGTGCTGCGTGTTCACGCTCCCCGGTGCGCCGCCAGTGCCCGGCCCGGCGCCTTCGCCCACCTGCAGTGCGACCCCATGCTGGCCATGCGCCGGCCGCTGTCCATCATGCGCGCGGACCCGCAGCAGGGCTGGGTGGATTTTCTCTACAAGGCCGTGGGCCATGGCACCGGCCTGCTGGCCCGGCGCCAGGTTGGCGAGACCATCAGCATGCTTGGTCCCATCGGTACCCCCTTTGTCGCCCACCCGGAGCGACCGCGCGCCCTGCTGCTGGGCGGTGGTGTGGGTATCCCACCCATGGTATTTCTCGCCGACAGCCTGCGCCGCGACCCGGCCTACCAGCCCTTCGTCGTGATGGGCTCCGAGGTACCGTTTCCGTTCGCGGCGCGGCCATCGCAGTTCCTGGTACCCGGTATGCCGGATGGTGTCATCGCCGCCATGCCGCTGATGGAGGACTGGGGCATCCCCAGCCGCCTGGCCAGCCAGCAGGGCTATCCCGGCGTGTTCGAAGGCTATGTCACCGACCTGGCCCGCGCCTGGCTGCAAACCCTGACGCAACAGGAACGCGCCGAGGTGGAGGTGTTTTCCTGCGGCCCTCACCCCATGCTGGAGGCGGTCGCCGCCCTGGCCCGTGAATTCGATCTGCCCTGCCAGGTGTCCCTGGAGGAGTTCATGGCCTGCGCCGTGGGGGGGTGCGCCGGTTGCGCCGTGGAGATCCAGACCGAGGCCGGTCCCGCCATGAAGCGTGTCTGTGTCGACGGGCCGGTATTCGATGCACGCCAGGTATTTGGCTGAACACTCGCCAGCAATACGCACGGTAATTGGCTTTCACATATCCCGGTCACCCGATCAGGATATCGCGGACAAGTGCCGACAATAACAACAGGCCACGTTCGCGAGGAACCCTGCATGCCCAATCCCTTCACCATGACCCGTTTCCGCGCCCTGCTCGACAGGGCACCGGGGCTATGGCGCATCGGCAACTACCTGCCCATTGTGAATTACGTACTAAAGCTGGATGGCGTGGATATCGATCCCGGCCTGCGATCCCGGCTGCTGAATGAACTGGCGCATCAGGAGGAAGGCCTGACGTTCGACCACACGCGATTCGATACCTTCCTGAACATCCTGCTCTACCCGCGATCCTACCTTGATCAGGTCAACGCGCTCCCCGCGGACAAACTGCATGACTACAACTTCGTTGGCAGCCTGTTCCAGCAGGGTACCTTCGAGCCGCGCAAGTGGATTATTGAATTTGCAAAAACGAACTTCACTGATCAATCACACTACTGCGTAACCGACCCGGACCAGCAGTATCAGCCCATTGGTAACTTTGACAGCAGCCTCGAACAGGTCGGCAAGCGCTTTGTACCCAAGGAAACCGGCCGGGATCACCGCCGCGCCTATTTCGATGCGGATTTTTTCCGCACCATGAAACAGAGCTGTTTCACACTTTGCCCGGCGGGCGACGCCCCCTGGAGCATGCGTTTTTTTGAAGCCATTATGTGTCGATCAATACCGATCCTGGAAAAACCGTTGCACGCGGGACGCAACCGCAAGGAACGGAGCATCGGGTACCACTATTACCTCGCGGATGATGAACACGTATTCAGGGAGGACTGGATCGAGGCTAATTACCAGCGCTTTCTCGCCACACAGACACTGACAAACGGGGCCAACCTCCCGCGCAACGCGGCTTAATCCAGTAACGATTCGAAATAGACAATCGTCTTTTCAAGTCCCTGACGCAGGGGTATGGCGGGTTGCCAACCCAGCTTTTCCGTTGCCATGCGGATATCCGGCTGCCGCTGCCGCGGGTCGTCTTCCGGCAATGGTTCATGGATCAGACTGGAACGGGAACCCGTCAAATCAATCACCTGCTCGGCAAGCTCCAGCATGGTGAACTCACAGGGATTACCCAGGTTGAACGGGCCTACGTGCTCGTCACCCGAATTCATCAGCAACACAAAACCATCAATCAGGTCATCGATATAGCAAAACGAACGGGACTGCTGGCCATCCCCGTAAATCGTGATCGGCTCGTTCCTGAGCGCCTGCATAATGAAATTGGAGACCACCCGGCCATCATTGGGGTGCATATTCGGCCCATAGGTATTGAATATCCGGGCCACTTTGATCCGGAGCTGGTACTGCCGGTAATAATCAAAAAACAGTGTTTCGGCGCAGCGTTTGCCCTCGTCATAACAGGCGCGCGAACCGATCGGATTCACATTACCCCAGTAGGCCTCGGTTTGCGGATGTACCACCGGGTCTCCATACACTTCGCTGGTGGATGCCTGAAAGATCTTGATACCCAGGCGCTTGGCCAGACCCAGCATATTGATGGCGCCATGCACACTGGTTTTGGTCGTCTGTACCGGATGCTTCTGATAATGAATCGGTGAGGCGGGACAGGCCAGGTTGTAGATTTCATCCACTTCAACGAAGAGCGGAAAGGTCACATCGTGGCGCAACAACTCGAAGTGCGGATGGGCAAGGATATCCAGCAGGTTGTCCTTGCTGCCAGTGTAGAAGTTATCGACACACAGCACATCACAACCTTCACCGAGCAGGCGCCGGCAGAGATGGGAACCCACGAAGCCTGCGCCCCCCGTAACCAGCACCCGCTTGCGAATATGCATCAATTCAATCCCCCGTCAGGTTCGCTGCGCGATGCAATACGCAGCCGACTGATCGGCCGCCGCATCATTGCATGATGTTGGTTTATGGCTTGTCTTGTACCAAAAGGGAGCCGGGACGCATCCCGGAAGCACAGTGGACGATCCGCCTATTCGGTATCTACCAGCGAAATGCCACTCAGTGCGCCATCCGCATCCACGTCGCCATCCTTGAGTTTCACCATCAGGCGTACCTCATTGGCGGAATCGGCATAATGCAGCGCATCATCGTAGGTGATTTCATCGGCCTTGTAGAGGTCGTACAGGGCCTGGTCGAAGGTCTTCATGCCCTGCTGACCGGACTTCTTCATGAGCTGCTTGAGCTCATGGACTTCGCCCTTGCGAATCAGGTCCGAGGCCAGCGGGGTGTTGATCAGCACTTCGACCGCACAGCGTCGGCCCTTGCCATCGGGTGTGGGAATCAGCTGCTGCGCCAGCAGGGCCTTGAGATTCAGGGACAGGTCCATCAGCAACTGGTCCCGGCGATCCTCCGGGAAGAAGTTGATAATGCGATCCAGCGCCTGGTTGGCGTTATTGGCATGCAGGGTAGCCAGGCACAAATGCCCGGTTTCCGCGAACGCGATGGCGTGATCCATGGTTTCGCGGGTACGGATTTCCCCGATCAGGATCACATCCGGCGCCTGGCGCAAGGTGTTCTTCAGCGCCATTTCGAATGACTCGGTATCCACGCCCACCTCGCGCTGGGTAACGATGCAGCCGCCATGCTGGTGTACGAATTCGATCGGGTCCTCGATGGTGATGATATGGCCGGTGCTGTTCTGGTTGCGGTAACCGATCATGGAGGCCAGCGAGGTGGATTTACCGGTACCGGTCGCGCCCACGAAGATAATCAGGCCGCGCTTGGTCATGGCCAGGGTCTTGATGATGGGCGGCAGCTTCAGGTCATCGATGGTGGGAATATGGGTTTCGATACGCCGCAGCACCATGCCCACATGGTTGCGCTGGTAGAAGGCACTCACACGAAAACGCCCAACACCATTGGCACTGATAGCGAAGTTGCACTCGTGCTGCTGCTCGAACTCCTCGCGCTGTTGCGGCGTCATGACACTGAGCACCACTTCACGCGCCTGGTCCGGCGTCAGGCTGTTCTGGGTCACGGGTCCAATCTTGCCGTTCACCTTCATGCTGGGCGGCATGCCGGTCGTGATGAACAGGTCGGAAGCACCCTTGTGAACCATTAGTTTTAATAGTTGGCTGAAATCCATACCTTCCCCCGAAGATGATGACGACATCCGCTCCCCTTAGCGGAACATATCCTTGTTCATGGCCTTGCCTCGCGCATCAAGGCGACTGATCAGCCCTTTCTGCACCAATTCCTGCAGATTCTGATCCAGGGTCTGCATACCCAACGACTGGCCGGTCTGGATGGCGGAATACATCTGCGCCACCTTGTCCTCACGAATCAGGTTACGAATGGCCGGCGTGCCGATCATGATTTCATGGGCCGCAATACGGCCACCGCCGGTCTTCTTGAGCAGGGTCTGGGAAATGACCGCACGCAGGGATTCTGACAGCATGGAACGCACCATGGTCTTTTCCGCCGCCGGGAACACGTCGATGATACGGTCGATGGTCTTGGCCGCCGAACTGGTGTGCAGGGTGCCGAATACCAGGTGACCGGTTTCCGCCGCGGTCAGCGCCAGGCGGATGGTTTCCAGGTCACGCATTTCACCCACCAGGATGATGTCCGGGTCTTCACGTAACGCCGAGCGCAGCGCCTCGTTGAAACCGAGGGTGTCGCGATGTACCTCGCGCTGGTTGATCAGGCACTTCTTGCTCTCGTGCACGAATTCGATGGGATCTTCCACCGTCAGGATGTGCTCGAAGCGGCTGTTGTTCACATGATCCATCATGGCCGCCAGGGTGGTGGATTTCCCGGAGCCGGTAGGCCCGGTCACCAGCACGATGCCACGCGGCTGATCGGCGATGTCCTTGAAGGTGGGCGGCGCACCCAGTTCCTCCAGACTCAGGATCTGCGAGGGGATGGTACGGAACACCGCACCGGCACCACGATTATGGTTGAAGGCATTGACACGAAAGCGCGCCAGATTGGGGATCTCGAAGGAGAAATCCGTCTCCAGGAATTCCTCGTAATCCTTGCGCTGCTTGTCGTTCATGATGTCGTAGGTCAACTGGTGCACAGTCTTGTGATCCAGCGCCGGGACATTGATCCGGCGGATGTCCCCGTCCACCCGAATCATCGGGGGCAGGCCGGCGGAGAGGTGAAGGTCAGATGCGTTGTTCTTAACGCCAAAGGCGAGCAATTCAGCGATATCCATGCTATTCCCTAACTCAAGGTAGTTCTGGACTCCGGTATCGACAGCGGCAACAATTACTTGAAGCCAGCGTCGCGTGTGAACCCGCATTATTCAAAGAAAGGCCCCCGAAGTATAGTGCCCAGCTCAATCGCAAATTCCCCAGCCTTCAATCGCTTGGCGCAGGTACAGGCGCGCATTGCCGAGGCCTGTCGCCGTTTTGACCGGGATCCCGCCACGGTACAGCTGCTGGCAGTCAGCAAGGGCCAGCCGGTTTCGGCGCTGCAGGACATGGCCCACGCCGGCCAGACCCGGTTCGGAGAATCCTACGTGCAGGAAATGCTGCACAAGCTTGGCCACTTCGCGTGTCCCGGCTGTGAATGGCATTTCATCGGCCCCCTGCAATCCAATAAGGCATCCCTGGTGGCGGAAAACTGCGACTGGGTTCACAGTATCGACCGCTTCAAGATCGCCGAATACCTGGCCCGCGCACGCCCCGCGGGCCGTCGCCCGCTACAGGTCTGCCTGCAGGTCAATATCAGCGGTGAAGCAAGTAAATCCGGGGTTCCGGTCAGCGAACTGGCCGAACTGGCGGACCGGGTGCGCGACCTGCCCGGGCTCGCACTGCGCGGTCTGATGGCCATTCCCCGCGCCAGCGAGGAATTGGCGACCCAGCGCGAGGCGTTTCGCCAGGTACGCGGGGCCTGGGAGGATCTGCGTGCCCTCGGCCATGAACTGGACACCCTGTCGATGGGCATGTCCGGCGACCTGGAAGCCGCCATCGCCGAGGGCAGCACCCTGGTGCGCATCGGGACCGCCCTGTTCGGGCCACGCCTGGCCAAGGGCTGAGTACGGCTATGTATATTGGTGCCATGCCACTCCCGGCACCATGCCCCAAAGGACCCCGCTCTTGTATCGCCTGCACCACATGGTATCTTGCCCGGCATGAAACGTAGCAAACTCAGCTTCATCGGCGCCGGCAACATGGCGCGCAGCCTGGTCGGCGGACTTATCGCCGATGGCTGCGACCCGAGCCTGATCCGCCTTTCCGATCCCCAGGCCGATCAGATCCAGGACCTTGCCCACCGCATGGGGGTGCAGATCCTGAGCGACAATCGTGCCGTGGTGGCGGACGCCGAAGTAGTGGTGCTGGCCATCAAACCACAGGTCATGCACCGTGTAGCCACTGAAATCGCCCCTGCCATACAACAGTCAAAGCCGCTGGTCATCTCCATTGCCGCCGGCATCCGCGAAATTGACCTGCGGCGCTGGCTGGGTGCCGATATCGCCATTGTGCGCACCATGCCCAACACCCCGGCGCTGGTACAAAGCGGCGCCACAGGGTTGTTTGCCAATGGGAACGTGAGCCCCGCCCAACGGGACCTGGCCGAATCCATTCTGCGCGCCGTGGGCCTGACCCTGTGGGTGAAGGATGAGGCCCAGCTCGATGCCGTTACCGCCCTGTCCGGCAGCGGACCAGCCTACTTCTTTCTCATAATGGAGGCCCTGCAGCAGGCCGGTACCGAACTGGGTCTGGAGCCGGAAACGGCCCGCCTGCTGGCCCTGCAGACTGCCTTTGGTGCCAGCCGCATGGCGCTGGAAAGTGACGAGGACGCCGCCACCCTGCGCGAGCGGGTCACTTCCCCCGGCGGTACCACCGAGCAGGCACTCAAGGTCCTGGAGGAAGGCGGGCTGCGCGAGCTGTTGAAGCACGCACTTACGGCCGCCGCGCAACGTTCCCGCGAATTGGCCGCGCAATTTGGAGCCGAATGATGGGCAGTAGCTACTTCACCAACCCCCTCGAATTCATCATCAACACCCTGTTCGGCTTTTATGTGCTGGCGATCATGTTGCGCACCCTGCTGGCCCTTGTGCGGGCGGATTTCTACAACCCGGTGAGCCAGTTCCTGGTCAGGATCACCAATCCGCTACTGCTCCCGCTACGCCGGCTACTACCCAGCGTCGGCCGTGTCGATACCAGCGCCATCGTACTCATGCTGGCGGTACAGATGTTCGCCATCCTGCTCATCCTGTTGCTACGGGGCGCCGGGGTACCGCTTGGCGTGCTGCTGTTCGTGTCGATCGCCGAACTGGTGGGCCTGCTGTTCAATATCTACATCTTCTCCATCATCATCCTGGCGGTCCTGAGCTGGGTAAACCCCGGCACCTATAACCCCGTCACGGGGCTGCTCTATAGCCTGACCGAGCCGGTAATGCGCCCTTTCCGCCAGCTATTGCCGCCGGTATCGGGGCTGGACCTGTCGCCGATGGTGGCGCTGCTGGCCCTCTATCTTGCCAAGATGCTGGTTATGCCCATCCTGCTCCTGATGGTCCCTCACTAGGCCGCCGTCATGGACTGGTACCAGTGGGATGGTGACGACCTGATCCTGCGCATCCATCTGCAACCCAAGGCAAAACAGGACGAAGTCGCCGGTCCGCACGGCGACCGCCTCAAGATCCGCATCACCGCCCCGCCGGTAGACGGCAAGGCCAACAAACACCTGTGCCGCTTTCTCGCCAGCCAGTTCAAAGTACCCAAATCCCGCGTCAGCCTCGAAGCCGGCACCAGCAGTCGCGATAAAAAGTTGCGAATTCATGATCCTGCGACATATCCTTGGGGCATCGTCCGGCCCCTGTGACCCGCTTCACGGTGCTGGACAGCGCCACAGACTACCCTTACATACTGGATGCACACTGGCTGCCAAGAGCAGAATCTCAAGCTATTCAGCCTGCTGGCCGCTATCAAAACGGAATTGCGGTTCACGCAGGGGGCCGCCTATGACACACGGACGGCTACAAAAACGAAAGCCGCCACAAGGGGAACGCAATGGAGCAGGATCAATTCAGTCAACGTATGCAATCCTATGAGGTCTGGAAGCAGGAACTGATCCAGACCATACGGGATTTCCAGGGCTGGTTGACGGACCACGAGATGATTTCACCCGAGAACGAACTGCGGGTGTTCGAAACCATCGATGCCTTGCGCAATGACCGCCTCACCGTAGCCTTCGTGGCGGAATTCTCACGCGGCAAGACCGAACTCATCAACGCCCTGTTCTTCTCCCAGTACGGCCGCCGGCTGCTGCCCTCCGAGGCCGGCCGCACCACCATGTGCCCGACGGAGCTGCTGTACGACCACCAGGAAAACAGTGCCTATATCCGCCTGCTGCCCATCGAAAGCAGGCGCGAGGAACGCAGCATCAGCGATTTCAAGCTGGAGCCCATTCACTGGAACCAGATTCCGCTGCACATCAACGATGCCGACCAGATCGCCGGCGCCCTGCAGGAAGTGGTCAAAACCAAGCTGGTGCCCCTGAACAAGGCCATGGAACTCGGCCTCTATGAACCCGAGCATGACGCCTATATGAAGCAACATGGCAAGCCACCGGAACAGGTGGAAATCCCCATGTGGCGGCATGCCGTGATCAGCTTCCCGCATCCGATGCTGAAGGAAGGGCTGGTCATTCTCGATACCCCCGGCCTGAATGCGCTGGGTAACGAGCCGGAGCTCACCATCAGCATGCTGCCCGCCGCCCAGGCAGTGCTATTCCTGCTCGGCGCCGACACCGGGGTCACCCGCAGCGACCTCGAAATGTGGCAGCATCACGTCAGTGGTGTGCGCTCCAAGGGTGGCAAGGGTCTGGTGGTAGTGCTGAACAAGATCGATACCATGTGGGATGACCTCAAGGACCCGGCCGCCATCAATGCCTCGATCGAGAACCAGCGCCGCATCAGCGCTGAACAGCTACACGTGGCCATCGAGCAGGTATTCCCGCTCTCGGCCCAGAAGGCCCTGCTCGCCAAGGTGCGCGACGACCGCGAGTTGCTTGACCGCAGCCGCCTGCCGGTGCTGGAACACTTCCTGTCTGAACAGATCCTGCCGCAGAAGCAGCACATCGTGCGCGAGAGCATCCTGCGGGAGATCGGCGGCCTGCTGGATGAAAACCGCAGCATCCTGGAATCCCGCCGGGTGGCCGCCGACAAGCAGCTCACCGATCTTCGCTCGCTGCGCGGCAAGAACGCCGATGTCATCATGCACCTGATGACCAAATCCCGCGAGGAACAGTCCGCCTACCTGAAGAACGTGGAAAGTTTCCAGTCCAGTCGCCGCCTGCTGCAGAACCAGGCCCGCGCCATGCTCGATACCCTGAGCCTGGAGAAACTGGATCAACTGATCGCCAAGTCCCGCAAGGACATGACCGGCAGCTGGACCACCAGCGGCATGAAGCGGGGGATGAAGACCTTTTTTGATGGCGCCCGCGAAGTGATGGACCAGGTCAGCGCCCAGGCGGAGCAGACCCGCATGCTGATCCGCGCCACCTACAAGAAATTCCACGAGGAACATGGCCTGCCGGCCCTGACCCCGAAGGTATTCTCCGTCGGCCCCTACTCGGCGGAACTGGATCGCCTCTACGAAGAGGCTGAAGTGTTCCGCAAGAGCCCCGTCACCACCATGACGGAACAGAATTTTGTCATCAAGAAGTTCTTCGTCTCCCTGGTGAGCCATGCCCGCAACCTGTTCTTCAAGGCCAATCAGGAGGCGGACACCTGGCTCAAGGAAGTCATGAATCCGCTGGTGAAGCAGATCAAGGATCACAAGGTGGCCATGGAAAAACGCCTCGATACCCTGCGCCGCATCAGCGAATCACGCGATACCCTGGAAGCCAGGATCAAGGAACTGGATCAGCTGTGCCGGGATATAGAGACGCAACTGGATACGCTCGCCACCATGCGTGAGACCCTGCACCGTCCCTTGCCCGATGTCCCGCTCCGCCCCCAGGCGGCGGTCGCCCAGGCCTGACCCGGTATTCGGGATCGCCGGGGAACCTCACCTGGATGTAACACCCGATTGCAATAGCCGGCCCTGATAAGGCGGGCGATTTTTCGCATCCATGCCGATTGTTGATGGTCTATAGTTGTTGCTATGGGCAACAATCAACGAGGAGAATCACCATGGGTTTGAAAGCACTGTTTGCAGGACTGATGGCCAGCTTTGCACTGTTGTTCACCCTGCCCGCCAACGCGGAAAATTCCCAGGATTTTGGTGAGTACGTAGTGCATTTCAATGCGCTGACGACCGACATGCTTCCCCCCAAGGTTACGCAGGAATATGGCATTACCCGCAGTAAGAATCGAGCCATGCTCAACGTCGCCGTGCTGCGCAAGGTGCTGGGCACCACGGGTCAGCCGGTAAGCGCCAAAGTGCAGGCCAGCGCCAGCAACCTGACTGGTCATAACAGGGACATCGAATTGCGTGAAATACGCGAAGGCAGCGCCATCTATTACATCGGGGAATTCGGCGTTACCAACGAGGAAAACCTCGATTTCAACGTAGTCGTGCAGCCGGAAGGACAACCGCGCAGCCTGCGAGTCCAGTTCGAGCAGCAGTTCTTCACCCGCTAACAGGCCAGCACCCCCTGTAGGCCCGAATATATTCGGGCCTACAGGCAGCACCTCATCCCCCCATACCGCGCAACAGCGTCAAGACCCCGAACAGCATCACCAATACACCCGCCACGCGGCGCACCCACACATGGCGCACCAGGTCGCTCAGGCGTGCGGCAGCCACGCCCATCAGCAGCAGTGTCGGCAGCGTTCCCAGCCCGAAACTGAGCATCAATAGTCCGCCCTGGAACGCATCGCCACGACTAATGGACCAGACCAGCACGCTATACACCAGCCCACAGGGTAGCCACCCCCACAACAATCCCAGTACAAAGGCCTGACCGGGCGTACGCACCGGCAGATAGCGCCGGCCAAAAGGCTCGATCCGTTGCCATAGATGACCACCGAGTTGCTCCAGTCGACTCAGTCCCCGCCACCAGCCGGCAAGGTACAGGCCCAGTGCAATCATGAACAGCGCCGCAACCACCTGCAGACCCAGCTGCGCATGACGCAATCCACTCCAGTGCGCAGCCAGATACCCCACGCCCCCCATCAGCCCACCGGCCAGGGTATAACTGGTGATGCGCGCCAGGTTGTAGGCCAGCAGGTAAGGCAGCATACGCGATGAATTACGCGCCGCCTCGGGCATGCCCAGCGCCAGTGCACCGACAATGCCACCGCACATGCCCACGCAGTGCACGCCGCCCAGCAGCCCCACCAGAAACGCGGAAAGATAAGAGACATCAATCGGCATGGCCTAACGCTCCAGCCAGCTGCGAAACCGCAACAACATGAACAGGCCCGGCAACGCAATCAGGGCACAGAAGCTGAAGAACGCCACCCAGCCCATGTGGTCCGCCATGTAACCGGTCGGCGCCGATACGATTACGCGCGGAATCCCCATCAGGCTGGTGAGCAACGCGTACTGGGTAGCGGTAAAGCGCTTGTCCGTCAGGCTGGCCATAAAGCCCACGAAGGCTGCCGTGCCCATGCCTGCGGTGAGATTTTCAAAGGCCACCACTGCAGCCAGCCCACTGAGATGATGTCCCGCCAGTGCCAGTAGCGCAAAGCCCGCCGTCGATAATCCCTGCAGAATGCCGAAACTCCACAGGGCATGGTAGATACCCAGCCGCAGGATCAGTGTGCCACCCAGCAACCCGCCGGCGATGGTGGCCCAGAACCCGAACAGTTTCACCACGGCACCGATCTCGGTCATGCTGAAACCCAGATCGAGATACAGTGGCGTGGTCATGTTGCTGGCCATGATATCGCCAACCTTATAGAGCAGAATAAACAGCAGGATCCACCACGCACCGGCACGCTGAAAATACTCCACGAAGGGATTCACCACGGCGGCATAGAGGGTGACCGGCACGCCGGCGGGAGTTTCCGGCTCCGGCGCCAGCAAGGTAGTGCCAATGCCCACCAGCATAAACGCGGCCATCAACAGGTACACCGTCGAAAACGCCACCAGGTCGGCCAGGATCAGGCCGCCGCCGGAGGCCAGCAGCATGCCGATGCGATACCCATTCACATACAGCGCCGCGCCAAGCCCGAGTTCGTCATCGGGCAGCGCCTCGCGGCGATAGGCATCGATGACAATATCCTGGCTGGCTGAGAAAAACGTCACCAGCACCGCGGCCAGCGCCACCATGCCGGGAGCTACCGATGGCTGGGTGAACCCCAGCAATGCAATGGAGGCCATCAGCAACAACTGCACGATCAGCAGCCAGCCGCGCCGCCGGCCCAGCAGGACCGGGGTAAACCGGTCCACCAGCGGCGCCCACAGGAATTTCAGCGTATAAGGCAGGCCGACCAGCGCGAACAGGCCGATGGTGCCCAGATCAACGCCTTCGCGCGTCATCCATGCTTGTAGTACCGAGCCGGTGAGCAGCAAGGGCAACCCCGAGGAAAACCCCATCAGCAGCGCCACCAGCATGCGCCAGGACACTACGGCACGCACTATCGCCCGGGCGCCTGGCTTTACCATGGGTGAGGCCTGTTGTCTGGTGCGGTCATCACAGCGGGTAGTCGTAATCCATGATCAACGGCGCGTGATCGGAAAAGCGCTTGTCCTTGTAGATGCGCGCGGCTGTGACCAGCGCACCGATACGCGGCGTGGCCACCTGGTAATCGATGCGCCAGCCAACATTCTTCGCCCAGGCCTGACCACGATTGGACCACCAGGTGTACTGATCGGGGCGCGGGTCTACCCGCCGGAAGCAATCCACATAGCCGGCATCGGTAAACAGCTCCTCCATCCAGGCGCGCTCTTCCGGCAGAAAGCCCGAGTTTTTACGATTTCCACGCCAGTTTTTCAGATCGATTTCCTTGTGGGCGATATTCCAGTCACCACAGATGATGTATTCACGCCGTTTGCGGCGCAGGCTTCGCAGATAGGGCATGAAGCGTTCCAGCATGGAAAACTTCACCTGCTGACGCTCCTCACTGGAGGAGCCGGAGTGCATATACAGCGACACCACACTCAGCGAGCCAAAACGCACCTCCAGGTAACGCCCCTCGGCATCCACATCCGGCCAGCCGAGACCACTGATCACCTGGTCCGGTTTACGCCGGCAGTAGATCGCCACGCCACTGTAGCCTTTCTTCTCGGCATCGTGGAAATAGGCGTGATAGCCGCGCGGGTGAAACACCGCCGCCTCCAGCTGGTGGGTCTGTGCCTTGGTTTCCTGGATGCAGATGACATCGGCCTTTTGCCGCACCATCCAGGGAAAGAAACCCTTGCTGGCGGCGGAACGGATGCCGTTGAGGTTGGCGGTGATGATACGCATGCTTTCTCCGCTCGGAACGAAGCGTGTATCATACACGGCGTTTCCCTTCCCGCAGGCAGTTGATCCCATGCAAGACTACAAACAGGCCTTTCTCGAATTCGCCATCGAAGTCGGTGTATTGCGTTTCGGTGAGTTCACGCTGAAATCCGGGCGCATCAGCCCCTATTTCTTCAATGCCGGCCTGTTCAATACCGGTAGTCATCTGGCCCGCCTGGGGCGCTTCTACGCGCAGGCCATCGTCGATGCAGGGATCGAGTTCGACGTACTGTTCGGCCCCGCCTACAAGGGCATTCCTCTGGCCACCACCGCCAGTATTGCCCTGGCCGACCATCATGGCCGCGATCTGCCGTACTGCTTCAACCGCAAGGAAGCCAAGGCCCACGGCGAGGGCGGCAACCTGGTGGGCGCGCCACTCACCGGCCGTGTGCTGATCGTCGACGACGTCATCACCGCCGGCACCGCAATTCGCGAATCGGTGGAGATCATCACCGCCGCCGATGCCACCCCGGCGGGGGTGGTCATTTCCCTCGACCGCCAGGAGCGTGGGAAAGGGGAACGCTCCGCCATCCAGGAGGTGGAACAGGATCTCGGTATGCCGGTGGTCAGTATCGTCACCCTGGCCGACCTGCAGATGCACCTGGAGAGCAAGGCAGACAGTGCCGGGACGCTGACCAGGATCAAGGCCTACCGGGCACAATACGGGGTCTGAGCGGCTGGCCTGAGTACCATGCGTGAACCAGCGTTGCCCACGAAAAACCGGACCTGCAAGCGTTCAGGCATGCGTGTGGCTGAGCCGCGACACCGGTAGGTTCCGAATGTATTCGGACAGGGGATTGCGGGCATCCACCGGCCGGACAAGCGCTATCCCAGCATCAACTTCACTCCCACCACCAGCGTAATCACCTCATACACCCGCTTGATCCATCGATTGCCCTTGACGATCGCCAGGTGGGCCCCGAGATAGCCGCCCAGCAGCGAGCCCAGCAACAGGGCCGGCAACCAGCTCCAGCGGATTTCACCGAGTATCCCGAGCGCCAGTGCCCCGACCCCGTTCCAGAACAGACCCACCAGGATCAGCGTGTAAGCCACTGCGCGGCGGTAATCGAGCCCGAACCAGCGCACCAGCCAGAGGGTCACAAACAGGCCCGTGCCCGAGGTCAGCGAACCATTCAGCACACCCACCAGGAACACCACCAGCCCTCCCGTCAGGTAGCCCCGGCGATCCCGGTGCAGGCGCGCGGCCACCTGCCCCAGCCCCGGCTTGAAAACCGAATACAGGCCCAGCCCCGCCGTCAGCACCCCCAGAGCGATTTCCGCCGGCCGGTCCGGCACCCGGATAATGATGTGTGCACCCAACAGCACGCCCGGCAGGCCGGTGGCCAGCAGAAACAGCGCAAAGCCCCGTTCCAGCGGCTCTTCTCTCAAGTGGCGCAGGGTGGCGCCGATACCCAGAGCGACACTGGCCACCTTGTGCGTTGCCAGTGCTATGGCGAAGGGCAGACCCAGAAAAATCAACGCCGGCAGCTGAATCAGCCCGGCACCGCCGCCGGCAAACGCCGAAAAGATATTCGCCACCAGCGAAATAGCGAACAGCAGTAATTGTTCGATCAGCTCCATCCGGTTCCGGCTCGCGTTACAATGAACAATACGCAATCCATCGCTCATCCAGGATAAGGGAAGTAGACATCATGAAGTCGTCGCAACGTAAAACCATCACCCGATGCCTGCTGATTGCCACGGTACTGGGCAGCAGCCTGCTGCCCGGTATTTCACAGGGCAAGATGTACAAGTGGGTCGACGAAAACGGCCATGTCCAGTACGGCGACCGCATCCCGCCACAATACGCCAAACAGGAACGCAAGACCCTGAATGAACAGGGCGTCACCGTGGATATCAAGGAGCGCGCGAAAACTCCGGAAGAGATTGCCGAACAACGGCGCCAGGCGCGACTGCAGGCCGAAGAGGCGGAGCGCCTGCGCGTACAGGAGGAAAAAGACCGCATCCTGCTCGATACCTTCTCCAATGAAGACGAAATGGTGATGACCCGTAATGGCAAAGTGGGCGCCATCGACGCCATCATCCGCGTCACCCATGGCCGTATCGAAACCCTGCGCACGCGGCTGGTGGAACTGACGGCAGAAGCCGCCACTCTGGAGCGTAGCGGCAAACCTGTTCCCGAGCGGCTGCACCAGAAAATCCAGTCCTCCCGGTTGCAGATCCAGGATAACGAGGAATACATCCGGCAAAAGGAGCAGGAGCAGCAGGATATCCGTACCAAGTTCGAAACGGACATTCAGCGCTTCCGTGAACTCATGCGCCTGAAGGAAGAACAGCGACGCAAGCTGGAAGCCCAGAACGGCGGCTAGGCTCCACGTATGGCAGGGGGTCCGTTCAACCTCGAATCAGGGTGCCAATACCCTCGTCGGTGAACAGTTCCACCAGTACCGCATGCTCCACCCGTCCATCGATGATATGGGCGGCCCGCACCCCGGACTGCACCGCTGACAGTGCGCAGCCGATCTTGGGCAGCATCCCGCCATGAATGGTGCCATCCTCGATCAGATCATTGACCTGCATCGCCGTCAGCCCGGTAAGCAGCTTGCCTTCCTTATCGAGCAGGCCCTTGGTGTTGGTCAGCAGGATCAGTTTTTCGGCACCCAGCACCTCGGCCATGCGTCCGGCCACCAGATCGGCATTGATGTTGTAGGAATGGCCATCATCACCCACGCCGATGGGGGCGATGACCGGAATGAAATCGCTGTGCACCAGCATATCCACCACCGATGCATCGATACTGGCCACTTCGCCCACATGCCCGATATCGATGATTTCCGGTGCCTGCATCTCCGGTGATTTGCGGGAAATCTTCAACTTGCGGGCATGAATCAACCCGCCATCCTTACCGGTGAGCCCCACCGCGCGGCCACCATGGCTGTTGATCAGGCTGACGATCTCCTTGTTCACCAGGCCACCGAGTACCATCTCCACCACATCCATGGTCTCGCTGTCAGTAACCCGCATGCCCTCGACAAATTCCGATTTCTTACCGATCTTTTCCAGCAGTTGACCGATCTGCGGCCCACCGCCATGGACGATAACGGGATTGATGCCCACCAGTTTCATGAGCACGATATCGCGGGCAAAGCCTTCCTTCAGCTTTTCGTCCACCATGGCGTTGCCGCCGTACTTCACCACCACGGTCTTGTCACTGAAGCGACGAATATAGGGCATCGCCTCGGTAAGAACATGGGCGACATTCATGGCTTGGTTGTTGGTAAGGCTCATGGGCATCCAGGGGCTGATTCAGAATGCGCCTAGACTACCTGCAAGCCCCGGTTCCCGCAAAGGGGCACTAGGGGGTATGGCGGGCCGCAGGTGCGAATTTATTCACAATGCCACGCAGTATGAACGGTGGTAATGCGAATAAATTCGCACCTGGGAAGGGTACGACCATGATAGAGGGGGTGTTTGAATGCCCTAGAACGGCAGTTCCAGCTCCGGCTCCACCTGCAGCATCACGCGCCGGAACTCCTCCTGAATCCGCTGCAGTGCGGTTTCATCATCGGCCTCGAAACGCAGCACCAGTACCGGTGTGGTGTTGGAGGCACGCACCAATCCCCAGCCATCGGCAAACTCCACACGCATGCCGTCAATGGTATGCACATGGGCATTCTCGAAATGGGCACTGGCCAGCAGGCGGTCCATGAAAACATGGGGCTCGCCTTCCTGCATGGGCACATTGAGTTCCGGGGTATTCATGCTGTCCGGCAACATGGCGAACACATTACTGGAGCTGCGATGGTCGTTGGCCAGGATTTCCAGTAGTCGCGCAGCGGAATACAGCGCATCGTCGAAACCGTACCAGCGTTCCTGGAAGAAGATATGACCGCTCATCTCACCCGCCAGCAATGCGCCTGTCTCGCGCATCTTGGCCTTGATGAGCGAGTGTCCAGTCTGCGCCATGAGCGGATCACCACCAAAATCACGGATGATCTTGGCCAGGTTGCGGGAACACTTCACGTCGTAGATGATCAGGCCACCTGGATTCCGGTTCAGGATGTCCATGCTGTAGAGCATCATCAGGCGATCCGGCCAGACCACCTCGCCGCCGGAGGCCACCACGCCGATACGATCCCCGTCCCCGTCAAAGGCCAGGCCGATATCGGCGCCCTGATCACCCACGGCCTGAATCAACGCACCGAGGTTTTCAATCTTGCTGGGGTCGGGATGATGGTTGGGAAAACGACCATCCACTTCGCAATACAACTCGACCACCTCGCAGCCCAACGCCTTCAGCAACCGGGGCGCCGCCTCACCGGCCACGCCGTTACCGCAGTCCACCACCACCTTCATCGGGCGCGGCAGAATGACGTCCGCCCGGATACGCTCGATGTAGTCGGGCAACACATCGATCTGCTCCACTGACCCCTCGCCGCTGAGCAGATCGCCATCCTGTATGCGGCGTCGTAAATCCTGGATGGCATGATTGGCCAACGTCTCGCCGGCCAGCACGATCTTGAGGCCATTGTATTCCGGTGGATTGTGGCTGCCGGTCACCATCACACCGGACAGGGTATCCAGGTACTGTGCGGCGAAATACAACACCGGCGTCGGCACCTGGCCAATGTCCTTCACATCCCGACCCGTCGCCACCAGCCCGCGAATCAGTGCATCGGTCAGCTCCGGCCCCGACAAGCGGCCATCGCGGGCCACCACCACGGTCTGCTGACCGCGCTCATAGGCTTCACTGCCGATGGCACGGCCGATTTCGTAGACCACGTCAGGTGTTAGTGAGCTGGAGACCAGGCCACGAATGTCATAGGCGCGGAAAATGGACGGATCGACACTAATGTCATCGACGCTGATCTGGGAGATATCCAGGGTATCATGGTCAAACAGCAGTTCAGGCTCATCCGCTGCAACGGGCTCGGCTGTGACCGGCGGCACCGCCGCCCGGGCCGGGGCGGCTGGACGGGCCACCGCAGCGGCACCGGCACTGGCGGTGCGCGCCATGATACCCACCGCATCCTGCAGCTCCCGCAACTGGACGCGGTAGCTTGGCTGCGCACGACCATCGCGCATATCCTTCACCAGGGTAATCAGGGAAACCTGGTCGGCCTTGAGTGCCCGGGACAGGCGCCGGAAACTCAGGAACAGCAACAGGGCCAGGCCGCCAGCGGCGATGCCCACGGTAGCCAGGCCGATGAACCCCATTTCCCGTGCCGCGCCGCCCGCTGTATCCCCGGGCCAGAACGCCAGCGTCCAGCGACTGCCGGGAATATTCACCAGGGCCGTCTCCTGGCCCTGCTTACGCTCCACCTCACCGCGCTTGGCCAGCACCAGCGGCACACCCTCACCACCACGCTGCTGCAGTTCCACGTAGCCGTGCACGGCGGGGCCCGCCAGCACCTGCTGCAACTGCGGCAAGGCAAAACTCACCATCAGGTGGCCAACGATACGCCGGCCGGACTGGTCCAGCACCCGGCGCACCAGGTTGATATGCTGCTGCGGTGTGCTGAACAGATGGACTTCCATCGGCGGCGGCAGCTCTTTGGTTTCCGCCTGGCGCAGCATATCGATGGCGGCATAGCTCAGGGGTGGGGAGGCCGTCATATCCACTTCCTGCACGCCCGGCTCGATCAGCCGTACGCGTACCGAATTGGGGAACAACAACGCCAGCTCGGCCTCCTTGCCGACCCAGGTCGCGCGGTCACCCGCTTCCAGCAGACGCGCCAGCGTCGCGTCCTTGGCCACCAGTTCCGCAGTACGCTCCTGATCGGCCACCCAGCCTTTCACGCGATCGGCAAAATGCTCCGCCGCCACCCGCGCCTCGCGCTGATCACTCTGGTGCAGGGACAGGATACCGAACCAGTACACCGTCGCCGGTGGAATCAGCATCAGCAGCATAGTCACCAGGAATACACTGACTGCCACGCCCTTCAGACTCACGCCACCGCGTACCGGCGGGGTCGCGGCCGTGGAGGTTTTTGTCTTGGATTTGCGCTTGGGAATGGAAAACTTCATGAATCGCTACTCGGTCCCTAAGATTGGATCACCCTGCTGTCAGGTACGCCCCGTGTGCCCGAAGCCACCGGTGCCGCGCTCCGTCTCGGCGAATTCGTCCACCACTTCAAAGTGGCCCTGCACCACCGGAATCAGCACCATCTGGGCAATACGCTCGCCCGGCTCGATGATAAAGGGCGTGCTGCTGCGGTTCCAACAGGACACGAACAGCTGGCCCTGGTAATCGGAATCGATCAGCCCGGTGAGATTACCCAGCACAATACCGTGCTTGTGGCCCAGCCCGGAGCGCGGCAGCAACACTGCCGCCAGACCGGGATCGCTGATGTGGATGGCGATGCCGGTGGGAATCAGCTCGGTGGCGCCGGGGGCCAGTTCCAGCGGCGTCGCCACGCAGGCCCGCAGATCCATGCCAGCGGAACCCGGCGTGGCATATTCGGGCATGGGAATGTCGTTACCGATCCGTGGATCGAGGATCTTAAGCTGAATCGTGTGCATGCAGTTCCTGTACTGGTGATGCCTGTTGTTTGTCTTGATAAAGGCGCGCGACCCGCAGCAAGAGCTGCCGGGCCAGGCGGGTTTTCGGGGCCTGCGGCAGACTTTCCTGCCCGCCTTCCCAGAACAGCTCCAGGGCATTGTCGTCACTGTCAAAGCCCTGGCCCGGAGCGCCTACCCAGTTGGCGGCCACCAGGTCCAGACCCTTAGCCAGGCGTTTACGCCGGGCATGGGCCTCGAGGTCATCGGTCTCGGCGGCAAAGCCCACGGTGAAGGGCGCCTGGGACAGGGCCGCAACGGCCGCCAGCACATCCGGGTTGCGCTCCAGTTCGAGGGTGAGAGTGGCCGCCTCCTTCTTGATCTTGCTCGTCGCCACCTGGCGCGGGCGGTAATCGGCCACTGCAGCGGTGGCGATGAAGATATCCGCCGTCCCGGCCTGCGCCAGCACCGCCTCGTACATCTGCTGTGCATCCTCCACCGCTACCCGCATCACCCCAGGCGGACAGGCCAGGCTGACCGGGCCGCTCACCAGTACCACCTCTGCGCCGGCCTCGACAGCGGCGGCAGCGATGGCATAGCCCATCTTGCCGGAGCTGCGGTTGGTCAGGAAACGCACCGGATCGATGGGCTCGCGGGTCGGCCCGGCAGTAATCAGTACCCGCCTGCCGGCCAGGGTACCGCCGGCAAACAGGCCATTTACACACTCCAGCAGTTCGGTGGGTTCCAGGAGGCGACCCGGACCCGTCTCACCACAGGCCTGTGCGCCTGCAGCCGGGCCCCATACCTGGATACCACGCCGGGACAACAGGGCAACATTGTCCTGGGTAGCGGCATTGGCCCACATGGCCTGGTTCATGGCCGGGGCCACCGCGATGGGAGCCTGTGTAGCCAGGCACAGGGTGGCCAGCAGGTCATCCGCCCGCCCCTGCGCCAGACGGGCGAGAAAATCCGCCGAGGCCGGCGCCACCAGCACGGCATCGGCCCAGCGCGCCAGCTCGATGTGGCCCATGGCCGCCTCGGCCTCCGGGTCCAGCAGATCGCTATGCACCCGCTGACCCGACAGAGCCTGCAGGGTCAGCGGCGTAATAAAGGCATGCGCCGCGCGGGTCATCACCACCCGCACCTCGGCCCCCTGCTCACGCAGACGCCGTACCAACTCGGCACTTTTGTAGGCCGCAATGCCGCCGGTAACCCCCAGCAGCACGCGCTTATGGGATAAACAGTTCATCGGCGGCAGTGTAGCAAAGAACCCCCGCGAATCATCGTGCCTCATCACATTCCCTGGCTTAGAATCGGGATCGGGCTTTCAGGAAGAAAGCCGCACCAACCTACAAGGAGGTTCACCCATGTCCATCCGTCACTGGCCGGAACAGGAACGCCCGCGGGAAAAGCTGCTGGCGCGCGGCCCCCAGACCCTCTCCGATGCCGAACTGCTGGCCATTTTCCTGCGTACCGGGGTGGCCGGCCGCAGCGCCGTGGACCTGGCCCGCGATCTGCTCGGTGAATTCGGCGGCCTGCGGCCCCTGCTCAATGCCGACGCGGCGACCTTCTGCGCCGGCCACGGCCTGGGCCACGCCAAGTACGCCCTGCTCCAGGCCTGCCTGGAGATGGCCCGCCGCCACCTCGGCGAGCAACTGCAGCGGGCGGACGCCCTCACCAGCCCCGATGCCACCCGTCAATACCTGCAGGCCCGCCTGCGCGATTACCCCCACGAGGTGTTCACCTGCCTGTTCCTCGACACCCGCCACCGGGTCATCGCCTGCGAGGAACTGTTCCGCGGCACCCTCGATGCCGCCAGCGTTCATCCCCGCGAGGTGGTGAAGCGCGCTCTGCAGCTCAATGCCGCTGCGCTGATCCTGGCCCACAACCACCCCTCTGGCGTGGCGGAGCCCAGCCACGCCGACCAGCAACTCACCCGGCGCCTGATCGATGCCCTGCGGCTGGTGGATATCCGGGTGCTGGATCACCTGGTGGTAGGCGATGGCGAGGCGGTATCCTTCGCCGAGCGCGGTCTGATGTGAGCCGGTTCTTGCCCCGGCGGGCGGTCTCTGGTATAAATTGCGGCCCTTAACCGTCTCCACGACGGTGTTTTTTATGAATTGAGGATGGAACGATGTCCAAAGTATGTCAGGTGACGGGAAAACGGCCGACCACCGGCAACAATGTTTCCCACGCCCATAACAAGACCCGCCGGCGTTTTCTGCCGAATCTGCACAGCCACCGTTTCTGGGTGGAGAGCGAGAGTCGCTGGGTGAAGCTGCGCGTTACCTCCAAGGGCATGCGCATCATCGACAAGAAGGGCATCGACTCCGTGTTGACGGAAATCCGTGCCCGCGGCGAAAAGGTCTGAGGGAATAAGCCATGCGTGACAAGATCAAGCTCGTTTCCAGCGCCGGTACCGGTCATTTCTACACCACGACCAAAAACAAGCGCACCATGCCCGACAAGCTCGAACTGAAGAAATTCGACCCGGTGGTCCGCAAGCACGTGATGTACAAGGAAGCCAAGATCAAGTAATCACGGCTCTGGAAGCAATCCAATAAAAAAACCCGGCAATGCCGGGTTTTTTATTGCCTGAATGCGGCCCTGCAGGGATTATATCGCCGGTTGCAGACTGTAGCCGCGCAACCGCTGGGCGAACTGCTGCAGGACCTGGATGCCGGTGGCCTCGGCCCGGGCGCACCAGTCCTGCAAAGCGTCACGCAGGTGCTCATGGCTGGCCACCTGGCGGCCCCAGACCTCCTGCAGCTGCTGCCGGAACTGATACACGGTACGCAGGTTCTGGCAACAGGCCAGCAGTAGTTCCAACCGGCCGCGCGCCTGCTCGTCCATCAGCCCCGGATCGCGCACCAGCAGCCGCCGTGCCTGCCGTAGCCGCAGCCGCCCGGCCAGCCGCTGCCGCCCCTCCTGGCAGAGCACTGGCCACACCACGCGACGCGCATAGTCGGCCATCACCTGCAGGCGGCTCAGGAACACGGCACGCACGGTATCCAGGTCAATGACATCCTTGCCGCCGATCAATACCGGCCGTGGCGCCAGCTTTTTCACCCGCGCAAGACCCAGCAGTGCCAGCAGGCGGATGTAGCCCCAGCCCAGATCCAGCTCCCACCAGCGACTGGAAAAACGGGCCGAGCTGGCAAAAGCATGATGATTGTTGTGCAGCTCCTCACCGCCGATCAGCATGCCCCAGGGGGAGATATTGCGCGAGGCATCCGTGGTTTCGTAATTGCGGTAGCCGCCCCAGTGGCCGATACCATTGATCACCCCGGCGGCCCAGAATGGGATCCAGAGCATCTGCACTGCCCAGATGGCCAGCCCGGCGAAACCGAACAGCAGCATATCCAGCATCAGCATCAGCGATATCCCGAGCACGCTATATGGGCGATACAGGTGATGCTCCAGCCAGTCATCGGGGGTGCCATGGCTGTAACTGTCCACCAGCTCCGGCTGTGCTGCGGCCTGTTGGTACAATTCCGCCCCCTGCCAGAGTACCGTACCGATACCCTTCACCTGCGGGCTGTGCGGGTCATCCGGGGTTTCGCATTTGGCGTGATGCTTGCGGTGCACCGCCACCCATTCGCGGGTGACCATGCCGGTGGTGAGCCAGAGCCAGAAACGGAAAAAGTGCGCGATGGCGGGATGGAGATCAAGGGCCCGGTGGGCCTGGTGGCGATGCAGGTATACGGTGACACTGATAATGGTGATATGGGTAAGGGCCAATGCCACGGCAACATAACCATACCAGCGCAGGGAAATCAGGCCGGAAAACCAGGAACTCGAAAACAGGGCGTCTAACATAAAACGGGCTTCACATTACGGCAGAAGTGCCGATAGTACCATGAGTCAGCCCACTACCCTTACCCCGGCAGGACGCTGGACAGCGCAACCCGGAACCAGCACAGAACCAGAATATCCATGCACTACATTGTTACCCGCCATCACAGGCTACCTGCCCCCAGTTCCCGATCTGCTATGATCGAGGCCCCACACAGATTACCGGCCCTGGGCCCACCCGGATTTTTTCAGCATGGATGATATTTACGTAGGGCGCCAACCCATCTATGACGCCAGACTACGGGTCTACGCCTACGAATTACTGTTTCGCAGTGGCATGACCGGCGGCGCCAATGTAGTCGATGGCGACATGGCCACCTCGCAGGTAATCGTGAACACTTTCATGGAGATCGGCCTCGACCAGATTGTGGGCGAACACCTGGCATTCCTTAACCTCACCCGCTCGTTCTTTGTCGAGGACCGCACCCAGATGTTACCGCCCGACCGTGTGGTACTGGAGGTGCTGGAAGATATCGAACCGGACACCGAGGTGCAGGCCGGCATTCGCCGCCTATCGGAACAGGGCTACCAGATCGCCCTGGACGATTTCCTGTTCCACGAATCCCTGCGTCCGCTGGTGGAACTGGCACACCTGGTCAAGATCGACATCATGGGCATGGAGCGCGATACCATCCGCGAACATGTCCAGCAACTGGCCCCCTACAACATTCCGCTGCTGGCGGAGAAGGTGGAAACCCAGGACGAGTTCGAATTCTGCAAGGCACTCGGTTTTCGCTACTTCCAGGGCTATTTCTTCTGCAAGCCTAATGTGGTGAAAGGCCAGCGCATGCCCTCCAACCGGCTGGCCACGCTGCGCCTGCTGAGCCGTATCCAGGACCCGGACGTAAGCGCCAAGGAACTGGAAGAACTCATCGCCCAGGATGTCACCCTGAGCTACAAGATCCTGCGCTACATCAACTCCGCCGCCATGGCGCTGCCGCGCAAGGTGGAATCCATCCACCAGGCAGTGGTGTACCTGGGCCAACAAGCCATCAAGAACTGGGTCACCCTGCTGTCGCTGGCCGGGCTGGATGACAAGCCCGTGGAGCTGCTGGTCACCGCCATGGTGCGCGCCAAGATGTGCGAGGAACTGGCCCGGTCGGCAGGCCACAGGAACACCCAGGTCTACTTCACCGTCGGCCTGTTCTCAGCCCTCGACGCGATGATGGACCGGCCGCTGAATGAACTGCTGGACGAATTACCACTATCGGAAAGTGTGCGCGAGGCATTGCTACATCAGGAAGGTCACCTCGGCCAGACCCTGCATTGCGTGTTGGCCTATGAACGGGCCGACTGGGACGAGGTCACCTGTGTACAACTCGATACCGCTGCAGTACGGGATGCCTACCTTACCGCGCTACACTGGGCGGAATCCATCTCCGGCGGGCTGGGCAGCCCCTAGCGGGAGCTCCGCCAACCACAAAGCTATCCCCTGCAGGCCGGGATTCATCTGGACCTACAGGGAAACCAGGTGCAGATTGCCCACGGCATCCGCTTCCGCCTGCCAGCCGGGTGCCAGGTAGGTGGTGGATACAGTTTCGGTAATCAGCGCCGGCCCCTGCACCGGTTGCCCGGTCAGCAGCGCCTCCCGCCTCCACACCGGCACCGGCTGCGCCCGGCCAGGCAGTGTGCAGTAATCCGGCCCGACCCCGGCCTGCGCCACCCGCTCCACCAGTACCGGCGGCTCCGTCGCCACCGTCAACGCCACCCTCAGGTTCACCAGCTCCACCGCCTGCGCCATGCGATGGCCATAGCGCTGTTCATGCAGGACATGGAAGGCGGCACCGCTGGCCGCCACGGATTCCCAGGGCAGGTTCAGCGTGTAGGACTGGCCGAGGTAGCGCAGGTCAAGGGAATAGTCGTGCCGGATGTCCTCGGACCGGACCCCTTCCCTGCAGAGCGCCACCACCCCATCCTGGGCCAGCGCCACCAGCCGCTGCTCCAGATCGGCATCATTGAACTCCGCCAACGGCCCGGTGAGGGTCTGCGATCGCTGGCGACCGCGTGGTGCGGCCAGCATGCCCAGCGCCGACAGCACGCCGGCATGCACCGGCACCAGCGCCCGCCCCATGTTCAGCGCCTCGGCAAGGGCGCAGACATGCAGTCCGCCGGCGCCGCCGAAGGACACCAGCACATAGTCCTGCGGGTCCTCGCCGCGCTGCACGGAAATCACCCGCAGCGCCTGTGCCATGTGCTCATTGGCCAGATCAACGACACCTTGGGCCGCTGCCTCGACCGTCAGGCCAAGCCGCCCGGCCAGCGGTAGCATGGCCTGCCGGGCTGCCGCCACATCCAGCCGCATGGCGCCACCGAGAAAAGCCCCGGGTCGCAGTCGACCCAGCAGCAGGTTGGCATCGGTCACGGTCGGCTCCCGACCGCCCCGACCGTAGCAGGCCGGGCCAGGATCGGCTCCGGCAGACTCCGGCCCCACCTGCAGTAAACCGCCGGCATCCACCCGTGCCAGCGAACCGCCTCCGGCGCCGATGGTATGCATGTCCACCATGGGCACAGCCACCGGATAAGGTCCGATATGGCCCTCGCTGGTGAGCCGCACCGCGCCGTCGATCAACGCCACATCGGTAGAGGTACCGCCCATATCAAAAGTGAGCAGGCGCCTGCAGCCCGCCACCCGGGCTACGAACTGTGCCCCCTGCAGGCCGCCGGCGGGCCCGGACAGCAGCAGCTGCACCGCCCTCCCGCTGGCCTGCCCGGCACTGACCGTGGCCCCGGAGCTCTGCATCACCGACAAAGGGGCCGGTGCCAGCCCCGCACCAAGACGCTGCAGATAACCCTCCACCCGCGGCCCCACCCAGGCATTGAGCCAGGTGGCCATGCCACGTTCGTATTCGCGGCATTCGGGCAGCACCGCCGAGGAACGGGACACGAACATACCCTCGGGGACCACCGCCTCGATGGCGCACTCATGGGCATCGTCAAGAAAGGAGAACAGCAGGTTGATGGCTACCGCCCGTGGCTGTAGTTGCTCCAGCGCGGCGCGTAACCGGGCCAGGTCGGCCTCGGTCAGGGGTTCGAGTGTTTCACCCCCGGCACCGAGGCGCCCACCGGTTTCCAGACACAGCTCCGGCGGCACCGGCGGCGGCACGGGAGGCGCCTGCAGCGCATAGAGCTCGCGCCGGGCCTGGCGGCCGATACTGAGCAGGTCACCAAAGCCCCGGTTGGTGATGAAGGCAGTGCGTACGCCCTTACCCTCCAGCACGGCATTGGTGGCTACGGTGGATCCATGCACCACCCGCAGATCATCGGGATCGAGCCCCAGTTCGCGCACCCCCTGCAGAATGGCCTGTTCCGGGGCATCGGGAGTGGACAGCACCTTGTGAATCCGCAACCGCGTGCCGTCAAACCATACAAAGTCGGTGAAGGTGCCGCCGGTATCCACGCCCAGCCAGTGCTGCTGCGCCATACGGACTAGCTCACTGCGACGCAGTTACGCCCACTCTGCTTGGCCTGATACAGGGCACGGTCGGCGCGGTCGATCAGCCCTTCCGGATCATCATCGATGCGGGCCTCAGTGAGCCCCTGGCTGATGGTGATTTCCACATCGACCTGCTGGGCGTGAACCGGGGTATCGGCCACCCGCCGGCGCACACGTTCCGCAACCTGCCGGGCGGTGTGCAGCGAGGTATTTTCCAGCACCAGCAGGAATTCCTCTCCGCCAAAGCGGCCGGCAAAATCAAAATCACGTACCGCCGACTTCACCCGCGCCGCCACTCCGCGCAGCATGTCGTCCCCCACCAGGTGGCCATGCTGATCGTTGATCTGCTTGAAGTAGTCGAGGTCAGCCATGATGATGCACATGGGCTGGCCGGTCTTGTGTGCCGAAGCCAGTGCATGCTGCAACTGGCTCATCACCGTGGCCCGGTTGAGCAGACCGGTGAGATCATCGGTACGCATGGCCAGCCGCAGCTCCTCCCGCTCACCGCGCAGGCGCTGCATGGAAGATTCCAGGGTGCGCACCTCGGCCCGGTAATAGACCTCGGTGGCCAAGGCGATATCGAGCGCAGTAATCTTCAGCACAAAGGCCGCCAGCGCCCGCCCCTGTTCCGGGTTCAGATCCGCGCGGGACAGATGCTCCAGGATCAGGGTCTGCAGCAGACTGTAGGCAGTGAGATACAGGCTCAGTGGCACGCCCACCCGCGCATGTGCGATTCCCACCCGCAGACGCTCTTCGAAATAGGCCTCGCTGTAATAGTCCACGCCGAAACTGGCCAGATACCCGGCCTGGGTTTCCTTGAGCCGCTCCAGATCGAAACTGCTCAGCAGGCGGCGACTCTGCTCGAACTCCATCAGCTTGCCAAAAAAAGCTTCGATGATGCGGGTTACGACTTCCGGGGTGAGTACCTTTTCGTGCAGGCGCTGAGCGAAACTGGCATCACCCTCGGGTAACCCCAGCAGATCCAGCTGCATTTTCTGCCACTGGGCATCAAAACCGTAGAGTGCGCAATACTGATGATGGGGGGGCGTCAGGCCCATAAGGTACCTTTGTTTCCGAATACCGGTTGATTCCGTCTCTTCATGTGTTTATAAAAACGGACCTGCCATTCATATGCGCGCAGTATAAAAGGATCATAAAGCGTTATGGTAACGGAAGTCCTGATCACGGCGGAACATCTGGTGCGTTTTTTCGGCCATGCCTGTGCCGTGCAGGATGTGAGCTTTACCCTGTCCAAGGGGGAGGTGCTGGGCTTTCTCGGCCCCAACGGCGCCGGCAAGTCTACCACCATGCGCATGCTGACCGGCAACCTTGCGCCCAGCGCCGGGCGCATCAACATTGCCGGCATCGACCTGCTCGACGCCCCCAGGCAGGCCAAGGCCCGCATCGGCTATCTGCCGGAACAGCCCCCCGTGTACCGTGAGCTCACAGTACGGGAATACCTGCGCTACTGCGCCCGCCTGCACCGCGTGGCGGGCAGGGACATCCACAGGGCGGTCGATCATGCCCAGGCGCGCTGCGGACTGACCGAAGTGCAGCAGCGCCTGATCGGTAACCTGTCGAAGGGCTACCAACAGCGCGTCGGCATTGCCCAGGCCATCCTGCACAATCCATCAGTGGTGATTCTCGATGAACCTACCGTCGGCCTCGACCCGATCCAGATCCGCGAAATCCGCGGCCTGATCCGCGAACTGGGCGAGAACCACGGCATCATCCTCTCCACCCACATCCTGCCCGAGGTCCAGGCCGTCTGTAACCGGGTGCAGATTATCCACCGCGGCCGGCTGGTCTACACCGACACCCTGTCCCATTTGCAACAACGGATGACTGCGCGCGCGCTGATCCTCGGCTGCCACGCCCCACCCCCATTGCAAACCCTGGAGCAACTACCCGGTGTCGCCAATGTCACACCCCTGGCGGAGGGGCGCTTCCGCATTGCCTTTACCGACGAAGACAATCCCGCCGAACGACTCGCCGAGCAGGCCGTGGCGGAAAGCTGGCGGCTGTATGAACTCAGCCCCGAACAGCGCAGCCTGGAACAGATCTTCGTTGAACTGACCACTCGCGAACCGGCACCGGAGGCCGCCTGATGATCTTCACCATCGCCGCCCGCGAACTGAAAAGCCTGTTCCTGTCGCCACTGGCCTGGTCGGTACTGGCCGTGGTGCAGTTCATCCTTGCCTACCTGTTCCTGGCCCAGGTGGACAACTTCATGACCCTGCAGCCGCGCCTGGCCGCGCTCGAGGGCGCCCCCGGTGTGACCGATATCATCATCGCCCCGCTGCTCGGTGACGCCGCCATCGTGCTGCTGCTGGTAACCCCGCTGATCACCATGCGCATCCTCAGCGAGGAACGCCGTAACGGTACCCTGAGCCTGCTGTTTTCGGCACCGGTTTCCATGACCGAGATCGTGGTCGGCAAATACCTCGGGGTGCTGGGCTTCTTTATGATCCTGCTGGTGATGGTGGCCGCCATGCCCTTATCACTGCTGGCCGGCACCCACCTCGACCTGGGCAAGTTCGCCGCCGGGGTACTGGGACTGGGGCTGCAACTGGCGGCCTTCAGTGCTGCCGGCCTGTATATGTCGTCGCTCACGGAACAGCCCACGGTGGCGGCGGTCAGCACCTTTGGCCTGCTGCTGTTGCTGTGGATCATCGACTGGGCCGGCAACAGCGGCGTGCAGGTCAGCGGCCTACTGCACTATCTGTCCCTGCTGCGTCATTACGAATCCCTGCTCAAGGGCCTGTTCAACAGCACCGACCTCGTCTACTACCTGCTGTTCATTGTCGGCTTCGTGGGCCTGAGCATTCGCCGGCTGGATGCGGACCGGCTGTCGCACTAGCGGCGGGGACTGGCACACCATGGAAATCACCCCTCAATCCCGTCTCCGGCTACGCGCGCAGGGCATCGCCTTCGTGCTGCTGTTCCTGGCCGTACTCGGCACCCTGGCCTGGCTCAGCACCCGCTATGTGCAGCAGGCCGACTGGACCGCCAGCGGCCGCAACACCCTCACCGCCGACAGCCGCAAGCTGCTGGAAGAACTGACGTCGCCGGTACGCATTACCGCCTTTGCCCGCGACAACGATTTTCTGCGTCGGCAAATCCAGGAAATCATCGCCCGCTACCAGCGCATCAAGGCCGATGTCGAACTGGTGTTCGTCAACCCGGACACCGACCCTGAGCAGGTGCGCGAACTGGGCATCAGCATGGATGGTGAACTGCTGCTCCACTATCAGGGCCGTAGCGAAAAGGTCCAGCAGCTGAACGAACAGCAGATCACCAATGCCCTGCTGCGCCTCGCCCGTCAGGGCGATCGCTGGATTGTGTTTCTCAGTGGCCACGGTGAACGCGACCCGCTCGGCGAGGCCAATCACGATCTGGGCAGCTTCGGCCGTGAACTGCAGCGCAAGGGCCTCAAGGTGCAGACCCTCAACCTGGCCCAGAACCCGGCCATTCCCGACAACACCAATCTGCTGGTGATCGCCAGTCCGCAGCTGGCGCTGCTGGCCGGTGAAACGAAGATCATCCGCGAATACCTCACCCGCGGTGGCAACCTGCTGTGGCTGACGGAACCCGGCGATAACATGGGGCTCGGACCCATCGCCGAAGACCTGGGCCTGGAATTCCTGCCCGGCCGCATCGTCGATGCCACCACCCGGCTGTTCGGCATTCAGAATCCGGCCTTCGTGCTGATCCCCGAATATCCCATGCACGCGGTCACCCGTGACCTGACCAGCCTGACCCTGTTCCCCGAGACCGTGGCCCTGGAGGCACAGACCGAGGCCCCCTGGACCGCCGACCCGCTGCTCACCACCATGGAACGGGCCTGGACCGAACTGGGTCCGATCGAGGGCGATGTACGCTACGATCCTGATACCGACGAGCGCCCCGGCCCGCTGGATATCGGCATCGCCTTCACCCGCGAGGGGGCCGCACCGGAAACCGGTGGTGAACCGCGCCAGCAGCGGGTGGTGGTCATCGGCGATGGTGACTTTCTCTCCAACAGCTATCTCGGCAATGGCGCCAATCTCGACCTGGGTCTAAACCTGATCCACTGGCTCAGCCATGACGACGCCTTCATCGCCATTCGCGCCAAGGCCGCACCGGATACCCAGCTGGTGCTGAGCCAGACCGCCCAGGCGTTGATCGCCTTCGGGTTCCTGTTCGTCCTGCCGGGCCTGCTGCTGCTCAGCGGCCTGCTCATCTGGCTGCGCCGCCGCGGCCGCTGACAACATGCTCAACAAACGCAACCTGCTGAACCTGTCGCTGCTGCTGGCCCTGGCCATACTGGGTTTGCTGGTGATCTACGAACCGGGCCGCGCACCCGCGCCAGAGGCGACTGCCATCACCACACTTGGCATCACCGACATCCGGCACATCCGCCTGCAGCGCCCCGGGCAGGCGGACCTGGAACTCAAGCGCGATGACGACCAGTGGATCATCACCGGCACACCGACCTACCCGGCGGCGGATTCCCCGGTCCGCAGCCTGCTGCAGCTGGCCGAGGCGCCGGTCCTGCGCCACTATGCCGTGCAGGACCTGGACCTCGACAAAATCGGCCTGACCGACAGCGCCAGCCGCGTCACCTTCAACCAGGATACCGTGATCCTGTTCGGGGGTACGGACCCGCTGGATGACAACCGCTATGTGCAGGTGGGCGACCGGATCAGCCTGATCCAGAATCGCTTCCAGCATCTGCTGGAAGGCGGCATCGAACAGTGGATCAGTCGCCGGCTGCTACCGAAGGACAGCGCGATCGAAGCCATCGAACTGCCGAATCTCCGCCTGCATAAAACCGGGGATTCAGGCTGGCAACTGGAGCCGGAACAGCCGGATATCGACACGGATGCCATGGTCGCACTGGTGGAACGCTGGCAGCAGATACGGGCCATTGGCGTACGTCTCCACGAGGGCGCCACGCAGGGGCCGGAGGTACACATCCAGCTACAGGGTCAGGCCGATCCCATCAGGTTTTATATCCAGGAAGCCGGTGAGGACCGCCTGTTCATCCGCACCGATCTCGGCCTGGCCTATCGGCTCAGTGCCTACCAGGCCACGGAGTTGCTGCACTTCACTGCTTCAGCCACCCCCGCCGCCCCCTGAAGCCGGCTGTCACATGCCTGAACTGCCGGAAGTCGAAACCACCCGCCGCGGTATTGCGCCCCACGTGGAAGGTCACCGGGTCGCAGCCATTACCGTGCGTCATCCCCGGCTGCGCTGGCCGGTGCCCACCGCGGCCCTGCGCCGCTCGCTGGTGGGACAACGCATCGAGCGCGTGGAACGTCGGGCCAAGTACCTGCTGCTGCGCAGCGCCAACGGCACCGCCATTCTGCATCTGGGCATGTCCGGCAGTCTGCGCCTGATCGAGCACGGTCGCCCCGCCAACAAGCATGACCACGTGGACCTGTGCCTGGACAACGGTTACTGCCTGCGCCTCACCGATCCGCGTCGTTTCGGCGCCCTGCTCTGGACCCGCGATGATCCCCTGCAGCATGAACTGTTGCGCCACCTTGGCCCTGAGCCCTTGGGCGAGGCCTTCACCGGCCAATACCTGTTCACCCGTTCCCGCGGCAAGCGGGTAGCCGTAAAGAGCTTTCTCATGAACAGTCACATCGTGTCCGGGGTCGGCAACATCTACGCCAACGAGGCGCTGTTCCTGGCCGGCATCCATCCCGGCCGCCCCGCCGGCCACATCAGCCTGCCCCGCCATGAACGACTGGCGGGCTGCGTACAACAGGTGCTACGGGAGTCCATCGCCCAAGGCGGCACCACCCTGCGCGATTTCGTCAACGGTGACGGTCAACCCGGCTACTTCAGCCTCTATCTGCGGGTATACGGACGTGGCGGTGAAGCCTGTCCCGGCTGCGGACATACGCTGCGGGAGATCCGCCAGGGACAGCGCGCCACCGTGTACTGCCCCCACTGCCAACGCTAGATGTACACCATTACCGCTCTCCCGTGACAGGATTTTAGCGTCGAGGTTTGCCGGACACCCGCCGCACCTGCCACTATACTTTCACTGGCGAATAGCCGGCCGCTTCCGGCCTCAAAGAAGGTAGCCGTGACTGACCCGAACCAGCCGAACCTGTTGCCACTGCAGATCGCAACCCAGCGACTGAACGCCCTGTTCCAGGCTTCCCCCGATGCAGTGTTTCTGCACCGTGACGATTTCAGCATCGCCGACGTCAACGAGCGCGCCCTGCAACTGTTCGGCTACAGCCACGAGGAATTCCTCCAGCGCTCTGTCCTCGATATCTCGGGCGAGGGTTTCACTGAAGCCCGTCTGGCGCAACTAAGAGCCGAGAGTGAAGCCTGTCAGTTACTGGAATTCGAGTGGCTGGCCCAACGCAGTAACGGCGAGGAATTCCCCGTCGAGGTACGGCTGCTGCGCCTGCGGAGTGACCTCGAGGACGAGGTGACGATGGTCGCCATTGTGCGAGATCTCAGCGCCCGCAAGGCGGCTGAAGCCGAAGCCCTGGCCACTCAGGAACGAATGCGCCTGCACCTGGAGAATACCCCCCTGGGAATCATCGAATGGGACCGGGAACAGCGAGTGGTTGCCTGGAACCCTGCCGCGGAACGCATTTTCGGTTACCGCCACGATGAAGCGCTGGGGCGCACCGCCACCGAACTGATCATCCCGGAAGACCTGGGCGGCAAGATTCACGGCCTGTGGAAAGACCTGCTGGAGTCCCGTGGCGGCTACCGCAGCACCAATCACAACCGCACCCGGGACGGACGCCGCATTCTGTGTGACTGGTATAACACCTGTCTGCG
This sequence comes from uncultured Gammaproteobacteria bacterium, assembly GCA_965367295.1. Classification (GTDB taxonomy): domain Bacteria; phylum Pseudomonadota; class Gammaproteobacteria; order DSM-19610; family DSM-19610; genus JAIVHA01. The sequence goes on along the minus strand of CBDUHN010000006.1, from coordinate 46,390 downwards.
CAACGAGCATGGCGAGGCCTTCGCCGTAGCGACCGTAGTGGATGACATCACGGAACGTACCCGCTTGCACGAGGAATTGACCCAATCCCGTACCGAATGGGCATATGCCATGGATTTCTTCGAGGACGCCATCTACCTCGTCGATCTCGATGACCGGGTGGTGCGCGCCAACCGCGCCTTCTGTGAACTGACAGGCCTGACCCCGGAACAGTTGGTGGGCCGGGACATCATGGACATCATGCACCCGCACGGCGAGCGAACCCCCTGCCCGGTGTGCGCGGCGCGCAAGGCACGGCGGGATACCCGCATCACCATGGAAGCGGACGACCCCGCCAACCCGGTCTCCTTTCCCGTCGATATCATGCTACGCGTCACCCGCAACGAACAGGGTGAGCCCATCGGCATTCTGATGGGTATCCGCAACCTGAGTGAACAGCGGCGTATCGAGGCGGAGTTACGCCAGCACCGCGACCATCTCGAAGAACTGGTACAGGAACGCACCCAACAACTGGAAGCGTCCAACCAGGAACTGGAATCCTTCAGCTATTCCGTTTCCCATGATCTGCGTGCACCGCTGCGCAGCATCGCCGGGTTCAGCCAGCTGGTACAGGAGGAGTACGGGGAACGACTGGATGACACTGCGCGTAACTACCTTACCCGGGTCTGCACCAACGCCCAACGCATGGGGCTACTGATTGACGACATGCTGCGCCTGTCACGCATGACTCGTCACGCGATGCGGTATGAAGCGGTAGACCTGTCCAGCATTGCGACCCAGGTGATCGGGGAATTACGGGAAACCGAGCCGCAGAGGAACGTGGAATTCCAGTGCACCCCGGACCTGCGGGTACAGGGCGATGCGAAATTGCTGCAGACCGTGCTGGTAAATCTGCTGGGCAATGCCTGGAAGTACACCCAGTTCCGACCCCGTGCGGTGATCCACTTCGGCTCGACACAGCGGGAGGGAGCCAGCTGCTATTTTGTACGCGACAATGGCGCCGGTTTCGACATGCAGTACAGTCACAAACTGTTCGAAGCCTTCCAGCGCCTGCACCGGATGGAGGAGTTTCCCGGCAATGGCATTGGCCTGGCCACGGTACAGCGCATCATCCTCCGTCACGGCGGCGAGACCTGGGCGGAAGGCCAGCCGGACCAGGGTGCTACCTTTTATTTCTCGCTGCCCAAGCGGACACCCCACATACCCGAACCAAAGGCCTGATTACCGGACCGCGGCTGCCCCCACACCTCGAGGATCCGAGGCGGCCTGCACCTGGCCAGTGCTCCGGTTCCACAGCAGTGCCTGCATGTTGCCATAGGGGCTATCGAGCGCCCGCAGCGCATGCCCGCGTTGCCGCAGGCCCTCGATCACTGTCGGCGACAGCCCCCCCGGTTCGTACTGCACCACATCGGGCAGGTACTGGTGGTGAAAACGCGGCCGGGAAACCCAGGCCTGCGGCGACCCACCTTCGGCAACTTCCAGGATACCGAGCAGCACCATGCTGATGATGCGGCTGCCGCCCGGCGTGCCCAGCACCGCCACCCGGTCCGCCGACTCCACGAAGGTGGGGCTCATGCTCGACAATGGCCGCTTGCCCGGCGCGATGGCGTTGGCCTCGGCCCCCACCAGACCGTAGGCATTGGGTACACCGGGTTTGGCGGAAAAATCATCCATCTCATCGTTCAGCAACACGCCGGTCCCGGGCACGATGAAACCGGAGCCGAAGGGATAGTTGACGCTCAGCGTCGCGGCTACCCGGTTGCCATCACGATCCAGAATCGAGAAATGCGTGGTGTGGTTGCCGCCGGCAGAATCGGCCTGCCCCGGCAGATCGGCACTGGGCAGGGCACGGTCATCGCGAATCGACGCCCGCAGTCCGGCGGCATAGCGCCGGTCGGTGAGCAGGTCCACGGGCACCGACACGAAATCGGGATCACCCAGGTATTCGGCCCGGTCACGGTAGGCGCGGCGCATGGCCTCGATAACGAGATGGGTGCGGGTCGCCTCATCCAGGCGGGCCAGATCGTAGCCTTCCAGGATATGCAGCATGGTGGCCAGTGCCACACCGCCGGAGGATGGCGGTGCGGCCGCGGTAATGGTCAGGCCACGATAGGCAAACCGTACCGGCGCCCGCTCCACCACCCGATAGTCCGCCAGATCCTGCTCACTCCAGATACCACCGGCGGCGCGTACGCCGGCCACCAGCCGCTGCGCCACCGCGCCATGATAAAACCCGTCGGCCCCATCATTGGCCAGCGCCTCCAGGGTGCGGGCCAGTGCCGGTTGCACAATGCGCGCGCCGATCTCCGGCACCGCGCCCTGTGCCAACAGGATGCGTGCGGTCTCCGGGAACCGGTTCATCACCTCACTGCGGAACTGCGCCATGCGTCGATAGTGCGCATCCACCGGAAAGCCCTCGCGGGCCAGGCGAATGGCCGGTGCCAGGGAGCGGGCCAGCGGCAGGCGACCGTAGTGGCGGGCAATATGGTCCAGCGCCGCCGGTTCTCCGGGAATACCGGCCGCCAACGGACCATTCATGGAGTGGTCGCTGACCACCTCGCCCCGGGCATCGAGATAGAGGTCACGATGAGCCGCCAGCGGTGCCCGCTCACGGCCGTCCACCATCACCTGGTGCCCATCGCGGGCACGGTGCAACAGCCAGAATCCCCCGCCGCCGATGCCGGAGCTGTAGGGCTCCACCACCGCCAGCGCGGCACTCACCGCTACCGCCGCATCAAAGGCATTGCCGCCGGCGGCGAGGATCTCCATGCCCGCCTCGGTGGCGAGCGGATGGGCACTGGCGATGGCGGCGGCGGAGGGCCGGGTCGCCAATCCTTCCGCCGCCACCGTGCCGGCGCCCAACAGCAAAAAGGCCCCGATCAGGAGCCTTGTCGCACGATATTCGAGACCGGACTGCATCAGGCCTCTTCCGCGGTGAGCTGCTGGTATTTTTCCAGCAACTCTTCCTTGGTTTCCTGGTAATCCGGGTTCAGAGGAATGCAATCGACAGGGCAGACATCCACGCACTGGGAGGTTTCATAGTGACCGACACACTCGGTGCAGAGCGCCGGATCGATCACATAGATTTCATCGCCCTGGGAAATAGCGCCATTGGGGCACTCGGGCTCGCAGACATCGCAGTTGATGCACTCGTCAGTAATCATCAGGGCCATGACCATCTCCTCATTGGCTCCCACCCCCGGCAGGGGGCGCGAGAATATAACATCCTACTAATATTAGCCCAAACGGGCCCGCAGCGCAGCCACAACGTTGGCCTGGACAAAGGGTGTCACATCCCCGCCCAGTGCGGCGATTTCCCGCACCAGGCTAGAGGAAACATAGGCATAGCGCTCGGACGGGGTCAAAAACAGGGTCTCCACCTCGGGGGCCAGCTGGCGGTTCATGCTGGCCAGCTGAAATTCATATTCAAAATCCGACACCGCCCGCAGGCCACGCAGGATCACCTGCCCCTGCTGCTGGCGCAGGTAGTCCACCAGCAGGCAATCGAAGCTGCTCACCTCCACATTGGGCAGATGGGCCAGCACCTCGGCCGCCAGCGACACCCGCTTCTCGAGCGAAAAAGCCGGCGCCTTGCTCGGACTCTTCGCCACCGCCACGATAACCCGGTCGAACAGGCGCGCGGCGCGCTCCACCAGGTCGGTGTGGCCATTGGTGATGGGATCGAAGGTACCCGGGTAGACGGCGGTTTTCATGGGGGGACAGGCCCTGGATCGAGGATGTGTGCGCAGTGTACACGCTGTGGGCTGTAGTGTTGAGCGCCAGGCGGGAGGGGTTGGGCAATGTTCACAACGCTTATGAACGACCGCCTTCAGGTGGCGGCATCCCGCGGCATGTGTCTGTAACAGGGGTCGCGTGGCCGGGCGACCGACGGTTATTCACCCGACCCTTCCCGCCTGGCCAGAAAGTAGCCGACCTCGCCCGCCAGCTTGCTGCGATGCAGCACCCAGCCGGTCGGCAGGTGCGGCGTTCCCAGCTCCCGTTCCGCCTCCAGGTAGATCCAGGCCCGCGGCGCCAGCCAGCCCCGCGCCTCGAGTAACTCGCAGCAGGGGGCGAGCAGGCCCTGGTGAAAGGGCGGATCGAGAAACAGGATATCGAAGGGCTCCGCCGGGCCGGCCAGGTAGGCAAGGGCATCGGCCTGGACCACCTCCACGCCCTCGGCACGCAGGGTCTGGCAATGTTCCCGCAGCAGCCGCACCACCTGCGGGGCGCGATCCAGCATCAACACCCGCGATGCCCCGCGCGAAGCCGCTTCCAGACCCAGTGCGCCGCTGCCGGCAAACAGATCCAGGCAGCGGACCCCGTTGAGGTAAGGAGCCAGCCAGTTGAACAGGGTTTCGCGGATGCGATCGCCCGTGGGGCGCAGACCCGGCACATCGGCAAAGGCCAGCTTGCGACCACGCCAGGTGCCACCAATGATGCGTAATTGATTGCGGGGACCTCGAGGCATGGCAGTAATAGGACGGTAGTGAAACTGCGCTGCATCATCCCGGGCCACCGGCAGCGGGTCAAGCCGTCATCTGCCCCCGGGGTTGCACCCAACCGGCAAACACCGCCAACCCCGACAGCAGCAGCCACAGCTGCGATCGCCCCCAATCCCGGTATCGGCTGCGCGAGCAGCTGAAAGTCCGCGGCATTGTTGTCGGTATCCTGCCAGGGGGTACTACGCGTTTGGCTGCTGCCGACGGAAACATCCGCGGCAGCAGCCCCTTCCCCGGCAAAGAACAGGCCGGTGAAATCCCCGTAGCCCACGGCATCCAGCACGGTGGCGCCGAAACGCAGCACCACCGAATCCGGACCGTTCTGCAGATCGATCCCGGTGATCCAATCGGCATTCGCCAGCTGAGTAACGCCACTGTCATCATCATCGGCGATGACGAACACCCCATCGGATGACATCCAGCCGCTCAGCACCGACACTGTGTGTGACATCCCCGCTACTGCCGTTGATACCCTCCACCACCAGTCCGTCCAGCGCACTGCCGGGCTCACCGAACAGTTCGACAAAGACCTTGCCATTGTCACCATCACTGGCGTCGTAGAGGATTTCGGAAATCACGGTGTTGGCCACAGCGGGCCGGGCCATGAGGAACAACAGTGCAGACAGCAACACACCCGAACGGGCTTGCGGATAGAACATATCGATTCACTCCCTGAAATGAGCCAGCATCCTTGCCAACTGGTGATCCTTCACCGGGGACTACCCTAGCGGCTTTACCATACGCTGTCGGTCCGCATGTGCCAGTTTATGCTGTAGGTGATTTCGCACAGACATGCGCAATCCACTACCAGCTCAACTGGCACCCCCCACCACGATGGTGGCCATGCGATCCGGGTGCACACGCCGCTGGAAGGCGTCGCGTACCTGCTCGCGGGTCACCGCCTCGACCCTGCTGTTGAAGCTATCGAGGTAGTCCAGCGGCAAATCATAGAAACCGATCATGGCCAGGTACTCGACGATCTTGCTGTTGCTGTCGATGCGTAACGGATAGCCACCGGTGATATTGCGCTTGGCCGCCAGCAGTTCCTCTTCCGTCGGACCTTCCTCGCGGTAGCGCTCCAGGGTATCGCGCAGCACCTGCAGGGCATCGTCCGTCTGGTCATTACGGGTCTGCAGGCCCAACTGGAACGGGCCTTTGCGGCCCATGGGCAGGAAATAGCTGTAGGCACTGTAGGACAGGCCGCGCTTTTCCCGTACCTCTTCACTGATACGCGACACCAGGCCGCCGCCACCGAGCACGTGATTACCCACGTACAGGATGAAGTAATCAGGGTCGGTGCGGGTCATGCCCGGCTCCCCCATCAGTACGGTACTCTGGGTGGAACTGTGGGTGATGCGCTCGGTTACCGGTGCGGTCAGAGACGGCACTTCCGGTAGCGGGGCAGCCGGCTCACCGCTGGCCAGGCCGCCGGTGAGCTGTTCCGCAATGCGCTCGGCCGCGGCCCGATCGATATCCCCCACCAGCGCCACCACAGCATTGCGGGCCACGTAGTATTGCCGGTAAAAGGCCTGCAGATCCTCGCGCTGCAGCTTGCGTACCGACGCCTGAGTGCCGGACTCCGGCGAGGCATAGGGGTGATCGCCATACAGTGCGCGGTAGAAAGCCTTTTCCGCCACTTCGCCCGGCTGCTGGTCCTCCTGCTGCAGCCCCACCAGCAGGCGCTGACGCTCACGCTCGAAGTCCCCTGCGGCATAGCGCGGCTGGCTGAGCACCTTGGTGAAGACCTCCAGCGCCGGCTGCAACAATTGCGGTTCGCTGAGGCTCCGCAGTGTCAACCAGGCCATGTCCCGCGCCGAGCCATTGCTCATGCGGGCACCCAGTCCTTCCAGGTTTCGGGCGATGGCATCGGCATCCAGGTCGCCGGCGCCCTGATCCATCAGACCGTTGGCAAGCAACGCAACCCCCGGCTGACCATTGTCCCGGGCACTGCCGGCATCGAATACCACCCGCACATCCAGCATGGGCAGCTCCGGCGCATGTACGAAATAAACCCGGGCACCATTGGAAGTAAGCCAATGCTGGATATGGGTTTCGGCCTGCCCGGTGCCGGTGATGAGCGGTGTTTCCCGGGGCTGCAGGGCAGCACAGCCCGTCACCAGCAGCAGGACACCGGCCAGCAACAGATTCCATCCTCGTTGCATCGAATTAGCGTACATGACTGCCTCCCATGGACATGCGGGGTTTGGGTTGTTTGGGATCCATGGGCTGTGGATCAAGCACCGCCACGGTGAGACGGTCCTCGGTAAGATACTTCTTCGCCACTGCCTGTACCTGCTCGGCGGTCACCGCCTGAATACGTGGCAGGTATTGCTCCATCAGGCGCCAGTCCAGGCCGGTGGTTACCAGGGTGCCGATCTTCATGGCCTGGTAGAACACCGAGTCCTGCTCATACACCTCGGCAGCCACCACCTGGGCCTTCACCCGCGCCAGTTCCTCTGCGCTGACGGGCTGTTCGCGTAACTGCCGAATCTGGTCCCGTAGCGCCTGTTCCACGGTTTCAATGTCCTGTCCATTGGCCGGTGTGCCATCCAGCAGCAGCAGGCTTTGCTGGCGGTCATACAGGTCATATCCGGCACCGGCACTGGCGGCGATCTCCCGGCCCCGCACCAGGGAACGCGCCAGACGCGCGCTGTCGCCGCCATCGAGTACTCCGGCCAGCACTTCCAGCGCATAGGGTTCCCAGTCCTCTTCGGCAGTGAGCAGCACCGGCACCTTGTAGCCCATCATCAGGTAGGGCAATTCGGCGGGAGCCTTCACGGTAATACGGCGCATCCCCCTCTGGTCGATCTCTTCACGCGGCTTGGGCGCAACCAGGTCCGGGCTGGGCTTGAGGGGGCCGAAGTAACGTTTGGCCAGGGCGTAGACTTCATCCGGCTGTACATCGCCCACCACCACCAGGGTGGCATTGTTGGGGGCATACCATTTTCCATACCAGTGCCGGAGATCCTCGACCTGCAGGGCCTCCAGGTCATTCATCCAGCCAATGACGGGGATACGATAGGGGCTGCTCAGGAAGGCGGTGGCATTGAACTGTTCATAGGTGAGTGACTGTGGATTGTCCTCGGTGCGCATGCGCCGCTCTTCCATCACCACCCGCACCTCCTTGGCGAATTCCTCCGGTGGCAGCAACAGATGGCGCATGCGATCCGCCTCCAGTTCGAAGCTCACCGGCACGCGGCTGCGTTCCATGCTCTGGAAATAGGCGGTGTAATCACGGCTGGTAAAGGCATTTTCGCGACCGCCGTTCTCGGAAATGATGCGCGAGAACTCACCCGGTGGATGGGCCCTGGTACCCTTGAACATCATGTGTTCGAGCACATGGGAGATTCCGGTGATGCCGTCGTGCTCGTAACTGGACCCCACCTTGTACCAAACCTGGGACACCATCACCGGTGCCCGGTGATCCTCTTTGACAATCAGCTTCAAGCCGTTGTCCAGCTGGTATTCATGCACCGCTCCGGCCCCGATGGCCAGCCCGCTCCATAATGCCAGCGCCACGATCAGCACTGCCCGCATTCGTACACTCCTTTTAATGATTGTCCCCACGAGGGGTCGCTTACCTTAACAGGGCACCGATGTTAGGATAAGTGCCCTCAAGCCACTCGACAGTAGACCGGAAGTTTGATGTTTGGTTTCGGCAAAGACAAATCCAGCAAATCCCCCAGCGCGGAAACCCCACCGGAAGCGAAGAAAACCGGGCTGTTTGGCCGCCTGAAGGCCGGCCTGGCGCGTACCCGCAGCGGTCTGACCGAGGGTGTCGCCAACCTGGTGCTGGGCCGCAAACAGATCGATGACGAACTGCTCGAGGAACTGGAAACCCAGTTACTGGTGGCAGATATCGGCGTCGAGGCCACCCAGACCATCATCGGTGATCTCACCAGGCGGGTGGCGCGCAAGGAACTGGCTGATGCCGATGCCCTGATGGCTGCCCTCAAAGAGGATATGACCCAACTGTTGACACCGGTCTCCCATCCGTTGGCCATCGACCGCAATGCAAACCCCTATGTAATCCTGATGGTGGGCGTGAACGGCGTCGGTAAAACCACCAGCATCGGCAAACTGGCACGCCGCCTGCAGGCCGAGGGCCGCTCGGTGATGCTGGCCGCCGGCGATACCTTCCGCGCCGCGGCGGTAGAGCAGTTGCAGGTCTGGGGCGAACGCAACGATATTCCCGTGGTGGCCCAGCAGTCGGGGGCCGACTCCGCCTCGGTCATCTTCGACGCCCTGGAATCGGCCCGGGCGCGCGGCATCGATGTGCTCATCGCCGATACCGCCGGGCGCCTGCATACCCAGACCAACCTCATGGACGAGTTGAAGAAGATCAAGCGCGTCATGGGCAAGCTGGACCCCGGCGCCCCCCACGAGGTGATGCTGGTGGTGGATGCCGGCACCGGGCAGAACGCCCTGAACCAGGCCGAGCAGTTCCACCAGGCGGTTGGCCTGACGGGCATCACCCTCACCAAGCTCGACGGCACCGCCAAGGGCGGTATTATCTTTGCCATTGCCAAACGCCTGGGTGTACCCATCCGTTTCATCGGCGTAGGCGAGGGCATCGAGGACATGCGGGTGTTCAACGCCGAAGAGTTCGTATCCGCCCTGTTCGAGCGCGAGGCCGGCTGAGGCCAGGCCCGTAACCCATGCTCCGCTTCGATCAGGTCAGCAAACGCTACCCCACCGGCTATGAGGCACTGAAGCAGGTGAGCCTGCATCTGCAGCCGGGCGCCATGGCCTTTCTCACCGGCCATTCCGGTGCCGGCAAGAGTACCCTGCTGAAGCTGATTGCGCTCATCGAACGCGCCACCAGCGGCCAGGTTTTCGTCGATGGCCAGAACCTCGCCCGCACCCGCAGCTGGCAGATCCCCTACCTGCGCCGCAAGATCGGCATCATCTTCCAGAACCATCGCCTGTTGTTCGACCGCACGGTATTCGACAATGTGGCGCTGCCGCTGGTGATCGCCGGTCATCCACACCCGGAGATCGGTCGCCGGGTGCGCGCTGCCCTGGACAAGGTTGGCCTGCTGGGCAAGGAAAAGCTCTACCCCATCACCCTGTCAGGTGGTGAACAGCAACGGGTCGGCATCGCCCGCGCCGTGGTCAACAAACCCAAGTTGCTGCTCGCCGATGAGCCCACCGGCAACCTGGACCCCGAGCTGTCCCGGGAGATCATGCAGCTGTTTGAACAGTTCAACCAGGTGGGTGTAACGGTACTGATCGCCAGCCATGACCTGGAACTGATCCGCCAGCTGGATCACCCGGTGATCACCCTGGAACAGGGGCAGTTACGGCAGGTGAGGCAGGGGTGATGAGAAAGCGTTCGCCCAGCCACCGCCGCCATAGCCGCGAACACAAGCCACGCAAGCGTTCCCTGCCCGGTATGGACTGGCTGAAAAACTACCTGCTGCGCCACGCGCAGACCGCCCTGTTCAGCCTCGGACGCCTGTACCGAACCCCCGTTGCCAGCCTGATGACCGCCGCAGTGATCGGCATCGCCTTCGCCATGCCGGCCGGCCTGTACCTGCTGGTGGATAACCTGCAACAGCTGGGCCAGCGATGGGATGGCAGCGCCAGCCTGTCATTGTTCCTGAAACAGGACATCCGCGAGGAACGGGCACACAATCTTGCCGAGCGGCTGCGCACCTGGCCGGAAATCGCCAGCGTACAGTTGGTCACACCGGACCAGGCACTGGCGGAATTTCGTGAGCTATCCGGCTTTGGTGATGCGCTGGATGCCCTGGAATCCAACCCGCTGCCCGGCGTACTCACTGTAAAACCCAGTGCCGGACACGGCGATGCCGAACAGAGCGGGTTCCTGCAGGACAAACTTGGCCGGCTGCCAGAGGTGGAGATCGCCCAGCTGGATCTGCAATGGGTAAAGCGTTTCGGTACCATGATGGAAATCGCCCAGCGCGGCATCCTGCTGGTCGGCAGCCTGCTGGCACTGGCGGTGCTACTGACGGTCGGCAACACCATTCGATTGGATATCTTCAATCGGCGCGAGGAAATCGAGGTCAGCAAACTGATCGGCGCCACCAACGCCTTCATTCGCCGGCCCTTCCTCTATTCCGGGTTGTGGTATGGCCTGATCGGTGCCGGCCTGGCCTGGCTGCTGGTGGAACTGGCCTTCTGGCAGCTGCGCGGCCCGGTGCGGCAGCTGGCCGGTCTCTATCAGAGCGAATTCGCCCTCGCCACCTTCGGCCTCACCGAGGCCTTCCTCCTGCTCCTGCTGGGCATCCTGCTGGGGCTGGCCGGCTCTTGGCTGGCCGTCGGCCGACACCTGAGCGCCATACAGCCCACCTAGGGCCTGTTCACCCTAGCCCTCCTGTAAGTGAATACCTACAACCTGTAGTGGTGTTTTCTAAATAAAACCGGAGATTTGCCGCTATACGGCCTAATCAGCTACTTGCGATTATGCACGTTCACACTGAACAGGCCGGAATTCACTATATGCGGGACAGACCGACAAGGATTATGGTGGTGGATGGTTCGGAGGTTGCCCGCACCATCATTGCCCGCATCCTCAACGAGGAGATGCCCAACGCCATTATCGCCACCTGCGGTACCGCGACGGAGGCCATTGCCCGTCTGGAGCAGGACCCCTACGACCTGATCAGTACCGCACTGATGCTGCCGGACCGCGACGGGCTGGAGCTCAGCCGTCATGTACGCGCCAGCCACAACCACCATTACACCCCCATCATCGTGGTCTCCGGTGATGCCGATGAACGCCTGCTACGGGAAGGTTTTGCTGCCGGCGTTACCGATTATTTCGATAAATCACTTGGTTATCATGCCTTTGCGGATTTCGTGAAGGAATTCACCGAGCGCAATTCCGGCCTGGTGGGGCGCGTCCTGTATGTAGAGGACAGCCCCTCCGCAGCCACTTACACCATTCGCCTGATGGAACGTCACGGCCTGCAGGTGGTGCACACCACCACCGCAGAAGAGGCCCTTGAGCAGCTAGCCCACACCGCCCCTGGCGGCCCCCACGAACACCAGGCCTTTGACATCCTGGTCACCGATTTCTACCTCAAGGGCTCCATGACCGGCGGCGACCTACTCCATGCGGTACGCGCCAAATTCCACTACTCGCAACAGGAAATGCCCGTACTGATGCTCACGATGGCGGAAAACGACGAAAAGCAGGTGGAGGTATTCCATGCCGGCGCCAACGATTTCGTCACCAAGCCCATCGTGGAAGAAATCCTCATGGCGCGCATCCGCTCGCTGCTGCTCATCAAACAGCAATTCGTGGCCCTGAAGCGCCAGAGCGAAACCATGCACCGGCTGGCCATCACTGACACCCTTACCCGGGTGTACAACAAGCGTTATCTGCTCGACCATGGCGACCAGTTCCTCTCCAACCGCAACAACCATCCGATCTCCGCCCTATTGCTGGATATCGATCATTTCAAGAAGATAAACGACAATCTTGGCCATATCACCGGTGATCGCGTTTTGGAGGCATTGGGCAAACTGCTCAAGGAACGCATCCCACCGGATGCGCTGGCGGTACGCTTCGGTGGCGAGGAGTTTGCCCTGCTGGTACCCCGCTGCAACCTGAAGGATGCCCAGGGCTGCGCCGAGCACCTGCGCGCCGATGTGGAGTCACTGCACCCGGCCGACATCCCCATCACCATCAGCATTGGCCTGGCCTGTACCCAGAACCTGCCGGATATCAGCCTCACCCAGCTACTCAGCCTGGCCGACAAGGCCCTCTACGCCGCCAAGGACTGCGGGCGTAACCGCGTCTGCGCCTGATCCCGCCTCCAGAAGACTGGTGGAATCAGGGGCCATCCATTGCTCTCCCGTCATACTCCCTGCGATTGTCCAAATTCGGCGGGCTCCTGGCAGGGAACCATGACCATGATTAGCACTCTAAGATTTGGAGTGCTAGACTCCGAATTGAAGTTGGAAAGGGAGAGAGTCGCCATGAGCCAAGCTCTGGTTCAACGCCAAACCAATGATTTGATGCTGCCTATGCCCACCGGCAGCCTGGATCAATATATCCAGGCCATCAGCAGCATCCCCATGCTGAGTGCGGAAGAGGAGCGTGCGCTGGCCGTGCGTCTCCGGGACGAGCACGATCTCTCGGCCGCGCGCCGCCTGATCATGTCCCACCTGCGCTTCGTGGTGCATATCGCCCGTGGCTATAACGGCTACGGCCTGCCTCTGGGTGACCTGATCCAGGAAGGCAGCGTCGGCCTGATGAAAGCCATCAAGCGCTTTGACCCCGAAGTGGGTGTGCGCCTGGTGTCCTTTGCCGTGCACTGGATTCGCGCGGAAATCCATGAATACGTCCTGCGCAACTGGCGCATCGTCAAGGTTGCCACCACCAAGGCCCAGCGCAAGCTGTTCTTCAACCTGCGCAGCTCCAAGAAACGGCTCGGCTGGTTCAGTCGGGAGGAAGTGGATGCGGTGGCAAAAGACCTGGGTGTCAGCCCGGAATCGGTGCTGGAAATGGAGTCCCGGCTCAGCGGTCATGACCTGTCCTTCGACCCCACCACCGATGCCGAGGACGAGGAGCGTAGCCGCGCGCCCACCGCCTACCTGGCGGATCCCCATGCCCCGGACCCCGCCGCCACCCTGGAGCACAGCGACTGGGAAGACAATACCAGCCAGCATCTGCAGCTCGCCCTTGCGACACTGGACGAACGTAGCCGCATCATCGTTCAGGAACGCTGGCTGGCGGACAACAAAACCACATTGCACGAACTGGCTGACCGCTACGGTGTTTCCGCCGAGCGTATCCGTCAATTGGAAAGCAATGCCATGAAGAAGCTCAGGACTGCCATGGAGGCCTGATTTGGCGGCCTGGCCCGAAAATGAAAAACGGCCCTTACGGGCCGTTTTTCATTTGTGGTGCCCAGCGCCGGGATCAGCCGAACAGCACCACCGAGAGAAAGCTCAGCCAGGCCGTGGTGACCAGTGCGATCACGATGAACATCGGGAAACCCTGAAACGAAAACATAGCGCACACCTACTCAGCATATTCAGTAAATTAGCGAAATCTTATCTTACTCGTCGCCATCCTTCAAGTCAGGCCTGCGGCGCGGAATGCGCGGGTCATCGTCATCCATGAGGATACGGTGCGCTGGCCCCTCCATGTCCTCGTACTGGCCACTGCGTACCGCCCACAGGAATACCCAGATGGCCGCGCCGACAAAAATCAGGCTCAGGGGAATCAGCAGATAGAGAATTTTCATGGTATGACCTGTCCCTCAGCAACACCCGTTTTCCCTGCCAGCCAGGAACCATCCGAGCAGGGGCAGCAGCTGGCAAAGCGTCTATTTCCGCAGCCGCAGTGCATTCAGCACCACCAGTAACGAACTGCTCGACATGCCGATGGCCGCCATCCAGGGAGCCACCCATCCCACCATGGCCAATGGCAAGGCAGTGAGATTATATACCAGCGCCCAGACGAGATTCTGACGAATGATAGCCAACGTCCGGCGCGCCATGATGACCGCCTCCACCAGGTGCGGCAACTGCTCGGAGAGCAGCACCATATCCGCCGTGGCGTGGGCCAGCTGGGTGCCACTGCCCATGGCCAGGGAGACCGGGGCACCGGCCAGCACCGGCGCATCATTCACACCGTCCCCCACCATGGCCACCGTGGCACCGGCGGTCTGCAGGGCCTGAATATGCGCCAGCTTGTCCTGGGGCCTGGCCCGCGCCCGCCAGGTTTCGATACCCAGTTCCCGCGCCAGCTCCGCAACCGGATGTTCATGATCGCCACTCAACAACTGCACCTCGATCCCCAGCGCCCGCAGCCCCTCGACGGTGTCCCGCGCCCCGGCCCGCGCCTTGTCCTGGAATACAAACACCGCCAGTAAACCCTGTGTATCACCCAGTACCACCTGGGTACTACCACGCCCGGCAAGCGTCTCCGGCAATCGCGGCACGCCCCGGGAAAGCGCCGCAACGAATTCCGGCGTCCCCACCCGGTACCGCTGGCCATCCAGGACTGCCTCGATACCTTCACCCGCTACGGAGCGGGTCTCGGCACCCCTGGGCAGATCCAGCAGACCACTGCGCAGCGCCTGTGCGACCGGGTGTTCCGAACCCATCTCCACCACCGCGGCAATGCGGTGACATTCGGCCTCGGAAAGCCCCCGCAGCACGACCACCTGGTCCAGCTGCAGCCGCCCCTCGGTCAGCGTGCCGGTCTTGTCGAAAATCATGTGAGTGGCATGGGCCAGGGTTTCCAGCGCATGGCCGCGAGTGGTCAGCACCCCCAGCCGTGTCAGTGCACCGGTGGCGGCCGTCACCGCAGCGGGAGTCGCCAGCGACAGGGCGCAGGGACAGGTCACCACCAGTACCGAAAGGGTGATGCGGAAGGCATGCGCCGGATCATGTAACGCCCAGTAGCCGGCCACGCCCAGCGCCAGCAGCAGGATCACCGCCACAAACCAGCCCGCCACCCGGTCCGCCATCTGCGCCACCCGCGGTTTTTCCGTCTGGGCACGATCGAGCAGCCGGGTAATGGAGGCCAGCACGGTGTCTCCACCGACCTTTTCCACCCGCATCACCAGCGGGCTTTCCACATTCACGGCCCCGCCCACCAACTCGTCACCCGGCCGCTTGAGCTGTGGCAGACTCTCTCCGGTCAGTAGCGACTCATCGGCTGCACTGCTGCCCTCAATCACGATACCGTCTGCGGGCACCGGCTCACCCGGCTTGATCAGCACCCGGTCACCGGGTGCCAGATCGGCCACCGGCACTCGCTCCTCCTCATCCCCCCGCAGCCGGGTGGCAGTGGCCGGCAGCAGCCGCACCAGCTCCTCGGCCGCCTGACCGGCGCGGTGACGCGCTCCCATCTCAAGGAAGCGGCCACTGAGCAGGAACAGGGTAAACATGCACACCGAGTCGAAATAGACCTCATCCAGCCCCAGCACCGTTGACCAGGCACTGGCGGCAAAGGCGCCACCTATGGCCAGCGCCACCGGCACGTCCATACCCAACTGGCGGCGCTTCAGATCCCGCCA
Organism: uncultured Gammaproteobacteria bacterium; assembly: GCA_965367295.1. GTDB lineage: Bacteria > Pseudomonadota > Gammaproteobacteria > DSM-19610 > DSM-19610 > JAIVHA01. The sequence continues at coordinate 30,887 of CBDUHN010000006.1, read as the reverse complement.
TGCCGCCTTGAAGAAAGGCTGCGCCGAATACAGCACCACCGGCAGGGTCAACAGCATGCTCACCCAGCGCAGGAAATTGCGCACATCGACTTCCATGCCTTCATAGTCACCGGCATACAGCGCCACCGCCATCATCATTACCTGCATGCTGCCCAGCGCCGCCACGGCTATGCGGCGCATGAAGGTACGGCGCTCCTCCTTCTGGATCTTTTCCTGACGGCCGGGATCGAAGGGGTGAGCGATATAGCCGATTTCGCTGATGGCCTGCAGAATGGCGCTCAGGTGAATCCGACTGTCATCCCATTTCACCCGTGCGCGGTGGGTGGAGTAGTTGATGCGGAACTCCTGCACCCCCGGCAGCGCATTCACATGCTGCTCGTTGAGCCACACGCAGGCGGCGCAGACAATGCCTTCCAGAATCAGCGAGGCCTCGCGCAGATTGTCGCTGTCCTGTTCCACGAAGCTACCCTGCAGTTCCGGGCGATCGTAGAGCTGCATTTCACGCAGTGCATCGGGCACCAGCTCCTGCGGGGTCCTGGGGGGTTCGGTACGGTAGCGGTAAAAATCCGTCAGGCCACCATCGACAATGGCTCTGGCCACCGCCTGGCATCCCGCGCAACACATGGCGCGCTCCTCACCATCGATCTCCACCTGGTAATGACTGCCCGGCGGAACCGGCAGCCCGCAATGAAAGCAGCTGCACGGCGCCGGGGAAGAGGATGAATCAGCGTCTGCGGATGGGACGGACATGATGGGATGGGTATCGAAGTAAACGAATAAAACCGGGAAACGCCAGCTTAGTCGGCCACTGGCAGTACCGCAACCGCCATGACCAAGAGACTCATTGCGGTGCGGCAATCTTGGTGCTGGCCTGCACCTCGTGTAGATCCTCGCCGCGTTCGATCACCAGGGTCACATCCCAGAGCCCGGGTTTCGGCAACAGCACCGGGGCACGATAGAGTCCGGAATCCTTTTCCAACAACTGTATCTGCTGATCGAGGCGTTTATCGGACGGCCGCAGAAATTGTGCCACCACCCGTGCCCCGATTACCGGGCTGTCATCACGCGCATGCACGGTGACCTGGAATTCCGCAGCCGTACCTGCCACCGGCGGCTGCAACCAGCCCTTGCGCACCTGCCAGCCACGCTCATTCTGTATACGCACCTGCTCCAAGTATTCGTTATACAGCGTTTCCTTTTTCTGGAAATCCCGCGACACGGTGCCTGGAAACGCCATACTCACCTGGCGCTCGGTATCTTTCTTCGGCAGCACAAGATGGGACAGGGCAGCGGGCAAGCCCTCCTTCGATAGCACCACCATCACGCCATTGAGCAGAATCACCGCCGTGAAGAACAGAACAATGGCCGCCGGCCCCCAGTGGAACCAGCGACCACTATCCTCGCCCTCCTCTGCCAGACGCCGCTCGCGGCTGTAGGAAATGATACCCAGCACATAGGCCGCCACAAGGTAGAGGGCGATATGCATGGCCAGCACATCACCACCCGGCCAGTGCAGCAACGAATAAGGCAGGGTGATGGCCATGGCCAGAAAGGCGACGACCACGGCACCCTGCTTGCCACTGATGGGTGTGAAGCGATACAGCAGCACGAACAGCACTACTTCCAGACCCACACCAAAGGGTAATGCGAGCAATGATTCCATGGGCAACTAGTGCTCCGCGCCTGGCATATGGAAGGTGGTGGCCTGATGGATATCCTCCATTCCCTCGGGCCCCTCCAGCGGGTGAATCACGAACTCAAAGCCACGCGATGCCTGGAGCCCATTGTTCGGCATCAGGCGTACCCGCGCCATGATGCGCAGACTGCGCTCTGCAGGTACCTCGATTTCGTCAAGATGACCCAGGTCCAGTTTCGCACCAGGCAGCCCCTTGATCTCCAATGCGAACTCCATCTCTTCGCTGGTCTTGTTGTTGAACTTGATTTCATAGCTGTTCTGAATGCGCCCGTCGGACAGCATTACGAACAGCGGATTACGGATCTGGTTCACCGCGACATCCAGCTTGACCTGGTGCATCACACTCCAGGCCAGCGCCACACTGGAGGCGATGAGCGTGATACCGTAACCGAGGTTTTTAAGCGTCAGGATGCGGGTTACCCCCCCCGCCTGCTGTTTCTCCGAGGTGTACTTGATCAGTCCTCGTGGCCAGCTGAGGCTATCCATGATGGTGTCACAGGCATCAATACACAACGCGCAGGAAATACATTGATACTGCAGGCCATTACGGATATCGATACCGGTGGGGCAGACCTGCACGCAGTACCCGCAATCAATGCAGTCACCAACCCCCTGCGCCTTGCGTTCGTCACGGGTTTTCATGCCCGGCCTCGCCTTGTGGCGCCCCTGCGTTCCTTCGCCACGCGACTCATCGTAGGCCACCACAAGGGTATCGCGATCGAACATGACACTCTGAAAGCGTGCGTAAGGGCACATATAGGTGCAGACCTGCTCGCGCGCGAGCCCCGCCATCACATAGGTGGTGGCGGTCAGGAACAGGGTGGTGGCATAGGCGGGGAAAGGAGCGTGTCCGGTAAAGAAATCCACGAACAGCCGCGGCGCATCATCCCAGTACAGTGCAAAGGTCAGACCGGTCCAGAAAGCGGCTGACAGCCACAGCACATGGGTGGCGAATTTCTTGAAGACCTTTTCACCGGTCCAGGGCGCCTTGTCGAGACGGATACGGGCAGGACGCTCGCCCTGAACCAGTCGCTCGATCAGGATATAGAGGTCGGTCCACAGGGTCTGAAAACAGAAATAGCCACAGAACACACGGCCGGCCAGCCCAGTGACGAAGAACAGCAGCAGTGCGGCAATGAGCAGGAAACCGGCCAGCCACATAATATCCTGGGCATGCACCACCAGATTGAAGAGATAGAAGCGTCGCCCGGTAATGTCGAATACCACGGCATGATCGGGACCGAGGGCACGCTCCCAGGGAATCCAGGGCAGCAGGAAATACACCCCGTATGCCAGAGCCAGGATGCTCCATTTAAGCGTACGGAAATGCCCCCGCACCGAACGGGGATAGATGGGAATGCGCTTTTCGTACAGGACTTGTGTGCCCGTATCCGACATCAGTGCCCTACCTTGCTAACGAAGACGCCCAGCGTCGGGAAACGCCGGGCGTGACTGTGAACTGCTGGTACGGGAAAGCCGGTCTGGCCGGCAACCGACTCGCCTGTTACTGACCACCACCCAATTCATGCACATACACAGTGAGCAGCTTGATCTGGGTTTCATCCAGACGGTCCTGCCAGGCCGGCATCTTGCGCACCACGCCATTGCGCACCACGTTTTTCACGGCTTCCAGTTTGGCTGCAGCGCCCTGTGCCGCAGGCACATTGGCGATGGTCCAGATGTTATCGCTCAGGTTGGCGGCACCCTGCGATTTCAGACCGGTACCTTCCATGGTGTGACAGTAATAGCAACCACCGGCCTCACCCTGGAACAACTGCTTACCGCTGGCCGCCAGCCCGGCATCCACTTCCTGCCCGGAAAGGCTCAGCACATAGCTGGCCACGGCATCGAGTTGCTCTTCCGTGAAGGTATCCTTGAAGGCGGGCATAAAACCCATGCGGCCAGTGGTCAGGGTGTGTTGAATATCTTCCACGCTTCCACCCCACAACCAGTCATCGTCGGTCAGGTTGGGAAACAGTCCCACCACACCGGCACCACCGGAACCATGGCAGGCCGCGCAGTTGTCACCGAACAGGCCCTTGGTCACCGAACGGGTAAAGGCCAGCATTTCCTCATCACCGAGAATATCGGCATAGCTGGCCGCGGCAATCTTCTCCATATACTGGCGCGACTTGACCGCTTCCGCGCCTTCCTGCATATCCTTCAGCAGCAACGCACGGGTGTTCCAGTGGGTTTCCACCGTTTCACCCTGGTCGTTGGTAAAGGTGATGCTGTTCATGATGCCTTTGGTGTAGGTGGACGCAATCGGCCACGCCGGGTACAGCACCCAGTAAATCAACGCGAACACTACGGTGGCGTAGAAGGTCCATACCCACCAGCTGGGCAGCGGGTTGTTGAATTCCTGCAGGTCACCATCCCAGGAATGGCCGGTGGTCTGTACTGCGCCCTGTTTCTGTGCCTCACTCATCTTTGCTTACCTTGTCAGAATCGGTTGTCCGATCCTCATCATCGTCATCTTGAAGCGGAATGTACTTGTACGACTCCAGCCGCTCTTTGCGCTGCTTGCCGCTGTACACATAAACCAGAATCCCGCAGAAGGTCACGAAGAACAGCACCAACGCTACAATCTTGCTGTTTTCCATGCGGGTAAACCACATCAGCCACTCAGGCACAGGCCTACTCCTCCCTTCGGGTATGGCCTCGAACGCCATTGGCATCCGAGGGCCGGGGTCACTACCGGAATTCTACGAAATAGCCTTCGTCGTACTTGCTGAAGTCCACCATGGTGCCCAACACCTGCAAGTAGGCAACCAGGGCATCCATTTCCGTCGTACGCTCACGCTGACCGTCATAGTTGCCGAACTGCGCCTGGCGCATCAGGTTTTCTTCCGCATGCAGAATATCCAGCTGTTTGGCGGTTTCCTCTCCGAACTGGGCCACGTTGGCATCGTATTCTTCCTGGGTTTCAGAATAGGGAACGCCGGTGACCTTCAGGGCACGCATGCGGTCCTGGACATCGGCATAGGCCAGTTCATGTTCCTGCAACCAGGGATAGCTGGGCATGATGGAATCCGGCACCACATCACGCGGATTGATCAGATGTGCCACATGCCACTCACTGGAATACTTGCCACCCACGCGCGCCAGGTCCGGCCCGGTACGCTTGGAGCCCCACTGGAAGGGATGGTCGTACTGGGACTCGGCCGCCAGGGAGTAATGGCCGTAGCGCAGCATTTCATCCCGGAACGGACGGATCATCTGCGAGTGGCACAGGTAGCAGCCTTCGCGCTGGTAGATGTCCCGTCCGCGCAGTTCCAGCGGCGTATAGGGACGCACACCCTCCACCTTTTCGATGGTGTCCTCAATGAAGAACAGGGGAACGATTTCCACCAGACCCCCGATACTGATCACGATCATGGTGAGCGCAATCAGGAGGCCGGCGTTGGTTTCGATACTTTCGTGCTTAATCACTTATCTCGTCTCCGGTTCGGCTCAATTAGGCGCGGGCCATCTTGGCTGCGATCTTGGCTTCCACAGCCGCCTGCTCTGCCTTGGCCTGGCGCAGGGTCATGAAGACGTTGTACGCCATCACCACCACACCCGACAGGAAGAAGGCACCACCGAGGGCTCGGCCCACATACGGGGTATGCATGAAGGTTACCGTTTCGATGAAGGTGTAGGCCAGGTTGCCGAAGTCGTCGAAGGCTCGCAGCAGCAGACCCTGGCCGATACCGGATACCCACATGGCGATGATGTACAGCAGGATACCGATGGTGGCCAGGAAGAAATGTACATAGATCAGCTTGATGCTGTAGATCTTGGTGTCATAAAGACGCGGGATCATATGATAGAAGGAGCCGAAGGACACCAGCGCCACCCAGCCCAGAGCACCGGAGTGCACATGACCAATGGTCCAGTCAGTGTAGTGAGACAGGGCGTTCACGCTCTTCAACGACATCATCGGGCCTTCGAAGGTGGACATACCGTAGAAGGACAGCGCGGCAATCAGGAACAACATGATCGGGTCAGTACGCAGCTTATGCCAGGCGCCAGACAGGGTCATGATCCCGTTGATCATGCCGCCCCAGGACGGTAGCAGCAGCATGATGGAGAAGGTCGCCGCCAGGGTAGAAGTCCAGTCCGGCAATGCGGTCCAGTGCAGGTGATGCGCGCCCACCCACATATAAAGGAAGGACAGCGCCCAGAAATGCACAATGGACAGGCGGTAGGAGTACACCGGCCGACCGGCCTGCTTGGGTACGAAGTAGTACATCATGCCGAGGAAGGCTGCGGTCAGGAAGAAGCCCACTGCGTTGTGGCCGTACCACCACTGGGTCATGGCATCCTGCACACCGGAGAACATGCTATAGGACTTCAGGCTGAACAGACCGACAGGCACGGCCAGGTTGTTGAAAATATGCAGAATGGCGGTGGCCAGAATGAAGGCCATGTAGAACCAGTTGGCCACGTAGATATGTGGCTGGGAGCGGCGGCGCAGGGTCTGCACGTAGATCCAGAAATAACACACCCAGACCACCGTGATGGCGATGTCCAGCGGCCACTCGAATTCAGCGTATTCACGAGACTGGGTAATGCCGAACATGTAGCTCAGGGCACCCAGTAAAATCACAGCCTGCCAGCCCCAGAAGGTAACGTTGGCAAGGAAATCACTATAGAGGCGCGTCTGACAGGTACGCTGTACCACGTAATATGAAGTCGCAAACAGTGCACTACCGCCGAAGCCGAAGATCACCAGTGTAGTGTGTACCGGACGCAGACGGCCGAAGGTGATTTCCGGAATATCGAAGTTCAGGAAGGGCCAGGCCAGTTCCGAGGCCACATACAGGCCGGCGGACATGCCCAGGAGACCCCAGACCAGCGCCATGATGGCGAACTTCCGGATGATTTCGTAGTTGTATTCTTGTGTGGTCGCTACGCTGCTGTGTGCCATACGCTGCCTCAATAACGGCGGGCCCCGGCGGGGCTGCCGGGTTCCAAGTCGGGAACGGAAAATATCACGACATTCTAATATATCGATTATCCCTGCGCAAACCCAGGGGAACGACGCAGGGCTCCCGGCAGTGGTGGGGAAAGGTATAGACCAGGACGGTGGGCACAACGACACTATTCCCCGTCGGATGGGGATCCAGCGCCGCCGGAGGGGGGATCAGGACTGAAGCAGGGCGCCCAGTACCGGAATGTAATGGTCCACCAACAGGAAAGCGAACAGGGCCATGAGATAGACAATGGAAAAGCCGAAAGTCTTCATGGCATGCCCCTCGTCATGCAGCAGCCGCCAGGCATGCTGCAGGAACATGCCACCCAACACCAGCGCACCCGCCAGGTAGACGGGACCGCTCATATGGGTAAGGTACGGCAACAGGGTCACGATCAGCAGTAGCACCGTATAAAGCAGTACATGCAAACGGGTCAGGTCCACCCCATGAGTAACCGGGAGCATGGGGATATCCACACTGGCGTACTCCAGACGGCGATGGATTGCCAGCGCCCAGAAGTGGGGCGGCGTCCAGGTGAAGATGATCAGAAACAGCAGCAGGGAATGGGGGTCCACCTGCCCCGTAACCGCCACCCAGCCCAGCACCGGCGGGGCCGCACCGGCGGCCCCGCCGATCACGATGTTCTGGGGTGTGGCACGCTTGAGATAGAGGGTGTAGATCACTGCATAACCGATCAGCGAAGCGAAGGTCAGGGCGGCCGTCAGCATATTCACGAAGCCGGCCAGAATGGCCATTGCCACCAAACCGGTACCAATTGCGAACACCAGGCAGTTGCGACTACTCAATTGACCGGCGGCCACCGGCCGATTACAGGTGCGTGCCATGCGTGCATCGATATGCTGATCCACCACGTGATTGATGGCCGCGGCGGACGCCGCCGCCATACCGATCCCGAGCGTACCGAAAAACAAAGCCGACAATGGGACCAAGCCGGGTGCCGCCAGAAACATTCCCACCAGGGCCGTGAACACAATCAGCGCCACTACCTTCAGCTTGCAGACTGCCAGGTAGTCGCGCACCCGTTCCATCAGGGCCTCGCTCAGGGAATAGCTTCGAATATGCTCAGACATCACACCCCCGACGTTCTTATTTATATGCGTCCAAACTAGCCCACATAGGAAATCTTCAATAGCCGCCCCAGATCCTTAACGATACCCTTAGGTTCCGCGTCCGCGGCATAGCGCATCATCAGGTTACCCATGGGGTCGATCAGGTACATACGCCCTTTCTCCTGCCCCGTATTCTCCGGTGCGAACTGACTGGCCAGGCCGCTCAATTCGGCACGATCACCATAGGCAATCACCAGCCCGGGAAATTGGGCCTGCAACGCCCGAAGCTCCTGTCCACCCATTCCCTGCACCAGCAAGAGCCGCTGGATGCGATCAATATTCTTGCCTTGGGCCAGCCGGACCTGACGCATCAGATACAGTCGCTCATGGCAGTCCTTGCCACACTCGGCCCCCGCCCACATCACGTAGGTCCATTTCCCCTGCAAAAACGCTTCCTGCAGCGGCTCACCCTCTATTACCGACAGCGACGCAAAACGCAAGGCAACTGGTGGCGCAATCAACTCGCCATGATTGCTGGTACCGGTCGGCCGCCAGTCTTCAAAGACAAAGAAGGCCAGCCAGGCAAAGATCACTGGCGCGGCAAACAGGCCAAACACCAGCAACAACGTCAACCTCGAACGGGTTTGACTGGGTACCTGCATCCGCCCCATCGCCTCACTACTACTCGTCATAACGTCCATGCCTGCTATTCACCAACACATAAATCAGGGTCAGGGCAACGGCCAGCGCAAACCACTGCACCGCATACCCCACATTCCGCTCCGGCCCAAAACCCGCTACCGGCCGCCATTCGCGCACATATCCACCCGCTTCTTCCGGTCCCAGCAGCAACAGCATCGGCGCCAGCGGGTAACCGAGTTGTTCGGCCTGCAGGTCCAGTCGCACCTGCTGCAGCACCTTTGGCCAACCCAGTTCGCGGTCCTCGCCTTCACCCAGGGTGAACACCTTTGCAGGGCGTTTCAACAAACCCTCCAACTGCACCCTCCCCGCCTCGACTGTCAGGTCTGGCAACCGCTCCCGGCTCATGCCCACCGGCACCCAGCCGCGATTAACCAGAATCGCCTCACGACTCCCCGCCATGCGCAGCGGCGTCAACACCTCGTAACCGGCGACTCCCTGATGGGTGCGGTTATCGAGCAGGAACTGGTGGGCCACATCATATTGCCCCTGCACCTGTGCCGCCCGGTAGTCCAGATCGGCAGAGGCAACAAGATCATCACGCACCTGAATGGCGACATCTCGATGCTGAACTCCATACTGCGCCAGCAATTGCCGTTTCTGCTCCGCCCGGTCGAGCTGCCAGAATCCCAGACCCAGTAGTAGCAGCAGGGTCAGCAGGGTTACCAGGCTTACCGGCAATCCCGGCGGACGGAATTCATAGCCTCCCAGCCGCACCCGCACACCCGGACCACTGTTCGCATCGCATCTGACCCATGCCGTATACTGTTTCCTCAAACCGCATGAGCAAATATTCCATGGAATTACTTCCCAAAATCTTCGTGGTGGTAGTGCTGCTGGGCATTCTCGCCAGCCTGGGTAGTGGCCTGATCTACATGATCCGCGACCATTCCGATTCCGATCGCACGGTAAAGGCCCTGACCGTACGCATCCTGCTGTCCGTGCTTCTGTTCGGACTGCTGATGCTGGGCATTTACACCGGCGTTATCCAGCCTCACGGCGTTCAGCCCACTCATTAGCGGAACCGGGCCCCACCACCAGCGCCCGGCCCGCATATCCGCCTAGAGCAGATAGACAAAGATAAACAAACCCAGCCAGACCACGTCCACAAAATGCCAGTACCAGGCCACTGCCTCAAAGGCGAAATGGTTATGGGCGCTGAAATGCCCCTTGATACAGCGCAGGGTGATCACCGACAGCATGATCGCCCCTACGGTGACATGGAAACCATGAAACCCGGTGAGCATGAAGAACGTCGAGCCATAGATGCCTGAACCCAGGGTCAGGTTGTAGTGCTCGCTGTAGGCTTCCGCATACTCGTGAACCTGGAAGTACAGAAAGCTCACCCCGAGCGCCACAGTGGCAAGCATCCACAACACCAGTGGACCGCGGCTACCTTTTTTCAATGCCCAGTGCGCAAGGGTGATGGTAACGCCACTGGAGAGCAACAGCAGGGTATTCAGTGCCGGAAGTTTCCAGGGATCCAGGATCTTGAATTCCCCACCCAGATCCGCTGGCCCATTAGTGGGCCAAGCCGCGGCGTCGCCGGTGAAATTCGGCCACAGCAGCTCATTGGTGGACACATCCATGCCGGACAGCCAGGGCACAGAATAGGCCCTGGCATAGAACAGAGCGCCAAAGAAAGCCGCGAAGAACATCACCTCCGAGAAAATGAACCAGCTCATCCCCCAGCGAAAGGATCTATCCACCTGCTCGTTGTACATACCCTTGACGCTTTCATTCACAACGGTGCCAAACCAGCCAAACATCATGATCAGCGTAATGACCACACCCGCCGCCATCAAGGTTGTGCCGGTGCTAGACCCATTCAGGAAAGATGCAAATCCCACCACCAGGGTTGTCAGGCCGACCGAACCTACAATGGGCCAGTGACTCCCGTGGGGGACATAATAACCGCCATGCGCTTCACTCATGCCTCATTCCTCTCTTAGCCAATACGTAATACCTGCAATTTCATCGTCCGTGCCCCGCTACGCGCCTTCCTTATCGAAGAAGGTATAGGAAAGGGTCACCCGCACAACATCCTTGGGAAGCTTCGGGTCCAGCATGAAGATCAGCGGCATATCCCGCCCCTCCCCGGGGGCAAAGTGCTGCTCGGTAAAGCAGAAGCACTCCGTTTTCTTGAAATAACGTGCTGCATTGCCAGGCGCCACACTGGGTACTGCCTGCCCGGTAATGGCCCGGTCGGCAATATTCTCGGCGTAAAAACTGGTCTGGTAGGTTTCCCCTGGATGCACCTGTATTTCCGTGACATCAGGATGAAACTTCCAGGGCATACCCTGATTGAGGCTGGCAACAAACTCCACCGTCACCACCCGATTCAGATCGACCGGCACCTCCACCTGTTCAGCTCGTTCTGAACTGGTTTTCCCGCCCAACCCCGTCACCTGACAGAACACGCTGTAGAGTGGCACCAAGGCATACACGAACCCGAACATGCCGACCACTACCCATAGCAGCTTGCGTAATGTGCGCTGATTCGCCGCCTGGGCAGTGGAATTCATCATCAATCCAAAAATTTCAACAGGATGAATCCGACATAGATTGCGATCGCCAGGGCACCGGTGCCCAGCGCCCAGGCCCGGGCTCGACGATCCCTTGCTTCATCATTGGACATACGCAACCCCTTCACTTCATTCATGAGTCGACATGTGCCTCCTATTTCACATCCGGAGCAGTTTCAAAGCTGTGGTAGGGCGGCGGCGAACTCAGCGTCCACTCCAGCCCTTGAGCCCCTTCCCACACCTGATTTGTCGCCTTGGCGCCACCTCGAATGGTGCTGATCACGATGTATACAAACAACAATTGGGTGAGACCAAAGGCAAAGCCGCCGAGACTGGAGATCATATTGAATTCCGCGAACTGGACCGAGTAATCGGGGATACGTCGCGGCATACCAGCCAGCCCCAGGAAATGCTGCGGGAAGAACAACACGTTCACGAAGATGGTGGACAGCCAGAAATGCAACTTGCCAAGCTTCTCGTTATACATGTGACCGGTCCATTTCGGCAGCCAGTAGTAGGCAGCCGCCATAATGGCGAACACGGCACCCGTTACCAGCACATAGTGGAAATGCGCCACCACAAAGTAAGTATCGTGATATTGAAAATCCACGGGGGTTAGCGCCAGCATCAACCCGGAGAAGCCGCCTATGGTGAACATCACCACAAAACCCAGCGCGAACAGCATCGGGGTTTCAAAGGTCATGGAACCGCGCCACATGGTGGACACCCAGTTAAACACCTTCACCCCGGTAGGCACCGCGATCAGCATGGTGGCATACATGAAGAACAGTTCACCGGTCAACGGCATTCCGACAGTGAACATGTGGTGCGCCCATACAATAAACGACAGGAAACCGATGGATGCCGTGGCATACACCATGGAGCTGTAGCCGAATAGCGGCTTGCGGGCGAAGGTGGGAATGATCTGCGACACAATACCGAAGGCCGGCAAAATCATGATGTACACCTCGGGATGCCCGAAGAACCAGAAAATATGCTGGAACATCACCGGATCACCGCCGCCTGCAGCACTGAAGAACGAAGTATCAAAGAACTTGTCAGTCAGCAGCATGGTCACTGCACCGGCCAGTACCGGCATCACCGCGATGAGCAGGTAGGCGGTAATCAGCCAAGTCCACACGAACAAGGGCATCTTCATCAGCGTCATGCCTGGAGCGCGCATATTCACGATGGTGACGACAACATTGATCGCGCCCATGATGGAGGAAATCCCCATCAGATGAACGGAAAAGATCAGGAACGGAAATGCATTGCCGGTCTGCAGCACCAGCGGCGGGTACATGGTCCAGCCACCTGCCGGCGCACCACCTTCCATGAATAGTGTGGACAGCAGCATGGTGAAGGCAAAGGGCAGGATCCAGAAAGACCAGTTATTCATGCGCGGCAAGGCCATGTCCGGCGCACCGATCATCATCGGGATCAGCCAGTTGGCCAGCCCGACAAAGGCCGGCATAACTGCACCGAAAATCATGACCAGCGCATGCATGGTGGTCATCTGATTGAAGAACATGGGATCCACGATCTGCAACCCCGGCTGGAACAGCTCTGCGCGAATCACCATGGCCATGGCGCCGCCGACCATGAACATGAGCAGCGAGAACAACAAATAAAGGCTGCCGATGTCCTTGTGATTGGTAGTGAATACCCAGCGCAGTAGCCCGCTAGGACGTGCTTCGTGATGTGCGTCGTGTGTTGTTGTTGCAGTACTCATTCCTTTACTCCTCCACGACCCTTAGCGGGCGGCCTTGATATCAGAAGGTTGCAGAACGTCACCGGTATCATTACCCCAGCTATTACGCTCGTAGGTAATCACCGCGGCGAGATCCGCATCGCTGAGCTGCGCGCCAAAGGCCGCCATCGCCGTCCCGGCTTTGCCGTTCAACACCAGATCAATATGTCCGGCTATCGGACCGGTGGCGATCACACCACCCGCCAGGGCCGGAAATGTACCCGGTACACCGGCGCCATTGGCCTGGTGACAGGCCGCACAGTTGGTGCCATACACCTTCTCGCCATGCGCCATCAGGTCAGTCCGACTCCACTCCCGGTCATTTGCTGCGGCCGCGGCCTCACCAGATGATTTCTGATCCGCTACCCACTTCTCGTAATCCGCCTCACTTTTGGCGACCACTACAATGGGCATGAAGCCATGATCCTTGCCGCATAACTCGGCACACTGCCCCCGGTACACACCAGGCTTATCGATCCTGGCCCATATTTCATTGATATACCCGGGAATGGCATCCTTCTTCACGCCCAGATCCGGCACCCACCAGGCATGGATCACGTCGTTGGCGGTAATCAGGAAGCGTACTTTTTTACCGACCGGCACCACGACCGGATTATCCACTTCCAGCAGATAATCGGCGCCCTTGTCGACCTGGTTCATGATCTGATTCTTGGGGGTGGAGAGGGTGCTGAAGAAACTCACCCCTTCATCGAGATATTCGTATTGCCATTTCCATTGATAACCGGTCACCTTGATGCTGAGTTCCGAGTCACTAGTGTCCTCCAGAGCGATCAGCGCCGTGGTTGCCGGGATGGCCATACCGATGAGAATAAGAAAGGGCACGATGGTCCAGAGGATCTCGACCGTGGTGCTTTCGTGGAATTGGGCGGGAACCGCACCCTTCGACTTACGGTGTTTCAGAATGGAGATGAACATCACCCCGAACACCACGATGGCAATACACACACAAACCCAGAAAATCAGCATGTGCAGGCTGTAGGCTTCCTGGCTGACCGAGGTCACCCCGGGGCGCAGGTTCAACCCATACTCAGCCATGACATCGGCTGCCCCAAGCAGCAAACCTGCCGCCGATGCTGTAGACAGTATTCGTTTCACATTCCTCAACAACATGCCAGCAGTTCTCCTTCGGTAGCACTTAAACTTATCGTTTATTAAGCACCCGGCTTCTACTGCCTTCCGGGTTGTGCGCTAGACTCGCGGCGATGCAAAAACCTGCCATACTGAATTTTGTGATTACTTCCCCGCTTACGTCCTACTGCACTCCTCCAACTGAAATTTCACACACAAGCTCATCGTTTGGCGCACAGACCAGGCTGCCCGCCAAGCAATGAACTTGCTGATATAACCTTTTTGCTTATCCAAAGTAGGATTTTGTTGATATCAGTCATCGAATATTTCGATGCCGAGATGAGGAAAAGGCGCTGCCTTTGGTACGGAAGTACCGCTCTCGAAAACCGGTTTAGTACCGGATTAATGGATGTGGACCTACTGAACTGCCTGGCTACCACTACATCCCCTCACGTCGGCTACCCTGCTCTAGATCAATTTATAATCATTCCAGGATGCTACCCCACGCACCTAACACGCGCAATCAAAATAAAAAAATTGCATCTATAGATATTAGTGATAACAAAAAGATACAAACGCTTTGTTCTAATTTTATAAGTTAATAATATTATTCTTTAGAAAGTATCGATTATTTAAAAAATACTTTTTGTAATGTTATATGGAACCCATTACCACCAATGATTGCAAGTAATTTCGCAACAGAGATCGCCATACAACAATCAGCTTCAACACAGGGCCATCAATACGAGCATGCCCCTTATCACCACAAACACATCGGCGTGCGCGAGGCCAACGTCCCGGCGCCTCACCGCAGGAAATTCCCCTGTCGGCGTAACCGGGAGAAAATCGCACTACCGTATCCCCGCATTCGAATCCTGCCGCAGTGCCGTTAATCTGCTGCAATATGCCTGCCTGTATATCACTCTGACCCAAGACCTGCCGCCCATGGTCAGGCCCTTTACCCGGAGTTTCATCAGTTAAACAAGGGGGACATCGCCGTGTTCACGTCGGTGTGCGACTGGTCTGCTTAGCCAGCTATCTCGCGTTGGATGAATGGGTTTTCACACCCCGGCGAAGCACCCGCCACAGGAACTGCGTAGCACGATTGGACTGGAGGATGACCGGTAACCGGCCCATTACGTCATTGAGAAAAAACGTTACCCGGATTGCGCGGAATGCCAGCACCTATTGGACCGGCGAGACCAGACGGCAGGGATGTATACGCAAGTACCCCGTTACTTCGAGGCCCGCAATTCCACCCTTCGATTGCGGATACGCCCGGTCTCGGTGTCGTTATCATCGATGGGCCTGGTTTCACCAAGGAACTGCAGTTCAAAGCGACTACGGGGGATGCCGTGCTCCATGAGGAAATTGCGCACGATAATGGCACGTTTACGCGACAGGGAAAGGTTATAACCCGCCCCGCCCTCGCTGCTGGCATGCCCCTCCACCAGCACCAGGCCGCTACGGTTCTGCTTCAGGTACTGCACCGCCTGCTCGAGTACCTGCCGGCCCAGGCCGGTGAGTTTCGCCGAATCGAACTCGAAATAGACCCGGGTCGGCCCCCCGTCACCCATGCCGTAAGTGCTGTAGTCCCGCACGCAATCAAGAAACTCCCGTTGCGCGGTACGGAAGAACAGTGGCGAGATGTGTACCGTCACCTCGTCCAGGCCATCAAACCAGTCCTGGTAATGGAGACTGGGCATCATACCCTGCTCCAGTTCCGTGAATATGCGCTGGGCACGGGCCCCGCTGGCTCGAAACGGTACCGCGGACAAGCCGGCCTGCAGCGGGTCGAGTTCCCGCAATACCGCCGTGTGATTCCAGTCGGTTGGATCGGAAGACAGCGCCGCCTCCGTATGCAGCAGGGGTGGCCGCTTGGCCTGAATGGAAAAACTCAGGTCCTGCCGACCATGGCGACGAAATTCCACGCGCCCATAGTGTGGAATCTCGTGGCTCAGCACGCAGGCCATCCCTTCGGTACTGGCTTCCCAACGCGCCTCATGCAGGCGCGCCTGATATTGCTGCGCTCCGGCCACGACATTTCCCGCAGCGCAGGCGGCCAGCAACAGCAGGGGTTGCAACCGGTTCAGGCGGAATGTGACGGGCATGGCAGGCTATCTCTCGCAGAACTTCTCGACACTGGGATCGACTCGAATACCGCAAACTTTAACTGGCCCAGCGCTCACCACCCCCGCAGGATCAGGACAGATCCCGGAACAAACGCCTGCTGCACGACCCTGATAACACCTCGCTCCCGAGCCAAACGGGGCCGTAATCCCACCCACCGCGCAGCACCGAGTTTGGTAAACTGCTCCGATGGACGTATCACGCATCATTGATTCCCTCAACGAGGCCCAGCGCGAGGCCGTCACCGCCCCCCAGGAACCGCTACTGGTACTGGCCGGTGCCGGCAGCGGCAAGACCCGCGTGCTGGTGCATCGCATGGCCTGGCTGATCCAGGTGGAACACCTGTCGCCCTTCGGCATCCTGGCAGTGACCTTCACCAACAAGGCCGCCGGCGAGATGCGCAACCGTACCGAACAACTGATCGGCGTGCCGGCGGCCGGCATGTGGGTGGGCACCTTCCACGGCCTGGCCCACCGCCTGCTGCGCACCCATTACCAGGAATCCGGTCTGCCGCGGGATTTCCAGATCCTCGATTCCGACGACCAGTACCGCGTCATCCGCCGTGTCATGAAGACACTGGAGATCGACGAGGCACGCTGGCCACCGCGCCAGATCCAGTGGTTCATCAATGCCCGCAAGGATGAAGGTCAGCGCCCCCAGCACATCGACCCCCGCGGCGATCCCATCCAGAAGCAGTACATCGCCATCTACCAGGCCTACGAAGAACTATGCCAGCGATCGGGACTGGTGGACTTCGCCGATCTGCTGCTGCGCGCCCATGAACTCTGGCTGCAGCATCCATCACTGCTGACCCATTACCAGGAACGCTTTCAGCACATTCTCGTGGATGAATTCCAGGATACCAACCGCATCCAGTACGCCTGGCTGCGTCTGCTCGCCGGCAAGACCGGGCACATCACCATCGTCGGCGACGATGACCAGTCCATTTATGGCTGGCGCGGCGCACAGATCGAAAACCTGCAGCGCTTTCAGAAGGACTTCCCAGGCACCCACGTGATCCGCCTGGAACAGAATTACCGTTCCACCGGGGCCATCCTGCGCGCCGCCAATGCGTTGATCGCCCACAATGCCGATCGCATGGGCAAGAACCTGTGGACCGACGGCCGCGATGGTGAACCCATCCAGCTCTATACCGCCTATAACGAACAGGACGAGGCGCGCTATGTGCTCGACCGCATCGGGCAATGGGTGGATCAGGGCAACCGTCGCAGCGAAGTGGCCATTCTGTATCGCTCCAACGCCCAGTCCCGCGTGTTCGAAGAACGCCTGATCCAGACCGGGATACCCTATCGTGTCTACGGTGGCCTGCGTTTCTTCGAGCGCGCGGAAATCAAGGATGCACTGGCCTATCTGCGCCTGTGCAGCCATCGCGAAGACGACGCTTCCTTCGAACGCATCGTCAACCAGCCGCCACGCGGTATCGGCGAGCGTACCCTGGATCTGGTGCGCCAGCAGGCAAAGGCCCTCGACACCACCCTGTGGCGTTCGGCACACGCCCTGCTGCAGTCCGGTGAACTCACCGCCCGCGCCCGCAATGCACTGCTGGGTTTTGTGGATGGCATCGACGACATGGCAGCCGGCATCCACAGCCTGGAACTCGGCGAACAGGTGGAAGCAGTGATCAATGCCAGCGGCCTCAAGGAACACTATGCCAAGGAGAAAGGCGAGAAGGGCCAGGCGCGCGTGGAAAACCTCGACGAACTCATCAGCGCCGCCCGGGGCTATGAACCCCAGATGGAGGAAGAGGCACTGCCCCCGCTGGCGGATTTCCTGGCCCATGCCGCCCTGGAGGCAGGCGAAAGCCAGGCCGAGGCCTGGGAAGACTGCGTACAGCTGATGACCCTGCATTCCGCCAAGGGCCTGGAATTCCCGCTGGTATTCTTATGCGGCATGGAAGAAGGGCTGTTCCCCCACCAGCGCTCCGTTGAGGAACCGGGACGACTCGAAGAGGAACGCCGGCTGTGCTATGTCGGCATCACCCGCGCCGAACAGCAATTGGTGCTCACCTGTGCGGAACATCGCCGCCTGCATGGCAGTGACTCCTACAGCGTGCCCTCACGTTTCATCCGCGAGATCCCCACGGAACTGCTTGAGGAGGTACGTCCGCGAGCACAGGTCAGTCGACCCTATCATGGCGGCAGTCACGAGGACTTTTCCATTCAGGAACCGCCACCCGGCGATCTGCGCCTGGGTCAGCGGGTGCGCCACCAGAAATTCGGTGATGGCGTGGTACTGAACTATGAAGGCCAGGGCGGCCATGCACGGGTACAGGTGAATTTCGAGGATGCCGGCGCCAAGTGGCTGGTGGTGTCTTATGCGAATCTGCAGGTGGTATGACCACAAACTTTGTTGGCGCCCCGCGTAGGCGCGGATAAATTCGCACCTACATGATTCGCGGTAACCGTGCGGTCAGCCGCACAAAACACCTAATTCTGATGCACCATACTGCCCGCATAGGGAATGCGCGCGATGTTGAGTAGCGCCTCGCGCGGTTTGCCGAGGAAATTCCCCTGCGCGAAGTCAACACCGATCTCGCGGAGCAATTCGAGCGATTCCCGGTTCTCGACGTACTCGGCAATGGTGACCTTGCCCAGCGCGTGGGCCACTTCGTTCATGGATTTCACCATGGCCTGGTCGACAGCACTCTGAGCCATGTTCTGCACGAAGGAACCGTCGATCTTCAGCTTGTCCACCGGCAAGTGCTTGAGGTAGGCGAAGGACGAGAAGCCGGAACCGAAATCATCCAGCGCGAACTGGCAACCGATCTGTTTCAGCGCACCGATAAAGGTGGCCGCGGCAGACAGATTGGCAATGGCGGCGGTTTCCGTAATCTCAAAGGTCAACCAGGCCGGATCGAGTCCGGTCTCCTGGATCAGCCTCTGGATCAGCGGCAGCAGCAGCTCATCCTCAAAAGCCTTGCCGGACAGGTTGATGGAGAAACTCACCTCATCGTTGTCCAGCCGCAGTTTGGCCAGATGGCGAATGGCACGGGTAACAATCCAGCGATCGACACTGTGGATGAGTCCGAAACGTTCCGCCGCCGGCATGAAACCACCAGGCAGGATCACCTCGCCATCATCACACTTCATGCGCACCAGGACTTCGTAATCCTGCACTCGCCCCTGCTGAATGCTGACGATCGGCTGGTAGACCAGCTGGAAACGATCCTGTTCCAGCATCTCGCGCACCCGCGCCGCCCAGCCCATGTCCTCGGCCATGCCGGCCTTCTTGGTGTCTTCCGGATCGTACAGATTGATGCGGTTGCGGCCCTGCGCCTTGGCGAGATTGCAGGCGATATCCGCATGGGACAGCGCTTCCTCCGCCGAGGTCACGCTCTGATCGATGAGGGTTGCGCCGATACTGCAGCTGACGTTGAAGGCCTTGCCGTCTTCGAGGAACTTGAACTCCTCCAGCAGGTGGCGGAAATTCTCGGCCACCGCCATCACATTCACCGGCTCGATGTTATAGAGCAGCAGCGTAAACTCATCGCCACCGAAGCGCGCCAGCAGGTCACCGTCGCGCACATGCCCACCCAGCAGCTTGGTGATTTCGATGAGCAAACGATCTCCGGCGGCATGACCGAGGGTATCGTTGATGTATTTGAACTGATCGAGATCGATATAGAACAGCGCACAGCTCGCGCCCTTGCGCGCCACCCGCGCCACGGTGCGCTCCAGTTCCTGCTGGAAGTAGTGACGGTTGAACAGGCCGGTGAGCGAATCATGTTCCGCATGGTAGGTAAGCTGCTGCTGGAAGGCCTTCTGTTCGGTAATGTCGCGGGCGGTGCCGCTTATGCGCTCCACTGCACCCTTAGCGTCGAGGTGTGCCTTGGCATTGAAACTCAGATGATGGGCCTCGCCACGCTGGTCGAGGTGCATGGTTTCATACTGTACCAGCTCATTGCCCTGCAGCAGTTCCTCGATCGCCACCAGGTCGCAATTGCCACTACCGGGCGCAGTGAATTCAGAAATATGCCGGCCCAACATCTCATCGGGCGTATAACCATAGATGCTCTTGCAGGCGCGGTTGAGGTAGGTCCAGTGCCCACTCGCATCGGTGGCCCACACCAGGTCATGGGCGGTCTCCACCAGGTCACGGTAACGGGCCTCGGCATGCTGCAGCTGTGATTCCGCCACCTTGCGCTGGGTAATATCCGCCACCATGCAGGTGAACATGCGTCGGCCACTGATATCCATTTCCGTGATGCGCACTGACAGCTGCATGTCTGCGCCATTGCGATGTGCTCCGCGCATCTCGCGCTCACTGGGCCCCGCCTTGCAGGCCTCGCGCACATCCTGGATCTCGGGAATCAGCCAGGTCAACGGGCGACACCGGATCTCGCCGGCCAGATAGCCGAACAGGCGTTCCGCCGCCGGATTGAAAGTCTCGATCACGCCTTCCTCGGTGGCGACAAGAATGCCTTCCGCCGCCGTTTCCACCACGGCGCGCATGTGTGATTCCTGGTCACCCAGCCGCTGAAACAATTTGCCTAGGGTCTGGGTGAGATAGCCGATTTCATCGGTGGAATGCGGGCGCAGCTGAGCCAGATCACGGGTCGTGGAGGCACCGGTACGCGCCAGCATTTCCTGCACCGGCGCCAGCGACTGGGAGGTACTGCGGCTGGCCAGCACACTGGTGGTGGTGGTGATCAGCGCCAGCGTCAACCAGATCACCAGCAGTTCCGGGCTCAGGCTGCCGGTCTGCAGCCAGTGATACTGCATCAGAATGGAATAGGACATCAGCGGCACGAAACCGCCCAGCAGCAGGGTCTTGGATTTCAGGCTCAGCTGCACCTTGTGCAGGCTCAAGCGGCTCACCAGGCAACCGATCTGGTCCTGCGCCATCAGGTAGGCAGGCAGCCCCACCAGCACCGAGCAGGAGATCTGCAACAACATGAAATTCAGAAAGCCCGTGAACTGTTTGGTGGCCAGCACACCATGCAGGGCATAGAAATAGATCAGCGGGGTGGCAATGGAATAGAGGAAGAACAGGCCCCAGTAGTCACGACTGAAGCGTGCCAGCCGGCGATGCAGGTGCGAGGGGGCGTTGGCGCCTTCCGGGTGGGCAATCGCCCAGGCCACCATCGGGGCAATAAAACGGTTGAAGTGGATACCGGTCCACACCAGCATGGTGACCAGAAACAGCGGCAGGGCACCATGGGCCATGACGGACAGCATCTGCGCCTGGTCCGTTAGACCGAACAGCTCGGCCCCCAGTAACCCGACCACCGGCGTCAGCGCGAAGCTGGCCAGCATCAGTGCGGTAAAGCGTGCGACAACGCGCTTGGGTTCTCCTAACATAGGCCTCTCAGGACCCTCCTCATGTAGACCCGCCCGGGTGCGTTAGCGTCGTTAGCCTGCCTCGAAATTCCTTTTATTTAACGACAGTTACATAGTATTGCGTATAAACGTTCGCAGTATCATGCCATAACAGACCACCATTGCAAGAATATTCTTGATCCACCGTCAGCTGCTCCACCATACCACCCAGCGCCAAGCCTGCGTACAATGCCCCCATTCCTTTCACCATGAACACAGGATTTCCCATGAAACGGCGGACCTTTATTCAGAAGATCGGCACCGGCACCCTGGCCGCAGGCGCCACCCTGGCCGCAGGCTGCAAACAGGAAACCCCGGCCACCAATGCCACCACGGCGGCGCCACAGAAAACCGTGCACTGGAAAATGGTCACCACCTGGCCCAAGAACTTCCCCGGCCTCGGTACCGGTGCCAACACCCTCGCCACGCTGATCAATGAAATGAGTGGTGGCCGTATTCAGGTGAAAGTCTACGGCGCCAAAGAACTGGTGCCCGCCTTTGAGATCTTCGACGCCGTCTCCCAGGGCACAGCGGAAATGGGTCACGGCGCCGCCTATTACTGGAAAGGCAAGAGCGAAGCCGCGCAGTTCTTCGCCGCCGTGCCCTTCGGACTCACCGCCCAGGAAATGAACGGCTGGCTGTACCACGGTGGCGGAATGGAGCTATGGGAAGAGGTCTATGCCCCGTTCGGACTGGTGCCCACCGCCGCCGGCAACACCGGCGTGCAGATGGGCGGTTGGTTCAACAAGGAAATCAACTCCGTGGCCGACCTGGAAGGCCTGAAGATGCGTATCCCCGGCCTCGGTGGCGAAGTGCTGAAGCGCGCCGGCGGCACGCCGGTGAGCCTGCCCGGCGGCGAACTCTTCACCTCCCTGCAGTCCGGTGCCATCGATGCCACCGAATGGGTCGGCCCCTACAACGACCTTGCCTTCGGCCTCTATAAAGCCTCCAAGTATTACTACTACCCCGGCTGGCACGAACCAGGCACCACCCTGGAATGCTTCATCAATGAGCAGGCCTTCAAGGCCCTGTCACCGGACCTGCAGAGTATCGTGAAAAACGCCTGCCGCGTCGCCAACCAGGACATGCTGGCGGAATACACCGCGCGCAACAACGCTGCCCTGCAGACGTTGATCCATGAACATAATGTGCAACTGCGCCGCTATCCCGATGATGTGCTGGCGAAGATCAAGCAACTATCCGATGAAGTCGTGGGAGAGATCGCCGAGCACGATGAACTGTCGCGCAAGGTGTATGAATCGTTCCGGGGATTCCGCGATCAGGCCATGGCCTGGCAGGATATTTCCGAGCGGGCATATCTCAATGCCCGCGGCAGCTGATTGTGGCCGGCTTTTACAGGCCCGAATGAATTCGGGCCTGCAGGATGGATCATTGAGCTAATCAGCGCCAATCGTGTCCAGTATTTCATGGTACCGCTGCGCACCGATACCAAGCCGCTGTTCCGATGCCAGCTTGGTTGAGGTTCCTTCCGGAAACAAAACCACCGGCCGTTGATCACTCGGCCCAAACTGAAGCTCCACCACACAGGATGACGGGTTGTCATACCCCGGCATCTCGTTGGCGAGCAGCCCGAAAATACGCGGCTCATCGGAACCATCGATCTCGTAGACTTTAAGGTAATCGGCGAACCCCGCCTGCTCCACTTCGGCCCACACCCCCCAGCCGAAGTAGCCATCCCGATCCTTGAACGGCAAGGGCAGTACGCAGCGAATAAAATAGCGCCCGTCAAACAGGCACAGGTCTTCGCTGAACTGCGCCAGTTCATTGCGCTGCTCCTCGGGAATCGCCCAGACATCGTCGGGCAGCACCCAGCCCCAGTCCGTCGGATCACCTTCGTGTGACTTCCCGCAGTGAGGACAGATATATTCGCTCATAGATCATTCACCCAGTGACATGATTGTGGATAGGCGGAAAACAGGCCGCTCGTAAGGCACATCCCCGGTTCTCTTTACGGGGCCTCGCCGCGCCGGACCGCCAGCACCTGGTCCACCCGGTTCCGGTCCACGTCGACCACCTCGAACTCCCAGCCACAGCAGCTGAACTGTTCGGCCTTGCGCGGAATACGACCAAAAGAAGCAAGCACGAAACCGCCCACTGTATGGAAGTTCCCCAACTCTTCGTGGGGGACGGCGCGAATCTCCAGCTTGTCTTTCATTTCATCGATCGATAGTAAGCCGTCCAGCAGCCAGGAACCATCGGGCCGGCAGACCGCGAGGGTTTCTTCCGGGGTGTTGGCAAGGGGCATCATCTCGCCCACCAGCGACAGCATCAGGTCGTCCAGGGTGACGATGCCTTCGGTGACACCGAATTCGCTGACCACGAAGGCGAAGGTGGTTTTCTGCTGGCGCAGGGTTCGCAGCAGGTCGATCAGGGTGAGCGTGCCGGGCACGAAGAGCGGCGTACCGAGGGGGATCTCGGCGAAGTCCACATCACCCTCGATGGCCGCCTGCAGAATATCGTGGCTCTCGGCGACACCGATCACCTGTTGCAGGTCACGCTTGCAGACCGGCAATTGCGAATGGGGCGCGTTCTGCAGCACCTGGAGGTTCTGCTCACGCGGGGCGAGCAGGTCCAGGCAGGCCACATCGGCCGCAGGGGTCATGATGGAGGCAATGCGGCGGTCTTCCAGCCGCAATACGTTACCCAGCAGGTGGCTTTCCTCATGAGCAATGGCGCCCGCCTTGAAGCCCTCGTCCACAAAGGCGAGGATGTCATCCACGCTGGTAACGGCCGGCGCCGAACGCACCGGCAGGATCGCCAGCACCCGGTCGGCGGACCAGGAAAGCAAATGGATGGCCGGAGACAGTACACGGATGAAAAATGCCATGTAGGGGGCGCACAGGGCTGCAACCCGTTCCGGCTGCGCAATGGCGATGCGCTTGGGCACGATCTCACCCAGCACAATGGAAACCGCGGTCACAATGACGATGGTGATGGCCAGCGAAATTCCCCCACGCCACTCGGCCAGCATCGGGAGGGCAGTGGCGATGGCCGTTTCGATGGCTGCGGACAGGGCCGATTCACCGTAAATCCCCATCAACAGGGCGGCGGCGGTGATACCAGTCTGGGTCGCCGCCAGCAAACGACTGGGATGATCCTTGATGGTAATGGCGGTAAAGGCTCCCTTGTGCCCCTCCTCTGCCATCTGGGCAAGCCTGGCACGTTGCGAGGAGGCCAGCGCCATTTCGGCCAGCGCGAAGAGTCCGGAAAGCACGATGAGGAAAATCAGTACCCATAACGCATTCATGATGATGCTTCTTGATTGGGGAGGCCCGCATCATTCTAGCAAACGCGATGGCGATCCATGTTCTTATTCTCAGGAGTGAAAAATGCCTGGCGCGTGGGTACCACCAGACATGGCTAGTCGGCATACACCACGGTCGGCAACCAGGTGGCCAGCGCCGGCCAGAAGGCCAGCAGGCCCAGCATCAGCAGCTGAATACCGATGAAGGGCATCACGCCGCGATAGATCTGCGTGGTGGTGATTTCCACCGGTGCCACACCGCGCAGGTAGAATAGTGCAAAACCAAACGGTGGCGTCAGGAAGGAGGTCTGCAGGTTGATGGCGATCATGATACCGAGCCAGACCGGATCGAGGCCCATGGCCAGCAGCACCGGGCCGACGATGGGCACCACCACGAAGGTGATCTCGATGAAGTCGAGTACGAAGCCGAGCAGGAACATCACCAGCATCACCACCAGCATGGCGCCGAACACACCGCCCGGTAGACCGGTTAGCAGTTCCTCCACCAGCTCATCGCCGCCGAAGCCGCGAAACGCCAGCGAGAACACGGCGGCACCGATGAAGATCATGAACACCATGCTGGTGACGCGGGTGGTGCCGCGCATCACCTCGCGTAGCATGACAAGGTTGAGCTGGCGCTGGTAGGCCGCCAGCGCCATCGCCCCCACGGCGCCCACCGAGGCGGCTTCGGTCGGGGTTGCCAGGCCACCCATGATGGAACCCAGCACAGCGAAGATCAGCAGCAGCGGTGGCAGCAGCGCCGCCAGTGCATGAAACAGGGTGGCATGACGTTTTTCCTCGCCGGGCACCACCACCGAAGGCATGGCATGCGGCCGCAGCACCGCCACCACGATCAGGTAGACAATATACATGCCCACCAGCAGCAGACCGGGAATCAACGCTCCGGCGAACAGGTCTCCCACCGATACCGTTTCCGGCGAGAAGATGCCCATATCCAGTTGCGCCTGCTGATAGGCCGAGGACAGCACATCGCCCAGCAACACCAGCACGATGGATGGCGGAATGATCTGCCCCAGGGTGCCCGAGGCACAGATGGCACCGGTGGCGATCTTCGGGTCATAGCCGTACCGCAGCATGGTGGGCAGTGACAGCAGGCCCATGGTCACCACCGTGGCGCCGACGATGCCGGTGCTGGCCGCCAGCAGCATGCCCACCAGCATGACGGATATGCCCAGCCCGCCGCGCAGTGAACCGAACAGCGCCGCCATGGTTTCGAGCAGGTTTTCCGCCACCCGCGAGCGCTCCAGCATCACCCCCATGAATACGAACAGCGGCACCGCCACCAGGGTTTCATTGGTCATGATGCCGTACAGGCGGTTGGGCAGGGCTTCGAGGAATACCGGGTCGAAGGCGCCAAAACTATAGGCGCCATAGCCGAAGGCCAGCGCTGTGCCGGCCAGGGTGAACGCCACCGGATATCCCGCCAGCAATAACAGGCAGACGACCAGGAACATCAGCAGTGGCAGGAATTCGCTCATGCCACCTCCTCACCCAGCAGCACCGCGAGACTGCGCAGCACCTGCGAAACCCCCTGCAGGATCAGCAACACCGCCATGGCCGGGATGGCGGTTTTCAGTACATACACCCAGGGCAGGCCGCCCGCCTCGCGGGAACCTTCCTGCAGGGACCAGGCATTGCCCACATAGTCCCAGCTGGACCAGAAGATGAACACGCACACCGGCAACAACAACAATGTGGCGCCGAACAGATCCACCCAGGCCTTCGCCACAGGCGACATGCCGCGGTAGAAGATGTCCACCCGCACATGGCCATCCTGCTTCAGGGTGTAGGCCGCACCGAGCAGAAACACTACCGCATGCAGGTAGAGCACCGATTCCTGCATGGCGATCCAGCCCAGGTTGAAGGCATAACGCAGCAACACCACGGCAAAAGTGAACAACACGATCCCCAGCGTCAGCCAGGAGACGATGCGGCCGGTCCATTCCGAGAAGGTGTCGATGCGATCTGCGAGCGTGAGCAGCGGGCGGGGGTTCATGGGTTGGGCATTATAGGAGGTTGTTATGTGGAATCCCGGACATCACGATTTCATGGGCCACAGATGGACGGAAAAAATGCCCCTGTAGGTGCGAATGAATTCGCACCTACAGAGACCTCACCAGCGGAAGATGGTCCAGCTCGGCACCAGCAGCCTGGGGTCCAGTTCGCCGCGCCGGGATTCCAGCTCACCGTCACCATCGGCATCGATCAGGTAGTAGGGCACACCCTTGGCGGGGATCACCTTCACCATATAGACCTGGCCATTGATACTGTATTCCTCCACCCGCTCCTTACCACGCTGCTGGATGGTGACTTGCGGCTCCATATCCTCCGGAGCCCCCGTCGGGACCGGGGGCGGGGTAAGGTCCGGCAGCTCCGGTGCGGTTTCCGCCACGGCCAGGGTGGCGGTCAAACTGAGGGCTAGCAGGGCAACGCGCATGACAGGTCCTTGTTATCAGAGTTCGAGCAGCAGTTCGCGCTCCCGGGCGGAAGGCTCGAAGCCGCGATGTTCATAATGATGGAAGATAGCATCCACGACTTCCTTCGGGTCGTCCAGTAGCTGAAACAGGTTCAGGTCTTCGGCCGAGATGGTCGCCTCCTCCACCAGGGTGGTGCGGAACCAGTCCAGCAGGCCGGTCCAGAACTTCGTGCCCACCAGGATGATGGGGATCCGCCGGGTCTTGCCGGTCTGCACCAGGGTGAGGATCTCCGCCAGCTCATCCAGGGTACCGAAACCGCCGGGCAGCACCACGTAGGCCGAGGCATATTTCACGAACATCACCTTGCGCGAAAAGAAGTGACGGAAGTTCAGGGCGATGTCCTGGTATTCGTTGCCGGACTGCTCATGGGGCAGCATGATGTTGAGGCCGATGCTGGGTGATTTGCCGCCGTAACAGCCCTTGTTGGCTGCCTCCATGATACCGGGGCCGCCGCCACTGACTACGGAAAAACCGGCGTCGGAAAGCTGGCGGGCGATTTCCTCGGCCAGCAGATAATAGGGATGGTCCTTGGCGGTACGTGCCGAGCCGAAGATACTCACCGAGGGCTTGATGCGCGCCAGGCGTTCAAAGCCCTCAACGAATTCCGCCATGATCTGGAAGATCTTCCAGGATTCCCGGGTCAACTGGGTATCATTGATGGGCACCATGCCGCGCCGCACCAGGGTATTCTCGTCATCCATTCTGTATTGTCCTGCCTGGCCCTCTCGGGGCATGCGTTATAAAACCGTCACGTTGTACACACTCGCAATTTGCGTGCCGCCGCTTGCTCAGCAAGATGATACCATGACGCCCCATCGCCCCGACTGCAGCCGCCACGAGGTACCACCCGCGTCATGTCCGAGCCCAAGCCCTTCATTCTGGTGGACGGATCCTCCTACCTGTACCGCGCCTTCCATGCCCTGCCACCGCTGACCAACTCCCGGGGCGAGCCCACCGGCGCGGTGTACGGCGTAGCGAATATGCTGCGCAAACTGGTGCAGGACTATACGCCGGATCGAATCGCGGTGGTATTCGACGCCAAGGGCAAGACCTTCCGCGACGAACTGTTCGCCGAATACAAGGCCCATCGCCCGCCCATGCCCGACGAGCTGCGCGCCCAGATCGAACCACTGCATGCCCTGGTGCGAGCCATGGGCCTGCCCCTGCTGCAGGTGTCCGGCGTGGAGGCCGATGACGTGATCGGCACCCTGGCCACCCAGGCCGCGCAGCAGGGCATGCATACGGTCATTTCCACCGGCGACAAGGATATGGCCCAGCTGGTGGACGACCACGTCACGCTGATCAACACCATGAGCAACACCACCATGAACCCGGATGGCGTGGTGGAAAAATTCGGTGTGCCGCCGGAACGCATCATCGATTACCTGGCCCTGGTGGGTGACACCTCCGACAACATCCCTGGTGTCCCCAAGGTGGGGCCCAAAACGGCCGCCAAGTGGCT
Organism: uncultured Gammaproteobacteria bacterium; assembly: GCA_965367295.1. Classification (GTDB taxonomy): domain Bacteria; phylum Pseudomonadota; class Gammaproteobacteria; order DSM-19610; family DSM-19610; genus JAIVHA01. The sequence goes on along the minus strand of CBDUHN010000006.1, from coordinate 2,406 downwards.
CAACGAATACGGTTCGCTGGACGAGATCATCGCCCATGCCGGGGAGATCAAGGGCAAGGTCGGCGAATACCTGCGTGACAGCCTCGATACCCTGGCCCTGTCACGTCAGCTCGCCACCATCAAGTGCGATGTATCGCTAGACTCCACTCCCGACAGCCTGCAGCTGCAGCCCGCCGACCAGGATGCCCTGCGCGAGTGGTATCAACGGCTGGAGTTCAACACCTGGCTGCGCCAGCTGGACGGCGATACACCGCAAGGCGCGCCGGCACCCACCGCCGCATCCACTGCGCCTGCACCCGTCACCACCAACTGCGACACCCTGCTCACCCAGGCGCAACTGGATGATTGGCTCGGCCGGCTCCGCAGTGCCGAGTTATTCGCCTTCGACACCGAGACCACCAGCCTGCGGTACATGGAAGCGCGCATCGTCGGGGTATCCTTTGCCGTGAAGGCCGGCAGTGCCGCCTATGTGCCACTCGCCCACGATTATCCCGGCGCCCCCGATCAGCTCGATCGCGATCAGGTGCTGGCACAACTCAAACCACTGCTGGAGGACCCGCAGCGTGCCAAGGTCGGCCAGCACCTGAAATATGACCTCAATGTGCTTGCCAATCACGGCATTGCCCTGCAGGGCATCGCCTTCGATACCATGCTGGAATCCTATGTACTGGACAGCACCGCCACCCGCCACGACATGGATTCCCTGGCGCAGAAATACCTCGACCACAAAACCATTCATTTCGAGGACGTGGCCGGCAAGGGCGCCAAACAGCTGACCTTCAACCAGGTCGCCATCGAGGACGCCGCGCCCTACGCCGCGGAGGATGCCGATATCACCCTGCGCCTGCACCAGACCCTGTGGCCGCGACTGCAACAGCAGGACGGTTTGCGCAGCATCCTGCAGGATATCGAGATCCCGCTGATCCCGATCCTCGCCACCATGGAACAGACCGGGGTACTGGTGGATCGCAAACTGCTTATGCAGCAGAGCACCGAGCTGGCCAAACGCATGCAGGAAATCGAATCCGATGCCCACACCGCCGCCGGCCAGCCCTTCAACCTCGGCTCCCCGAAACAGATCCAGGAGATTCTGTACGACAAACTGGAACTGCCGATACTGGCCAAGACCCCCAAGGGCGCGCCCTCGACGGCGGAAAACGTGTTGCAGGAACTCGCCGATCTCGGCCACACATTGCCGCAGCTGATCCTGGAACACCGCTCCCTGAGCAAGCTCAAGTCCACCTATACCGACAAGCTGCCGGAACAGATCAATCCGGATACCGGCCGGGTGCACACCTCTTACCATCAGGCGGTGGCGGCCACCGGCCGGTTGTCCTCCTCGGACCCGAACCTGCAGAACATCCCCATTCGCACCCGGGAAGGCCGTCGTATCCGCCAGGCCTTCATCGCCCCCGCCGGCTACCGCATCCTGGCCGCCGACTATTCCCAGATCGAACTGCGCATCATGGCCCACCTGTCCCAGGACGCCGGCCTGCTCGCGGCCTTTTCCAGCGGCGCCGATGTGCACCGCGCCACCGCCGCCGAGGTGTTCGGCGTGGCGCCGGAACAGGTCACCACCGATCAACGGCGTTCCGCCAAGGCCATCAACTTCGGCCTCATCTACGGCATGTCCGCCTTTGGCCTGGCCAAGCAGCTCGGCATCGACAGGGGCGCGGCCCAGGATTATGTGAATCTCTATTTCGAGCGCTATCCCGGTGTGAAGGCCTACATGGACAACACCCGCGCCCAGGCAAAGGAGCAGGGATATGTGGAAACTGTATTCGGTCGCCGTCTCTACCTGCCGGAGATCAACGCCCGCAACGGCCAGCGCCGTGCCGCCGCCGAACGCACTGCCATCAATGCCCCCATGCAGGGTACCGCCGCCGACATCATCAAGCGGGCCATGTTACGGGTGGCAGCCTGGAATAAAGCCACCTCCGATGACGTCCGGATGATTATGCAGGTACACGATGAGTTGGTATTCGAGGTCGCGGAAACCAATATCGAATCCGCAAAGTCAGGTATTTGCCAGGCCATGCAGGCTGCAGCTGAACTTACGGTGCCATTGCTGGTCGAAATCGGGACAGGTCATAACTGGGATGAAGCCCATTAGTTGATCTGGCGCAAAATCGCAGGATTATCTTTGCAATTATGGGCTTTTATTTTCCGGAAAATAGCTTATCATTGAATTATGAAGTGGTGATGTTTTTTGGCGCGAGTCTGATTACCGAATAGACTGAAAAAGGAAACGTAATCACGCAATCGATTTACTGACAACCAATTTACCCATGGCGCTTCGGCGCCACCCGCCCACTACCCCTGGGCGGGATTCCTCCAACCCGGTTTCCCCAAGCCGGGTGTTTTAACCCCGGTGCTTCCCCCCCTTGCAACCCGGGGTTTTTTTTG
>CBDUHN010000005.1:0-127968 GCA_965367295.1 uncultured Gammaproteobacteria bacterium | reverse complement strand
GGTGGGCCTGGTGCTGCTCGACAAGGGCGTGCTGCGCAACCACCAGAAGGTGGTGGTGGACGGCATCGGCGAAGGCGAGATCACCAGCGGCAGTTTCTCGCCGACGCTGGGCAAGGCCGTCGCCCTGGCTCGGGTGCCCGCCGCCACCGGTGACACCGTGCAGGTGGAGATTCGCGGCAAGCGGCTCAATGCCCGGGTGGTGAAGCCGCCCTTCGTGCGCAACGGCAAGGCATTGGTATAGATTTGTAGGCCCGAATTTGCCTTCGGGCTGGGTGCCGATGATTCCGGTCGGCACTCGATTGATCATGATGCGGGTGCGGATTCATTCGCACCTGCAGGGTGGTATGCCACCCATAGGATTTCGTAAAAATTGCAAGGTTCACAGGAGTCATCACCATGAGCGAAGTACCGGCAGACCTGAAATACACCAAGAGCCACGAATGGGTGCGCCTGAACGATGATGGCACCGCCACCATCGGTATCACCCAGCATGCCCAGGATCAACTCGGCGACATGGTGTACGTGGAAGCGCCGGAGGCCGGCCGCAGCCTGGAGGCGGAAGAGGCCTGTGCCGTGGTGGAATCGGTGAAGGCGGCCTCTGATGTGTACGCGCCCATTGCCGGTGAAGTGGTGGAAGGCAACGAAGGTCTCGCCGACGCGCCGGAGACCGTCAACAGCGACCCCTATGGCGAGGGCTGGCTCATGCGCATCCAGCCGGCCAATGCCGGTGACCTGGACGCGCTGCTGGACGCCGCCGCCTACGAGGCACTGGTAGCCGCCGAGGACCACTAGGCGATAGAAATTCCCTCTTCCTGTTCACCAGGGGAGGGGACGCATGGTTCGGCGCTGGGATTCATTGCGAGGACATCAGGATCCCGCATGGACCCGTTGCCATTGAGCTGATTTTGTTACCTACACCAACCGGATAGAAAAGCGATGCCGTTCATTCCCCATACCGATGCCGAAGTGAAGGAGATGCTCGACGCCATTGGCGTGCAGAGTATCGATGATCTCTTCGACGAAATTCCGCAGAACCTGCGCACCCGTAAGCTCGATGGCGTGCCCGAGGGCATGAGTGAACAGGAGATTACGCGGCTGATGATGCAGCGCGCGGAACAGGACGGACGGCCCTTGTGTTTCATCGGGGCGGGTGCCTATGAACACCATATTCCGGCTGCAGTCTGGGAGATCACTACCCGTGGCGAGTTCTACAGTGCCTACACGCCCTACCAGGCGGAGGCCAGCCAGGGCACCCTGCAGCTCATCTATGAATACCAGACCATGATGACGCGCCTGACCGGTATGGAGGTGTCCAATGCCTCACTGTACGACGGCGCTTCCGGCCTCGCCGAAGCCGTTCTTATGGCGGTGCGGGCCAACCGCAAGTCCAAGTCCGGCCGGGTACTGATGCCGGTGTCCGTGCACCCGCATTATCGCAATACCACCGACACCATTGTGCGCAACCAGAATATCTCGCTGGTGGAAGTGCCCTACGACCAGCAGGGTGGCCATGTCACCGTGGAGTCGCTGGCCCGGTATGAGGGCGAAGACATCACCGCCGTGGTCATCGCCCAGCCCAATTTCTTCGGCGTGCTGGAAGAGGTGGATGCACTCACCGACTGGGCCCATGCCAATGGCGCCCTGGTGATCGCGGTGGTGAATCCCATGTCGCTGGCGCTGCTCAAGCCGCCGGGCCAGTGGGGCACGGACGGTGCCGATATCGTCTGTGGCGAAGGCCAGCCGCTGGGGGTGCCACTGTCTTCCGGTGGTCCCTACTTCGGCTTCATGTGCTGCAAGCAGGCGTTTGTGCGCCAGATGCCCGGGCGTGTCGTCGGCCGCACCGTGGATCGGGATGGTCGCGAAGGCTACACGCTGACCCTGCAGGCACGCGAACAGCATATCCGCCGTTCCAAGGCGACCTCCAATATCTGCACCAACCAGGGCCTGCTGGTTACCGCTGCAACGATTTACATGTCGCTGCTGGGTGCGGCGGGCCTGGAGAAGGTGGCAGCGACCTGTCACGCCAACACCCGCAAGCTGGTGGACCTGCTCACCGCCAATGATTTCGTGAAGCCGCGTTTCAATCGCCCCTTCTTCCATGAATGCGCGCTGGAATTCGCCATCCCGCTGAAGGGTGTGATTCGCCCCTTCGCCGCACACAACCTGTTGCCCGGCTTCGAGCTTGAAAGCGATTACCCTGAACTGAAGAATACCCTGCTGGTCTGCGCCACGGAAACCAAGGCCGATGCCGACCTGCAGCTGTATGCGGGTCACCTGATGCGCATGCTGGAAAAACAGACCAAGGCGGGTTGCCCGGTGCAACCCAAAATGGCCTGACGGAGTACGTCGCAAAGCTGAACCGCAAGTACGGAAAGGGCACAGAGAAAAACCATTTCTCGATGTGTTTCCCGGCGTTTTTTGCGGCTTTGCGGTGAATAAACCAGACAAAAGGAGAACGACCATGGCGACCATAACCCTGCAAGGAAATGAGATTCATACCAATGGCGAACTGCCCGCCGTGGGCAGCGCGGCCCCCGATTTCCACCTGGTGGACGGCGAACTGAACGATCGACGCCTGGCCGATTACCAGGGCAGGAAGAAACTGCTCAACATCGTGCCCAGCCTCGACACCCCGGTGTGCGCCACCTCCACCAAAAAGTTCAACGATCACGCCGGTGACAATGCCGTGATGCTGGTGATTGCCGCCGACCTGCCCTTTGCCATGACCCGGTTCTGCACCGGCGAAGGCGTGGACAAGGTGATTCCGCTGTCCATGATGCGCAGCCGCAACTTCGCCAAGGACTACGGGGTACTGATCGAGGATGGCCCGCTGGCCGGCATTACCGCCCGCGCCGTGGTGGTCATCGATGAAAATGACAAGGTCGTGTATACCGAGATGGTGCCGGAGATTGCCCAGGAACCGGATTACGACGCGGCGCTCAAACACATCTGATGCGTATTCCTGTCTCATGGCAGGGCAAATGCAGGTGCGGATTCATTCGCATTACCACGAATCGCAGCGTTGGTATTGCGAATGAATTCGTACCTGCAGGTGGATGAATCCACCAGCACCGCAATATCAATGTTCAACACAACCGAATCGATGGATACATCATGCTGATCTTCGAAGAATCCCGCAGCGGACGCTGCGCCACCGCCCAGGCTCCCCACAGTGCACCCGAGGTGGACGATATCCCAGCACATCTGCGCCGCACCGAGCGGGCAGGCCTGCCGGAGGTTTCGGAGATGCAGACGGTACGCCACTTCACACGGCTGTCGCAGAAGAACTTCTCCATCGATACCAATTTCTACCCGCTCGGGTCCTGCACCATGAAATACAACCCGCGTGGCTGCAATACCCTGGCCATGCTGCCGGGCATGCTGGCACGCCATCCCCTAGGTCCCGAGGCGGTGGGGCAGGGCTTCATGGCCTGCATGTATGAACTGCAGGAGATCCTCAAGGAGGTGACCGGCATGAAGGCGGTATCGCTGACGCCCGCGGCCGGTGCCCAGGGCGAATTCGCCGGGGTGGCCATGATCCGTGCCTATCACGATGCCCGTGGTGACGATGTCCGCAATGAGATCCTGGTACCCGATGCGGCGCACGGCACCAATCCCGCCACCGCCACCATGTGCGGCTACAAGGTGAAGGAAATCCCCACCGACCGGCACGGTGACGTGGATCTGGATGCATTGAAAAAGGCGGTGGGGCCGCAGACCGCCGGGCTGATGCTGACCAACCCGTCCACCCTGGGTGTGTTCGAACGCAGTATCGAGGCGATTGCCAAGACCGTGCACGAAGCGGGTGGGCTGCTGTATTACGATGGTGCCAACCTCAATGCCATTCTCGGCAAGGTGCGGCCCGGTGATATGGGCTTTGATGTCATTCACATGAACCTGCACAAGACCTTCTCCACCCCGCACGGTGGTGGTGGTCCCGGTGCCGGTCCTGTGGGTGTGAGCGAGCGCCTCAAACCTTACCTGCCCGTGCCCATGGTCGGCAGGGATGGCGATGAATATGTCTGGCTGACGGAACAGGATTGTCCCGATACCATGGGCCGGCTATCGGCATTCATGGGCAACGCGGGCGTACTGCTGCGGGCCTATGTCTATGCGCGCATGCTCGGTCGGGAGGGCATGCACCGTGTCGCCGAATATGCCACGCTCAATGCCAACTACCTGATGGCGCGACTGCGGGACAAGGGTTTCACGCTTGCGTTTCCGGATCGCCGCGCCACCCATGAGTTTATCGTCACCCTGAAGCCGCAGCAGAAGAACCTTGGCGTGACCGCCATGGACTTCGCCAAGCGCCTGCTCGATTTTGGCTATCATGCACCTACCACCTACTTCCCGATGCTGGTGCCCGAGTGCCTGCTCATCGAGCCGACGGAGACCGAGGCGAAGGAGGAACTGGACGGTTTCGTGGATGCCATGGTGAAGATCCTCGAAGAAGCCGCAAGCAATCCGGAAATCCTCAGGGAAGCCCCTCACACCCAGCCGGTGCGCCGCCTCGATGATGTGCGTGCGGCACGTGAACTGGACCTGGCCTGGTCCGGTACGGTGGGCTGAAAGCTCCCCGAGCATCTGGTGTGGCACTTATAGGTCCGAATTTATTCGGACCTACAGTTGGCGGCTTGCAAGGGCGGTAGTGCCTTGGGTAAGGTGTGCGGCTTAGCATACCAACAAGAGCGAAGAAGTTGCCAAAACCCGGAAAGACGGGCTTCGCCCGTCTCATCAGCGCCGCCGGCTATTCCTGGGCTGGCCTGCGCGCCGCCTTCATGCACGAAGCCGCCTTTCGCCAGGAGATGGCCTTGTCCCTGGTGCTGGTACCGCTGGGCATCTGGCTCGGTGGCACCGGTCTGGAAAAGGCGGTACTGGTAGCGGTCTGGGTGCTGGTGCTGCTGGTGGAATTATTGAATTCGGCCATCGAGACCGTGGTGGATCGCATCAGTGATGAAGTGCATCCGCTGGCCGGCCGCGCCAAGGACATCGGCTCTGCAGCGGTGCTGGTGGCACTGATCAACGCCGCCATTGTCTGGGGATTGGTGCTTTTCCTGTAAGTATCGTCCGAATGATTTTGGACCTGCAAAATACACGTGTCCGTAAAACGGATCGAATACATGAGGTGAACGAATGTCTGCACTGATCTGTGGTTCCTACGCCTTCGACAATATCATGGTCTTCAAGGACCGCTTCAAGAACCACATCCTGCCCGATCAGGTGCATATCCTGAATGTATGCTTCCTGGTGCCGGATATGCGCCGTGAGTTCGGCGGCTGCGCCGGCAACATCGCCTACAACCTGAAAATGCTGGGTGGAGAACCCGTGCCCATGGCCACGGTGGGCACTGATTTCGGACCTTACCTGCAGTGGCTGGACGAATGTGGTATCGATCATCGCCATGTGCGGGTAGTGGAGGATAGTTACACTGCGCAGGCCTTCATCACCACCGACCTGGATGACAACCAGATTACTGCATTCCATCCCGGTGCCATGGATTTCGCCCACAAGAACAAAATCAGCGATACCGATGGCATCAGTCTCGGCCTGCTGTCCCCGGATGGCCGTCAGGCCATGCTGGAGCACGCGGAGCAGTTCGTGAGCGCCGGTATTCCCTTCATCTTCGACCCGGGCCAGGGGCTGCCGATGTTCAATGGTGATGAGTTGAAGGCCTTCATCGCCCAGGCCGACTGGGCCTGCATGAATGACTATGAATCGCGGCTCACCCAGGAGCGGACCGGTATGACCCTCGAGGAACTGGCCGAGCAGGTACAGGCCTTCATTGTTACCCGCGGTGGTGAGGGTTCCTGGATCTATACCGATGGCAAACGCATCGAGATCCCGCCGGCGCCGACCCAGGCCGTGAACGATCCCACCGGTTGCGGCGATGCCTACCGCGGTGGCCTGCTGTACGGCATGATGAACGGTATGGACTGGGAAACCACAGGCCGCATCGCCGCCCTGATGGGGGCCATCAAGATCGAGCAGCATGGCACCCAGAACCACCGCTTCACCATGGACGAGTTCAGGGCGCGCTATCGGGAGAGTTTCGGCAGCAGCCTGGATTGAGGGGCTACGGATTGCGGTATCGTTGTCCGAATTCATTCGGACGAGCCGCATCAAGATATAAAAAAGCCCGCATGATGCGGGCTTTTTTATATGCAGGAAAAAATCACCCTCAATGTTTGGTCATTTTGTCCAGATAGCCCATGGCCACCGCCGATACCACGAAGGTCATGTGAATGATTACGTACCACATCAGCGTATTGTCCGGGATCTGTGGTGCATTCATGAAGGCGCGCAGCAGGTGGATGGAAGAAATGGCAACGATGGAGGCGGCGATCTTCAGCTTCAGCGAACCGGCGTCCAGCTTGCCGAGCCAGTCCAGTTTATGTTCACCCTCGCCGATATCCAGCCGGGAGACAAAATTCTCGTAACCGCTGAACATCACCATGATGATCAGTCCACCCACCATGGTAAGGTCGATCATGGCCAGTATGGTCAATACCAGGTCTTTCTCGCTGGTGTTGAGGATCACCGGCAGTACGTGCAGGATCTCCTGGAAAAATTTTATGCCCATGGCCAGCAGGGCGAGGCTCAGGCCAAGGTAGATGGGGGCCAGCAGCCAGCGGGCGGAATAGAGTGTGTTTTCAATCAAACGTTCAAACATGACAGCACATACCATTGGGAAGACGGCGGTATTGTAGTGCAAAGGCAGGCGGGAGTTACAGGCTTACCGATCCGGTCATGACGCGGTATTCCCGTGATGGTTCGTGTTTTTCCCCGTATCCGCTACTATCCGGGGAAACCGGCTCATCTGCCGGGGTCATGGTGGCGTCATCATAATCAAAAGGGGTTTTTATGCTGTTGAGCAATCTTGAGCTGGTACCGGGTAAACGCATCGTAAAACATCTGGGGCTGGTGCAGGGTAGTACGGTGCGCTCCAAACATGTCGGCCGCGACCTGATGGCCGGCCTGAAAAATATTTTCGGCGGTGAACTCAAAGGCTACACCGAGCTGTTGCAGGATGCCCGCACCGAGGCTGTCGATCGCATGCAGGCCCAGGCCGCATCAGTGGGCGCCAACGCGGTATTGAACGTGCGCTTTTCCACCTCGTCCATCACCCAGGGTGCCGCGGAACTGTTTGCCTACGGCACCGCCGTGATTCTGGAGTGAGTCATGGATCTCATCGTCTTTCTGATTCTGCTTACACTGGGTTACATTTTTGGCCGTATCGCGGAACAGCGCCACTACCGCTCCATTATCCAGCGCGAAGAGGACACCCGTGATCTGGTGGTGATCGCCACCCGGCATATCCCCGATCCCCATCTCCCCATGGATACGCAGCTGGTGGCCGGCAGCGTGGTGATCTCGGTGGATTTCTTCAAGCGTTTCCTGTCCTCGTTGCGCACCCTCATCGGTGGCCGGGTGCGTGCTTATGAAACCCTGGTCGACCGCGCGCGCCGCGAAGCGATTCTGCGCATGAAGGCCGAAGCGGCCGCCTGTGGTGCGCACATGGTTTTCAATCTCAAGGTGGAAACCTCGTCCATCTACAAGGGGCGTCGCAATGCCATTGGTTCCGTCGAGGTGCTGGCCTACGGTACGGCACTGACCCGGGTGGCACAGGGAGACTGACCCTGGAATACCGCAACCCCAGAATTCCCGAAGGTATCAACACCAGCCGCGAACACCCGCTCAAGGAGTTTTTCTGGCTGGTGGGTGGCCTGGCCGTGGCGGCGGCACTGGTGGTGGTGATGCTGAGCGTGGGAGGCGGGTATCTTGCCAAACGGATCCCCTTTGCCAAAGAACTGGAGTGGTCAGCGGGTATCGAGGCGGCCCTGGATGACGCCGAAACGGATCGTGAGACAGATCAATACCTGCAGGCGCTCGCCGAACGGCTGATGGTTGCTGCACCCATGCCCGAGGGGATGCAGGTCAGGGTGCATTATGCGCCGGAAGATATCGTCAATGCCTATGCCACCCTCGGTGGCAACATCGTCATCTACCAGGGTCTGCTCGACCATGTGCCCAGCGAAAATGCCCTGGCCATGGTGCTGGCGCATGAAATCGCCCATGTGCGGGAACGTCATCCCATCGAGGCCATCGGTCGCACCGCCGCCGTGAGCCTGTTCATGGCATTGCTCAGCGCCAGTGGCAATACCGGTGTCGACCTGCTGTCCAGGGCCGGCATGCTGACCATGCTCAAATTCAACCGTAGCCAGGAAGCCCGCGCCGATGCCATCGCGCTGGAGATGGTTGCCGGACTTTATGGCCATGTGGCCGACAGCGATGCCTTCTTTCGCGACCTGGAGGCCGGGCAGGGCAAGGTCGGTCGGTGGGTGCCGGAGTTCCTGCAGACCCACCCCCTGCATGAAGGGCGTGTCGAGGCCTTGCATGCGCTGGCGGAGCAGCGGGGGTGGAGTTTTGCCGGGGACGTGCAGGCGCTGCCCTGGCCCGAGAGAGGCCCGCGGTGAACCCTTCGCCTCCGGCTGTACGCTGCCGACCCGCCTGCGGTAGGATTGCCCCCCTTGTTTCTTTGTACACAGGATCGATCATGTCCGAATTCAGTAATGTCACTGTGGTGCGTGAAGCCAATGTCTATTTCGACGGCAAGGTCACCAGTCGTACCGTTATGTTTGCCGATGGCAGCAAAAAGACCCTCGGCATCATGTTGCCGGGCGAATATGAATTCGGCACCGCGGATGCCGAGGTCATGGAAATCCTGGCCGGCGAGCTGGAGGTATTGCTGCCCGGGGTATCCGCCTGGCGTGCGGTACAGGGAGGCGAGGAGTTCCATGTGCCGGCCAATGCGAAGTTCCAGTTGAAGGTCACGGCGCTGACCGACTACTGCTGTTCGTTTGTGCAAGAAAACTGAGGTTCGCCAGGCGGCAAAGCGGGTAATCACGATGACCGACTCCAGTCAGCAAAAAACGAATATCACCTCACTGTTCGATGAGCTTGCGGCTGGCTACGATTCACCGGCGCTGCGCTTCTTTCCCTTCTGTGCGGATCGCCTGGTGTCCTACGTGCAGCCTGCACCGGGGCAGAAGGTGCTGGACGTGGCCACCGGCACCGGCGCGGTGGCGGTGGCCATGGCGCAGGCGGTGGGCTCGGAAGGGCGGGTGCATGCCATCGATCTTTCCGAAGGCATGATGGCGCGGGCCGAGGCCAACGTAGGCAAGATGGCGCTTGGTAATGTGGACTTCCATGTCATGGACGCCGAGCGACTGGATTTCAAAAAAGAATACTTCCATGCCGTGGTCTGTTCCTTCGGGCTGTTTTTCCTTCCGGACATGGAGGCGGCGTTGCGCGACTGGGTGCGGGTGACACGGCCCGGCGGCCGGGTGTTGTTTACCTCATTTGGTGAGCAGGCCTTTCAGCCGTTGATGACGCGGTTTGCAGACCAGGTGGTCGAGTTCGGCGGCCGCCTGCCGTCGGCTGAGCACGGCATGCGGTTTGCCACCGAGCGGGTGAAGAGTCCTGCGCATTGTGTGACGCTGCTGCAGGATGCCGGTCTGGAGTCCGTAGTGGTGGATACGCTGCAGCTGGGTTATCACCTGGCATCGGCCGACGACTGGTGGGAGGTGGTGTGGAACAGTGGCTTTCGCGCCCTGTTGAACAGTATCCCCGCAGAACGACGCGAGGCGTTCAGGGCGGCACACCTGCAGGCGGTGACCGAACTGGCTACGGACCAGGGAGTCTGGCTGGACGTGGAAGTGCGGGTGGCGATGGGGTGCAAACCACCCGCCTGAACAAACCCTGTCTGCATTGCTAATGCGAGTGAATTCGCACCTGCAGGGGATGGCCTGTGGCGGCGATTGCCGCCACAGTTCCGGCATCAGACGTAGCTGGCTTCCTTCACCACGGGGCGATTTTCCTCGGCCCACTTCATGAACCCGCCGGCCAGGCTGTAGACCTCCCTGAAGCCCATCATCTGCAACACCATCGCGCCCATGGCGGAGCGGCCGCCGGTGGCACAGTACAGCACCACGGGTTGTTCCCGCGCCGCGGACAGGATGGCATCCCGCTTGGGATAATTCAGGTCGGCTGCGGCCTCGAGAATGCCGCGTGGTACCAGGTGGGCGTTCTGCAGGTGGCCGTGTTCATGTTCGCTGGGTTCGCGGACATCGAGCAGGAGTAGTCCCCGGCTTTCGGCCATCATGCCGGTCAGGGTTTCTCCATCGACTTCCTTGATCAGTGCGCGCGCTTCCTGGACGAAGTCCATCAGGGTTTTGGGTGCGGTATCAGCCATTGCAAACCTCATGCTGTATGGGAAATGAAAATGTCACCTGGCGGATCAGTTGGCACCGGCGGCGGGCCGCGCCAGGCGGGCTTCCGATTGTTCCAGAGTTTGCTGCAGCGCTGCAAGGCTGGTGATGGGGGCGGAACAGTGGGTGCCCTCGCAGACGTAGGCCACCGCCTGCCCTTGCGGTTTGCGTTGTGCGAGTGCCCCCGGCAGGCCCTTGGCATCGTTGGGAATGGCGAACACCATGCGCCGTGGCGCGTAGGGCTCACCGGCGCGCTGGTGCCAGTCGGGCAGGGCATCGGCGCTGCTGCGCAGCACAATGGTCTGTACCGGAAACAGCTGTTCTTCCAGTGCCAGCAATAGGCCGGTGTGGCCGTAGGGGGCGTTTTCGATGGAGGACCAGGCGGCCTTCAGGGTCTGTTCCGCCGCCTCCAGGTAGCGTGGCTCGCCGAGCAGGTGACCGAGGCGGCCAAGCACCTTGGCGGCGATGCCGTTGCCGGAGGGCATGGCATCATCCGCCAGCGGTTTGGGGCGCTGGATCAGTGGTTCGTGGTCATCGGCGGTGAAGAAGAAGCCGCCCTGCGGGTCCTGGAACCAGGCCAGCACCACCTCCGCCAGTTCCACCGCAAAGGCGAGGTCGCCGTCGCGCCAGCGTGCCTGCAGCAGTTCGAGAATGCCATCGATGAGGAATACGTAGTCATCCAGGTAGGCGTTGAGATGGGCCTTGCCATCCTTATAGGTGGCCAGCAGGCGGCCGTCGCGCCACAGGGTGGCGCGGATGAAATCCAGCGCCCGCTCGGCGGAATCGACATATTCGGGGCGGCCGAGATGCAGGGCGGCGGACGCCATGCCGCGGATCATCAACCCGTTCCAGGAGGTGAGTACCTTGTCGTCGCGGCCCGGGCGGACGCGCTGTTCGCGGGCGGCAAACAGGCTGGCGCGGGCCTGGTCGATCTGTTGCCGCACGGTTGTCTCATCCAGGCCGGATTCCTGCGCCAGTTCTTCGCAGGAGGCGAATACATGCGGGTTCCAGCGGCCCTCGAAGTTGGCATTGCGGTCGAGGCCGAAGCGGCGCTCAAACAGTGCGTATGCCTGCTCGCCGAGCAGTGACTGCACCTCCTGGCGGCTCCACACGTAGAACCTGCCTTCCTCCCCCTCGGAATCGGCATCGAGGCTGGAGTAATAGCCACCCTCGGGGGCCTGCATTTCGCGCATCACCCAGGCGGCGGTCTCCTCGCAGGTGCGCCGGTACAGGGCCGAGCCTGTGGCGGCGTAGGCCTCGCTGTACAGGGCCAGCAGCGGGCCGTTGTCGTAGAGCATCTTCTCGAAGTGGGGAATCATCCACTGGTCGTCGACGGAATAGCGGCAGAAACCGCCGCCGATCTGGTCGTTCATGCCACCCTGGGCCATCCGGTCGAGGGTGAACAGGGCCATGTGCAGGGCGCGCTCATCGCCCTGGGGGCTGTTTTCCAGCGAGCCTGCCCAGTGGCGCAGCAGTCGTTCCAGGCTGGTGGGATGGGGGAACTTGGGGGCCTTGCCGAAGCCGCCGTGGGTCGGGTCGAACTCCTGTTCCAGCTGCCGGCGGGCGAGGTCCAGGGGCATCGGGTCCAGGGCATCGGTGGTTTCGCCGCCGCCGCTGAGCTGCGCGAGTACGCCCATCAGGGAGGCGTTCTGGCGCTGGATTTCGAGCCGGTTTTCCTGATGAAACCCGGCGATGCGGTGCAGCAGGTCGGTGAAGGCCGGGAGGCCGTGACGCGCCTGCCTGGGAAAATAGGTGCCACCGAAAAAGGGGATCTGGTCCTCGGGGGTCAGGAACATGGTCAGCGGCCAGCCGCCGGCGCGCTGGGTCAGCAGGGAATGGGCGGTCTGGTAGATCTTGTCCAGATCCGGGCGTTCCTCGCGGTCCACCTTGATGTTTACGAACAGCTCGTTCATGACCCGGGCGGTGTCCGGGTCTTCGAAGGATTCGTGGGCCATGACGTGGCACCAGTGACAGGCGGAATACCCCACCGACAGCAGGATGGGTTTGTGTTCGCGGCGCGCCTTTTCCAGTGCCTCCGGCCCCCACGGGTGCCAGTCGACGGGGTTATGGCAGTGCTGCAATAAATACGGGCTGGTTTCGCCATGCAGATGGTTGGTATAGTGCGGGTCGTTCGCCATAGAGGTGCGGCCTGAATTCCTGACTGGAGCGCTCAACTATAGCGCACTCGCCACCACTGTGTCGCAGCCACCACTGCCAAGCCAACCACGTATTCTATGCAAGTATCCGTCGTCGTTCCGGTCTTCAACGAAGCCGACAATCTGCGTCCGCTGATCGAGGAAATCCACGCTGCCCTGGAGGGGGTGACCGAGTTCGAGGTCATCTATACCGACGATGGCAGCAACGATTCTTCCGCGGCTGTATTCGAGCAGGCGCTGCGGGATTTTCCGCGCCTGCGGGTGCTGCGCCATGCCCGCAGCTGCGGCCAGAGTACCGCTGTGCGCAGTGGTATCCGCGCGGCGCGGGGCGAGTGGATCGCCACCCTCGACGGCGATGGCCAGAATGACCCGGCCGATCTTCCCAGTCTGTTGCAGGCAGTGCAGGAACGGGAACTCGGCGAACGCTGGCTGATCGCTGGCTGGCGTGCCAGGCGTCAGGACACCTGGCTGCGCAAGCTGTCCTCGAAGGTGGCCAACGGGGTGCGCAGTCGCCTGCTGCGCGACGCCACCCCCGACACCGGCTGCGGGCTCAAGCTGTTTCCCCGCGCCCTGTTCCTTGAATTGCCCTATTTCGATCACATGCACCGCTTTCTGCCGGCCCTGGTGCTGCGCGCCGGTGGCCGGGTGGAGTCGGTGCCGGTCAACCACCGTCCGCGTAACCAGGGCAAGAGCAAGTACGGTGTACATAACCGCTTGTGGGTGGGTATCGTCGACCTGTTCGGGGTGATGTGGCTGCAGCGGCGGGCCAAACTTCCCGAGATCAGTGAACGGCCGCGGCCGGCCGACACGGACCCCGCATGAAGGGGCATCCACTGCTGCGCGGGCTGTTCTGGATCGGTTCGCTGGTATTGGTAGGCTACCTGCTGGAACAATTGCAGTTCGGTGCGGTGCTGGACCAGGCCTGGATCGATAACACGGTACGGGGCCAGGGCATTCGCGGCGAATCGCTGTTCCTCGGCATCGGCATCCTGTTCACGGCCCTGGGGCTGCCGCGCCAGATGCTCAGTTTCTTCGGTGGCTATGCCTTCGGGGTGAGCCTTGGTTGCCTGCTGGCACTGGCGGCCACCGTGGCCGGCTGCGTGGTGAGCTTCTACTATGCGCGCTGGCTGGGCCGCGGCCTGGTGGTGCGCTGGTTTCCCACCCGGCTGCAGAAGATCGATCGCTTTGTCGGTACCCATCCCCTGCGCATGACCCTGCTGATCCGCTTGCTGCCGGTGGGCAGCAACCTTGCCACCAACGTGGCGGCGGGGGTGTCCAGCATGCGTGGCCTGCCCTTCTTTACCGGTTCGGCGCTGGGCTATCTGCCGCAGACGCTGGTGTTCGCCCTGATCGGCAGCGGCATCGCCGTGGATCCCCTGTGGCGTATCGGCTCCGGCACGGTGCTGTTCCTGTTGTCCAGCCTCATCGGGGTCTCCCTGTATCGCCACTACCGCCGTGAGCTGGCGCAACTGGAGGCAGGCGACGACTCCGATACCGACCCCCCTGCCGGGCATGTCACGACCCCATGAATTCCCGCACATCCTGGTTGGCCCTGCTGATACTGTGGACGCTGCTACTGGCGGTGGGGATTGCCGTGCGGCCGTTGCTGCCGGTGGACGAAACCCGTTATGTCACCGTGGCCTGGGAGATGTGGCTGCGCGGTGATTTCCTGGTGCCCTATCTCAATGGTGAACCGTACAGCCACAAGCCGCCGCTACTGTTCTGGCTGATCCAGTCGGGCTGGGTGCTATTCGGGGTCAACGACTGGTGGCCGCGGCTGGTGGCGCCGCTGGTCAGCCTGGTCGACCTGGTATTGGCTGCCCACCTTGCCCGGCGGCTCTGGCCCGAGGATAAGCCGGCGGCCATGCTGCTGCCCTGGCTGTTGTTCGGTGGTCTGTTGTGGGCTGGTTTCTATACCCTGGTGCAGTTCGATCTGCTGCTCACCGGCGCGGTGCTGGTGGCTATGACCGGGCTGGTCAGCGCCTGGCAGGGGCGAGGCCGCGGCTGGTGGATCATGGGGCTGGGTATCGGCCTGGGTGCCCTGGCCAAGGGGCCGGTGGTGCTGCTGCATGTGTTGCCGGTGGCGCTGCTGGCCCCCTGGTGGGCGCGCGACTTGCGGCCCGCGTCCTGGTGGCGCTGGTACGGTGGGGTATTGCTGGCGCTGCTGCTGGGGGTGACCATCGGCATGGCCTGGGCCTGGCCGGCGGCTGTATCCGGCGGGGATGCCTATCGGCAGGCCATCTTCTGGGGCCAGCACGCGGGGCGCATGGGCCAGCAGGCCGACCATGCCCAGGCCTGGTGGCTGTACCTGGCACTGTTGCCAATGATGCTGTTGCCCTGGAGCCTGTGGCCGCGGTTATGGCGTTCCCTGCGTGCATTGTCGCTCGATGACATGGTGCGTTTCTGTCTTGCCTGGGCCCTGCCGGTGATCCTGTTGTTCAGCCTGGTGGGTGGCAAGCAGGGCAAATACCTGCTGCCCATGTTTCCGGCGCTGACCTTGCTGGCGGCCCATGCCCTGTCGCGCGGGCATGCAGGCCGCGTGCTGCCGGAACGGCTGTGGGTGCCGGGGCTGCTGGCCGTCATTGGCGGGCTGTTCATGGTGTTTATGCACCGCATCCCCAGCGATGTGTACTGGGTGGCACAGGTGGATGGCCGCTGGGGCTGGGCACTGGTTGCATTCGGGGGCTTGCTGCTGGCCTGGCGCATGCCCACCCTGGCCACCAAGGTGGTGGCCAGCAGCCTCGCTTCGGTAGCGATGGTGCTGGCCTTGCACGCCACTGTTCTGCGTGCCATGGTGCCGGCCTTTGATCTGCGGCCATTGAGTCAGCAACTGGCCCGGCTGCAGCGTGCGGGTCACCCGATAGCCACCAACATCGAGTACCTTGGCCAGTATCATTTCCTGGGCCGGTTGCAGCAGCCGCTGGCCCATCAACTTGGCGGTGCCGGGCTGGACGACTGGCTGCAGCAACACCCGAATGGCTATGTGATCTGGCGTGAGGACCAATGGCGTGACGAGTACACGGGCATCACCTTTGCGCAGCATTACCGCAGTGGCGCCCTGATTCTTCTGTCGGCGCAACAGCTGGGCCCCTACCTGCAATCACGTCAGTGATGTGGTCATGGGCAGAACTTGTAACCTGTACCGATACCCGTAACCTTGGCCGCTGCAACCCGGATACCCACAATGACTGATACCGCATTACCGTTGGCGCCGCTGCGCCTGAAAAAACAGGAAGAGCGCCGCCTGCGGGCTGGGCATTTATGGGTCTACAGCAACGAAGTGGATACCGCCAAAACGCCGCTCAACGGCTTTACCGCCGGGCAGCCGGTGTTGATTGAGGCCTACAACGGTAAACCGCTGGGCAGTGGCTATGCGAATCCCCATTCACTGATCTGCGCCCGTATGGTGAGCCGCGACCCGAACCTGCGGCTGGACCGTTCCCTTATCGTGCACCGGCTTAATGTGGCGCTGTCGTTGCGGGAACGTCTGTTCGCACAGCCTTTCTACCGGCTGGTGTACGGCGAGTCCGATGGCTTGCCGGGGCTGATAGTGGATCGCTATGGCGATGTGCTGGTGGTGCAGCTGACCACCGCTGGTATGGAGCAGGCGCGCGATGCGGTACTGGAGGCACTCGACAAGGTGCTCAAGCCGCGCGCTGTGTTGCTGCGCAATGACGGTGTGCTGCGCGAACTGGAAGGGCTGGAGAGCTACGTCGAGGCCATAGGTGAGGTACCGGAAACCATTACGCTGGAAGAGCATGGCGTGCAGTTTCCCCTGTCACTGCAGGGTGGCCAGAAAACCGGCTGGTTCTATGATCAACGGATGAATCGCGGCCGTTTGCGCGATTATGTACAGGGCAAGCGGGTACTGGACGTGTTCAGTTATGTCGGTGCCTGGGGTGTGCAGGCGGCGGCGTTCGGCGCCACACAGGCCCTGTGCGTCGATGCCTCGCAGCCGGCGCTGGACCAGGCCCTGGTTGCGGCACAGGCCAATGGGATGGCTGAGCGGGTCGGGGTGCTGCAGGGTGATGCCTTCGAAGTGCTGCGCGGGCTGCGCGAGGAGCGGGAGCGTTTCGATGTGGTGATCGTCGATCCGCCGGCTTTCATCAAACGCCGCAAGGACGGCAAGGCTGGTGAGCAGGCTTACCACCGCATCAATCAGCTGGCCATGCAGTTGCTGCACAAGGACGGTATCCTGATCAGCGCCTCCTGCTCCCATCACTTGCCCATGGACCGCTTGCAGAAACTGTTGCTGCAGTCGGCGCGCCACCTGGACCGTGATCTTCAACTGCTGGAGCGTGGCCACCAGGCGCCGGATCACCCGGTCCATCCGGCGATCCCGGAAACCGAATACCTGAAGGCACTGTTCTGCCGGGTGTTGCCGGCAGGATGAGGGCGGGCAAAAATGGCTATGAATGAAACATCCAATCAACCCTTTCCCCGCCCCTCTTCCGGAAAGAAGAGAGGGGGTTCTGCTGGAGTGTGGAGTCGAGCCAAATCTCGTCAATAACAGGTAATCCATAATCGCTATGCTGACCTATCCCAATATTGATCCCGTCGCCATTGGTTTCGGACCGGTGCAGGTGCACTGGTATGGCCTGATGTACCTGATCGGCTTTCTCGGTGGCTGGTGGCTGGGGCGTGTGCGTGCGGCACAACCCGGTTCCGGCTGGAAGGTGGAGGAGATCGGCGACCTGTTGTTCTACGCGGCGCTGGGAGTGGTGCTGGGTGGCCGCATCGGCTACATCCTGTTTTATCAGCTGTCCCTGTTTCTGGAGCAGCCCTGGGTGTTGTTCCAGGTGTGGCAGGGTGGCATGTCCTTTCATGGCGGTCTGCTGGGTGTGCTGCTGGGCATGTGGCTCTATGGACGCAAAACCGGGCGTACCTTTTTTGTGGTGACGGATTTCATCGCACCGCTGGTGCCCATCGGGCTGGGCGCCGGTCGCATCGGCAACTTCATCAACGGCGAGTTGTGGGGCCGGCCTACCGATCTACCCTGGGGCATGGTGTTTCCGTTTGTTGATCAGCTGCCGCGACATCCCTCCATGCTTTATGAAGCCATCCTGGAAGGGCCGGTGCTGTTCGCGATCCTGTGGATATATTCACGCAAGCCGAAGCCGACCATGGCGGTGTCAGGGTTGTTCCTGCTTTGTTACGGCCTGTTCCGTTTTATGGTGGAACTGGTACGGCAGCCGGATGCGCACATCGGCTACCTTGCCTGGGGCTGGGTGACCATGGGGCAGGTGCTGTCACTGCCCATGGTTCTGTTTGGGCTGCTGTTGCTGGTGCTGGCCTACCGGCATGATACGCGGTCTGGCGAAAAAACGGCTTGAACCGCAAAAACCCGGAGGAATCGATTTTGGAACACAACAGCAGTAAAGGAGCAGCCACGGTATGAAACAGTATCTGGACCTGATGCGCCACGTGCGGGATCACGGCGTGCGCAAGGAGGATCGCACCGGTACGGGCACGCTGAGTGTATTCGGTTACCAGATGCGTTTCGACCTGAGTGAAGGTTTCCCGGTGGTGACCACCAAGAAGCTGCATCTGCGCTCCATCATCCATGAGCTGCTGTGGTTCCTGAGCGGTGATACCAATATCCGCTACCTGAAGGAAAATGGCGTCAGCATCTGGGATGAATGGGCGGATGAGGAGGGTAACCTCGGGCCCGTGTATGGCTCCCAGTGGCGTTCCTGGCCTACCGCCGATGGCCGCCACATTGACCAGATCAGCCAGGTGGTCGAGCAGATCAAACACAATCCCGACTCACGCCGCCTCATTGTCAGTGCCTGGAACGTGGCGGAGATCGAGCATATGGCATTACCGCCCTGCCATGCCTTTTTCCAGTTCTATGTGGCAGAGGGCAAGCTGTCCTGCCAGCTGTACCAGCGTAGCGCGGATATCTTTCTCGGTGTGCCGTTCAATATCGCCTCCTACGCCCTGCTGTTGCGCATGATCGCGCAGATCACCGGCCTTGAGGCCGGTGAGTTCGTGCATACCCTCGGCGATGCCCACCTGTACGCCAACCATCTCGAACAGACCGATCTGCAACTTGGTCGTGAACCGAGGCCGTTACCGCAGTTACAGATCAATCCTGACGTGAAGGACCTGTTTGCGTTCACCTTCGATGATTTCGAGCTGGTGGGTTACGATCCGCACCCGCACATCAAGGCGCCGGTGGCGGTCTAGGGGTTGCTATGCTGATCAGTTTTGTCGTGGCCATGGCGCGTAATCATGTCATCGGCAACCACAACCAGCTGCCCTGGCGCCTGCCGGCGGATCTGCAGCACTTCAAGGCGGTCACCATGGGCAAACCGGTGGTGATGGGGCGCAAAACCTTTGATTCCATTGGCCGGCCATTGCCGGGGCGCACTAATATTGTGGTGACACGGGATGTTGCTTATCAGGCCGAAGGCTGTGTGGTGGTGCATTCCATCGATGAGGCCTTGCGGGCCGCCGGTGACGTGGCGGAAGTGATGGTTATCGGCGGTGCCGAGTTCTACCGGCAGCTGTTGCCGCGAGCGGATCGCATCCACCTTACGCGCATCGATGCAGAGTTCGAGGGAGATGCCTGGTTCCCGGAGCTGAATGATGCCGAGTGGCGCGAGGTGGCGCGCGAAGCGCATGCGCCGGATGAAAAGAATCCCCATGCCTATGCGTTCGTGACGCTGGAGCGGGTGAAGGTGACCTCATAGCCGGTTTGGATTTATCCGAACACTTATCGTTGGGGTGGCATTGCGTCCGAATGAATTCGGACCTGCAAAGTGTCGTTTACCGATATTCGCAAGGCGATTATTGTAGATTCGAATTTATTCGGACGTGGTTCTTTTGATTTGCTTGCTAGTCAGGACCTTCCTTCCGCCCTTTGCTGGGCGGGTTACTTTCTCTTGCCTGGCCAAGAGAAAGTAACCAAAGAGAAGGCCACCCGAAGGTTTGGTCGCTACGCGACTACCCTGCGCTTCTCGAAAAAACCGGCGTGCGCAAAACTCACCGCTGCGCGGCTCAGACAGTTGCGCGCCTGATCCGATTTTTTCTGCGATGCTCGGCTGCACCTGCGGGACCCGGGTGCCACCCTGACAATGTTGTGGCAAACAGAAGCAATGCCGCGGCCGCCGTAGGTGTGACAAATTCGCATGGTCACATAAGGTGAAAGGAGTCCGAATGAATTCGAACCCGCAGGATATTATTTTGGCATTCGGTGAGCGGTTTTGGGTGACTTCGAATGTCTTTATCCCGGTGTGCGCGCCCCCTTGCAGGGCAGGGTGAAACGCCGCTGGTCCTCCAGCCGCAGTGCCGTCAATTCCCCTCCCCACAAACAACCGGTGTCGAGCGGAAAGACATTGGTTTCCTGTACCGGTCCCAGCGTGGACCAGTGTCCGAACAGAATGCGCAGCTTGCGGCTGGCCCGACCGGGTACCGCAAACCAGGGCAGGAGGCCGGCGGCCTGGGTGCCGATGGCGCCCTTGTCGTGCAGGTTGATGTGACCGTCCGGGGTCACATAGCGTACCCGGGTGAAACAGTTGGTGATGAAGCGTAGCCGGTCCCAGCCCTGCAGGTCTTCTGACCAGTGATCCGGCTCGTTGCCGTACATGCGTGACAGGTATTCGCCGTGGTGAGGGCCTTGCAGCACCGCCTCCACTTCGGCGGCGCAGCGCCGGGCCGTGGCGAGATCCCATTGCGGCGGCAGCCCGGCATGGAGCAGGGTGAAACCCAGTTCGGTATCGTGATGCAGCAATGGCCGGCTGCGCAGCCAGGCCAGTAGTTGCTCGCGATCGGGTGCATCCAGTACCGGTTGCAGTGTGTCTTTGGGACGCGCATAGCGGGCATCGTAGTCGGCGGCCAGCAGGTGCAGGTCGTGATTGCCGAGCACAGTGACAGCGGCATCACCCAGGTCGCGGATGAAACGCAGGGTTTCCAGTGACTGCGGGCCACGGTTGACCAGGTCACCGGCGAACCAGAGCCGGTCGTGGGCGGAATCGAATTTCAGGGAGGCGAGCAGGGCCTGCAGTTCGGCAAAGCAGCCTTGCACATCGCCAATGGCATAGACCGCCATGCAGGTATCCTACGGCTAGTGCAGGGTGCGGGGGATGGAGAGGGTAAAGGGGGGGATCTCGGCATCGAACTCCACGCCATCGTCAGCGACCATCTGGTAGCTGCCTTCCATTGCGCCCACCGGGGTTTCCAGCATGGTGCCGCTGGTGTACTGGAAGCTTTCGCCGGGCTTGAGGTAGGGCTGTTCACCTACGACCCCGTCACCGCGTACTTCGTTGATCTTGCCGTTGGCATCGGTAATCAGCCAGTGACGGGTCATCAGTTTTGCCGGCACCTCGCCATCATTGCGAATGGTGACGGTGTAGGCGAAGACGTAACGATCCTGGTTGGGCAGTGACTGTTCTTCGATATAGCTGGTGGCGACCTCCACCTTGATATTGTGTTTCTCTGTATGCATGGATGCTTTCCGGATGATCAGTGTGCTAAGGATACGCGGTGCGGCCGCCGGCTCCAATATTACCCGCAAGATTGATGGGAATCCCACGGCTTATCGCTGGCCGGCTACCCGCACAGCGCCGAGTAGTCCGGGTTGTTCGGTCAGTACCACGTGTACAGGAAAGCGGTGCATCAGTTCTGTCATGCGGCCTTTGTGGTGAAAGGCCTGCATGAAACTGCCCTGCCTGATCCGGTCGAGGATCCTGGGCGCGATGCCGCCGGCGATATAGAGGCCGCCGAGTGCCATGCCGGTGAGGGCCAGGTTGCCGGCCTGTGCCCCGTAGAGCCGCATAAACAGCTCCAGTGCCTGGCTGGCCAGCGGGTCGGTGGCGGCCTGCTGACTGATGCGCTCGGCGGCATCGGGCAGGTCTGGATCGACGCTGCCTGCCTGCCCGGCCTGCTGGCAGAGAAACCGGTAGCCGAGTACCAGGCCGGGGCCGGATACCACCCGGTCGTAGGAAACGTGCGCAAACGATTGCTGCAGATAGCGCAGCAGTGCGATCTGGGTTTCATCCTGGGGGGCGAAGTCTGCATGGCCGCCCTCGGTGGGCTGTACCCGGTAGTCGTTGCCGGTGTGGATCAGCAGGGCCTGACCCAGGCCGGTACCCGCGCCGATCAGGGCGCGCGCCCCCCGGGCCTGTGGTGCACCGGCCTGCAGGGTATACAGCTCGGCATCGGGTATCACCGCAATGGCGTGGCCGATGGCTTCGAAATCGTTGATCAGTCGTAGTCGTGCCAGCCCCAGTGACTGCTGGAGGGCGGGCCCGTCGATGTCCCATTGCAGGCGGGTTACCCGACCCTGTTCCCCGTTGGTGGTGGACCGCACCGGGCCGGCGATGGCCAGGCAGGCACACTCGGGCCGTGGTGCGTCGCTGGCGGCGAGAAAGATCTGCAGCATGGGTAGCAACTGATCGAAATCCGCGGTGCGGTAGTGATGCTCGAACAGCACCTCCTGCCGGTCACCCCCGACCCGCGCCAGGCGCAGTCGGGTATGGGTGCCGCCCAGGTCGCCGGCCAGTACGATGGATTCGCTCAAGGGGTGATCTCCCCGGCAGCTGCAGTATCCAGATGCCATTCCAGTTGAGGCAGATCCCCGAGGGCCTGTATCGGCAGGCCGGCGGCCGGATCTTTCCAGATGCGTTCCACGATGGCCGCCTTGCCGGTGCCGGCCGCCAGCACCCACAGGGCACGGGCGTTGCGCAACACCGGGTAGGTGAGGCTGATGCGCCAGCTTTTCAGGTGCGGCACATACACGGCCGCCGCCAGGCGCTCCTGTTCATGCAGAATGCAGGTCTTGGGGAACAGGGAGGCGGTGTGGCCGTCGGGCCCGATCCCGAGCAGGATCAGATCAAACTGCGGCCGCCCTGTTTCCGTGCAGGGTACATGCTGCAGAAGTTCCTGTGCATAGTGGGCGGCATCGAGGCGTATGCTGTTGATGTCGGCCCGGATGGGATGTACCTGCTGCGCGGGAATCGGTATCTGATCCAGCAGTGCCTCGCGCACCATCCGGTAATTGCTATCGGGGTGGTCGGGTGGCACGCAGCGTTCGTCACCGAAATACAGGTGTACCCGGGACCAGTCCAGCCGGTTGCGGTATCCCGGTTCCGCCAGCACCTCATAGAGGCGCTGCGGCGTGCTGCCGCCGGCCAGGACGATATGGGCCGTTCCGCGTGTCGTGATGCAGTCCTGCGCATAGGCCAGCCAGCGTTCCGCCAGGCTATGGCTCATGTTCTCCAGATCCCTGTGGAGATGGGGTGGGTTCATTGCGGGCTCCTTGCTGATTTTTGCGCGGGATCGGCACCGGATAGCCGAAGCGCTACAATTTAGTATACAGAGTCCTGTATTGGTTCAGCCTGAAGGAGTGTTTCATGTACCTACGTCATAAATCCAGTGGTGATCTGGTTGAGGTCCTGGAGATGTCCGCGCTGATCGATCCCTGCGTGGCCAAGCTGTCGGGCCGTTTTCATTCCGGGGAAGAAATGCAGGATCCGGCAAGTTTTCAGAAGGCCGACCTGGAATTCCCCTCCGGAGAGACATTGCCACGTTGCTGGATGGATCCGGGATACCGCGGTTCCCATCACTGATCCCCCTGCCGGTTGGCCGCCGGCGTCCGTGCAGATCCGGCGGCGGTTGCGGATATGGGGTCAGGATTGCTCGACGGTGATGGTCTGGGGACGATTGTCACCGTGGTGCTGGGCTACGAAGCGGGCGGCGGTTTCCACGGCGCGCTGAACGGATTTCAGCATTTCCATCCGTTCCTCGGCGGGCATGTAGAAGGCCAGGTCCACCTCATGGCGGACATAGCGCGCCGGCAGCTGGTTCAATGCTACGCAGGCCACGTCCTGGAGATAGTCCTCATCCGGGGTCTCCCCGGGAGGCGCCAGGGTTTCCATAATGTGCTGGATCACCAACTGCTCGTAGTAATTGTGCAGGTCCTCGAAGTTCATGGGTATTCCTGTCCGGTGGGGGATGTTTGTCTGGAATGCAGCGGCAACCTTAGGGAAAACTAAAGGTTTCCCGGTGCCGGTCGCTATACCCTCTGGTTACAGGGAAGAGACGGGTGCGTGCCGGTCCCGTGCATCAGGACTGTGACCCAGTTAGCAGACGTTTTCACAGGCTTCCGGCATCCTGAAACCCACTCACGGACACAGGTTGGTACAGGAATTGCTATTTTGCTAGGGAGGGCTCCATGGGAGTTCGTGGAGGAGGACGCATGAAATCGGTACAACATCGTGTACGCAAGCTCGATCCGTTGCTGCTGCTGGCCCTGGTGGTGGGTATCGGTGCCGTGGTGAGCACCAGTGCGCAGGCGGCGGAACGCTCCACCCCGGTGCATTCTGCGCTGATGGTGAGTTACCAGGGGGCATTGCCGGCCCTCCAGCAGCGTCTGGCCCGCATGGACGTCCTGTTGCGTTCCGTGCAGGAGTTGTTGCCGACACGTAGCGATGACCAGTCACTTACCCTTTCGCTGGCAGCACCGGAAATTGAGCCGGCCATGGTGCAGCTGCGTAGGCCGGGTGGCTTCGTGGTGGAAGAGGATGCCGCCATGACCCTGATCTTCGAACGTAACTGGTAAGCCTGGTTGACGTCCGGATGGCTGCAGCCACGCGGCGGCCATCATCCCCAGCGGTTTAAGTCGTTATCCGGTTCCCGTCATTTATCCACAATGGTTG
This sequence comes from uncultured Gammaproteobacteria bacterium, assembly GCA_965367295.1. GTDB lineage: Bacteria > Pseudomonadota > Gammaproteobacteria > DSM-19610 > DSM-19610 > JAIVHA01. The sequence continues at coordinate 103,884 of CBDUHN010000005.1, read as the reverse complement.
TCGCCGACCCGGTTCTTCATTAATGTGCACCGATGTTGAGGGCATGTCCCCGGATGGCATCGATGGCTGCGCAGGCAAAAAAACAATCCAGACGACTAACCAGTTTCGGGCTTGAGCCCGGTTACCGGATCGGTGACAAGTATCGTGTCGAGGCGCTGCTGGGTACCGGATGGGAAGGGGAGGTATACCTGATCCGGGAACTGGCCACCGGCATCGAACGCACCGCCAAGATCTTTTTCCCGCAGCGTAATCCGCGCAACCAGTCACTGCGTTTCTATGCGCGCAAGCTGCACAAGCTGCGCCAGTGCCCCATCGTAATTCAGTACCACACCCGTGACACCCTGATCTATGAAGACAAGCCGGTGTTATTCCTGGTGTCGGAGTTTGTGGAGGGGGAGTTGCTCAGCGAGTTTCTCAAGCGCCAGCGGGGTGGACGCCTGACCCCGTTTCAGGGGGTGCACCTCCTGTATTCTCTGGCCAGCGGTATCGAATGCATCCATGCCATTGGCGAGTACCACGGCGATCTGCACGCCGACAACATCATCGTGCAACGGCACGGCCTCGGTTTTGAGCTCAAGCTGCTGGATATGTTTCACTGGGGTGGCCCCAGTTCGCAGAACATCCGTAATGATGTATTCGATCTGATCCGTATTTTTTACGATGCCCTTGGCGGCCGCCGTTATTATGCCGGCCAGCCGGATGAAGTGAAGGCCATCTGCTGTGGCCTGCGGCATTCATTGATCAGCCGTAAATTCAGGAGTGCGGGCCAGTTACGCGCCTACCTTGAAAACATGCAGTGGAACTGACGGGCCACTGCCGGAAGAATATGAATCAGGATCAGCATTCGCACCTGGAACATTTTTTTCAGATGGATATGGAAACACCGGTACGGCTGACGGGGTTGCCCGGCCAGGTCGCGGTGTATTCCGCGCGTGCACCGGACAAGGAAACGCCCAGCGAAGATGCGGCCGGCGTACTGCGCATCGGTGACAACGGGGCGGTATTGATGGTGGCCGATGGCGTGGGTGGCTTACCCGCCGGCGAGGACGCATCGCGGCTGGTGGTGGAAACCATCGCCAGCCTGTTGCAGGCCTTGCCGGAAGCCAATGGTGACAATCTGCGTGAGACCATTCTCAATGGTCTCGATGAGGCCAACCGGCGCATCATGTCCGAAACCGGTGGCGGGGCCAGTACCCTGGTGCTGGTGGAAGTGCAGGGCCGACAGATCCGCACCTATCATGCCGGTGATTCCATCGTGCTGGTGATCGGTCAGCGCGGCAAGATCAAGCTGCAGACCGTGCCCCATTCGCCGGTCGGGTATGCAGTGGAGTCGGGTATGCTCGACGAAGACGAGGCGTTGCAGCATGCCGATCGCCACCTGGTATCCAACATCGTCGGCGTGGCGGACATGCGGGTCGAGATGGGGGGCAGCCTGAACCTGGATGATCGTGACACCCTGATCATCGCCAGTGATGGTCTGGCCGATAATCTCACCGTACAGGAGATCGTCGAGATCATGCGCAAGGGACCACTGCACAAATCACTGGCGCAACTGGTCAGCAAGTGCCGGGAGCGCATGGTCACACCGACTGCGGATCAACCCAGTCACAGCGATGATCTGACCGTGATTGCCTACCGTTTGTGAGCCTCACACCTCCCGGGTGGTGCAGCACCCTGTAGGTCCGGATGCATTCGGACGCCGTGATTCCTTTGTAAGAAATCCTGCTTTTCCATTCGCGATACTTTACACATTACGCACCTGCCTTGATCGCGGGTTTTGCGTAACGTCATGATATGCAGTGCATTGATTGTTGGCGGAATGATTGTTGCTTGATTCCTGTGATGCAGCATGGACGGCGTTACCGCTCACGGTTGCTGGTGACAACAAAAACACAAGAAAGGAGGGAGGAGACATGATGAAGCGCTTTCGATATGTGCTCGCAACTGTACTCGCGTTACCGATGGTTTCGCAGGCTGACATCATTACATTCGATTTTACCGGACGTCTGATTGTGGCCGGTTCAGATGGCAGCATCCTTACCAATAATGGCAATACCTATACGCCTGTCGCGGCTTCGCTTACCTACGATACCGTCTCTGGCATAGGCAGCAGTGATCTGTCGATCACTATGAGCGAGCAATGGAATGGCGCTTATGCGACCTTCCATGACATCAGTATGTCGTTGCAGGCGGGAACCAATCAGATCTCGGGGCAGGTGGGCGTTGACTGGAGTGGCAACACCAACATGCCGCTTCACATCGAATGGGATGCTACCGGTCTGCTCAATGCTATAGGTTACGGCCTTCAGGCCGGGGATGTGCTCAGCGGCTCCGACCTGTACCACGATGCAAATGGTAATGGGGTACAGGACCCGGGTGAGTTTCTATCCAACATCAATAGTGCTACGCCATATTCGAGTTCGCTTGAGGATGCCTATTACGCCACTTATTACGGAACGGCTAATCCCGATCCCCAGGGCCCGGCCCCACTGGCGGCCACTTCGAACAGTATGGGGCTGACCTCCGGCCCGTTCTTGGGTATCCGTGGTTATTTTGATATCGGCAGTGGCAACAGCATGCACGTGGTGTCGGTATCCCCGGTGCCGTTGCCTGCCGCCTTCTGGTTGCTTGGGTCTGGCCTGGTGGGGTTGATTGCCATGGCGCGGCGAAGACCGGCGGCATAGCCGGCATCTTCATCATACGGATACAGGCGGCTCCCACGGGAGCCGTTTTTTTGTGCGTGATGGTCGAGATTGAGGTGGAACCGATCCCCAGGTAATCGGTACCCGGGTGCAGCTTGCATTCCCTCGATTGATTGCCTGTTTTCATGCCGGGTGGGAAGAAGGCATGCGAATAAATTCGCGCCTACGGCATGCTGTGGTTTGTAGCGTGCACAGGTGTGGTCATGAGGCCTGGTCGGATTCCCGAATCCGCACCGCCAGCACATCGCAGGGTGCGCCGTGCAGTACCGCATTGGCGGTGGAGCCGAGCAGCAACTGGATGCCGTGCCGGCCGTGACTGCCGATGATGATCAGGTCCACCTGCAGTTCTTCCGCCAGGCGCAGCACTTCGCTGCGGGTGCTGCCCTGCAGTACATGCCGGTGTTCGGAGGATACGCCGATGCGATCACCGAGTTCCGTCAGGCGTCGTACTGCCAGGTCATTGAGTTCCTGATCCAGTTCCACTTCCGGTGGCAGGGCAAGTTCACCGGTCATGTCCATGGGTACGTATTCCACTACGTGCACCAGGCTCAGTTGCGCCTGGTGTTCGCTGGCCATGGCCCGGGCGCGCTGTACGACCTGTTCCGAATCCGGGGCAAAATCGATCGCCAGCAGGATGTGCGTATAGATTGCCATGATCTACTTCTCCTTCTGGTTGCGACTGATATGGTTGCTCAGGGCGGCAAACTGTTCCAGTGCCAGGGTCTCGCCACGGGCTCCCGGGTCGACGCCGGCGGCCTGGAAGCCGCTATCTTCCAGCAGGCCCCTGAGGCAGTTGCGCAGGGTCTTGCGGCGCTGCGCGAAGGCGCGTTGTACGACGTCCGCGAAGCAGGCTTCATCATCCACGGCTACCGCCGGTTGCGCCAGGGGTAACAGGCGTACAAAGGCGGAATCCACCTTGGGTGGCGGCCGGAAGGCGCCGGGGCCGATGGCGAACAGCCGTTCCACCTGGCAGCGGTACTGGATCATGACCGACAGGCGGCCATAGGCGCGGCTGCCGGGGGCTGCGGCCATGCGGTCGACCACCTCTTTCTGCAGCATGAAGTGCATGTCCTGGATGCACCTGGCCTGGCCCAGCAGGTGAAACAGGATGGGCGTGGAGATGTTGTAGGGCAGGTTGCCGACGATGCGCAGCGGTGCCGGTGCCAGGGCGCAGAAATCCACCTTGAGGGCATCCCGGTTGACGATGGTCAGTTCACCGCTGTCAGCGCACAGTTGCGCCAACGGTTCCACCAGGTCGCGGTCCAGTTCCACTACCGTGAGTTTTGCTGCCGCAGCCAGCAGTGGCCGGGTGATCGCGCCCTGTCCCGGGCCGATTTCGATCAGCGACTGGCCGGGGTGTGGTGCGACACTGGCCACGATCCGGTGGATGATCTGCGGGTCATGGAGGAAATTCTGCCCGAAGCGTTTGCGCGGCTGGTGGCTCATGGGGTTTTTGCTTGCGCCATTTGTACGGCGACCTCGATAGCGGCCGCCAGGCTGCCGCCTTCCGCGCGGCCACTGCCAGCCAGTTCCAGGGCGGTACCGTGGTCCACCGAGGTACGGATGATCGGCAGGCCGAGGGTGATGTTCACGGCTTCACCAAAGCCGACGTGTTTCAGCACCGGCAGGCCCTGGTCGTGGTACATGGCCAGTACGGCATCGGTCTTGTCGAGGTAGCGGGGCGTGAACAGGGTATCGGCGGGCAACGGGCCGAACAGCTGCAGGCCCTCGGTGCGTAATTCCTCCAGGGCCGGCTCGATGATCTCGGTTTCCTCGCGGCCGAGATGGCCGCCTTCGCCGGCATGGGGGTTGAGGCCGCAGACCAGGATGCGTGGCGCGGCAATGCCGAAGCGGGTTTGCAGCTCGCGGTGCAGAATACGCAGCACCTGCTGCAGGCCCTCGCGGGTGATGGCGTCACTCACGGCGCGCAGCGGCAGGTGGGTGGTGGCCAGGGCCACGCGCAGACCTGGTGCCGCCAACATCATCACCACCCGTTCGGTGGCGGTTTTTGCCGCCAGGTATTCGGTGTGGCCGCTGAAGGGAATGCCGGCATCGTTGATCACGCCCTTGTGTACCGGACCGGTGACCAGGGCGGCGAAGCGGTGATCCTGACAACCGGCGATGGCCTGGTCCAGGGTTTCCAGCACAAAGGCGGCGTTGGCGGGGTTGAGTCGCCCGGTCTCGACGGGGGCCCGCAGGGACACCGGCAACACCTTCAGGTGGCCCGGTGCGGATGCGGCAGGCGGTAGTGCGGGATCAAAGGTCTCGATCTGCAGGGGCAGCCCCAGTTGCGCGGCACGTTCCCGCAGCAGGGTCGGGTCACTGATGATCACCAGCTCCTGCGGCCGGGATTGCTGGGCCAGTGCAATACACAGGTCGGGGCCGATGCCGGCGGGTTCGCCGGGGGTGACGGCGATGCGCAGGGTCATGGGGCGGTTCCGGCCGGGGCGCCCTCAGGCATCCTCGAGCCGGTATTCCACGTAGGATTCATCGCGCAGGCGGCGCAGCCAGATCCCGGTTTCCTCGAGAATCTTGCGGTTGCGAATCTGTTCCCGGGCCTGGGCGCGCTTGAATTCATCCGTACTGTCGTGTTCGCGGCGTTCCAGTACCTGGACGATGTGCCAGCCGAAACGGGTTTCGAAGGGGGCGCTGATCTCGCCCGGTGCCAGCCGGCTCATCTCTTCCTCGAACTGCGGCACCATGTCACCGGGATTGCTCCAGCCCAGGTCACCGCCGCGGGCAGCGGAAACCGTATCCTGGGAATGGGCGCGGGCCAGGGTTTCGAAATCATCTCCACCCTCGATACGGCTCTTGAGCTGTTCGAGGCGAATGCGGGCATCGGTGGACGAGACCAGTTCATCAGGACGGATGAGGATGTGGCGCGCATGGGTCTGGGTGATCACGTGGCGCTCCTCGCCACGGATATCGTCCAGGCGCACGATGTGGAAGCCGCTGGCGCTGCGCACCGGCTCACTGGTTTCGCCCTTGGACAGGCTTTTCACCACGTCGGCAAACAGGGTAGGCAGCTGGCCCGCCTTGCGCCAGCCCACGTTGCCGCCTTCCAGGGCCATCTGACCGTCGGACTCGGCGACCGCGAGTTGCTGGAAGTCGGCCCCGGCGCGCAGACGGGCCAGGATGTCCTCGGCCTTGGCGCGGGCGGCCTTGATCTGCTCGGGAGAGGCGGCTTCCGGTGTTGCCACCAGGATGTGCGACAGCAGGTATTCACGGTTGTCAGTCATGCTGTCGGCGCTGGTCAGCAGGTTGTCGATCTCCTGATCGCTGACCTGGATACGGTTTTCCACCTGCTGGGCACGCAGGCGTGCAACGATCAGCTGGTTGCGGACCTCTTCACGGAAATCGGCATAGGAAAAGCCGTCTGCCAGTAAGGCCTGGCGGAATTGCGTCAGGTCCATGTTATTGGCCTCGGCCATGCGGCGCAGGTTGGCATTGACCAGTTCGTCCTCGACGCGAATGCTGCTGCTTTCCGCCAGCTGCAGCTGGATCGCTTCCACGATCAGGCGTTCCAGCACCTGTTTGCGCAGGATGTCGTCGGGGGGCAGCTGGGTGTCTTTCTCCTCCAGTTGGCGGCGGACCTGGGCGGTGCGCCGGTCGAGCTGACTTTGCAGCACCACCCCGTCATTCACCACAGCGACGATACGGTTGAGGGACTGTTCGGCGTGGCTGACGGGAATGAGGAGGCTGGCCAGGATGGCCAGCAGGGGCAGGAGTGCTTTCATATTCATCTGCTACGGTGATCGGGGTCAGGGACGATAGCCAAGGATACCACTTTTCAACAACGACTCGACCTTATCCCCCAGGCTGGTCATGCCTTTGAGTTCCCATTCCAGGAACAGGGCGTTGTTGTTCTCGCCGGTGACACTGTCGTTCTGGATGCTGCGCCAGGCCATGCGCAGTGCCCAGCAGCAGCTGTCGTACTCGGCGCCGAACAGGGCTTCCAGGGTTTCGTTGTTCTTGAGGGAATAGTTCCAGCGACCGGCCAGATGCCAGCGTGCCGTCAGGGGCCACAGCCAGGAGGCATCCAGCTGGGCGAGGCTGTCCTTGGTATAGCGGTAGGAGAGGTTTGCCAGCTGGCGCCCGGTGCCGCGGTATTCCACGCCGGTGTTGCTCTTGCGGGTGGTGCCGTCATCGGGATTCCAGAGGGCATCGGCGGACAGGCTCCAGCGGGGGCTGAGGGCAACCTCCAGTTCGCCGGCGATATCAGAGGTGCTGGTTTCCAGCGGGGTACCATTGTTGAGCGTTACCTCCCGGTCCTCGAAGTAGAACAGTTCGCCGATACTGGCGCGCAGCTTCTCGGTGCCGGTCCGTGGATCGATGTAGCGGCTGGTGAGCGCCAGCGCAAGCTGGTTGGCATCCCCCAGGCGGTCACCGCCGGTGAAGCGGTTTTCCGCGAACAGTTCCCGGAACCGGAAGGTGCGGTCGGCACTGTCGAAGACCGGGATGTCGGTCTGGTCCCGGTATGGTGCGTACAGATAGAAGGCGCGGGGTTCCAGGGTCTGCAGGTAATCGGACCCGAACAGGCGGGTGTCGCGTTCGAAAAAGACCTTGTTGTCGAGGCTGAAGATGGGTGCTGTGCGGCTGGGCTGGTCATCCAGGGTTGGGTCGATCCGGTCGAGATCGTACTGGGTGTGAGCCAGGGTCAGGGCCGGGATGACTTCATAGGCCGTGCGCCGCAGCGGCAGGCTGACCCGGGGGCGCAGGTCGATGCGGTTGCCGGTGTCCACCAGTTCGGCGCGGCTGTGGTCGAAGGCGGTGACCTCGGCGAGGAGGCTGCTTTCCAGCCCGAAGGGCTGGCTGTAGGGGCGGGCGCTGAAACTGATCTGCGGCAGTCGTTCATAGGGCCGGTTGGTGGCGGCGATGGTGGAATCCACGGTCTGGTAATTCTGCAGGCGGCCTTTGAGGCTCCACCAGTCACCGCGGTAGGTGGCATCGAGGCGGCGTTCCAGGTGGGTGATGCTGGTGAGTTCCAGGCTGTCGCCAAAGTCCTGGAAATAGTCCTGGTCGGATACGTCGCTCAGATCGGCCTCGAGTTGCAGCCGTTCCCCCAGGGTGCCCGTGTGCCGGTAGCCAGCCAGGTGACGGTCCGCGCCGTAGGCGTCGTCGGAGGGCAGGATGGAATAATCCAGCTGGCCTTCATTGTGCGGATTCAGGTAGCGCACCTCGGTGCCCAGCATCAGGCCGCGCTTTTCCATGTAACGGGGCGTGATGGTGGCATCGCGATTGGGTGCGATGTTCCAGTAGTAGGGCAGGCGCAGGTCGAAACCACTCTCGTCGGAGGAGCCGAAACTGGGGATCAGGAAGCCGGACTTGCGCCGGTCATCGATGGGGAAGCTGATGTAGGGCGTATACAGTATCGGTACATTGTTCACTTCCAGGCGGGCATTGCGTGCGATCCCCACCCCCTCGTCGTGCTTCAGGGTCACCTGGCTGGCGCGCAGGCGCCAGGCATCGCTGCCATAGGCGCAGGTGGTGTAGGTGGCATCCAGCATGCGCTTGCGATCCGGGCCTTCGAGATAGACGGTGCTGGATTCGCCGCGGGCATGGTTGGTGTAGAGCAGGTAATCGGTGTCGTGGATCTCGCCTTCATCGGTATTGACCAGCAGGTGGGCACGTTCGGCATTGAGGTGCACATCGGGTTCGTCGTAGCGTACATGGCCTTCGATATCGGCGCTGCCGTTGAGATCATCAAAGAGAATATGGTCCGCCTGTACACGCTGGTTGGCGCGCAGGATCACGGCATTGCCGCTCAGTTCATAGACCTGGTTGGGGTGGGATTCGGCAATGTCGGCGTTGAGTTGGGTGGTAGCCTGTGTCCGGTCGGAGACGACGGGAAACTCCAGTTGTCGGTCGGGCAGGGGCGGGCAGAGCGCATACCCGGGATTGATACGACGCGGTACGTCCGTGCGGGTCGTGGTGTCTTCCACCTCGCTGGCGGGTGTGGGTTCCGCAACGGGGGCTGCCGGTATGGCGGCGGGGACGGGTTTGCTGGCGGGTGGCTGTTCGATGGGTTCGACGAGGGGCGATGAAACGCTGCCACAGACCCATTCACCATGTTCGTTCTGTCGGCAGTCCCAGTCCTGCGCCTGTGCGGGCAACCAGTACACCAGGCCGAGGGTCAGGGCCAGGGAATTCAGGCGAAACGGCAATACATTCACAAATGAGTTCTCAACGGGGCGCTCCGTCTCCTGCTACCGGCGCGCTGGCAGCCGTGCAAGCAGGGAAAGCGGTTTTGTTCTGGTTGTGCCGGCGCCAAACCGGTGCTGGCGAGCGTTCCGTAAAATCGCATAGAATGGCTTGCTATTCAATCGCTTTTGACGAGTGCCCGGCGGCATGCCGGCTTCCCGGGGGCGATCCTCTTCCTCACTGCGAGTACCCGACACGTGCCACAACGCATACAGGCCCTGCAGGATTGGCTGCAGAATGATCTGGGCTTCACGGATTACACCCTGGAGCCCGCCTCTTCCGACGCCAGCTTCCGGCGCTATTTCCGCATCGTGCGCAACGGGCAGAGTTACATCGTGATGGATGCCCCGCCTGAACGGGAGGATTGCGCCCCCTTCATCCTGGTCACGCGCATGCTGTTTGATCTCGGGCTGCATGTGCCGGAGCTGATCGAGATGGATACCGGCAAGGGGTTTCTGCTGCTCGGGGATCTCGGCCAGCAGGCCTATCTCGAAGCACTGAATGAGCAGACGGTGGATCGCCTCTATGGCGATGCCCTGGCGGCTCTGGCGGTGATGCAGGCCTGCGGCCCCAATGATGCCCGTCTGCCGGCCTATGACCGTGCGCTGCTGTTGCGCGAGATGGCGCTGTTCCCGGACTGGTTGCTGGGTACCCATCTCGAGCTGGCGCTTACGGATGACCAGCGCCAGCGGCTTGATGCCGGCTTCGCCCTGCTGGCCGACAATGCCCTGCAACAGCCGCAGGTGTTCGTGCACCGCGATTACCATGCCCGCAATCTCATGGTCACCGTTTCCAATAACCCGGGTATTATCGATTACCAGGACGCCGTGGTCGGGCCGGTGACCTATGACCTGGTATCGCTGCTGCGGGACTGCTATATCCAGTGGCCCAGGGCCCGGGTCGAGAACTGGGCGCTGGGGTATCGGGAGCTGGCGCAGCAATCGGGTATTTTGCGCATGGATGTGGACGAGGCGCAGTTCCTGCGCTGGTTCGATCGCATGGGGGTGCAGCGCCACCTGAAGGCAGCGGGTATCTTCGCCCGCCTCAATCATCGTGATCACAAACCCGGTTACCTGGCGGATATCCCGCGCACCCTCGGGTATATCGTCGAGGTGAGTGAGCGGGATGCGGAACTGGGTTCCCTTGGGGAACTGATCCGGGAGCAGGTGTTGCCGCGTCTGTAGTGGAACAGGATCGGGGAACCGCAGACGGTGCACCAGGCCCTTGCCTGTGCCGGATGCATCAAGGTACTCTGCCGCGATGAAAGCCATGATTCTGGCCGCCGGCCGCGGTGAACGTATGCGGCCACTCACCGATCACACGCCCAAGCCACTGCTGGAAATCGCCGGCAAACCCCTTATCCAGTATCACATCGAGGCCCTGCGTGCGGCCGGCATCCACGAACTGATCATCAATCTCGCCCACCTGGGTGAACGGATACAGGCGCGGCTGGGTACGGGTTCCGAATGGGGTGTGCAGATCCGCTATTCACAGGAACCGGAAGGCGCGCTGGAAACCGGGGGCGGTATCCTCCAGGCCCTGCCACTGCTGGGTGAGGAACCGTTCCTGGTGATCAATGGCGATGTGTGGACGGATTTTCCCCTTGCCGGGCTGTGCGCGCGCCGTTTCGATCTTGCTCACCTGGTGATGGTGCCCAATCCGGAGCAACACCCGGCGGGGGATTTCGCTCTGCTGGATGGCCAACTGCAGGCACAGGGGGAGCCACGCTATACCTTCAGTGGTGTCGGGCTCTATCGGCCGGCGCTGTTTGCAGGCTCCGAGCCCGGACGTTTCCCGCTGGCACCGCTGCTGCGCAGTGCCATGGCACAGGGGCGGGTCAGCGGCGAGCTCTATACCGGAGCCTGGTCCGATGTCGGAACACCGGAACGCCTGCAGCTGCTCAATGACAGGGTCGATCGGTGAAGAGGACACCGCCATGAACCTGCAGGCAGGGAACCGCTGAATGGGGGACGAGATCAGCCATACCGTTTTCACGGCGCAGGAGATGGTCGAGTTTCAGCGGCGCCTGAAGCAGGAAACGGACTTGCTGGGACGGTGGTTCGAGGCCAGTCGTTTTTCACAGCATGCCCCGGTGGCCGGTTTCGAACTGGAGGCATGGCTGGTGGATGAGCAGGCCCGGCCGGTACCGCTTAACGATGCATTTCTCGAACGTCTGGGCAACCCGCTGGTGGTGCCGGAACTGTCCCGTTTCAATGTCGAGCTCAACACCCATCCGCAGACGCTGACCGGTGACTGTTTCACCCGTATGGAGCAGGAACTGAATAGTACCTGGCAGGCGTGCAGGCATACCGCCGCCGACTTGGATGCGCGGCTGCTGATGATCGGCATTCTGCCCACGGTGCAGGAATCGGACCTCACCCTGGCGAATATGTCGGCCATGAAACGCTACCGGGCCTTGAACGAGCAGGTGTTGCAACTGCGCAAGGGAGCCCCCCTGGAGCTGGATATCCACGGCCGCGAACAACTCAAAACCCGGCACGGCAACGTGATGCTGGAATCGGCCACCACTTCGTTTCAGATTCATCTCAAGGTGGCCCCGAGGCTCGCGGTGCGTAGCTACAATGCGGCTATTCTGCTCTCCGCACCGATGGTGGCCGTGTCCGCCAATTCCCCTTTCCTGTTTGGGCGTGATCTCTGGGATGAGACGCGCATTCCCCTGTTCGAACAATCGGTGGCGGTGGGGGGCTATGCCGGTGTGGCACAGGGGCCGTTGCGACGGGTGAGCTTCGGTACCGGGTATGCGCGGCGTTCATTGCTGGAATGTTTCGTGGAAAACGAGCAGCACTTCCCGGTGCTGCTGCCGATCCTGTTTGACGAACAGGACACCAGCCTGCCGCATTTGCGTCTGCACAATGGCACGATCTGGCGCTGGAACCGCCCCCTGCTCGGTTTTGATGCGGATGGCACACCGCATCTGCGCATCGAGCATCGCGTGGTTCCCGGCGGGCCGACAGTGGTGGATGAAATGGCCAATATGGCGTTCTTTTATGGCCTGATCACCAGCCTGGTTCATCAAGCGGAAGCGGTGGAGGAGCAGCTGCCCTTTGCCGAGGCGCGCGATAATTTCTATGCCGCCGCGCGGGATGGGCTGGATGCCCGTATCAAGTGGCTGGACGGTAAAAAACACCAGATGAGTTATCTGTTGCAGGAGCGTCTGTTGCCGTTGGCGCGGGAAGGGCTGGAGCGGCTGGAGATCGATGTGGGGGCACGTGAGCGTTACCTGGACATAATCGATCAGCGGGTGCGCAGCGCCTGTAACGGTGCCGCCTGGCAGCGTGCCTTCGTGGCCCGTCATGGCCGCGACATGGCGGCGCTGACCGAGGCCTACTGGCAGCGCCAGGAGAGTGGCCTGCCGGTGCATGAATGGGACATTTGAATCAGGCGGGACCACCGGCTGGCCCCGCCCCCCGTTTGCGCTATACCTTGAATTTGCCTACCACCGACTGCAGGTCGGTGCCCAGGCGCGCCAGCTCGGCGCTGGCCTCAGCCGTGTGTTCGGAACCGGTAGCCGTTTCATCGGCCACGGCGCCGATGTTGACGATGTTGCGATTGATCTCCTCGGCCACCGCGCTCTGTTCCTCGGCGGCACTGGCAATCTGGATGTTCATGTCGCTGATGGCGGACACGGCATAGGTGATGGTCTGCAGGGAATTGCCGGCCTCGCCGGCCTGGCGCACGCTTTCATTGGCGCGGTCGCGGCCGGCTTCCATGACGGTTACGGCATCGCGGGCGCCACCCTGCAGTTTCTCGATCATCTGCTGAATTTCCTGGGTAGAGGCCTGGGTGCGCTGGGCCAGGGTGCGGACCTCGTCGGCCACCACGGCAAAGCCGCGTCCCTGCTCGCCGGCACGGGCCGCTTCGATGGCGGCATTGAGCGCCAGCAGGTTGGTCTGTTCGGCGATGCCGCGAATCACGTCGAGTACCCTGCCGATGGCCTCGCTGTCGGCCGCCAGATGGTTGATGACGTCGGCGGCCTGGGTGACCTCCCTGGCCAGCAGATTGATGGAGCCAATGGTGGCATCCACCACGCGCTTGCCGTCATCGGCTTCACCGTTGGCCTCCTTGGCGGCGGTGGCGGCATTGGCGGCGTTGCGCGCCACCTCCTGTACGGTGGCGGCCATTTCTGTCATGGCCGTGGCCACCTGATCGATTTCGGAACGCTGACGTTGCACGCCATCGCTGGTCTGGGCGGTGATCGCGGTCAATTCCTCCGCAGCAGTGGCTACCTGCGTGGTGGAGCCCTGTACCTGTTGCACCAGGTTTTGCACGGTATCGGCAAAGCGATTGAAGCCGCGCGCTATCTCGGTTACTTCATCATTGCCCAGGGCGCGCAGGCGTTGTGTAAGATCACCGCCACCACTGGCGATATCATCCATTCGCAGGACGGCACGACGCAGCGGGGCGACGATGCTGGTGCTGACGAAATAGAACAACACCAGACCAAGCAGGAATGCCGCTGCGGCCGCGGCCAGCAAGTTGTTGCGGGCACCGGCCGCCTGTTTCAGGTAGGCGCTGCGATCCATGGCCAGTTCCACCACGGCGACGGGGTTGCCGGCATAGTCGGATACCGGCACCAGGTAGGCGGCGATGGGCTTGCCCTGGTAGTCCACGGCGGAGACCCGTGCATCCCCCTGCATGGCGGTGTGCATCTGTTCAGGGCTGGTGAGCATGTCGGCCTCCCAGGTGGAGGCATATTTGCGGAAACCGTTTTCGGACGGTACATACATGGCCACATCAATACCATTCCGTTCCTTGAATAGTTGCAGCAGTTCAGCCCCCAGGGAGAGGCCGAATTCCACCGAGCCGATATGCTGACCCTGGTAAAATATCGGTGCTACCCCGCGAATACCAAGTCCAGCCACACCTTTTTCGATACCCTGTAGCGGTTGCCGGCTTTCGTTCACCGCGGTAATGGTATGGCGGAAAGCGGACAGGTCATCATCGAACTTGCCGGGTTTGTGCACGCGCAGAAAGGAGATGGCCGGCGGGGTGTGAAACTGGAACTGCCTGATGCCGTATTTCGCATTGAGGTCGGTGAAGGCGTTTTTCACCATGCTGTACAGGCGGTCGCGGTCGCCGTTGGCGAAGGCCTCCTGGATCTGCGGCTGGCTGGCGATCAATTGCGCCAGTCCCATGGCTAGCTGCCCCTGGCTGTCGATGATCCCCATCATCGCACTGTAATGACTGCGCAACTCACGTTTTTCGGCATCATTGATCACCGAGGAAATGTTGTTTTGGCTGATCCAGACCAGTATGGCGATGGTGAGCAGAATGATGACCGAGAAGGCGAGGGGAATTCGGGTGCCGATTTTGAGATTACGGAACATGGTGACGGTCCTTGCAGGAAAGCGGGTTTGATCACATAGCGACTGCGGCCAACCAGAATTGAGTCTCAGGGGGATGGATTTCACCCTGGAGAATATAGGTGTTTTCGCGGGAGTTCAGGCCCTGGGCCGGCCGGGGTGCATTCCCGTGCCGTGGCAGGGGGTGGTAGGATGGAAACAGCATGAGAGCACGGATAAACAGGCGGGAATGGCGATGTTACGGGTGATGAGCGGGGTGCCGGAGGGGCTGCTGGAGACGGCTGCGGAGGAGTTGGCGGATGTACTGGGAGGGCCGACCCTGATCCATCTTCCGGGGCGCACGCCGGAGCCGTTGTTCGTATCCACACTGCTACACGGCAATGAGCCATCCGGCGTGCATGCAGTACAGGCCCTGTTGCGCCGTTATGCCGATAAGGAATTACCGCGCAGTCTGTCCTGGTTTATCGGCAATGTGCAGGCCGCCCGCCTGGGACAGCGCCGCCTTGACGGGCAGCCGGATTTCAACCGGGTCTGGCCCGGCACCGAGGCGGGTGCCAGCCCGGAGGCGGCCATGATGGCGGAGATCGTGGAGCAGATGCGCGCCCGCCAGGTGTTTGCGAGTGTGGATGTGCACAACAATACCGGCCTCAATCCACATTACGCCTGCATCAATCGAATCGATCACCGTTTTCTGCAACTGGCCACCCTGTTCAGCCGTACAGTGGTGTATTTCCTGCGGCCACGGGGCGTGCAGTCCATGGCCTTTTCCGAACTTTGCCCTGCGGTTACAGTGGAATGCGGCAAGTCCGGTCACGAGTTCGGTGCCGAGCATGCGGAGCGGTTTCTGGATGCCTGCCTGCGCCTGAACGAACTGCCGGAGCACCCGGTTCCGGAACATGATCTTGATCTGTTTCATACCGTGGCGATGGTCAAGGTGCCCGATGCCATGAGTTTCGGTTTTGAGCCAGCAGAACAGGATATTCGCCTCTCGCCCGATCTCGATCACCTTAATTTCCGCGAATTGCCGGCCGGCACCACCCTGGGCTGGATTCAGAAACAGGATGCCGTGCAGCTGGAGGCCTGGGATGAGCAGGGCCGCGAAGTGGGCGCGCGGTTTTTCCGTTTCACGGATGGTGAGATCCGCACCGCACGCCCGCTCATGCCGTCCATGTTCACCCTCGATGAACGGGTCATTCGCCAGGATTGCCTGGGCTATGTCATGGAGCGGTATCCGCTGGCTGAGCATCTGGGCGAAGGTGTGGCGACCTCCTGACCAATACGCTCCCGGTACACCATGACGCGACATCTGCTGGTCTGTATTACCCCCCATGGTCTTGGTCATGCCGCGCAGGTGGCGCCGGTCCTCAATGCCCTGCTGGAACGGCAGGCGGTGCGACTGACCATCCAGAGCCAGGTGCCGGAGACCTTTTTACGCGAACGGATTCAGCACCCCTTCACCTACCAGGCGCACGCCACCGATTTTGGCCTGCGGATGCATTCCTCCCTCGACATGGATCTTGCCGCGAGTGCGGACGAGTACCGGGAACTGCACAGGGACTGGGAGCGCTGTCTGCAAGGGGAAGTGCAGCGCCTGCGAACCCTCGCGCCCGATCTGGTCCTGGCCGATGTTCCCTATCTGCCACTGGCGGCGGCCCGGGTGCTCGATATCCCGGCATTGGCCATGTGCTCTCTGAACTGGGTGGATATCTACCGCCACTATTTTGCGGATCGCGCAGAGGCTGCGGAGGTGTTGATGCAGATGGAAGGCGCCTATGCCGCGGCACAGCGGTTTCTGTGTCCGCAGCCAGCCATGCCCATGCCCTGGCTGGCCAACCGGCAGGAGGTCGGCCCCATCGCGCGCCTGGGTTGCGATGTCCGCGAGGAACTGCGGGCCCGGCTCGGTGTGATGCCGTGGGAGCGACTGGTGCTACTGGCGCCGGGTGGGGTGCCCACGGATTTTCCGGTGACACAGTGGCGACGGGATAGCGGGGTGCGCTGGATTCATGCCGCGGTGACCACCGCGCCTCACCCCGACGTGACACATCTGCGTGACCTGCCGTATGGTTTTACCGATGTGCTGCGGTCCGTGGATGCGCTGGTGGGCAAGTGTGGCTATGGCACCGTGGCCGAGTGTGCCTGCAACGGCACGGCCATGCTCTATATACCGCGCCCCGAGTGGCCGGAGGAGGCCTATCTGCTGGATTGGCTGCAGCGCCATGGGCGGTGCGCTCCGGTGGCACGGGAGGCGGTTGCGCAGGGTGATATTGCCGAGGTGCTGGAGAAGTGCCTGGCATTGCCCGCACCCCCGCCTCCAGTGGCGACGGGTGCCGAAGCGGCAGCCAGGATCATCGCTGAATTCCTGTAGGTCCGAATTGATTCGGGGCCAGGGGTGGTTGCGGTGAAATCGTCGGAATGGATTCCGCCCTACAACACTCCGCTGGCCTGCACATCGGCATGGTAGGACGAACGCACCATCGGGCCACTGGCCACATGGGTGAAGCCCATTGCTTCCCCGATCCGCGCCAGTTCGGCGAACTCATCCGGATGCACGAAACGGTCCACCGGCAGGTGGTGTACGCTGGGCTGCAGGTACTGGCCGAGGGTGAGCATTTCGCAGTGGTGGGCACGCAGGTCCTGCATCACCTGCTGTACTTCCTCCAGGGTCTCCCCCAGGCCCAGCATGAGGCCGGACTTGGTCGGCACGTTCGGGTGACGTGTCTTGAATTCCTTCAGCAATTGCAGTGACCACTGGTAGTCGGAACCCGGGCGTGCCTGCTTATAGAGCCGCGGCACGGTCTCCAGGTTGTGGTTGAACACATCCGGTGGCGCCTGCTCCATGATCTCCAGGGCGCGGTCCATGCGGCCGCGGAAATCCGGGACCAGGATTTCGATGCGGGTTGCGGGGGTCTGCTCGCGCACGGCGCGGATGCAGTCGACGAAGTGTCCCGCGCCGCCATCGCGCAGATCATCGCGGTCCACCGAGGTGATGACCACGTAGCGCAGGCTCATGGCGCCGATGGTGCGGGCCAGGTTGCGCGGTTCATCGGCATCGAGCGGGTCGGGGCGGCCGTGGGATACATCGCAGAAGGGACAGCGCCGGGTACAGATGTCGCCCATGATCATGAAGGTGGCGGTGCCGTGACCGAAACACTCACCCAGGTTGGGGCAGGAGGCCTCTTCGCACACGGTATGCAGGCGATTGTCGCGCAGCACCTTTTTCAATCGCGCCACTTCCGGGCTGGCGGGCGATTTGGCGCGGATCCAGTTTGGCTTGCGGGCCGGTTTGGCGGTGGGCTCGATCTTGACGGGGATGCGGGCGACCTTGGCGGCACCACGCTGATGCTTGCTGTCGAGTTCACTCATAGGGAAGGCTTTCCGGCACCTGGGCTGCGGGTTGATCGAGGCGGCTAGTGTATCCCAGAAGACGCATCAAATGGGTCTGCAGCTCCCGTGAAACCTGCTCAATACTTGCGGAAATCCCCAGCTCGCGCAGCTGGGTCACGGCCATGCCGGGATAGCCGCAGGGGTTGATGCGGGTAAAGGGCTGCAAGTCCATATCCACATTCAGCGCCAGACCGTGGTAACAGCGGCCCTTTTTCACCCGCAGGCCGAGGGCGGCGATCTTCGCCTCACCCACGTACACGCCGGGGGCATCGCGGCGGGCGCGGGCGGTAGTGTCATGGTCCGCCAGCAGGTCGATCACGGCCTGTTCCAGGGTGTGCACCAGGGTCTGCACACCGAGTTGCCGGCGTTCGATATCCGCCAGCAGATAGGCCACCAGCTGGCCGGGGCCGTGGTAGGTCACCTGGCCGCCGCGATCGATGTTCACCACCGGGATCGTGCCGGGATCGAGCAGGTGCTCGGGCTTGCCGTTGAGGCCGACGGTGAACACCGGCGAATGCTCCAGCAGCCAGAGTTCGTCGGGGGTATCGGGGGCGCGCGCGGCGGTGAAGGCTTGCATGGCGCGCCAGGTGGGTTCGTAGTCCGCCAGGCCCAGCGGCCGAACGCGCAGCAGGTCGGTTGAAGAAGGCATCGGGTGGGCGCTCAAAGCGCCATCAGTACCGCCTCGCAGGCGGTCAGGTCCTGGTAGATGGCATCCAGCTGGGCGCGGCTGGTGGCGCGCACGGTAATAGTCACCGAGACATACTTGCCGCCGCGGCTGGGGCGGCTGCGCACGGCCCCTTCGCCCAGGTCCGGGGCATGGCGACGCACCAGTTCCGTCACCTGGAGATCGAACGCTTCGGTCGCCAGGCCCATGGCCTTGATGGGGAAATCACAGGGGAATTCCAGCAGGGTGTCTTCTTCGTTCACGGGCATTCCAGAAGTGGGCTTTCAGGTGGGCACTATATCAGGGGTGCGGATGGGGAATTCAATAGCCGTGGCCCGCAGTACGATGACCGTCGAGCCTGGTTTGTCGGTAATATTTACAAATACTGTATTGGGTTTTTATTTGTGAATTCATGCTGTTAGTGGGTTGGTATTGTTTTGAAAGTAGTTTTTTCAAAAATGACACAATGCTTCCCGTCAGCTGCAGTATCATTTGCTATCCGATAAGATATTGTAAAATCATGAAAAAAACTGTTGCCGTGATGGCGGGCGGGATGCCTGGTTGTCGGAATACTTTACCGATTCGTGTTCGTGCGGCTATGAATTTCCGGTGCCGTTTTTACACGGATTCTAGCTGCATGATCTGACGGCGAAAAAAACCGGATGGCGTGAATCTTGCTTTTGCACGCTGACTTGAAGATTGGATCACCACCGCACAGGGTTCATTACAGGACTATGCAGAAACATACATTGATAGGTCTGGTTACCGTCGGCATGCTGCAGGCAGGGCTGGCGTATTCCGCCGGTGGTGAACCGGGGGATGACTCCGTTCATGCCTGGGGACGCTGGGAGCAGATGATCGCGCCGGCCGCGGGGCCTGAGGTCGCGATCACCCCTGTGGCAATCGTCGCGCCGGAAGGGAACCTTGATCTGCGTCCCGAGGAAGGGCAGGCGTTTGGGCGCCAGGTCATTGTCACCAACAATGCAGGCGACGGCGGTCCGAATACCGGCTTGCCGGATGTATCCGATGCCCTGCCGGACACGCCTATTGGGACTACGCCACCGACACCGGCCCCCCCGACCCCGCCTGGTCTTCCCGGGTCTCCGCTCGGTGATGTGACCGATAATACTTCCGGCGCTCCTATTGGCACCGTTCAACCCAACCCTGCACCGCCACCGCCCGCCGGTTTGCCAGCGGGGCCTGGGCCGGCCTAGTTCTGGTAGTTACTGCATGCCGATTGTTTTTGGAGGATAGGAAATAATGGAATCAGTTAGTTTCAAGGTATTCGTACCTCTGCTGTTCGGACTTGCGGGGGCGGCCAGTGGCAGTGCCCAGGCCGCGGCGGTGATCGGAACCTACCAGTTCAGTGATGCGCAACTGGTGGACAATGTGGTGGGCGCTTCCAATAACTGGTTTTATACGGGTTCAGTGTATAAGGGATATAATGGCAGTGGCTGGGTGGATGGTAGTAATAATTCCACCACACCCAGTGAATTGACCGATGCAACCACCAGCACGTTGTTTGCCACTACCGCCAGTGCAGCAAACACCTATGTGGATTTGTCATTCGACGTTTCCGCGGGTGTGATCAATGGCAGCGGTAATGATCTGGCCCTGTTCTTTATCTGGGATCAAAGCGGCAACCAGGCGAGTGTCAGCATCAACGGGCATACCGAAGCACTGAGTTTCCAGTCGGTGTTTGATGGTCAGGGCGACCTGCAGGTTGCTAATAATATTCTCTGGAACGGCGTTTCCTACGATAACCAGATGCTTTCGGTGGCGTTGTTGGATCTCAGCCTGTTCGGCTTCAGTGACAATGCGCCGCTGACCAGTTCCTTCCGGGTTTCCATGGGCCGTACCTCGGATGTAGATGTGGCGTTGTCCCTGGTGGGGGCCTTGAATACCGAGGCTGTCTCAGCCGTGCCCATCCCTGCCGCTGTCTGGTTGTTCGGTAGTGGTCTGCTGGGCCTGGTGGGGGTTGCCCGCCGTCGTAGCGCGGTATAAGGATTTCTTTTTTCTCGTTACAACAAAAGCAATAATCTTGATGTGGTAGCGGCCTGAAGGCCGCTATTTTTTTGCCGGTTTCCAGGCGAAGATCATTCGCTACGTTCGATGCAGCTAAGCAGTTGGCTTGGCTGGTCACCCTGACGGTAGTAGGCAAACGGTTGCTGCAGTTCCGTGTACGCCTGGTCGCGGGCTTCGCGGGTGTCATACCAGCGCTCCCATTGCCAGTCCTCGCCTAACAGGTGGGCGGCTCGCATGGGATCCTGGGGAGGAAGGGTGCCGCGAATGCCGAATTTTTTCATTTCTGGTCCATTATGGTTGGGTGTGGAAATAGGTATGCCGCAGCCGGTGTAGATAGGCCCCGAAGGCTGTCATCCGGTTTTGCCGGTTAGCGTGGGCGGTTACTCATAGTAGTCCGAATTCCCGCGCCGCGTAGGGTGCCTTGTTGCGGATGTGGTTACGCAGCCGGTCGTTGAAATCCTTCACAACAGAATCCTGCACGGCTGGTAGAGCCAGTAATTCCCGGCCCCAGGCGGAGATGTGCGGGTGCTGTTGTGGGGCATAGAAGGTGTCGGCAATGCCCAGTAATTCGCAACGCATGAACAGCGGTGCATAGGCGAAGTCCACCAGGGACAGGTCGGGGCCGTTGAAATAGGGCTGGTGGCGCAGGTTCTGTTCCAGCAGGTTGAGCTTCTTCTGTAGCTGCTCCCGGCTGTTATCGAAGGTCTCGGCGTCCTTCGCATGCATCATGCCCGACAGGTCGAGCAGGCAGGCGGAACCGAATTCGATCCAGCTGCGGTCCAGGGCACGAGTCAGGGGGTCATCCGGCAACAGTTGTCCGGGGGTGATTTCGTCGAGGAATTCATCGATGACGGCGGATTCGAAAATGGTATGTTCATCATCCACGCGCAGCAACGGCACTTTGCCGAAGGGTGATAATTTCGTGAACCAGTCCGGCGGGTCACCCAGGTCGATGAATGTCATCTCGAAGGGGATGCTCTTGTGTTTGAGGGTGATGACCCCGCGCTGGGCAAAGGGGCAGATGGCAAAGCTGATGAGTTCGAGTTTCATGGAAGTATGGTAAGGGTACCGGGATCTGTGCTCAATGATGAACGTCAAATAAAGAGGGTTGGATGCGCTGTTCCGTGTGTATCTGCGCCGGGTATGCCACCTATCCGGGCGAGGCTTGATCCCCTGTATCATATCGATATAGGGTTGGCTGCCTGCCGCAAAGTCCGATCCGGGGTTCCGGTGGTGCCCTGCAGGTTTCGTCCCCCGAATACAATATATGCGGTAGCAACGGCACAGGAGCAACACGCATGATCCGGCAATGGAAATCCCGACAGTCGCTATTGATCGCTGGCGGCGTCACGCTGGTGTTGTTTCTGTGGATGCTGTCGGGGCAATTGGGTGGCAAAACGTCTCCCGATGACACCGTGCCCACGGTTACGCAGCGCGATCCACGGGTCGCAGTGCGCTATCGCGAATTACAGGCGGAGAGTGTTCAGCGTTTTGTGCAGGTCAGCGGTCGCACTGCACCGGCCCGTAGCGTAACGCTACGGGCCGAGGTGGATGGCCGGGTGCTGGATCGGGTGCAGCAGAAGGGGGCGCGGGTCACGGCAGGTACCCTGATTGTGCAGCTCGATCCACAGGACCGGAAGGAGCAACTGGCCATGGCGCGCGCGACCCTCCGGGAACGGCAGCTGCAATACGAGGCGGCGCAACGGCTGCGTAAACAGGATTTCCAGACTGAGACACAGCTGGCCTCGGCACTGGCTGCGCGCGAAGCGGCGCAGGCGGAGGTGCGGCGCATGGAACTGGCGCTGGAACACACCGAACTGCACGTTCCCTTTGCCGGTGTGCTGGACGGGTTGCCGGTGGAGGTGGGCAGTTATGTGCAGGCAGGCGACTCGGTAGCGCAGCTCCTGGAAATGGATCCA
This sequence comes from uncultured Gammaproteobacteria bacterium, assembly GCA_965367295.1. Taxonomy (GTDB): domain Bacteria; phylum Pseudomonadota; class Gammaproteobacteria; order DSM-19610; family DSM-19610; genus JAIVHA01. Next base: position 81,665 of record CBDUHN010000005.1, on the reverse strand, counting down.
CTGCTGGTAACCGGCGACGTCACCGAGCAGGAGGTGCGTTACCTGCAACCCGGCATGTCGGCTGGCGCGCGACTGGCGACGGGTGAGGAGGTGCAGGGTGAGTTGCGTTTTATCGCTAGCGAGGCGGATGCCGCCACTCGCACCTTCCCCATCGAACTGGCCGTGGCCAACCCCGGCGCGGTACTGGCGGCGGGTATTACCGCCGAGATCATGGTGCCCACCGGCAACGTGTCGGCCCACTACCTGTCCTCGGCATTGTTGTCACTGGATGCGGAGGGGCAGGTTGGCGTGAAGGCCGTCGGGCCAGATGACACCGTGCAGTTTCACCCCGTGACGATTGTGCGTTCCGGCGCCGACGGGTTGTGGGTGACCGGTCTGCCGGAACGGGTGAGAGTGATCACCGTTGGCCAGGGATACGTGCACGGGGGCGATAGGGTCCGGCCGGTGCCGGAAGCCACCGTCCTGCAATCGCCAGGGCAACACGAGGGCGCTTGATGCAGAGCCTGATTGAGGCCGCTCTGGGCCATGCCCGCACGGTGCTGATGATCCTTGCCCTGGTGCTGGTCTCGGGTACCGTCGCCTATATCGACATCCCCAAGGAATCGGACCCCGACGTGGCGATTCCCATCATCTATGTCTCGATTCCCCACGATGGCATTTCCGCCGAGGATGCCGAACGCCTGCTGGTGCGGCCCATGGAAAAGGAGCTGCGTTCCATCGAGGGAGTCAAAGAGATGACCGCCAATGCCAGCGAGGGCCAGGCCTCGGTGACGCTGGAATTCGAGGCCGGCTTCGACAGCGACCAGGCCATGATCGATGTGCGCGAAAAGGTCGACATCGCCAAGGCCGAACTGCCGGCGGATACCGATGAGCCGTCGGTAAATGAAGTCAATGTGGCGTTGTTCCCGGTACTGGTGGTGACCCTCTATGGCGAGGTGGCCGAGCGGGTGCTGGTGGCCACCGCCCGTAATCTGCAGGATAAGCTGGAGGCCCTGCCCGGTGTGCTGGAGGCCGATATCGCCGGGGATCGCGAAGATCTGCTGGAAGTGATCATCGACCCGGTACGCCTGGAAAGTTACCACCTCAACCAGGCGCAGATCTTCGAATTCGTCGCCCGCAACAACCAGCTGGTGGCGGCCGGTTCACTGGATACCGGTCATGGTCGCTTCGCAGTAAAGGTGCCCGGGGTGATCGAGGATGCGGATGATCTGTTGCGCCTGCCGGTGAAGGTGGACGGTGACCGGGTGGTGACCTTCGCCGACGTGGCTACCGTGCGGCGCACCTTCAAGGATCCCAGCGGTTTCGCGCGCGTGAATGGCCAGCCGGCGGTGGCGCTGGAGATCACCAAGCGCATCGGTACGAACATCATTGATACCATCGAGGCGGTGCGGGCGGTGGTGGAGCAGGAAAAGGATAGTTGGCCGGAAGGGGTGCAGGTGGGCTACTCCCAGGACAAGTCCGAGGATGTCCGCGACATGCTGTCGGATCTGCAGAACAATGTCATCGCTGCGGTGCTGTTGGTGATGATCGTGGTGATTGCCATCCTCGGCCTGCGCAGCGCCTTGCTGGTGGGCGTGGCCATCCCCGGTTCCTTCCTGGCCGGTATCCTGGTGTTGAGTACCGCCGGGCTCACCATCAATATCGTGGTGCTGTTCAGCCTCATCATGGCCGTCGGCATGCTGGTGGATGGAGCCATCGTGGTGGTGGAACTGGCGGACCGCAAGATGGCCGAAGGACTGGAGCGCCGCCAGGCCTATGGGTTCGCCGCCCGGCGCATGGCCTGGCCCATTACCGCCGCGACCGCGACCACCCTGGCCGCCTTCATGCCCTTGCTGTTCTGGCCTGGCGTGGTGGGGGAGTTCATGAAATTCCTGCCCATCACCCTGATCGCCACCCTGGCGGCCTCGCTGGTGATGGCGCTGGTGTTCGTGCCTACTCTCGGTTCCCTGCTGGGCCGGCGTGCGCCGGACAGCGAGGGGCACATTCACGCGCTGGCCGCGGCGGAATCCGGTGACCTCGATAGCATCGAAGGTTTCACCGGGCGCTACATTCAATCCCTGCGTTTTGCATTGGCCCGGCCATTTACCGTGGTACTGCTGGCCACGGCACTGCTGGTCGGTCTCTATATCGCCTATGGCCTGTTCGGCAAGGGCAAGGAATTCTTTCCCGACGTGGAACCGGAGATCGCGGTAATGAACGTCAGCACCCGCGGTGACCTGTCGGTGGAGGAACGGGATGCCCTGGTGCGGGAGGTGGAGGCGCGCATTCTCGACATGACGGAATTCGCCACTATCTATGCACGTAGCGGGACCCGGTTCCGGGCCGATGTGAACGAGGATGTGGTGGGCATGGTGCAGCTGGAATTTGTTGACTGGGACCAGCGCCGGCCGGCGCGTGAGATCATGGCCGAGGTGCGCCAGCGGACCGCGGACCTGGCCGGCGTGGTGGTGGAATTGCAGAAGCAGGAGGCAGGGCCACCGGTGGGCAAGCCGATCCAGGTACACCTGCGTTCGCGTGATCCCGAGTTGCTGGATACGGCGGTGGAACAGGTGCGTGCCGGACTGGAGCGGATCGGTGGTTTCGTGGACATCACCGATTCACGGCCGGTGCCCGGCATCGAGTGGGAGATTCGCGTGGATCGGGAACAGGCCAGCCGGTTCGGGGCCGATATCACCACGGTCGGCAACGCCGTGCAACTGGTCACCAACGGCATCAAGGTGGCGGGCTATCGACCCAACGACACCGATGACGAGGTGGATATCCGGGTGCGCTATCCCTATGTCGATCGCAGCGTGGGCCAGCTCGACCGTTTGCGCGTGCCGACCGCCAACGGGGTGGTGCCGGTGAGTTATTTCATTGAGCGGGTGCCGGTGCCGCGGGTCGGTACCATTCATCGCAGCGATGCGCGGCGGGTGCTGAAGGTGGAAGCGGATGTGGAGGAAGGCATCCTGCCGGACACCAAGGTGCAGGAGATTCGTCGCTGGCTGGCGCAGGCCGGACTCGATCCGCGCATCGATGTCAGTTTCAAGGGCGAGGATGAGGAGCAGCAGGCGGCGCAGGATTTTCTCGGCAAGGCGTTTGGCGTGGCCCTGTTCGTCATGGCCATTATCCTGGTGACCCAGTTCAACAGTTACTACCAGGCATTGTTGATCCTCAGCGCGGTGATCTTTTCCACCGGTGGGGTGTTGCTCGGCCTGCTGGTAACGCAGCAGCCCTTCGGCATTGTCATGAGCGGTGTCGGCGTGATCGCCCTGGCGGGTATCGTGGTGAACAACAACATTGTGCTCATCGATACCTATAATATTCTGCGCCGCACCGGCATGGAGGCACTGGAGGCCGTGGTGCGTACCGGCGCCCAGCGCCTGCGGCCGGTACTGCTCACCACGGTGACCACCATTCTCGGGCTGATGCCCATGGTGCTGGGCGTGAACCTCGACCTGATCCACCGGCACATCAGCATCGGCGCCCCCTCCTCGCAGTGGTGGATTCAGCTGGCCACCGCCGTGGCCGGTGGCCTGACCTTTGCCACCCTGCTGACGCTGGTGATGACGCCCTGCCTGCTGCTCATCGGCGAACGCCGCAAGGAACGCCGGGCGCGCCGTCATCGTGCGCTAACCGGCGTGACCTGAACATAGGCTAGAATAGACGCCGTATTGATATTATTGAGTGCAGTATGGCCAATTCATTGCAGGAACAACTCATCAAGGCCGGACTGGCGGACCAGGCCCAGGCCAGGACCCGCAAGTCCACACCGAAGCCGGCGGGGCATACGCCACGGCGTGCAGGCAAGCCGAAACCCGCGCGTAAGCCTGTCGCCGCACGGTCACCCAGGCCCCGTGATCCAGCCCTGGAACAGGAGCGCCGCGAGCTGCGCGCCATGGAACAGGAGCGTATCCGTCAGGATAAGCAGGCACTGGAAGCCGCGCGGGAGAAACAGCAGCGGCGTGAACGGGTGCGAGCCTTCCTGCTCCAGCACCAGCAGAACGACCGCAATGGCGACATTGCCTTCAATTTTCAGGCCGACCGCCGTATCCGCCGCCTGTATGTGACAGCACCGCAGCGCGATGCCCTGCAAAGGGGGGCACTGCAGGTCGCGGTACTCGGCAAGCGGGATTTCCTGATCGAGGCGGCCCTGGCAGAGCAGGTCCTGGCCCTGGACGCCGAACTGTTTCTCTACGATGCCACCCGGATTACGGAAGACGCGCCTGCGGAGGATGATCCCTACAAGGATTACGCCGTGCCCGATGACCTGATGTGGTGATCATCCTGTGACCCTGATCCTCGGCCAGATGGCGTTGTTGGTATGCGTCGGCTTGCTCTGGCAGTGGTGGCGGCCCGGCGGTCTCGATGCCGGCAGTACCCGCAAGGCAATCACCGGTGTGGTGTACTACCTGCTGTTACCGGCACTGGTGTTGCTGGTGCTTTGGCAGGCCGATCTGGGTCTGGATTCGCTGCGCATCTCCCTTGCCGCTTCCGTGGGTGTGCTCGCGGCCATGCTACTGAGTGCGGGGTTGTGCCGGGTGTGCGGTATGCCGCGCGCCTCCGCCGGTGCCGCCATGCTGGCCGCCTCCTTTCCCAACGCCACCTACCTTGGCTTGCCGGTGCTGGAGGGGGTGCTCGGTCCCTGGGCGCGCAGCGTGGCTATCCAGTATGACCTGTTTGCCTGTACGCCCCTGTTGCTGACGGTGGGTATCCTGGCGGCCCAGCGCATGGGGGAAGCGGCAACGGGACTACGCACCTGGTTCGGGTTTATCCGGGTGCCGGCCCTGTGGGCGGCGGTGCTGGCCGTGGTGCTCAATGTCTACCAGGCGCCCATACCGGAATTACTCAAAGGTGCCCTGGAGCGGTTATCCAGTGGCGTAGTGCCGTTGATGCTGCTGGCGGTAGGTATGAGCCTGCGCGCCGACGTGCTGCGTTCGCGACGAGTGGGGGCCTTGCTGCCCATTATCGGGATTCAGCTGTTTGTCATGCCGGCGCTGGTATGGCTGGTGGCGGACGCTGCCGGGCTGCAGGGTAAGGTGCTGACGGCGGTGGTGCTGGAAGGCGCGATGCCCAGCATGGTGCTGGGTATCGTCATCTGTGATCACTACGGACTGGACACGTCACTGTTTGCGGCGGCGGTGACGGTGACCACGGCACTGTGTTTCTTTACCCTGCCGTTCTGGTTCGCCTGGGTGTGACCGGGTCTCAGTGTGCCACGCGGGTGGCGTGCGTGGGATTCTGCAGGCTGCGATAGAGGCTGTCGGCGGCACGGATTACCATGCGCCCGAGCAGCAGGCCGAGGGAAGGTGAAGCAGGCTCGTCCGCCCGATGGGGCTTCCAGGCCATGATGCTGCGTACCTGATTCCGAACCTGGTCCCGCATGATGTAACTCTGCCGTTTCTGCATGGTGTGCTCCTTCTGCATGCCCCTTTGGGCGCTTGTTCTCTGTTGGTTCTTTTTATAGCAGAAAGGAGAACGAATGGAAAACCTTTTTTGAGGTGAATCCTGGATGGGTGGTTTTCCGTATCACAGGCCCCGGGAGTCTCGGGTGCCTCAGCGCTGGGCGAAATAATCCGCCAGATATTGCTCAAAGGGGCGTTGCGGGGCCGCTTCCAGTTCCCGCTGGGTTTCCAGAGACTCCCGGGCCTGGGCCTCGAAACGGGCATTGAGTGCCGCATCCTGTGGCAGGGACTTGAAGTATTTCTGGTGCTTGCGGGACATGCGCTTGGCGAACTGGTGGAAGCCCTCGCCGTTTTCACGCATCTCCCGCAGCATGCGGGCCGAGGGGGTGCGGTCCGGGTCCAGTGCGATTTCCATCTGCCGGGCCAGGCTGGCGCCATAGCCGCGTTCGGGGTGGCCGGCCTCCAGGATCTCGGCGATGCCGGTCATGTCGGCCAGCAGGTCCCTGGCCCAGTCGCGCAAGTGTAGTTCCCGACCGCCGCGGATCAGTCGCAGTTCCGGATCCCGGCCGCGGTGGGCGGCGGCGCTCTGGTTGTGGTCGATTTCACGCCGCTCTTCGTGGCTGACCGCCGGGCTGTCGGCCAGCAGGCAGAACAGCAGGAAGATCTCCAGGAAACGCAATTGCTCTTCGTTGACGCCGAGGGGATCAAAGGCGTTAACGTCCAGTGAGCGTAGTTCCACGTACTGGACCCCGCGGCGCTTGAGGGCGAGGGATGGCTTCTCCATGGGCTGCAGGATCTGCTTGGGACGAATGGTGCTGTAATACTCGTTTTCGATCTGCAGCAGGTTGGTATTGAGCTGTTCGTAGACACCGTCCACCACCACGCCCAGCTTGGCATACTCCGGACAGGGGGTCTCGATGGCCTTGGTCAGGCTGGCGACATAGGCCTCCAGGCTATCGTAGCTGGCCTTGACGCCCGCCTTGTCCTCGCGGCTGTTCTGATAGCCGATGTCGCCCATGCGCAGGGAGGTGGCGAACGGTTCGTAATAGGTGTGGGGGTCGAACCGGGGCATGCGGGTTTCCAGCGAACCCAGGAACGAGGCGCAAACCGCCGGCGAGGCACCGAACAGGTACGGGATCAGCCAGCCATAGCGCTGCAGATTGCGGATCATGCCGAAGTAGGAGGCGGAGATGAACTCAGGCAGTGCCCGGCGATCGCCTTCCAATTCCCGGTAGACCGGCCAGAAGGCCTCGGGGACCGAGTAATTGAAATGCACGCCGGCAATCACCTGCATCATGCGGCCATAGCGGTGACCCAGGCCACGGCGATACACGGTTTTCATGAGGCCGGCGTTGGAATTTCCGTACTGGGCGATGGGGATGCTGCTTTCTCCGGAGACCACGCAGGGCATGCTGGTGGCCCAGAGAAATTCCTCTCCCAGCTGGTGGTAGACAAACTGCTGGGTGTCACGCAGAAAGCGCAGCGCCTCCAGGGAATCACTGAAGGGGGGGGTGATGAATTCCAGCAGGGCCTCGGAATAGTCCGTGGTGATCCAGGGGTGGGTGAGGGCGGCACCCAGGACGGCGGGGTGGGGCGTCTGTGCAATGCTGCCATCGGGTGCGACCCGCAGACTTTCTTTCTCCAGGCCGATGAGCCCACCGGCCAATTGTGCCTGCTGCCCCCCATTGTGGAGGCGAGCCAGGCGCTGTTCGACGCGTGATGACAAAATCCGGAAGTCCTTCTGTGCAGGCAGACCCGCAACGGGGCCGGCCGGGGTACTGGGCGCTACGGGCGCCGTGAGGTGGCTAGGCTACACCATGCACTCGTCCGGCACAATTTGCTTACCGTCCAGTGCGTTACCGATAAACCGCGGCCTGGATGCCAGGCTGCTTCAGGATCAGGGCTCATGCGTCAAGGTCGAAGAGGAAGGACTGGGCGGTGAGGATTTTGATCACGAGCCTGTTTCTGGAATCAAAACCCGGGGCGGTCATTGCGGATCCATTTTCAATATTATCGCCACCATCCGCACTATTGCGGAACAGGCTAACCTGCTGGTGCTGAACGCCGCCATCGAGTCGGCACGCGCCGGCGGGCAGGGCTGTGGCTTTGCCGTGGTGGCCGATGAGGTGCGCAGGCTGGCCAGCCAGGAAAGTGCCCGCGAAAGTGAGCGGGTGCTCGCGGTCATGGCCCAGGTCTTTGACGAAACCGCGTCCTTGAGCAATGAAATCCCCCATGTCAGCCAGACCCAGATGCGCAGCTTCGATCAGCTTTCGCAAAGCCTCGACCGGCTGTTCCATACCATAAAGGAATACTCCGAGAAGGTGGAGACCGCCGCCACCGGTGATGAGCCGTTCAATGCGAGTGAAGGCATCAACCGGTTGCCGTCGCGCTTCACCTTTCGACATGGGGAAGTCGCTGAACGATGGGGCGAGAATGAACAACGCAGTGCATCACGGGTGCCGGTTCAGTTGCATGTGAAAGTGTTGGACGGCAGTCACGAGCTGGAAAGCACCTGCGCCTGTATCGGCTTTGCTGATCTGCGCGGCTACGAAGATCAGCAACCATTGGAGGTGCGGGTGATGTGGACACGCAAGGATGGTGTTCCTCGGCTGCGTGGTGTGAGGCTAGATGCGCCGGGTATGCACCGGGAAACCCGGATACGTGACTGTTTTGCCTATTTCCAGCATGCCCCCTATTATGCGCACAGCGTATGGGCAGGCCCTGTAGAGGGCTTGCCCATACGGTTTCCATGATCGCAGCAGCAGGGGAAGTATGAAGCAGGCCAGGGTATTCGCCAGTCCAGAGGATTTTCGCGATTGTTTTGCCGCCGGCCTGGAGGGCCTGCTGGAGCGGGATGGCCTCGGGGTATTCATCCTGGTCTGCGCCAATGCCTTTGCCGATCCGGCGTTTCTGGACCGGGTGCATCCCCGCCTCAGTTCCCGTTTCGATACGCTCGCGGAGGAATACCGTAGCGCCTTTCGCGCCGGTCGTCGTGTGGCCGGTGATCAGGAGGACCTGCTGGTGTGGCTGAAAATGCTGAGCATTGGTTTTGCGTCACTGGCCTGCACCGAATACCGCCGCAGCGGAGACTGGGAGGTGCAGTTCAATCTGCTGCGTTCCTTTCGGCCGCGACGCATGGGCGGGCAGGCCGCCACTGAGCTATACCGTCCTTTCGACCCGAATGGTTTCAGTTTCAACAAGCCGTTTATGCTGCAGGAGGTCTTCTGGTCGGGGGCACTACAGGGGCGTGCCGTGGATCTCTACTACAACAAGTATCCCTTTGTGGACCTGCACGGCCTGCTGGTGCTGGAGCGGGAACGCAATGCGCCCCAGTTTCTTACAGCGGTGGATCATGAGTATCTCTGGAACCTGGCTGAGGCGCTGGGTGCGCGCCTGCCCGGCGTCGGATTTGGTTACAACTCCATCGGTGCCTATGCCTCGGTGAATCACCAGCATTTCCAGATGTTCCTGCGCGAACAGCCGTTGCCGGTGGCGGCTGCCCACTGGCGTCACAACGGTGGATTGAGGAAGTATCCGCTACCCTGCATGCAATTCGGCTCAGCGGCGGAGGCCTGGGCGGCGATCGAGGAACTGCATGCGCGCCAGACAGCTTATAACCTGCTGTACCTGCCGGGCTGCCTGTATGTGTTGCCGCGGTGTATGCAGGGCAGTGTGGCGGCGCCGGACTGGAGCACGGGTTTTTCCTGGTACGAACTCTGTGGCGGCTTTATCACGTTCAATCGCGATGATTACCTGGCACTGGATGCCGAGGCCATTGCGCAGGAGTTGGGACGGCTGGCGCTGCCGGTCGTGGCAGACTGAAAACACACACCGGGTATGCTGATATGCCGGTCCCGGCTTTGGGTACAATAGCCGCCATCGATACCAAACCCCATTGAGGGAGCATCCGAATATGACGGTACAGGCAAGCATTGAAGCGAAACTGGCGGAGCAGTTGCAGCCGCTGCACCTGCAGGTGGAAAACGAGAGCCACCGGCACAACGTGCCGCCGGGTTCGGAATCCCATTTCAAGGTGGTGGTGGTGAGTGATGGCTTTGAGGGCAAGACACTCGTGGCCCGCCACCGCATGATCAACGAGATCCTGGCCGACGAGTTGCAGAATCAGATCCATGCCCTGGCCCTGCATACCTATACCCAGCAGGACTGGCAGGACAAGAACGGCAATGCCCCCATGTCACCGCCCTGCCTGGGTGGCGGCAAGCAACGGGCCTGATAGTCGATTATCTCGTATATGAAACCGTTACGTTTGACCGTTGTCCTCAATGGTGAGTCCCAGCTGGAATACGACCGCGGCAAGATCCTGCCCGATGATCAGCGGGCGTATCTCGATCGCATGGATGCCCGGATGGACGACGGCATTCGGCTGGGGGGAAGTGATATCACCAGGCCCGATGGCCTGCAGCGGGCCCAGTTCGTCGCCGAGCAACTGATGCAGGCGGTGCAGGATGGCAACGAAGCCCTGGCGGCGGCCACCTGTGCCTATCTTGCACAGCGTATTCCGGACCTTCGTCAGGTGCGGGGGGTGCAGAAGGATGATGGCACCGCCGTCGATCTGGTGTTTGACCGTGACTTTGCGCCGGAATTGAAATTGAATTTCGTCAAGCCGGAGTTTCTGCAGTAAGTGATCGTCGCGGCTGCGCCACCCGGTACGCGCTGCTTACCCTGCCCGCGACAGGGTCCGGCGTTCTTTTTCCCGCCCCCGCCAGTGTAGCCAGCGCCAGATATACCCATCCGGTCCCGACTCACCGTTCATGATGTAGTCCACCGCATTCAGGTTTTGCAGGGTCAACGCCATGCTGGAGGCGATCTCCGGGCTGCCACAGAACAGGATCTGGTCATTCTCCTGCAATTCCAGCCGGCTTTCCGGGGTCAGGATGCGACTGCCATCGCGCAGCAGTAACAGCGGGATGCAGGCCAGTTCCTGGTCCGAATGGCGCGGGTCGGTGAGCAGGTGGCCCAGGCACACCCGCCGGCCCAGGCGCAGGGCTTCAACTACGCCGCCAGCCTGGCCACTGTTGATCTTGATGGCCCATAGATGAGGCAGGATGTCGCCCATCACCGCGGCGATACGGCTGATGAGAATATTGGCCCAGCTGCTGTACTGATCCTTCACTTCCTCCAGCAGGTCTGCCACCAGCGGCGTGGCGAGCAGGATACGCACCTTGCGGGAGATCACTTCAGCGGGCTGCATGATCATTTCCGCATGTACCGCCGCAAACAGTGCGCGATTGGCGCGCTGGTTCTGCCGCGCCACCAGGAACAGGTCGGGGTTGAGTTCCAGCGCGGTCATCATGATCGACAGGTTGTTGGAGTCGTCATCGGTGCCGGCCACCAGGGCTACGGCAGTATTGATGCCGGCTTGCAACAAGGTGTCTGCCTCGGTCCCGCGTCCCTGGACCACCTTGCAGCCATCGGGGCAGCGGGCCCGTTCCGGTAACGCCTCGATGATGCGTACCTCGATACCGTAACGTACCAGCCGTTGGTAGACGGCCTTGCCGAAGCGTCCGAAACCACAGATCACCCAAACCCCCTTGGGTGGATAGAGCGGATCCTCGGCCAGGGTGTTGGGTACTCCGGTGAGCCAGTCATACAGCAGATAGATGGATGGGGAATGCAGTGCCATCTCCAGGCTATCGGCAAAGGTCTCGAAGGGATCGACGATATGGTCGGTGCCGAAGGAGGCCATGTTCCTGTTCACGTCGTGGGTGTCGGCGCGGCAGATCACCGGCAGGTGGGCACTGAGCAGCTTGCTGGTGATGGCGATCTTCAGATTGATGTGATCGGAGCTGGTGAGCGCCAGTACGGCCCTGCATTTCTGGTGTTGCAGCCCGGCCTTGATCAGGTTGTCCGGCAACGTGGCATCGGCGCACAGGCCTGGCACCGGCATGCTGTAGTTTTTCAGCGGCAGCTGGTTGATGCGCGCCGCCGTATTGTCCACCACCACGGCGCGCAGATCGCGTTCAGAAAAGGCGCGCAGCAGCGAGGTGCCGGTATCGCCGTAGCCGCATACCAGGTAGAAGGGTTCGCTGATACGGCGTACATCGCGTATGAACTGCATTTCCGTGGTGGCCTGACGGAACGCCGGGTCCTGCACCAGGGTGAGAATCTTGCCGATGGCATACAGCCAGCTGACCACGCTCAGATAGATGCACACCAGCGCCCAGAAGCGCTGTGCCTCGTTGAGCGCGTGAGGGATCTCACCAAATCCAATTGTGGTGGCAGTGTAGGTCACGAAGTAGAAGGCATGAAAGAAGCTCATGTGCCAGGGGTTACCCTGGTCATCGGTACCGGGGATGGCGACCATGCCGAGTATGGAGATGCTGTAGGCGAGAATCAGGGCAATCAGCGGACGCTGCATCTGACGCAGGATGAGAGAGGTGACCTTGTTCATGGGTCGTGTGGCTCAGCGGCGCAGCATGCTGGTCTCGATAATCAGCAGGACCACGGCGATGACGTGGGCCACCAGGGCGCCGGCACTGAGCGAGACAACATTGGCCAGCGTGGCAGAGGTCACACCCGCCTCATGCACATGGGTGGCCATGGCCCAGAGGATGGCAGCGACGATCAGTTGCAGATCCGCCACCAGGCTGGTGGCAAGCATCATGGCGCCTACCTGCGAGCGGTCACCGAACTTCAGCACCGTGGCGATCAGGCTCACGACAATGACGGCGAACAGCAGGTATACGCTGTGATGCTCGAGGGTCGACATCCCGCCCAGCACAAACCCGAAGTTCAGGGTCATGGCCAGAATAATGAAAAACGAGAAGACGATTTTTTCCAGTTTCATGTACCGCTCCCTGTCGCAGGTGGTGCCCGGAAAGGCACCTGGCCCCCTGCCTGAGGGCTAGCGGCGGTACGCAGGGAATGCTTAGTGACGGCCCCCGGCTGGTGAAGTGGACGGGGATCGCGGGCGGGATCAGTGGAACTGCGTGGGGGAGTTGGCAACTTCCGTCGACAGGCTGTGGGCGCACCGATGGGTGGTTTCCAGTATCGCCTCCCCTTGCCCGCGATGTTCCTCGTAGTCCTCCAGGAACCATTCCACACCGGCGATGGTATCGGCCAGGGCCTCCAGTTCCCCTGCTGCTGGCGGGTGTTGATGGTGCTGGCAGCTGTTCAGGTAGCGAATGAGTGGTGGCAGGGTGTCGGCCAGCTGGTCGAGCTGCAGTAGCTGCAGGGCACCCTGCATCTCGTGCAGCAGCGATAATACCGGGTGCATGTGTTGTGGCTGGCCGAATCCCGCAGCATAAGGGTCCAGGTATTGATCCAGATGCTGTTTGATTGCGGTAATGGCCTGACGGGCTGCCTGCAGGGTATTGCGTTCCGCCTGGCTGAAATCGGTTTGTTCACCCTGGTTGAGGGTTTCGGCAGGAACGCCCAGGGCATAGGACTGCAGGGTGGATTCGATGCTGACCAGAAGGTCCGCCAGGGTCTGGATATCGTGATCGCCGCTCGCGCCATCCGACACCATCAGTTGCCGGGCAATCTGGCGGCACTGCTCGACGGCGGTCTGTAATCCCAGAAGCTCCAGGGTCAGGGCAATCTGATCCAGGGTGAGGGCCAGGGGGCGAAGAGTTCCATGCTCCGCCGGCTTGTTGCCGGGCAGAGCCTGAATGCGGGCTCTCACTTCGTTGAGCTCGTCGAGCAGTTGCCTGGCTACGGCCTGGGTCGCGGTGTGGTCCGGTGTCTGCAGCCGACGGCGTTCCTGCTCCAGATAGCGGTCATCCTCCACGCAGCCATCAAGCTGGTAGTGTGCTTGCAGGGCGCGGACCCGTAGCCCGGCAGGATTGGCTTTTGCCAGATAAAACAGGAGCTGTGCCCGCAGATCCGCATCCACTGGCCGTGCCAGTCGCGCGGGCCCCTGTTCCCCCAGGGCACGGATCTGCCGGTCCACCACACCGAAGGTATGCTTGATCGAGGTGTCGAGGGTCAGGCTACCGTCCAGCACCGCTTCGAGCAGTCCCTGGGTCAGTTCCCACAGTTCGTTGAAGGGCTGTTCCCCACACAGTCGCCGCAGGCGCTCGATGGCGTGGGACATGAAGCGCAGGTGAACCAGCAGGGACCGGTTTCCGATCACGCCCAGCAGGCCGGCCTGGTACAGGTGTCGCAGATGACGCACGCGCTGTGTCAGCGCGGGATCGGGTGCAAGGCAATGACTGGGCTCGGGTGGCGCAACCGCGGGTATGTGATGCGGGACAAAGGCGTGTTCCGGGATCAGGCCGGCACGGCGCACGAAGCGCAGCAGGTTGATGGTGGGCAGCAGCAGGACCGGGGTTTCATGGCCTTGGCTGCGTACGTATTCGAGGTAGCGAGGCAAGAACAGGGTGGCGGCAACGAGCAGTTCGCAGCAGCGCTCATGCTTGATGCGTACGGGGTCACCGATTGCCTCGATCAAGGCCAGCATCTCCTTCGTAAGACTGGCGGCGCCGGGCAGGTCAAGCATGGTCAGGCAGCCTGCCACCTGCTGCAGCTGGGTTTGGCAGTGTTGAAGGTCTTCTCGGCGGGCCGCATCACGATAATAGTGGTCGAGATGTTCCGCCGCCTGCTCGAGGCTTTGCTGAATCTGGTCGCGGACCAGCAGGATGGATCGTTGTTGAACCTGTGGATTGGTATGCATGCCACATCCCCGTGTTGTTATTGTGATACTGGCGCGGGAGAGCCGTACGTTGCGGCCATCCTTGGTCTAGGTCATATAAAGAGTAGTCTGATTGTCGGGGCGGGTCCAGCCTCAGCCGGCCAGCAGCCGGGCCATGCCGTTGAGCCCGTCGACATCCTCCACCACATGCTGGGTGAGTTGAATCACCTCATCGAAGTCCATGCCCAGATTGGTCAGGATCACCGGCGGCGGATCTTCTCGGGCGCCGTCACCGATGTCATAGCCACGTAACAGTTGGTCGGCCAGCAGCACCAGGTTGGCATAGGGGGCATGTTCACCGCGGTACTGTTCGTTGTGGTGTTCCCGTACGGCGACGACGACTTCCTCCGGCATTTCCCAGGCGCGCATCAGGGCCGCCCCCATCTGGGGATGGTCGATGCCCAGCAGACGGCGCTCGATAAGGGGTACGGGTACCTCCGGGTTTAGCTCCACGGTTTTATTGAGCAGGAAAAACTCCGGTTTGAAAAGATGGCCCAGTAGCAGGAACCCCAGGTTGTGCAGCAGGCCGGTGAGGTAGGCCATGCCACGCTTGATCCCCAGTGCGCGAGGTGTCAGCGCTGCCAGGCTCTGACACAGGGCGGCGCTGTAGATGGCGTGGCGCCAGAAGGCGGACAGGCCAAGTGGCCCATCCTTGGGGGTGCGGAAGGATTTTCCGGCGGCGATGCCCAGCGCCATGTTCAGCACGGTTTCAAAGCCCAGCACGCGGGTAATGGCCTGTTCAATGGAATTTACCTGGCCGCGATAACCAAAGTAGGCGGAGGTGGCATAGCGGATCACCTGAGCGCCCAGGCTGGGATCCAGTTCCACGATGCCGGTCAGGTCGGCAATGGTGGATTTGGGATCGTTACGCAGGCGTAGCAGGCGGTGGGCCATCTCCGGCATGGCGGGCAGGTCCTGCTGATTTTCGATGCGGAGTCGAATGTTTTCCGGCGGGCACAGTTCGGTCAGCTTATGGTGTTCGATGCCATCGGGCAGGACGAAATCGTATTCGTTGCGGCTCGCCAGTGCCTGCACCGGACGGGCAATGCGCCCCCAGCGTGAGGTGGTATGAATGAGTTGGAAATCAGCTCCGCTGAGGCGTAACAGGGCATCGTGGGAGCCGGGTTCAAGGTAGACCGTCTCCATCGCGGCCAGGCGCTCATCGACCACGGCCTCAAAATCGAATGGCTCGGCCACGGGTGGTATCGAGCCGATGGCGCAGTCGGGGAAATGGGGCTCGATTTCATCCACGGTGGCGGGCCGCATGCGGCGGCCCAGCAATTCGCTCAGGGCGGTGAAATTCAGCAGATGATCACCGGGTAGTACAGACATCACCAGGCCATGGGCATCGGCCAGAATAACGGCACGTGCCAACTGGCCAAGCGGTACATCGGCACTGTCCGCTGCCTCAATAAGGGAATCCGACCTGGGATGCCGGATCAGCGCATAGGGCAGGTGCAGATGTTCCAGGTATTGCTGCAGCTTGCTGGACAACATAAGCGGGTCCCGTACAGGCTTTCATTGTTTACAGCGTAGATCAAGAACGGGACCAGAAATGTGCACTGTGTCCACATTTGCGCACACAGGCACTGGCAGTGTCTCCCTGGCCGTACTCAGCTTTTGTTCTGCTGTTCCAGGCCTTGGGTGAGACGATGGGTAATGCTCTGCTCGGCCGCGAGCCAGTCATCGAGGGCGTTGCCATTTGCGAAGCCGCGCCGTTCGGCACGTAAATAGGCTTCCTCGGCGATCAGTTGATGCAGTTGGTCCTGGGTGATGCCGGGGCTGGCTTTTTTTGTGGTGCGGGTACTGGCGGGTTTTGTGGGTTTGCTGGTGGCGTGTTTGGCTTTTGCCCGGTTGCCGGTGGTCGAGATGGATGCCTTCATATTGCACTCCTTGGCAGCTTGCTGCGGGTACTGGCTGACCGCTCTCCTGTACCTGATTCGGTCATCATTATACAGGGTAGACCGTTGTGCAGAGGCCTGCCTCCCGCAGGCGAAAAATAGCTAGGCTGGTGGTGTCGGCACCGGGATCAGGGAGTGATGGCGGGCAGTGGGTCGGTTGTGGCCGACTGGTTGCGGGACTCGAGCAGCGTGATCAGGCCTTCGATGCCGCCCTTGGCGATTTCCTGAGAAAAACTGCTGCGATAGGTGATGGCGAGGCTCACCCCTTCCACCTTGACGTCATAGATCTTCCAGCCTTGCTCGGTGAGGTACATCTGGTACTGGACCACCGCGTCCTTGTTGTTTTCCAGTTTGATGAGCATGGTCACGAGGGCGTTCTTGCCTTCCTGCTGGGAACGCGCGGGCGGGTATTGCACATTATTGGCATGGGCCAGGATCTGATCGGCATAGGTCACCATGGCGGTGACATAGGAGCGCGTCAGCAGTTCCGTAAAGGCGCGGGTGAGTCGCTGCTGCTGCTCCGGGGTCGCACTGCGCCAGTACTTGCCGGTCACCCAGCGGGTGATGCGGGGGAAGTCGATATAGGGGATAACGGTGGCATCGGCAAGGCGATAGGCGGTGTCCATGTTTTCTTTGACGGAATCGCGCTGGTCCTGCAGGGCCAGGATCAGTTTTTCCGTGGTCAGCATGACCACATCCCTTGCGGACGGCGGGGTGTCGGTGGAGGCATGGGCTGCCCCCTGCAACAGCAGGCCCAGCAGGGGCAGGAGAAACAACAGGCGTCGAAGAGCCATGAAAGTAAGGGTCCCTTATCTTGGTGTTATGGGGAGCGCATTGTACGCGAACAGGGGCGGGTGTTCATCCGCGATTGTAATGGCGGTATTCGTTGAGTGCGGAGGCAGGATGGAGAGTCTGCGGTATCTGCCGGGAGGATTGGTGGGTCTCTACCCGTTGCGGGTGATGGGCGTATTGTGGTCAGCCTGAAGTACCTCCAGGACGCAGGAAACCACGCCTGCGGCGCGTGGTGCTGATCCTGCATGGCAATGCCGGCCATCTCTCCCATTGCCTGGGGCGCCTGGCCTTGTTGCACCGGTTCGGACTGGCGGCGCTGACTATCGATTACCGGGGCTATGGCCAGAGCGCTGGCCATCCAACCGAGGTGGGCATCCGTTGAGGATGCGGATACCGTCTGGTGTCACCTTGTAGAGACACGTAGTGTTGCGCCGGAGAAGCCACTGATTTTCTGGCATTCCCTGGGTGGGGCGGTAGCCGTGAACGGGCGGATTCCCCCGATCGCCATGGGTTGCCGGCGCCAAGCTGACGGGCGAACAAATCCATATGCTATGGTAAAATGATACTTGTCCAGGGGTATGTGGGAAGGCCCCGGTCAAGCTAACAACGACAACAAAAAATCAGCGGCGTATGCGCCTGCCGGGGGGCTTTGCGTGTTCCTGGTCGTGCGCCTTGTCGAGGGGGTTGCGTACCAATGTACGATGCATTCTACGGGTTTCGGGAAAAGCCCTTTTCCCTGTTGCCCGATCCTGCCTATCTGTATCTCAGTCCACAGCATGAAAAGGCCATGGGCCTGCTCGAATTGAGCCTGCACAACCAGGCTGGTTTTTGTGTCATCAGTGGCGAAATCGGTGCCGGCAAGACCACCCTGATTCGCAAGCTGCTGACCCTGATGGGCGGTGATTACTGCGTTGGCCTGGTCAGCAATACCCTCAATAGCTTCGGCGAGTTGATGGACTGGATATTGATGGCCTATGGACTGCGCGGCGGAGGCAGCCCGGTGGAGCAGCATGAGCGCTTTATCGATTTCGTCATCCAGCAGTATGGTCGCGGTCGTCGCACGGTGCTGATCGTTGACGAGGCCCAGAATCTGACCGTGGACGCCCTCGAAGAGCTGCGTATGCTGTCCAATGTGAATGCCGACAAACACCAGGTGCTGCAGGTGATCCTGGTTGGGCAGGCCGGCCTGCGCGATACCCTGAAACGTCCTGAACTGGCCCAGTTTGCACAGCGTATCCTGATGGATTTCCATCTGGCCCCCCTGGGGCGCGACGACACGCTCCAGTACATCCGTCATCGCATTCTGGTGGCCGGTGCGGATCCGCAGCTGTTTACCCCGGAGGCGGCGGCCTCGGTGTATCGCTACAGTGGCGGCATACCCCGTGTCATCAATCTGCTTTGCGATACCGCCCTGGTCTATGGCTATGCCGAGGGCAATGCGGTCATCGGTGAGGAGATCGTGCATGCCGTGGTGCGTGAACGCCAGTCTTCCGGTGCGCCACCGGCCTTGCGGTTGGCGGCCATGGCCCCACCGCTGGAAGCGGTGGAACATATTCGGGCCCTGAGCGTGGTGCGGGAAACCTCCCTGCCGGTGGAGGCAGCATCTCCGGTGGGGGACATCGCGCAGGCCGCCCCGGCGCCCACTGCAACACCGAGCGCCGTATCGCAGCCGGAAGAGCCTGCGCCGGCGGTGAATGAGGGGGGTGTGGACCGGGTGGCCATTGTTACCTCGGGCGAAGCGGCGAGAGTGACGGAGGGTACGGCAGCGCCTGCCGAACCCGAGATTTTGACGTCGGCGCCGGCTGAGCCGGTGTCGGTGCCGGATGCTGAGCCGGCCGAGACCGCCGGGTCCTCTGATTTGGCCGTTCCGGTGCCGGAGGGCGATGCCGAATGGCTGCGCCGGCTGGCCGATAGTGCGGTCCCGACCGCGTTGCGGGAGCCGCAGCGTACTCATGTGCCGGTAGCCGCGGAGCCGCAGGCGATATCTGCGGTTGCGGAGCACGCACCGCCGCCGGTGACGCCAGCGATGGAAGCCACCACAACAGCGAAACCCGGTCTGTGGCGCGTGGCCGGCCTTGTGGTAGTGCTGCTGGCGGGGGGTGGGGTGGTCTACTGGTATCCGGGCTCCCAGCCGGTGGAGGCCATTGTGGCCCCGGCTGTTGTGCCTTCCGGGGTCGAGAAGATTGTTCCTGCCCTGCCCGATACTGGGGAGCAAAAACCGGAGCCGGACAAATGGGAAGGGATTGTCCAACGGCGCCCGGTCGTGACGGTAGCTGAGCCGGCGCCGGCACCAGCACCCGCGTCTACAGAGGCACCGGTAACCGCGCCACTCCCGGCGGCACTGCCGGTTCTGGAGCAGGAAGACCCGGAGCAGGGGGAGGTTATGGAGGAGACACCGGCGATTTCGAAACCGGCGGGTGTGGATACCGGGCTGGCCCCGGCTTCCCTGGTCAAGACGTCTCCCGATCCTGTCTCCGCGCCGTTACGGGAGGTCGCGAAACCGGCCCTTGCTCCCACCCCGCAGCCAGTGGCGCCAGCAGAAGCCGACGAGGTTCCATTGGTTGTCTGGCCAGAACCGATCACGCTGACCCCCGACGGGCCGGTGCCTCAGGAGGCAGTGGCCCCATCGCCAGGCGTGGTGCCGGAACCGGACGTCTCTCCTGCACCAGCGACGACGGTGCCGCAGGAGGGTGTGCGGGGGAGCGAGGGCATCGCGCAGGAATCCCTCGCTGCTACACTGTCACCAGCCCGGGAGACCACGTTGATCGTGGAAGCCTCCACCGCTCCGGATGCGGGCGTGCGGGAGGCCGCCGCCGATGCGGCTGCTGAAGAAACTGAGTCAGTCCCCGCGGAAGAACCCCGCTTTACCGCTGATCCCTGCAAGGGACCGGCGGCCCGCTATCTGTCCACCTGCCGGTAGGATTCCGGCTCCATATCGCCCACGGTCCATCGGGTCTTTGCCGGTGGACTCTGCGGGCGGGTTACAATGCGCCTTCATTGCCTTAACACTAAGGATTCGTTGATGAGCACGGTATTGCAAGACACGCCTTCCATGGCCGCTCCGGCCCAGGTCCACCCCGCCTTCACCTGGCAACGCAGCCAGCGTATCGATGCACTCAATCTGGTGGTGGAGGAATATCGCCATATCAGGACCGGTGCTCCCCACTATCACCTGGCAACGGATAATCCGGAGAACGTGTTCCTGGTTGCGCTGCGCACCGTGCCCACCGATTCCTGTGGCGTGGCTCACATCCTCGAACATACTGCCCTGTGCGGTAGCGAGCGGTACCCGGTGCGCGATCCCTTCTTTATGATGATCCGCCGCTCGCTGAATACCTTTATGAACGCCTTCACCAGCAGCGACTGGACCGCCTATCCCTTTGCAAGCCAGAATCGGAAGGATTTCAACAACCTGCTCGATGTGTACCTGGATGCGGTGTTTTTTTCGCGGCTGGACCCGCTGGATTTCGCCCAGGAAGGCCATCGCGTTGAATTCGCCGAGCCGGCCAATCCCGATTCCGAGTTGGTGTTCAAGGGCGTGGTGTTCAACGAAATGAAAGGGGCCATGAGTTCACCGGTGAGCACCCTGTGGCAGACATTGACCAAATACCTGTTCCCCACCACCACCTATCACTACAACAGCGGTGGCGACCCTGAGCACATTCCCGATCTCAGTTACGAGCAGTTGCAGGATTTCTACCGTACTCATTATCACCCGTCCAACGCCGTGTTCATGACCTATGGCGATATTCCCGCCCATGAACACCAGGCCCGCTTCGAGGAGAGGGCCTTGTCCCGTTTCGAGCCGCTCGATCTCACCATTGCGGTGGCGGCGGAGAAGCGCTACTACGCACCGGTCTACGTGGAGGAGGCTTATGCCCTGGATGGCGATCAGCGTGTCGAGGACAAGACCCACCTGGTGATGGGCTGGCTGCTGGGTACCAGCACCGACCTGGAACAGCAGATGAAGGCCCAGCTGCTGGAAGGGGTGTTGCTGGATGACAGTGCCTCGCCCTTGCGCCATGCACTGGAAAAGACAGAGCTGGCTTCGGCACCCTCGCCGTTGTGTGGCCTGGAGTCCTCCAATTATGAAATGAGTTTCATGTGCGGGCTGGAAGGCAGTCGCCCGGAACATGCCGCGGCCTTCGAGCAGATGGTGCTGGAGGTATTGCAGAAGGTGGCCGACGAAGGTGTGCCGCTGGAGCGTGTCGAGGCGGTGTTGCATCAGCTGGAACTGAGTCAGCGCGAGGTGGCCGGTGATGGTTATCCGTATGGTCTGCAACTGATTCTCGAAGGACTCTCGTCCGCCATTCACCGCGGTGACCCGGTAGCAGCCATGGATCTCGATCCGGTACTGGCACATCTGCGGATCGCGATTCAGGACCCGCAGTTCATCCCTGGCCTGGTACGTGACTGGCTGCTCGACAACCCGCACCGTGTGCACCTGACCCTGCGTCCGGAGCCGAAGCTGAGTGAACGCCGTGACGCTGCCGAGGCCGCACGACTGGCGGCCATGAAGGCCGCGATGACAGAGGCGGAGCGGCTGCGCGTGGTGGAGCAGGCCGCAGCCCTGTCCGCCCGCCAATTGCAGGAAGATGATCCGGAGATCCTGCCCAAGGTGGGGCTGGAGGATATTCCGGTTGAGTTACCCATCGCCAGGGGGGAGGGACTGACCCTGGCCGGCAAACCGGCTCATTTCTATGCCCAGGGTACCAACGGGATTGCCTACCAGCAGGTCGTTATCGATATACCCGCACTGTCGCCCGAGCTCATGGAGCTGTTGCCCCAGTATGCCACCTACCTGGCGGAGCTGGGCTGCGGTGACAAAGATTACATGGCCATGCAGGCCTGGCAGTCCAGTGTCAGCGGCGGCGTGAGCGCGACCACATCCGTTCGCGCTGCCGTGGCGGACGAGCAGCAGGCGAAGGGTATCTTCGTGCTGTCCAGCAAGGCGCTGATCCGCAATCACAGTGCGATGACCGAACTGATGCGTACCACACTGGAACAGGTACGTTTCGATGAGCTGGGCCGCATTCGCGAGTTGGTATCCCAGCAGCGGGCGCGCCGGGAACAGAGCGTCACCGGCAACGGCCATGGCCTGGCCATGCAGGCCGCTGCTTCCGGTATGAGTCCGGTGGCGGAACTGCTGCATCGCCAGCGAGGCCTGGCGGGTATTCGTCGTCTCAAGCAACTCGATGACGAACTGGATGAAGGTCCAAACCTGGAACAACTGGCCGATCAGCTGCAGACCATTCACCAGGCTATTCTGGCAGCACCGCGTCAGTTCCTGCTGGTCGGCGAACAGGACCGCCGCAGTCAGTTGCAGCAGGAGCTGGAGCAACAATGGCAGACCGCAACGGCAGTGGCGGCAGGCTATCAACCAATGGCGCTGGCGCCGGTGCGTAATACTGTACGTCAGGCCTGGACCACCAGTACCCAGGTGAATTTCTGCGCCAAGGCGTATCCCACCGTACCCGCGGATCACCCCGATGCGCCTGTGCTGGTGGTGATGGCAGGTGTGCTTCGCAACGGTTTCCTGCACCGGACCATTCGTGAGCAGGGTGGTGCCTATGGTGGTGGCGCCAGTCACGATACCGATGCCGCGGCACTGCGATTCTATTCCTATCGTGATCCACGCCTGGTGGAAACGCTGGACGATTTCGATCGCTCCATCGACTGGCTGCTGAACGGCAAGCTGGTATGGCGCCAGGTGGAAGAATCCATCCTGGGGGTGATCG
Source organism: uncultured Gammaproteobacteria bacterium (assembly GCA_965367295.1). GTDB lineage: Bacteria > Pseudomonadota > Gammaproteobacteria > DSM-19610 > DSM-19610 > JAIVHA01. The sequence continues at coordinate 59,197 of CBDUHN010000005.1, read as the reverse complement.
GTTCCATCGATAAACCCGGTTCACCGGCGGGCGAGGCGCGCGATGCCTTTTTCAACAATCTGTTCGGCCGCACGCCGGAACAGCGCAAACGTTATCGCCAGCGAGTGCTGGAGGTAACCGTTGAAGACCTGCGGCGGGCGGGGGAAATCTACCTGCGGCCGGAGCAGGCGAGCGTGGCGGTTATCACCAATAGCAGCAAAAAGGCGTTGTGCGAAGAACTGGGCCTGGAGATTCAGGTCCTGTAAGTCCTAATACATGCGGACAGTCGTGCCCGCCAGGTTCACCAGAAATACAAGGCCGCCCCGGTTGTGGCGGCCCTGCGTGCTTCCCGTTCCGGGAGAGGAGCTTTGGTAGGTGTGCATTCATTTGCCTCATCAACCACGTTTCCTAGACTCCACGAAAATATCTGCGCCCGCGGATGCCTGGCTGATTCTTTGCTTTCTTTCGCTGTTGATGCGCAGAAGTCAGGTGCCGGGTACAACCGGTGCCCCGTTTTGCACACCACAATTCATATCGATTGATCTTGTGCCGCAATCCCTGCTCACTGCTTTCCAGTAATCGCGGCGCCGCTTTTTTGTTACTGCATTCCGTTGTTTCGTCTTTCACTGGCGATGGATCTGGCGGCTGACCAACGGTTATGTTCTTCGGACGTTGGTTGGGATCCATCGGCAGACGTTCGCTGGCATCTTTCTCAGGAAGTAGTACGCCAGTCGCACAGGAAATCCCTCCCTGTTGCTGTTCATGGCCGGTATGGTTAAACGCATAAGTACAATGCATCTGGTGGTGGTTTTTTGCATCGCATCACAGGCTGTTCATCTGTTATTTCCTCTCCCTGTCATAACCGATAAGCAAAGTAAAAAATTGATATAGATCGCAAATAGTATTGGCAGATTCAATATTATGGATCGATATATATCGTTTGCGTTTTATTAATGCCAACTTATATTGAAAACACGATGGTTGGCAAAAGAGTGGTTATGAGTAGCGCAAGAAAATTTCCCAGCTGTAGTGGTCAGGTAAGCGTTTTTATCGGCACAAAAGTATGCCGGTGAGTGTGCCGCAAGGATGCGGTGTCATGACCTTCATTGTGATATCAGGTGGCGTAGCGGTTAACCCGTTTATCCGCTGCATGCTGGAAGGTCGAGGCGAACATGATTTCTATTGCGCGCTGGGTACCGCGAAGTAGGTTCTTATGGTAATTCACGGGAGACATTACCGATGAAAAAAAAGCATGAAACACCGAATCTGGATCAGCTGGAAAGTGGCCCATGGCCCAGCTTCGTAACTGGCTTCAAGCGGCTGGCGGAAAAAAATGAAATGATGGCGGATCTTCTGGGTCAGCTTGAGCATTCATACCAGAACAAGAAGGGGTACTGGAAAGGTGGCACGATATCAGTGCTGGGGTATGGCGGAGGGGTTATCCCGCGATTCTCCGAGGTGCCGGACAAGTTCCCGGCATCCAAGGAATTTCACACCCTGCGCATCATGCCTCCACCGGGTATGCACTATGATACCGATATCCTGCGCAAGCTATGCGATATATGGGATGAACACGGTTCCGGCCTGCTCGCGCTGCATGGTCAAAGTGGCGACATGATGTTCCAGGGCTGTAGTAGCGCTAACGTGCAGGGTGCCTTCGATGCCATCAACGAACTCGGCTTTGATATGGGCGGTGCGGGTCCCTCGGTGCGCACCTCCATGTCCTGTGTCGGCTCAGCCCGCTGCGAACACTCCTGTTTTCATGAGGCGGTAGCACATCGCACGGTGATGAACTCCTTCACCGATGATCTGCACAGGCCTTCGTTGCCGTATAAGTTCAAATTCAAATTTTCCGGTTGTCCCAATGACTGTATGAACTCCATACAGCGCTCGGATATGGCCGTGATCGGTACCTGGCGCGACGATATCCAGATCAAGCAGGATGAAGTCAGGAAATTCGTGAATGATCGTGGACGGCAATATGTCATCGATAATGTGATTACACGCTGCCCGACCCAGTGCATGACATTGAAAGACGATGACAGTGTAGAGATCGATAACCGTAATTGTGTACGTTGCATGCACTGTATCAATGTCATGACCAAGGCGCTTTCACCGGGCAAGGATCGGGGTGTCACTATCCTGGTGGGTGGCAAGCGTACGCTCAAGATCGGTGATCTGTTCGGTACCGTGATCATCCCCTTCAAGAAGCTGGAGACCGACGAGGATTACGAGAGCCTGGTGGAGCTTGCGGAAACGATCATTGATTTCTGGGCCGAGAACGGTCTCGAGCATGAACGTTGCGGAGAAATGATCGAACGAATCGGGCTTGCCAATTTCCTCGAAGGTGTGGGCATCGATATCGAGCCCGAGATGGTGGCGGCACCCCGGACTAATTCATTCGTGAGGATGGATGACTGGGATGAAGAAGCCGACAAGTGGCGTCAGCGCCAGGCAGAGAAAAAAGGAGTCATGTGATGCAGCATACTGTACGCCAGGCGGTTGAAAGCGGGGTGCCGGATTCGTTCCGGTACATGCATCCACTCATGCGCAAGAACTATGGCCAGTGGGACTGGCATGAGCGTCCTCGCCCCGGAGTGTTGCACCATGTCTCGGTGCATGGGGATGAGATCTGGACGGTACGCGCGGGCACCCAGCGACAGATGGATACCGACACCATTCGCAAGCTGTGCCGTATTGCGGATGAATATGCCGATGGATACGTGCGCTTCACCATACGCAGCAACATTGAATTCATGTTGGGTGACGAAGGCCGTGTGAACGCCCTGATCGACGTGTTGCATGAAGAGGGGTTCCCGGTTGGCGGTACGGGTAATTCCATGTCCATGATTGCCCATACCCAGGGCTTCCTGCACTGTGATATCCCCGCGACGGATGCCTCCGGGGTGGCCAAATCCATTATGGATGCGCTGCATGACGAGTTTATACATGAGCGAATGCCCAATCGAGTGCGGATGTCCACGTCCTGCTGCCAGATCAACTGCGGTGGGCAGGCTGATATCTCCATCAACATCCAGCACACCAAACCACCCAAGATTAACCACGATCTGGTCGCCAATATCTGTGAGCGCCCATCCGTGGTGGCACGTTGCCCGGTAGCTGCCATCCGGCCCGCGCTGGTGGATGGCAGGCCATCACTGGAGGTGGATGAAAAGAAATGTATCTGCTGCGGGGCCTGTTATCCGCCCTGCCCACCTATGCAGATCAATGATGCCGAGCATTCCAAGTTGGCAATCTGGGTCGGTGGAAAGAATTCCAATGCCCGTTCCAGACCCAGTTTCCAGAAGCTGGTAGTGGCGGGCTTGCCCAATAACCCACCCCGCTGGCCGGAGGCCACTGCTGTAGTGAAGAAGATCCTGCAGTGCTACAAGGAGGATGCCAAGGACTGGGAACGCCTGGGTGAGTGGGTTGAGCGGATTGGCTGGGGACGTTTCTTCGAAATGACGGGGCTGCCTTTTACCCGTTTTCATGTGGATAACTGGTCAGGCGCAAAGTACACGCTCAATCACTCCACGCATATCCGGTTCTGATGCAGAAGCGCTGGCAGGCAGGTCCTGCTGCCTGCCAGGCGCGCAGTGAAAATAGCGTTGGGTATATGGACCCCGGCACCTGGCCGGGGTTTTTTGTAGGCAAGGACATGCAGGTCAGCGGGTAAATGTCGTCTATATTCGCAGGCATGACTTTTGTCGCCATTATTTTTCCAAGTCACAATTTGTACCGCTTGAGCTTGTACCAAAGAGCGCGCTCACTGATTTCGAGCAAGCGGGCGGCGGCGGCCTTGTTATTGTCGCTGCGTTCCAGTGCGGCCTGGATAAGGGAAATCTCCAGTGCCTCGACCTGGGTGCGCAAGACCAGTGATGTCGATGCAAATGCAGACTGGGTGGAGGCGGTCTGCATTGCTGGCGGGCGCTGGGTGAGGTCGGCGGGTAGATGGTCGAGGGTGACGCGGTCACCGCTACAGAGCACGCAGGCCCGTTCCATCAGGTTTTCCAGTTCGCGCACGTTGCCGGGCCAGGCATACGCCAGCAAGTGGTCCAGTGTCGCTTCATCCAGTCGTGGCGTCGGGCGTCCCAGCTCGGCTGCATACTTGCCCAGGAAATAGTGTGCGAGTTGTGGAATATCCTGGCTGCGTTCCCTTAACAGCGGCACATCAATGCGCACGACGTTGAGCCGGAAATAGAGGTCGGAGCGCAACAGTCCTGTTTCGACGGCCTGCTGAGGATCGCGATTGGTGGCGGCCACGATGCGGATGTCCACCTTTTTCGGGTGCAGCGCTCCGAGACGTTCCACTTCACCTTCCTGGATCACGCGCAGCAATTTTGCCTGTAAGGCAGGTGACATTTCGGTCACCTCATCGAGAAACAGTGTGCCGCCGTCGGCGAGCTCGCATTTGCCGACGCGGTCGCGGGTGGCGCCGGTGAAGGCGCCTTTCTGATGACCGAACAGTTCGCTCTCCAGCAGGTCGGTGGGGATGGCCGCGCAGTTGACCGGGACGAAGACGCCGCTGCGGCTGGATTCCTGATGCAGCGCGCGGGCCACCAGTTCCTTGCCGGTGCCGGTCTCACCGATGATGAGTACGTTGCTGCGGGCCGGTGCAACCTGTCGCACCAGCTGGTAGAGCTGCTGCATCCTGGGGCTGTCACCGATGAATTCACCCCAGCCTTTCTCGACCTCGTCGCGCAGAAAGCGGTTCTCCCGCCGCACCGCTCCCAGCGTAAGCGCCCGGTTCACAGTCAGCTCCAGCTCATCCATTTCCAGTGGACGGATAATATAATCCGAGGCACCCAGCTTCATGGCTTCAATGGCGGTTTCGACCGTTGCATAGGCAGTAAGCACAATGACCGGCACATCTTCCCCGCGTTCGCGCAGGGCGCGCAGTAATTCCATGCCATCCATGTGCGGCATGCGCAGGTCGGTCAGGACGAGATCGAAGGGCGTATCGTCAAAGGCCGCCAGCGCCACCGAGCCATCCTCGGCCTGCATCACCTCGTGGCCCATGCCTTTCAGGGACATTTCCAGCAGGCGCCGCATTTTGGCTTCGTCATCAACAACCAGGATTCGTTTACTGTCCATGGGTATCAGGGTAAAGGCTGTGGTTGATGAAAACGGATATCGAAACGCGCGCCGCCCCAGGGGCTGTTGGTAACCTGAATGTCTGCATGATGTACCTGTACTATTTGCTGCACGATGGTCAGACCCAGCCCAATGCCGCCTTCGCGGCGACTGTGGAACGGGTCAAAGATACGTATCCGTTGATCCGGCGCGATGCCGGGGCCGTCATCGAGCACGCTGACCAGTAGACCCTCGGGCGTATTCTGGGTACGAATCTCGATACGGCCGTTGTCCGGCACGAAATCCAGGGCATTGATCACCAGGTTGAGAAATACCTGGGTTAGCTGTTCACCATCGCAGGCCAGCAGTGGATGCTCCGCCTGCAGGTTGGTGTACAGGCGCACCTGCCTTTTTTCCGCGCGTGAGGTGAGCAGTCCGATCACGGATTCAATAATCGTGTGCAGGTCGCGCGGTTTGAATTCGGGCGGCCGTGGCCGGGCACATTCCAGCAGCAATGTTACCAGGTGATTCAGGCGCCCGGTTTCGCTGCTGATAAAGTCGATCAGTTCGCGTTGCTTGTCGGTGAGTTCCGGCTGGCGTTCGAGCAGCTGGGCGGAGTTGCGCAAAATCCCCAGCGGGGTGCGGACTTCATGGGCCATGATGGCCGCCATTTCACCCACCACGGCGAGTTTGCCGGCGCGCACGATCTGGGCGCGCGATTGCTCCAGCGCCTCGATCATTTCCACAAAAGCCTGATCCAGTTCGGCCACCTCGGATATCGCCGTGCCGGTGGTGACGGGGCGTGAATGTTCATCCTTGCGAAAGTGACGGGTGAACTCGGTCAGTCCCACCAGCGGCTGGGCAATGCGTTGCGACAACCGCCAGGAGATGCCGGCCGCCACCGACAGGGTTACCAGCATCAGCGCCAGCATGGTCCACAACAGCCGCCAGATCGGCTTGAAGGCCTCTGCTGTCGGTTCCGCCATGAGCACATGCCAGCCCAGTCCGGGAAAGTGCTGATAGCCAGTGGAGGTGGCGGCCCCGACCAGCACTGAGGCATAGCCCAGTGCCGCACCATCGCGAATGAGGGCGCTGGATTCCAGGGCCTGGATATCCCAGTCGCCGAGTTCCAGTGCCCGGTTCCCGAACTGCCGGCGCAGGTCCTGAGACAGGCCGATTACCTGATCATCGTCATCCAGTAACAGGACACTGCGCGGATCGTGACCGACGGCGTCATCGAGGAGATCCAGTACTTCATGCCAGTTGAGCAGTGCATAGAGATAACCGAGATCACCCTGGCCGAAGGTGTCGGGGATGGTGGCGCGAATGGCGACCGTGTCACCCTGTCCAGCTCGAATCGGCTGGATCAGGATTTCGGCCGCGCCGTTGCCCGCAACCTTGCGCCAGTGGTCCACGTCCGGTGGGCTGATGCCGGTGGTGCTCAGTGTGCTGGTGGCGATTACCTGCCCCTCCAGGTCGGTGCAGAGCAGAGTATGGAACAGGCTCCCCTGGCCTTCGCGCAGATCCGCCAGAAAGTGGGCCAGGCGCTTATCGACATCGCCCACGCGGATATCCTGCATGATTTCCAGGCGGCGCCAGATGCGCAGGTTCTCGAACTGTGCGAACAGAAAGGTATCGATGCGCTGTAACACTGTGCTGGCACCAAATTGCAGGTTATCGGCAATCTCGGCCTGCAGGCTGCGCCGAAACTCGAAGAAGGACAGTGCGCCCATCACCAGGGTGATACCCAGCACGAGTCCCAGAAAGGCGCGCAGCAGCGTGTTGCGAATGGTCAACGCGGTGATTCTCCTGTTTCGATCATGGCCGGATGTGCAGCACCGGGCCGGTGCCGGGCCGGCAGGCATGGCAAAGACGTGGCTGGAAGTTCACTGATATCCCCGGTAAAGTCGGGCCGGCCGCGATTGTTCCCGAATCGGATGGTTGTGGTGTCGGTATCGATCAAGTGCGCTTGCGCTTCTGTCAACATTGAAGGGAATGGTTGCCTGCCAGTCTAATGTGTTCGCTTCCTGCTAACCACGACCAGTTTACCGATTGCGTACCGACAGTGGCCGACTGCCAGCCGATGGTGTTGGCCGTCATTCACAGAGGCCGGCACGCATGATATCCCGCATCGGTGTGCTGTTGTCCTGCTGTCTGCTGGTATTGCTGCCGGTTTATCCGTCCCTTGCCCGTCCGGATAGTGCGGACATGCGCTGGCAGTCAATGCCGTACGAGTTGGGGCAGGGGATGCATTTTCCCGCACAGGGGCTCAGCCTGGGGGGGTATCTCAGTCTGCGCTATCGCGATCTCGAGGATGTGCCCTCATCCATGAGCATCAAGGACCTGAGTCTGCTGGCGAGCCTGGATATAACGGATCGCCTCAACCTGTTCACCGAGATGGAGATTGGCGAGGCGCTATCGCTCTCGCAGGACGGCATCAATACCGATGATGCCGAATTCGAGGTTGAACGGCTGTATCTCGATTACCGCGTTGCTCCGGAGGTCACCTTCCGGCTCGGCAAGTTTCTCACCCCTGTGGGGCGTTGGAATCTGATTCACGCCGATCCTCTGGTCTGGACCGTGTCACGGCCACTGACCACCTCGGTGGCCTTTGCCCGCCAGGCGAGTGGCGCCATGGTCTACGGGTCTGTGCCGAGTGGCGCCAATGGTTTTGATTACAGTCTCTTCGTCGACGACACCGACCTGTTCGACCATCACCAGCAGGAAGAACGCGCGTACGATGATGCTGTAGCCAGTATCGCCGCCGTGGGCGCCTTCGAGCATGCTGCCGGCGCGCGCATCGTCTACCACCTGCACGATGATCGCATCCAGGTCGGCGCTTCCTACCTACGCTTTCGCATGATGGATCTACAGGAAAACAAGGATTTGTATGGCCTGGATCTCTTCTGGAACACGCGTTACGCGGAGTTCAGCGGCGAATGGGTGTACCGCAACAGCCGGGGTGCGGTCGAGCCCGATGAGCGTGGCGGCTTCCTGCAGGCGGCCATCCCGGTCGGCGGCCAGCTGTTTTTGATCGGGCGTTACGAGCGTTACCATTCCGCCCTGGAGCCGGCGACCGCCGAGATCGAAACGCTGGGTCTGACCTATCGTCCGTACCGGGCCGTTTCCCTGAAGCTCGAGTATCGCGGCGGTGACCACAACCAGCGTATTGCACCGGAAGGCTGGCTGGGTTCTCTCGCCATCCTGTTCTAGCCGATGATGCAGAGACGCCACTTCCATGTCCGCCTCGCCATAGGTTGCAGCCTGTTGGTGTACGCAAGCGTGGCGATGGCCGATGAGATTGCCGTGATCGTCGCCCGTGCTGCCGCGCCACTGCAACTGGATGAAGGTCTTCTGCGCGACATCTACCTGAAAAAGATTGTGCTGGATGCCACTGGCCGGAAGTTCGTGCCGGTAAACCTGCCTGCGGCCAATCCCGTGCGCGAGGTGTTTTCCCGGGCGCTGTTTCACCAGGACAGCGGGTCCCAGCAGGACTACTGGAACCAGCGGTATTTCCATGGTGTCACGCCCCCCTATGTACTGGCTTCGCAGGATGCCGTGGTGCGGTTCGTGGCGCAGACACCGGGGGCCATCGGCTATGTACTGTCGTGTCATATGGGGGCCGGCGTGACCCGGATCCTGAGTCTGCCGGTACCGGATGGCACGGCTGCCGAGGGCGGCTGTACGGAGTAGGTCTGAACCGGTGCCGTGTCCTGCTACCCCCGCAATTCCTGTCTACGAAAATTGCGCACTGCAGATTATTGCAGGCTGTCCGGGCCTCGTTGAATCCAAATTAACATAGTAAAAACAAATATATAATTGGATGGCATGATTCTGGCTCTGGTGTTGGGGACGTCCCGGCCAGCAGGTGTGTGCCCATGAGTTCATCGAGTCCTGTCAGTGAAAGTCCCTGTATCGTGGAGGGCGTCGAGCCCTTTCTTGCCGAGCTCCAGCAGCCCGTTACGCTGCGGTTGCTGGATGCCGAACACCCGGACCGGCACAGGCCTGAGCGTTTCGTTCACCAGATCTATCAGCAACGCTACGATGCGGATATCCGGTCCTTCTACCCGACCCTGCTGACCTTCACCGCCCACTCCGAACTGCGGGCGGTGGTCGGCTTCCGCGCCGGCCTGGTTCGGCCCCTGTTCTCGGAGCGCTACCTGGATGAGCCCGTTGACCGGCTCATCGGCGACCACTGGGCGGAGCCGGTCGACCGGGCGCAGATTGTCGAGGTTGGCAACCTGGCGCTGGCCAGTCCCGGTCAGGCGCGCTGGGTCATCGCGGCGGTTACCGTCTATCTGCGTGCCGCCGGTTATCGCTGGGTATTGTTCACGGCGGTAACCCCGCTGATCAATGCCTTCCGGCGCCTCGGGCTCAACCCGATCCGGCTGGCCGCCGCTGATCCCGCGCGCCTGCAGGACGGAGGCCGCCAGTGGGGGCGTTATTACGACACACGCCCCTATGTGTGTGCGGGGGATATCGAGGCGGGCCACCGCAAGTTGACCGCTAGTGGATCGGTTGGCCAGCCCATGCTGTATTCCTTGCTCGAACAGGCCGAGCGACATGGTTCCGGGCCGCAGCTGCGGCTGGACAATCGCCTGGAAGGCGTGCAGTGAAGGAGATACTGGGACGTATCGAGGCGCAGGTACGGGATCAACCGAATGCCCTCGCACTGATCGACAGTCAGGGCAGCCTGGATTACGCGTCGTTGTGGCAGGCTGTAGAGCGGCTGGCCGCGATGCTCGAAGGGGAGCGTATCGCCTACCTGTTGTCGAATGGCAGCGCCTGGGCACTGGTGGATCTGGCCGTGGCTTTCAAGGGGGCGGCCGGTATTCCCATCCCCACGTTTTTCTCCGACCGTCAGCTGGCACACCTGCTAAAGGATGCCGCGCCGGATTGCGTGATCACCGATCAGCCCGGGCGCATACAGGCGCTGTTGCAGCAGACGTCACCGCTGCTTCATGCCGTCGCCGGGCGCGACTTGGCCGTGTTCACCCCGGCGCGTACGCCGACCTCCCCGTTGCCACTGCGCACGGCCAAATTGACCTATACCTCGGGCACCACCGGTACTCCCAAAGGGGTGTGCATCAGCGGGGACGCGATCACCCGTGTCACTCTGACCCTGAGTGAGGAGGTGGCGGCGCAAAGCAGTGATCGCGCCCTGTCGCTGCTGCCGCTTGCCACCCTGCTGGAAAACATCGGTGGTCTATATGCGCCACTGGTGAACGGAGCCACGGCCTGTGTGCCGGACCTCGTTGAGTGCGGCATGACGGGCTCCAGCGGTGTGCAGCCACAGCCGTTGCTGGCGGCGCTGCACCGGTTCGCGCCCACCTCGATCATCCTGGTACCGCAGCTGCTGAAGGTACTGGTCGAGACCTGCGAGGCAGGAGCCGCGATGCCGGCCTCGCTGCGCTTTATCGCCGTCGGTGGTGCACCGGTCTCGACGGAGTTGATCCGGCGTGCGCGGGTCTTTGGTTTGCCGGTGTACCAGGGCTATGGCCTGTCTGAATCCGCATCGGTCGTCAGTCTGAATATCGCCACCGCAGACCGCATTGGCAGTGTCGGTCGTGTATTGCCGCATGTGCGCGTGCGTATCGCGGCCGACGGCGAGATCGAAGTCCGCGGTAACCTGTTCACGCGCTACCTGGGGGGAGCGGTGGTTGGTGACGATTATTGGCCGACGGGTGACCTCGGGTATCTGGATGCAGACGGCTATCTGTTCATCACTGGACGCAAGCAGACCACTTTCGCTACCGCCTTTGGCCGCAATGTGGCGCCCGAATGGGTGGAGAGCGAACTCACCGGCAGTGGTGCGATTCTGCAGGCGGCGGTGTTCGGCGCAGGTATGCCATTCAGTGTCGGGGTGATCGTACCCCACCCACGCACCTCACCCGACCGGCTGGCACAGGTGATCGAAACCACCAATCAGCGACTACCGGACTATGCACGGCTGCGTGCCTGGACGGTGGTCGCCGAACCCTTCAGTGCCGGCAATGGCCTGGCCAATGCCGCTGGTGTCATTAACCGTGCGGCTATTGCCGCCCAGTATGCGCCCCAGATCGATAATCTTTATGCAGGAGCCTGATGTGACCCTGGTATATGACCGCCTGGTGGCGGAAACCGAATCCGCCAGAAATGATTTTCTTTCCGTGCCGATCCTGCAGCGTGCGCTGCAGGGTGATGTCACTCGCGAGGAATACGTGCGCTTTCTCGGGCAGGCCTATCACCATGTCCGCCACACGGTGCCACTGTTGATGGGCTGCGGTTGTCGTCTGCCGGACCGCCTGAACTGGCTGCGCAAGGCCCTCAGCGAATACATCGAGGAAGAGGTCGGGCACGAGGAATGGATCCTCGATGATATACGCGCCTGCGGTGGTGATGCCGATGCTGCCCGTAATGCCCCGCCCGCCGTGGCAACGGAACTGATGGTGGCCTATGCCTACGACACGGTGATGCGGCAGAACCCGATCGGCATGTTTGGCATGGTATTCGTGCTGGAAACCACCAGCGTTGCCTTGGCCAGTCATGCCGCGGGTGCCATTCAGGGCAGCTTGAAGTTACCGAAGGACGCCTTTCGTTACCTGAATTCCCATGGCTCGCTGGATCAGGAGCACATCCGGTTTTTTCAGTCGCTGGTGAATCAATTCGATGACCCGGACGACATCGCAACGCTGTTGCATCGCGGCAGCATGTTTTACCGCCTGTATGGCGATATGTTCCGCAGTCTTGCCTGATGATTATGCCCGGAGAAAATCCCATGTTCGTTACTGTAAAACGGTTGTGTGCGCTATTTATTGGTGTCTGTGTGCTGGCTGGTGCCGCGCGGGCGGATGAGTTGAGCGATGGCGTCCTGGATATCCAGCATGAATGGGCGCGTATTCATTACCAGCTTCCAAAGGATCAACAGGGTGCTGCCTTCACACAGTTGGAAGTGAAGACGGATGCATTGGAACAGCAGTTTCCCGGGCGCGCCGAGCCCAAGGTCTGGCAGGCCATCGTGTTGAGTACCCATGCCGGTGTGTCCGGCGGCCTGGGTGCCCTGTCGAAGGTGCGCGCGGCCCGGGACCAGCTGCTGGCCGCCGAGAAGATCGATGCCAATGTCCTGGACGGTTCCATCTATACCAGCCTTGGCAGTCTCTATTACCAGGTTCCGGGCTGGCCACTCAGTTTTGGTGATGACAGGCAGGCCGAGGTCCTGCTGAAGAAGGCATTGGCGATCAATCCTGACGGCATCGACCCCAATTATTTTTATGGTGACTTCCTGCAGCGACAGGGACGTTCTGCCGAGGCCCTGGTGGTGCTGGAGAAGGCGCTGCACGCGCCACCGCGCCCGAGCCGCCCGGATGCCGATTCCGGGCGGCGCAGTGAAGTACAGGCACTGATCGATCAGATTAAATCGAAATCCTGAGAACGATCGTAGGTGTACATCTATTCGCACCTCCGGGTACCAGCGGTTTTTTTCATACTCCAGCACTTATTTGATAGAGGTTGCAACGCATCGTGAAACTGAAGGGTAAACGCATATTGCTGACCGGTGCAGCGGGAGGGATCGGCAGGCATATCTGTGCCCTGCTGGCGGAGCGGGACGTGCGTCTGTGTATGGTCGATCGTGATGAGCAGACACTGACGAAACTCGCGCAATCTCTGCCGGGGCTGGCGCAGGAAACCCTGACCCTGGGGGCGGATATCACCAGCAGCACTGAACGGGATACGGTAGTGCAACACATGCAAAGTGCCTTTGGTGGCGTTGATGTGGTGATCAACCTGGCCGGGATACTGGATTTCAAGCGGTTTCAGGAAACCGACCCCGATATGCTACAGCGTATATTGCAGGTGAACCTGGAGGCACCCATGCAGTTGGTGCGTACCCTGTTGCCTGCCATGATTGCCCAGGGCAGTGGCCGTATCGTCAATATCGGCTCGATGTTCGGCAGTATCGGCTTCCCCTGTTTTGCCACCTATTCGGCTACCAAGTTCGCCCTGCGCGGGTTCTCGCAGGCGCTGCGGCGTGAGCTGGCTGGCAGCGGCGTGGGCGTGACCTACGTGTCGCCGCGCGCCGTGAAGACGCCGCTCAATCCCGAAGTGGTTCACCTGATGGCGGAGCGGGGCATGATGCGCATGGATGAGGCCAGGTGGGTGGCAATGAAGATCGTGCGGGCGATCGAAAAGGAAAAGAACGAGGCTTATCTCGGCTTCCCGGAAAAACTCTTTGCACGTATCAATGCCATCCTGCCCGGTATCGTCGACCAGGGCATCAACAAGCAGGTGCCGGATATCCTCGCCTTTGCCGACCGGAATCGCTGAGCGCGATGGCGCTGGTGGCGCGGGGTGAGCAAGCAGGAAACCCTCGCGGACGCAGGTGTTTGGCGGTGGTGATCCCGGGCGGCGTGGGCGGCAGCGGCCGAGATGATCATATCGCTACCGAAACGTGCCCTGGTGGTATTACATGTCGAATTTCGTCCGCAGCGGACAAGGATCTGGCGGCTTCTCAATGATACGGATGTCGTCGTCGACGCTGGCTTCGGTCAGCGCTGTTGCAGTGATGCGCTGCATCCATTTCCGCCTTTCCGCCGCCGGCGGGTCAGAATGGATTCGGGTGGCGTCTACAGGTGTCGATTAAATTTACAATAAAGATTTTTCCAGAAATAGAATTTCAAAAATAATTATATATTTCAATTATTAAAAAGTATTGGCTTGGATATTGCCTGTCCTGTGATGCACATAACTCAGGCAATAATAATGCGAGGCAATACAATGAAAGTCATAAGCAAGATTGTAACGACCCTGGCCGTGATGCTGGCTGCGGGCCAGGCCCAGGCAGTCATGATCACCTTCGAGGGTTTCTCGAACACGATCTATAACGCACCCATCACCCGCAGCGGCTTTCTGATCGGCAACGTTGCCGGTGACGAGCAGCATTTCCATGAAATCACCAGTACGCAATACAGCCTGCCCAATAATGGCACCGGCATTCTGTTGAACGACCGCAATACCCGTATCTTCGTCGAGGACGCCACTGCAAGCCTGTTTTCGCTCACCTCGGTGGACGTTGGGAGCGCGCTTGGCAATTTGCCGGCGGTGGGCATTCAGATCGAAGGCTTTCTGAACAATATTTCCACGGGCATCGTTTCCCTGGCATCTCTCGGCTCCGGCTACACCAACCTGCTGGGTGCCGCGCTGGGTACCGTGGACCGTATCGTGTTCGACGGGATTGGTGGTGAGGGCGGCTTCGTGCTGGACAATCTTGCCCTGAATGAGGCTACCCAGGGCACCGTACCGGAGCCCGGCACGCTGGCCTTGCTGAGCCTGGGTTTCGCCGGTCTTGGCTTTGCACGTCGCAGGAAGCAGAACGCGTAATCCCTGCGCAAGTAACACTGGAAACAAAAACCCCGGCCGAAGTGCCGGGGTTTTTGTTGCTGGGGCGTCAACGGCGCGGCCTGGGTGCCAGCCGGACCCTACACATCAAACTCCGCCCACACCGGACAATGATCCGATGGTTTCTCCATGGCACGGATGTCGTAGTCGATACCGGCTGCGGTGCAGCGCTGTTGCAGTGAGGTGGTGGCCAGCACGCCGTCGATACGCAGACCACGGCGGGGTTCGCGCTCAAAGCCGCGGCTGCGGTAATCGAACCAGCTGAATCGATCATTCACCTCGGGATGCAGCTGGCGGAAGGTGTCGCCGAGGCCCCAGTCGGTGATATGTTGCATCCATTCCCGTTCCTCCGGCAGGAAGCTGCATTTGCCGGTCCTGAGCCAGCGTTTGGCGTTATCGTCGCCAATGCCGATATCGAGGTCCAGCGGAGCGATGTTGAAATCCCCCATGACGACCAGGTGCTGCGCGGGATCGAAATGCTCCTGCAGATAGTGCAGCAGGTCGGCGTAGAATTTCTGCTTGGCGGGGAATTTCCATTCGTGTTCACGGCTGTCGCCCTGCGGGAAGTAGCCGTTGATGACCGTGACCGTTTCTCCTTTCGGGCTGGTATACACTCCGGTGATCAGGCGACGCTGGGAGTCCTCGCCATCGAAGGGGTAACCCTTGCTGACCTGCAACGGCGTCTGTTTCGACAGCAGCGCCACCCCATAGTGGCTTTTCTGGCCGTGAAAATGGGCCTGGTAACCGAGTTCCCCGATCATGGCAATGGGGAAGTCGACATCCTGGCACTTGGTTTCCTGGATGCCGATCACGTCCGGTGCATGGCGTTCCACCAGTGCCTGCAGCTGGTGGGGGCGGGCGCGAATGCCGTTGGTGTTGAAGGAAATCATTTTCATGGGATTGGCTGCTCCGCAGACTCAGGTTCTGGCCTTTACCTGGTCGTGATATTTCTGTTTGGCCGGGATGACACCGCGTACCCCGCCGCGTGGGTCGGGCACGTCGCCGGCATAGCGTGGGATGAGGTGCAGGTGCACATGTAGCACCGATTGCCCCGCCACCGGGCCGCAGTTGATGCCGACGTTATAGCCGCCGGGCTGGTGCTGCTGGTCGATCAGTTCCTTGGCCGCGTCGAGCAGGGACCACATGGCCTGTTTTTCCGCTGCAGTCATATCGAAGTAATTCGCCACGTGGCGGCGGGGGATCAGCAGCATATGGCCGGGGCTGACCGGGAAGTCGTCAAAGCGGGCGAAAACCAGGTCGTTGCCGAGCACGGGTTCGCAGGGTTGGCAGAACAGACAATCGGAATCAGCCATGAGTCTCGCAAAGTTGGGTAGAATCGGACCCGTATTCTAACGGACCGGGGCGGATGCGTCAGGTGGAGTTGCCATGCCCGTCGCCCGTTCCCGAGCCAGACAAGCACAACGGATTCCAGCCATGCACTGCGTGATTTATAAAGGCCGCAAAAAGGCCGATACCTATCTGTACCTCGAGCGGGAAGGTGATTTCAGCCGGGTGCCCGCGCCGTTGCTGGCGCTATTGGGGCCGCTGGAACAGGTGATGGCACTGGAACTGACGCCGGACCGGGTGCTGGCCCGCGCGGATGCCGAGCAGGTGCGTAAACAGCTGCGCGAACAGGGCTTCTACCTGCAGATGCCGCCCAAGGAAGGCGATGACCCGGCGCTGCAGCAGAGACTCAAAACCGAGGGGTTCTATATGCAGATACCCCGCAAGGACGACACGCCATCATCGTGATTCACCGCGCTGCCGCTACACTGCATTCCTGCCGTCCCCCCTGTTTTGCCGGTGGTGGCCAATGACCCCCAGGGTTCGTTACCAGGCCGACCTGCGCAAGGACGGTTTTCTCCATGACCCGGCGCAGGAGCGGGCGGTGGAACACACCCAGCGTCTCTACGAGGAACTGTTGCTGGGCCGTTGCGGCCGTTCCTGGTGGAGCGGATGGCTGGGACGGCGCCGCGCGCCGCGCGGCCTGTATCTGTGGGGTGGACCGGGACGTGGCAAGACCTATCTGGTGGACAGTTTCTTCGATTGCCTGCCATTCCATGAGAAGCGCCGTATTCATTTTCACCGTTTCATGCTGGCCGTACACAGGCAGTTGGGTGAATTGCCCAAGACGCCCAATCCGCTGGTGATCATCGCCCGCCAGCTGGCTGCCGAGGTGCGGGTGCTGTGCCTGGATGAATTTCATGTCTATGACATTGCCGATGCCATGCTGCTCGACGGGCTGCTCAAGGCGATGTTCGAGCAGGGCATCACTCTGGTGACCACCTCCAACATCGAACCGGACCGACTCTACCAGGATGGCCTGCAGCGCGACCGTTTTCTGCTGGCGATCGAACGCATCAAACAGCATCTCGAGCAGGTGCAGCTGGATGCCCAAACCGATTACCGTACCCGCACCCTGGAGCGCAGCGGCACTTACCGGGTCGCGGTCGATGGCGAGGGGACGCACTGGCTGAACCGTCATCTGCAGGAGCTGGCGCCGCGGCAGGTGCGGCGCGATGCACTGCTGCCGGTCAATGGCCGGAGCATTCCGGCACGTATCCTTGCCGAGGGGGTGGCCTGGTTCGGCTTTGTGGAGCTTTGTCGCCGACCCTGCTCGACACGGGATTATCTGGAGCTGGCGCAACTGTTCCATACCCTGCTGATCGAGGACGTGCCGGTCTTCGGGGAGGCGGACGATGAGGCGGCCCGGCGCTTCATTCATCTCATCGATGCCCTCTATGATCACCAGGTCAAGCTGGTGATCAGCGCCGCTGCCGAGCCCGACAGCCTGTATCGTAGCGGCCGCCTCGGCGGGTTGTTCGCACGCACGGCCAGCCGCCTGGCCGAGATGCGTTCCCGCCAGTACCTGGCATTGCCGCACCGTTGCCTGCCCTGAAGCGGGCGGTTGCGGCGCAGGCCCTCAAGACATGGGTCGGCAGGCCGATGGTATTGCAGATATACCGTAACCGCGCCGGGCATTGCCACAGGGTATTACGCTGACGCAAGATGCCTCCCTGTCTGACCCAGATGCTGCAGGGAAGCCAACGGTCGGGACCGGAAACAGGAGCAAGCTCATGGTCGATGAAGTCAACCAGAAGGATACGCACGCCGCGGGTAGTGACCGGGCAGAGCGTGCCGCCATTGTCAGTGAACGCCTGCGGGCCGCGAAATCGGAAATGCTGGCTGCGACCCCGGAAGCGCCGCCCGAAAACCCGATGAGCCTGAAGCCGCTGTTTATCGGGATCGGAGCGATCCTGGGCGTGGCAGTGATCTGGATGCTGGTCAGTGGCGGGGATGCGCCTGTAGAGGTGCGGGAACCCGAGCCG
Source organism: uncultured Gammaproteobacteria bacterium (assembly GCA_965367295.1). GTDB lineage: Bacteria > Pseudomonadota > Gammaproteobacteria > DSM-19610 > DSM-19610 > JAIVHA01. The sequence goes on along the minus strand of CBDUHN010000005.1, from coordinate 41,441 downwards.
GTGGCGGAAAAGCACGTGGTATCCGAACCCCGGAATTCCGTAGCACTCGAGGCGGCCCGCCAGGCCAGGGAGCGGGTGAAGGCGGCCGAGGATGCGGCCCGCCAGGCGCGCGAACATCGTGCAGCCCTGGAGGCACAGCAGGCGGCGCAGCGTCAGCAGGAGGCGGAGCTGGCTCGGCAGCAGGCCGAAGAGCAGGCGGCGGCGCTCGCGGCGGCGCAGGAAGAGGCGCAGCGCCAGGCCCTGGAGGCGCAGCAGGCCCGGGTGCGCAGGGCCGCGGCGGCGCGGGCTGAAGAGCAGGAGCGCGCCCGCCAGCAGGCACTCGCTGCCCAGCGCGAACGTGAGAAACAGGCCGCATTGGCCGCGGAACAGGCACGTCAGGCCGAACTGGCTGCGCGCCAGGAACAGGAGCGGCTTGCGGCGGCGGAAGCGGAAGCAGCGGAGCGTGCCCGCCAGGCAGCCCTGGCGGCAGAGCAGGCGGTTGCCGAGCCGGCTAGTCCGGTTTCGTTACCGGTTGCAGCCCCCTCGGATGTAGAAGCCCCCGCAGTGGCGATTCCCGAGGCCGCGGCGAGTGAGCAGGATGCGGCGGGGAAAACCGATGTCTTTCGCCAGGCCCGGCCCGGTGGGGTGAAGGCGGTGCAGGAGGCAGCCGATGCGGAGGTCGAGTTCAGTCCTGATCCCTGTAAGGGGCCTTCGGCGAAATTCCTGTCCACCTGCCGCTAGGATTTCTGCAGGTCCGAGTTCATTCGGACCTGCAGGAGCGTCGTTTCAGGTCCGAGGTTGATCGGATCGCCATAAAAAAAGCCCGGCCATCTGGCCGGGCTTTTTTGTTGTCACCCGTTTCGGGTTCAGGGCACCAGCAGCAGCACCTTCACCGAACTGTCGACGGTGTCATCGCTGACATAGCCGATACTGCTCGGATCGCTGGCTACCCGGGCCTTGACCGCAAGGTCATCGGCCAGGGTTTCCGGCGGTTTGCCCTTGCCGGAGAACATGCGGCGTGACCAGTAGCCCGTGACCTGGGCCTCGGTCTTCTCCAGCACCGCGCTGAAGAATTTTTCGCGCATGGGATTCCCCTGCACCTGATCCACGGGTTTCACGGTGCCGCCACCGGGAAAGGAGCGGGATTTACCCATGTAGAGCCGTTCCACTTCCGCCTGGTCGATGCTGTTCAGTGGATTGCTGGGATGGGCGATGATGGCCAGTTCCGCCTGGGCGGCGGTGGCGCCGACCAGCAGGCTGGCGGCGAGCGCCGTGCGGATTGTGATGTTGCGTATGATTTTCATGATCGGCAGCCCCCCTTAAAACACAACGTCGATGGCGACGCTGTAGATCATGGCGTCGTCTACGTTAGGAATGGCGGCGCCGGAATCGATGTCGTAACCGGTAAACAGGCCACGGCCATCGGGACTGACGTGCTGGGCTTCCAGCTTGAGGGCTGCTCCAGCCCCCAGCTCATAGCGTACGCCGAGGGTGATGGAGTCCTGCTTCAACGCCTCGCCGCAGGGGAATGGATTGGTTCCACCGCAGGTATCCGGGCTGCCGTTTTCATCGAGTTTGGAGTAGGTGATGTGTGGCAGCCACTTGCCCATGCGGTAGCCGAGTGTGGCGTAGTAGCCCTTCTGGTTCGGGAAGCCGAGGTTGGCGGCGCCGTCGATTTCCCGCTCGAAGTACTCGGCGTAACCGACCACGTTGTTTATATCCATGGTGCCGCCGACGCTCCAGAACTGGGCATCCTCGTTACTGGTGACCCCCAGGCTGTCGGCACTGACCTCGATGGACAGGTAGCCGGCACGCACCGAGAAGTTGTCCCAGGCCATGCTGGTGTTGATACCGATGAGATTCTCGGCTTCGAATTCGGCGAAGGACACTTGCCCTGGGTTGGCAAGACCAGGAAGAGGACGGTTAGCCGCATTGTTGGGGTCAACACTATAGTTGAACTCCTGGGCAAACTGCGGCACCACGGTGCTCTGCCCGCGGCTGGTCCCGATGTAGGGCTGGATCAGCAGGTCGCCACTGCCGACGCTGGTGCGGAACAGGGCGTCGACCCCGGAGATCGCGGTCAGCGGGTTACTGGTGTACACCTCCTGCGGCGGCCGGATCCAGGGATAGGCATAGCCTACTTCGATGTAGTCGGAGATCAGGTAGGTGGGGAACTTGATCTTACCAGCGCGGATTTCCCAGGCCTCGTTGAGGGTGTAGCCCACAAAGCCCCAGTCGAAAAAGGCGCCGTAGTCATCTTCGCGGGCACGCCCGAGCAGCTGGGCGGTGATGGTCATCTTCGGGTTGACCTGGGCCGATACCTGCAGGCCGACGCGGCTGTCCTGCTCGAAGCCGACCTCATCGGTGATATTGCCGTTGTACCACTCGGTATCGGAGTCGGTGATGGTGGCGCCGGCAGTCATGAAGCCATTCAGTACGATGTTTTCAATCGCCATGGCCGGGCTGGCGCCCAGTGCCAGCAACACGGCTGTGGTGGTGATCCGTAACCTGTTTTTCATACGTGATTCCTCGCATTTTCCAGAGTTCTGTTCTACCTGACCGGTTAATCAGTGTGGCCGTGCGTGGTGTTGTCCTGGTCCCACGATTTGATGCAACTGGACGACCTCCCCCGGGCCTGCCGGCTATGAAAACATAAAATCGATTTTAATCATAGCAGTACAATAATTTCATAATAAAAAAATGAGAGGGTGTAGCCAATTTTCTGACATACTTATAAATTCAAAATGCAACCCCCTGAAGATTGAGCGTCGAGTATATGGCGGTCAGGGTTTTGAAACTGTGACCCTGTGCTGGTTTTCCCGGCCGGCGGGGTCGTAGCATGCGGGGTTCGAGGCAGCGGATAAGGAGGCAGAGGCATGGGATATCGGGGGCAGTATGGATGGGGGTGGCTGGTGTTGTGGTTGTTCAGCAGCGCAGTGTTGGCCGCGGATGCGGCCTCGCCGGTGCCGGACGCACGGGTGGCACGGGCCATCTTTACCACCGGCATCGTGGATCGCGAGCCGGTGGATGAACTGGCCGAGCTACCGGCCGATGCGGGCGAAGTCTATTTCTTTACCGAGCTGCGCGGCCTGGAAGGGCGCACGGTCAGTCATCGCTGGGAATACGAAGGCCGGGTGATGGCGGAGGTACCCTTTGCCGTGGGCGGTGATCGCTGGCGGGTCTATTCGGTCAAAACCATGTCGCCGGCACTGGTGGGCAAGTGGACCGTGATGGTGGTGGATGAGTCGGGCTGGCCGGTGGATGCCGGTGTACTCGATGTTACGCCGCTGGCAACGCCCTAGGAGCCTGTCGGACATAGGACTGAGTTTATTGTGGAAAAGCCATTTTGTCTCAAACTGGAAGCCGGGTTCAGAACAACTGTGAAATGGCATTGGCCGACGGCTGTGGCAGTGCGGTTTCCGGGAGCGGCGGCGCGTCTGGCGGAACCGGGTCAGGTGGGGTGATGGGCTTGGTGCGGGTATCGACCATGGGGGGTGGTGCCTTAGGGGCAGCCTGACTGCGCAACCGGTCACGCAGGGTTTCGAAGCGTTCATGGGCCGCCTGACGGATGCGCAATTCCTGCTGTCGCAGCTGTTTCTGCCAGGCGACGCGCGGTGATGGCAAGGGGCTCCTGTCCGTGGTCTGTTGCGGGTTGGTGGTGGCCGGTGTGTCGTGTGTTGGCGATGAGGCCTGCGGGGACCCCAGGCTTAGGCGGGTCAGCACGAGCACGGTTACCACGCCGAGCAGCACGCCGGCGAGCAGGGCGGGTCGGAAGATGGAGCGGGCCCTGGCGACGGGTTTTGTCTTTCTGGCTGTGCGGCGGCGTACCGGCTCCCCGGTGCGCACTGCATCTGGAGGGGTGGATACCCCGGCCGGTTTTTGCGCCGGTCTGGCGACGGGTGGGGTGGACGCTGTTCGATGCGGTGCCTGGGGTCGCGGTGTCGTCTTGAGGGGCGTTTCGCGTTCGCTTCGCGCCGCCGTTACAGGTGGCGGGTTCAGCTCTCCAGCCGGGAAGGTCTCATCCTCCACCAGTGGGCCGAAATCGATGCCGGAACCGGCTGCCGTTGTGCCTTGTTGCGGGTGCGGGGAAGGGTCGAGCAGGCTGCCGGAGGCCTGCTGCAGCAGATCCAGCGCAGTGTTGGCGGCTTCACTGCGGTTCCAGTTCAGATCCAGGTCCTGAAAACCGGTATTCAGGTCGTGCACCCGGCTGATCGGGGCTGGTGCAGGGCGGCTGGGGGTGATCAGCTGAATGAGGGCTTCCGGTGGCAGTTCCATGGCCGGGTGGGCACGGTCGAGGCTGGCCGCCGGTATCGGGCCGGCAGCGCGTGCCTGGCCACGCAGTTCCACCATCTGGCGTTGCGCCTGCCGGCAGGCGCGTTCAGCCCGTTCCAGTTCGGCCTGCAGTTGATGCCGGTTGCGATCATTGGCCTGTGAGTAGTTGTGGCGGGCCTCTGTGAGCAGATCGCGCAGTACCCGAATCCGTTCCTGCAACGCGCGTGCGCGCGCGCCGGCTACCGGTGCGGGAGCCGAGGGCGTTGCGGGTGGATTCGATCTGCGGTGTACGGTGGCCATGATTCCCTCTGTTACCGGCTATAGCGGCCCCGCGACGCGGGCGCTTGAGCCGTGCGACCACAGCGCTCGCGCAGACGGGGACGATACCGCCAGAATAGGGAACCCCGGTCGGATCTGCCGGGAACTGGTTCACAGATTGATCAGGGATTTCCGCGTGATAGACGAGTTGAGGGCGCGTAGTACTCCCCGGTTTGCCCATTCCCCAAGCAGCCTTCAGACGCAGCCGGTGGGCTTCGGCAGGCCGCCCCATTTGCAGATCAGTTTCATGGGGCCTTTCTGGAAAATATCGTAGAGATCCTTGGTGCTGACCCCCTGCGCCTTGGCAAACCGGCGAATGGGTGGCACCACGCCGTCGTTTTCGTACATCTGCCGGGCATCGCGGATATAGCCCATGATCCGCTCGTCGATCTCGAATTCGTCTCGGTGCGCCAGTTCCCGGGCGACCTCTTCACTCCAGTCGTCGCGGTTGACCAGAAAGCCTTCGCCGTCGGTTTGAATATCCATGGTGTTTTCCTCCGTTTGTGTGAGTGTAGTCAGGAAGAACAGCTGACTTCCAGCCGGCGCCCCCAGTCCGGTGGTGGAGCCGCATACTGTTCGCGGCCCGGCTGTTCATCAAAGGGGCGCTGCAGGACGGCCAGCAGTCGATTGATTTCCTGGTAGTCACCCTGCGTGGCCTCGCGGATGGCCTGCTCGGCCAGATAGTTGCGCAGGATGTATTTCGGATTTACCCGGTGCATGTTCGCGCGGCATTCCCTGCCAGGGCGTCCTTCCTGTGCCAGCCGTTGCCGGTAGCGTTCGGTCCAGCCATCAAAGGCTGCGCGGTCGAGGAAATGGTCGCGCAATGATGTACCACCGGTGGGATCTTCGGTAGCGGCGAAGTCCCCCAGGGCGCGAAAGCTGTTGGTGTAGTCACAGTGATTGTCTCGCAGCAGGTCAAGCCACTGTGCGGCCAGCAGGGCATCGTCTGCACGGGATTCCGTAAGACCGAGTTTGGCGCCCATGCCGGCCTCATAGGTCGTGCGGAAGATCTCCTGGTAGTGGTCGAAGCCAGACTTGGCCAGTTCCACAGCCGCATCCGGTTCGGCATCCAGCAGCGGTAGCAGGGCCTGGGCCAGGCAGCTGATGTTCCACAGGCCGATATCCGGTTGCCGGTCGAAGGCATAGCGGCCCTGGTGATCGGAATGATTGCAGATGAAGCCGGGATCGTAGTCATCCAGGAAGCCGAACGGCCCGTAGTCGAGGGTGAGTCCGAGGATGGACATGTTATCGGTATTCATCACGCCGTGGGCGAAGCCCACCAGCTGCCACTGGGCGATCAGGCGGGCAGTGCGCTCCACGATGGCCGTGTAGAAGGCCGGGTAGCGATCGGGCCGGTCCTGCAGTTCGGGGTAATGGTGCGCGATCACATAATCGGCCAGCTGTTGCAGGCGTTCGAGCTGGCCGCGGTAGTAGAACACCTCAAACGAACCGAACCGCACATGACTGGGGGCCATGCGCAACAACAGTGCACCGGTTTCGATCTGCTCGCGGTATACCTCTTCCTCGCTGCCGAGCATGCACAGGGCGCGGGTGCTGGGGATGCCGAGGGCGTGCATGGCCTCGGAGCCCAGGTACTCCCGGATGGTGGAGCGCAGCACCGCCCGGCCATCGCCGCGGCGGGAATAGGGTGTGGGTCCGGCACCCTTGAGCTGCAGTTCCCAGCGTTCCCCGTGACGATTTTCCACCTCGCCGAGGATGATGGCGCGGCCATCGCCCAGTTGTTCCACGTAGTGACCGAACTGGTGGCCGGCATAGAGCATGGCGATGGGGTCGGTGCCGGGCAGGGGGCGGTTGCCGTTGAGAAACTGTACCAGCTCGTCGCGTTCGGCTTCCGCCGGGTCCAGGTCGATGAGCGCGGCGGCGGCGGGATTGAAGCTCGCCAGGTGGGCGGATTGCAGTGGCGTGACGTGCAGCCGGCCATGGAAATCCTCGGGCAGACGGCCAAAACTGTTGCTGAAGGACAGGGTTTCCAGTGTGTTCATGGACAGGATGATGGGGGAGTGACTCGAATGGCTTCAACCCCTGGAGTTAGCAGGAAATGGATGCCTTCGGTGCTGTTGGCCGTGGGTCGGGATGGGTATCATGGGCGTCAGTATCGAATTGCCACAGGTGTGTCGTGACCGACCAGAAACTGCATTTCATCAGCAAGCCGAATTACGGCCGCATCCGCAAGGACAAGGTGGTGCGGTTGAAATATGCGGTGTTCGACCGCAACGGCGAACAGGCGCTGGAGTTCCGTGATGACCTTTATTATCTGCACGGTGGTTATGGAGGCGCCTTTCCCAAAATCGAACAGGCGCTGGAGGGCATGGATATCTATGGCAAGACCGAGGTGGAGCTGGACCCGGAAGACGGCTACGGCCGGTACGACCCGGCATTGGTGATCACGGCGCCGTTGAGTGACTTTCCGCCCGAGGCCAGGCAGCCCGGCGCACGGCTCGAGGGCGAAGCGCCGGACGGTAGTGTGGTGATGTTCCGGGTGGTGGGGCAGGAGGGTGACACCCTGACCGTGGATGGCAATCATCCGCTGGCCGGCCGGGAGCTGCGTTTCGTGCTGGAGGTGCTGGATATCCGCAATGCCAGCGAGGCGGAGATCGCCGCCGGTTATGCCTTCGCTGAGCCGCCGACCGGGGTACGCCATTGAGGGCTGGAGAACATGCCTACGAATGAACGCGGTGAATGCTTGGTTCATTCACTATGCATGCGTCCTCGGTGTACAGGTTCGTTTTCCAGATCCTGGCACCGAAACAATGGTAGCAGAATTACTTGTTGATCCCTGTTGCTCTGTTTCTATTCCTGGCTGTCCAGCTATTTGAATGACCGCGCCAACCCTGCTTCCCATTGATCCCCTGTTGCCGGAGATCCAGCGCCAGCTCAATGATCACACCCGGCTGGTGATCCAGGCTGCGCCCGGTGCCGGCAAGACCACCCGGGTGCCGCCGGCCTTGCTCGATGCCACCTGGCTGGGACAGCAACGTATCCTGATGCTGGAGCCGCGACGGCTGGCGGCAAGGGCCGCGGCACGGCGCATGGCGCAGGAGCGGGGCGAGGCGGTGGGGGGGGCCATCGGTTATCGCACCCGGCTGGATACCCAGGTCAGTACCCAGACCCGCATCGAGGTGGTCACCGAGGGCGTCCTTACGCGCATGCTGCAGCAGGACCCGTCCCTGGACGGGGTCGGTGCGGTGCTGTTCGACGAGTTTCACGAACGCAGCCTGCAGGCGGATCTCGGCCTGGCCCTGTGCCTGGAAACCCAGGGGGTGCTGCGCGAGGACCTGCGTCTGCTGGTGATGTCCGCCACCCTCGACGGGATTCCCATCGCCGAACATCTCGACGCCCCGGTGCTGCGCAGCGAGGGACGCAGTTACCCGGTCACCGTACAGTACCTGCCCGACGGTGAGCGTGCCGATCGCACGCCCATCGAGGCGGTGGTGCGCGCGGTGCTGCGTGCCCTGCGGGAGGAGGCCGGGGATGTGCTGGTCTTCCTGCCCGGCACGGGCGAGATCCACCGGGTGCTGGAAGGGCTGCAGGGGGCTCGCCTGGAGTCGTCGATTCGCCTCTGTCCTTTGTATGGCAACCTCGATGCCGCTGCGCAGGATGCGGCCATTCAGCCCTCGCCCCCCGGGCAGCGCAAGGTGGTGCTGGCCACCAGCATTGCCGAGACCAGCTTGACTATCGAGGGTGTGCGGGTGGTGGTGGATGCCGGACGCATGCGGGTGCCGCGCTTTGATCCCGGCAGCGGCATGACCCGGCTGGTGACCCAGCGCGTGTCGCGGGCGGCGTCGGAACAGCGCTGTGGCCGTGCCGGCCGTACCGCGCCGGGCGTCTGCTACCGTCTCTGGGACGAGCAGGTCCAGGCGGGATTGCCGGCGCAGACGGCACCGGAAATCCTCGCAGCGGATCTGGCACCGCTGGCCCTGGAACTGGCGCGCTGGGGTGCGCGGGAGCCGGCTGAGCTCATCTGGCTGGATGCGCCGCCGGCGGGTGCCTATGGCCGTGCCATGGAGCTATTACAGGGCCTGGAAGCCCTTGATGGACAGGGGCGTATTACCGCCCATGGCCGTCGCATGGCGCAGTTACCACTACATCCGCGCCTGGCGCACATGGTGCTGCGGGGACAGGAGCGCGGGCTGGGCGGGTTGGCCTGCGGACTGGCGGCGCTGCTGAGTGAAAAGGATATTCTGCGCAGTGCTCCCGGGCAGCGTGAGGTGGATCTGCAGCGCCGGGTGGAGCTGCTGCATGCCGCCGGCAAGACGGACGCGCGTCTGGAGAGCGGCGCCTGTCAGCGGGTGCAACAGGTGGCGCGGCAACTGCAGCGCAGCGTCGGGGTTACGCCGCACGCGGGATCGGCGCAGGCCACCGGCCTGCTGGTGGCGCTGGCCTACCCGGACCGCATCGCCCAGGGGCGCGGAGGCGAGACCGGGCGTTACCGCATGAGCGGCGGCAATGGCGCCTTCCTCGAGGCGACCGATTCCCTGTGGGGCGAGGATTATCTGGCCATCGCCGCCCTCGATGGCGATCGCCGTGAGGCGCGGGTTTTTCTGGCGGCGGCCGTGACGCGGGAAGCCCTGCTGGACGGCTTCGCCGGACACGTCCGTGACAGCGCCCAGGTGCAATGGGATGCCCGGGCGCAGCGGGTGACGGCACGTCGCCAGCGACGGCTCGGGGAACTGGTGCTGGAGGATGCGCCGCTGGAGACACCCGACCCCGATGCCGTGGCGCAGGCCCTGCTCGAAGCCGTGCGCCTGCGGGGGATTGCCGCATTGCCCTGGACCGAGGCGGCGCGCCAGTTGCAGGCGCGACTGGCCTTCGTGCGCAGCGTCGAAGCGGAGGGTGACTGGCCGGATCTTTCCGATGCGGCCCTGTTGCAGGATCTGGAACGCTGGCTGCTGCCCTATTTGTCCGGCCTGCATCGCTGGGATCAACTGCAGCGGCTCGACCTGCCGGCCCTGCTGGAGGCGCGCCTGAACTGGGAGCAGCGCCAGCGCCTCGATGCCTGGGCACCGACGCATATTTCGGTGCCCAGTGGCTCGCGCATCCGGGTAGACTACGCCGTCGGCGAAATCCCGGTGCTGGCGGTGCGGTTGCAGGAGATGTTCGGCTGCACCGATACTCCGCGTCTGGCCGGTGGCCGGGTGCCCGTGTTGCTGCACCTGTTGTCACCGGCGCGTCGGCCGGTGCAGGTCACCCGCGACCTCGGCAGCTTCTGGGACAACGCCTATGTCGAGGTGAAAAAAGATCTCAAGGGTCGTTACCCCAAACACGCCTGGCCGGAGGATCCCCGCGCCGCGCAGGCGCTACGGGGTACACGGCCGCGGAATGGTTGATTCACAAATAGTGATGGCCCACCGCAACGGGTCCAGGAATTATCGGTAATGCTTATGGTTTTCTTTGCATACCTGGCGCTCTTTGTGGTGAATCAGAATGTATCAGCGGTTTCTTATGGTGGGAGGCAGGAATGCCCAAGGCAAGTGATCTGAAAAAAGGCGCCGTGGTGGAAATGGACGGCGAGGTGTATGTGGTGCGTCAGCTGGAGACCAAGAGCCCCTCCTCGCGTGGCGCGGTGACGCTCTACAAGGTGCGTTTCCAGAATGTGCGTACCAAGCAGAAGCGCGATGAGAGTTTTCGCGGCGACGACATGGTGCAGAGCGTGGCATTCGAGAAACGCCCGGTGCAGTACTCGTACCAGGATGGCGACCAGCACTATTTCATGGATAACGAAGATTTTACCCAGTATGGCCTCAACGCCGAAGAACTCGAAGATGCCTTGCCCTACCTTATCGAGAGCCTGGAAGGCATTGCCCTGCTGCTGGTGGATGGCGCCGTGATCGGGGTGGAACTGCCGCAGTCGGTGGATCTGGAGATTATTGATACGGCACCGGCCATCAAGGGCGCCAGCGCCTCGGCGCGCACCAAGACCGCCAGGCTGTCTACCGGTCTGGAAGTGCAGGTGCCCGAGTATCTGGCCACGGGTGAGGTGGTCAAGGTGAACACGGCCACCGGCAAATTCATGTCGCGTAGCTGAGCGCGGGCGTCAGGTTTGTGCCGCATGGCAGGGGCATGTGGAGATGAAGCTCCGTCGTATTTTACATTTCCTTCCCGGTATGGCTGGTTAAGTTGACGTTTCCTCGGGTGATTTTCCCCTGTTCATGCGTCGCGTCCGCAACATTGTAACGAAATGGCTACCCGCGGGTGTCATGGCTTGTTTTATGCAACGGTTGGCATATGAATGCATTTGCGCAACAGATTCCGTTTGCGGATAACGAGACAGGGGAGACGCTCATGCGCAGCTTTATTCGTCACCCGTCCGACATTCCCATCGAATGTCAGGTGGATCAGGCGGGATCTCGCCATGCGCGGCAGTTGCGAAATGTCAGCCATGGCGGGCTGGCGTTTATCGCCCGGACTCCGCTGGAGGTCGGCGTAAAAATCAAGGTGCGTATCCCCGGTATCGAGCCGTCTTTTGAGGTGACCGGACTGGTGGTGTGGTGCCGGAAAAAGGAAGATGCGTACGTGGTGGGTGTACAGTTTCTCGATCGGGGTGATTGTTACCGGGCAAGGATGGTGGAGCAGGTCTGCCATATCGAACACTACAAGACTGAGGTGCGTGAAAAAGAAGGCCGCCAGCTCAGTGGTGAGCAAGCGGCCGAGGAGTGGATCCTGAAATTTGCCAAGGATTTTCCCCGACTGTAACGGTTTCCCTGCGCATTGGGTCGATCGCACACATGCAGTCGTTGTAGGTGTGAATTTATTCGCACCTGTATCCAGAATCCCGTCGGGTTATTGGTCTGTGCTTCCCTGAGCGGCATTTCCCCGCTGCTTGGTGTACTCTAACCCCCTGTCGTTTCTCACTTTCTGCAGGAATCAATATGAAGATCGGTACACCGCTGTCACCCAGTGCCACCCGGGTCATGCTGCTGGGCAGTGGAGAGTTGGGCAAAGAGGTGATCATTTCCCTGCAGCGTCTCGGCGTGGAGGTCATTGCCGTCGATCGCTATGCGCATGCGCCCGGCCATCAGGTGGCGCATCGCTATCATGTGATCGATATGGCCGATGGCGCCGCGCTACGGGCCTTGGTGGAACAGGAGCAGCCACGCTATATCGTGCCGGAGATCGAGGCCATTGCCACCGACATGTTGGCGGAGATTGAGGCGGCAGGACTGGCCGAGGTGATTCCCGTCGCCCGTGCGGCGCAACTGACCATGAATCGCGAGGGTATCCGCCGCCTGGCGGCGGAGGAACTGGGTCTGCCCACCTCGCGCTATGCCTTTTGCGAAAGCCGACAGGAGTTACAGGCGGCGATCGATGCCGGTATCGGCTATCCCTGTATCGTCAAGCCGGTGATGTCCTCCTCTGGCAAGGGTCAGTCGACGATCCAGGGGCCGGAAGAAGTGGCGAGTGCGTGGGACCACGCCATGAGCGGTGGCCGGGTGAATCGTGGCCGGGTGATCGTCGAGGAGATGGTGCGCTTTGATTATGAAATCACCCTGCTCACGGTACGAGCGCTGAATGCGCAGGGCGAAATCGAGACGGCCTTTTGCGCGCCCATCGGCCACCTGCAGGAAAATGGCGATTATGTGGAGAGCTGGCAGCCACAGCCCATGAGCGCCGCGGCAAAGACGCGCGCGCAGGAGATTGCGCACCAGGTCACGGACAATCTCGGCGGCCGGGGTATCTTCGGGGTGGAACTGTTTGTGAAGGGCGATGAGGTGTGGTTCAGTGAGGTGAGCCCGCGGCCCCATGATACCGGCATGGTGACCATGATCACCCAGCGCCAGAATGAATTCGAACTGCATGCCCGTGCCATCCTTGGGCTGCCGGTATCCACGGCCCTGCAGAGCCCCGGCGCGAGTGCGGTGATCTACGGTGGACGGGAGGAAAAAGGGATTGCCTTCGCGGGTATAGACGCGGCCCTGCAGGATAGCCAGGTCGAGGTACGGCTGTTCGGGAAGCCGGAATCCTTTCCGCGCCGGCGCATGGGGGTTGCCCTGGCCTGGGCGGATTCCGTACCCGAGGCGCGGGAGCGCGCCAGGCAGGCAGCGGGCCGGGTGATACCGGTCAGCGGTCTGGACTAGCGTTTGTTCCCGCTATCCGCGCCGTGACATTCAGCGCCAGTCCATGACCCATTCGTGCTCGTCCTGGTGACTGGGGGGCGGGGATTGTTGCTGGTCGCGATAGGCCTGCAGCAGGGCATTGACGGCCGCCTGGCCGGTGATGGTCGGCTGGTGCAGATAATCGGCGATCTGGCGGTACAGCTTCCAGCGCCACCAGTCGGTGGAGTAAGGTTCGTCCATTGGTGACCTCTCTTTTCGGTTGTGTCTGGATGGATACGAAACCGATTACACAGGGCCAGGGTTGCAGTTCCGTGACAGGGTAATTACAGATGTATGACATGCCGGGCAGGCCGGTAAACCATCTCAGGGGGATGATGTGAAACAGCGAACAGGTTCAACAGCGCCGTGGCGCAGCTGGCACCTTGCCGGAGTGGGGGCCATGTTGCTGGCGCTGGCCGGCACGGCGCCGGCCGCCGATCTCACCGTGGAAGTGAGAAACCGGAATGGCAGCGAGGTGCTCGCGGATGTCGCGGTCTGTCTCGGTACGGCTGCCAATCCGAAACAGTTTGGAGCCTTTCGCAGTGGCAGCGATGGCCGGGTGCTGTTCAGCAACCTGCCTCTCCATGCCCATTTGCTGACAGTGTCGAAGGCGGGTTATCTCGGTAGCTCCCGGTTACTGGATGCCATGAACGTGGAGCGGGTGATCCAGGTGAATCTGGCGCGTGGCGGGGGTGGGCCGGTGTGCGAGGCGGAGCTGAGTCTGTCGCCCGAAGCAGCGCCGGCGGGGCTGCAGATCGAAGCATTCCGGCTCGATGATGGTGCCAGTGTGACACGCGACCGTGACCTGCTGTTGCGACATCGGCTCAGTGGCTCGGCCAACCAGTATCGGGTCAGCGAGCGGGCGGATTTTGCCGGTGCCGAATGGCAGCCCTACATGGCGACGCCGCACTACCTCCTGTCCGATGGGCGTGGCGAAAAACGGGTGTATTTCCAGGTGCGGCGTTATGTTTCGGTAGGGGATTCGAGCCTGGAGACCCTGTCGCCGGTGGTCAGTGACCGTATCCGGCTGGAATGAGGCAGCTTGCGTAACTCAGGCGTCGATATCCGGGATCAGCATACTTTCGATGCGCTTGATCATGTCCTTGAGACGTAGCTTGCGCTTCTTCATGCGCTGGATCTGGAGCTGATTCTGGTAGGGGTTCTGGTGCAGCTGGGCGATGATATCGTCCAGGTCGCGATGTTCCATGCGCAGTTCGGCCAGACGGATGTGCAGACTTTCCAGATTTTCTTGTTCGCCCATCAAGGGATCCTGCGTACAGTGACTGAAGCTCGGGGAATTTCGCGCGCCTAGTGTGACGCATGCGGGCGGGGTTGCCAACTCCATACACGAAGCGGGCGGCCTGTGCCGCCCGTTTCCGTCCGTGCTGCCATTCCCTTCTCAGCTGACGCTGGCGGTTTCAAAGGGCCATTCGCGAATGCCGCCTTCCAGGGACATGACGTCGATCTGGTTCTGGGTGAGGATCAGGGTGGCCACCGCGCTGCGGGCGCCGCCGTGGCAGTAAACGATGTACTTCTGGTCTTTGGAGAGTTCATTCAAGCGATCACGTAATTCATAGAGCGGGATCAGGGTGGCGCCCGGAATATGGTGCTCGTCGTATTCCTCGGAATAACGCACGTCGATGAGCATGTAACCGGTTTCCAGCATGGTCTTGGCCACGTTCGGGTGCACGGTCTTGATCAGCGGATTACTGATCAGTTCGTTGAAGTCTTCCTTACCCAGTACCAGCAGGGACACATCCTCCACGGCGCGCACGGTTTCACAACGGGTGCCGCCGGAGATCAGGGCCTCGCAGCCGAAGGTGTCGCCCGGTCCCAGGGTGGCGGCCTTGGTGGGCTCGTCATCGTAGAGCCCCAGCTTATACACATCCGCGGAACCTTCGGTGATGACGTAGTAGGAATCGCCCTGTTCGCCCATGCGAATGATGTCTTCCCCGGCTTTGACATCTTTGGTCTGCATTTTTTTGAAGGCCAGTTCCACCACTTCCAGTGGCAGACGGCGGAACACCAGGCTGTTGCGCACCTGTTCCAGGCGCTTGTGCAATTCGGCGTCACCGCTTTCTTCCATCATGTGCACGACTTCATCCCAGGAGATGAGGTCATCGAGCATGCCGCGATCGGCATGACAGATAATGGAATCCTCACGTGCCACCAGGGTGCTGGTGTTGGGGGCCATGGGAAGCAATACCGGTCGTTTACGGGTTTCTTCCGGGCCGGCAATGGATTTGATGGAACCAGCCTGGATGATTTCCAGCTTGCCTTCGACTACGAACAGGTAGTCATGTGCCTTTCCGCCGCGGATCTGGAAGATCTCGCCAGCCCGCATCTCCATGAACCGTACGATGTTCACGACCTCCTGGAGGCGTTCCTTGGACAGCAGGGTGAAGGGCTGGTAATGGCTGGAAAGATTGTCCAGCACGTGTTCCATCTTGACGCTCATCATGATGCAGATTCTCCTTGTATGCGGTGCGGCAAATGCTGGTCTTACAGGTAATTGAGAGGGATCTTCAGGTAGGAAACCTGGTTGTCTTCCGCTTCCGGAAGCTGGCCGGCGCGGATGTTGACCTGCAGGCTGGGGAACAGCAGCCGGGGGGCGGGCAGCTGGCTGTCCCGTTCGCGGATACGGGCGACGAAGGTTTCCTCGTCCAGATTGTCCGGCAGGTCGATATTGGATTGTTTGCATACACCAATAGTGGTCTGGTACTGCATGTCGCGGCCCTTGGGATAGTCATGGCCGGTATAGACGCGAGTGTGGTCGGGCAGGCTATAGAGGCGCCGGGTCACGGACTGATACAGATCGCGGGCGCTGCCCTTGGGGAAGTCGCAGCGCGCTACGCCAACATCGGGCATGAACATGACATCGCCGGTGAACAGTGCATCCCCGATCTTGTAGGTGCAGCAGGCCGGGGTATGTCCCGGGGTATGCATGACCTCCACCTTCAGTGTGCCAGCCGCTAGCTGGTCGCCATCCTGCAGCAGGCGGTCGAACTGGCTGCCATCGACGGGAAACCGGTCGGGCAGGTTGAAGGCGGCCTTGAAGGTTTCCTGTACCACGGTGATGTTCGCGCCGATGGCCAGTTGCGCACCGAGGCGACGCTTGATCTCGGCGGCGCCGCTGAGGTGATCGGCATGCACATGGGTATCCAGTATCCAGTGCACCTTAAGTCCCTGCGCAGAGACGAATGCACTGATGGAGTCCGCGGATTCGGTAAAGGTGCGCCAGGGCGTGGTGTCGAGGTCCAGTACCGGGTCAATCACCAGGGCATCGCGGGAATCGGGATCATAGACCACATAGGAAAGAGTGAAAGTCCGGTTTGCATCAAAAAAGGCTTGTACTTCCATGGAGGCCACCTACCCTGGCATCAGTTGACTACGAGGCCGCGTCGGCATGCACCATTGCGACCTGAATACTGCAGTGGCATCGACAGTTTCAATGGGAACTTGAGAAAGATCACAAAGACGAAACAAGCAGGCGGGAGTGGTGGGTATCTCGGTGGCGGGCGGGTGCAGAGCACCATGGTCCTGCGGCTGGTTTGCTGCGAGTGCGGTCAGGTGCGCCGGCGGCGATGGCGGCCTTCGAATTTTACGATGGATTGCATGATTTCCGGGTAGGGAAGGGCGGAGACATCACCATACCGGTGCAGGGCTTCAGCGATCAGGCCGGCGATATCCCCAACCTGTTGTGGATCGGCGGTATTCGGCTCCATGGCCCGTTGCAGGCCCAGCAGCCCTCCGGTCTGCACCTTGATTTCCTTGGTATGGGGCAGTTCCCCTTCCAGGTGGGTGATGTGCAGGGCAAAGAGTGCCTTCTGCCGCAACTGCTCCAGCAGGCTGCGGCAGCGCTGCCGGGCAGGCGTCGATTCGCAGGCGGCGCCTTCCCGGTCGGCGAGGTGGAACCGGTTGCAGTGGCTGCAGGCGCAGCGGCGGCTGAGGATGGCCTTTTCAAAGGCGCAGCGCCGAGTGTTGATGGAATGATAGGTTGAGCGATATACCTGTTCGTCCATCGCGGTCGCGGGCTATTTTTCCCATTCCCGGAGGATGGGGGCTTCCCGGTGTTCCTGCAGTTTTTCCTCCGCTTCCAGCTCCGATTCCGCGAAAATCACCTTGAAGTTGCGGCTCTCGTCCTGCCCCGCGGCGGCGCGCAGTTCCCGGGCACGGGTCTTGGCATCTTTGAACTTTTCGAACTCATCCAGCTTCTCAAGCTGCTTGATCAGGGCGGTGGGGCCTTGCTGAATGGCATAGATATAGTACGGCATGGTGTCTGGTCCCGATATTGATATCCGTGGCCGCCAGGGCGGCAAGGATGATGATTATAGCAGCACTATTCTGAAAGCATTTCCCTATGAGGATGGGTATTTTGTGGTTTTTGTCGGGTGAGAAGGCCGTTCCCTGGTGTGGGGCAGGGCATGAGGGGTGGGCCCAATTACCCGCCCTGGCGGACAATTGCGGCCTGCGGGAGGCGTGGACTAATTCGATCCATGGGAAAAAACCTTCTATGAAAACGCCGTGGTATCTGATTTCTGAAGGGTCTATACTGATTTGGCCTACGAGGTTGGGCTGGATCGCGGAGTGGCATCGTTCTGTTCCTGGTCCACTTGCATAACAATATTTGGCAACACAAATAACGCGATGAGGGGTTGAGTTAGATGGCAACTGGTACAGTGAAATGGTTCAACGATTCCAAGGGATTCGGTTTTATTGAAATGACGGACGGACAGGAGGATGTTTTTGTCCACCATTCGGCCATTCAGGCGGAAGGCTTTCGCTCACTGGTAGAGGGACAGCAGGTCAGCTTTGAGGTTGAGCGCGGACCCAAGGGGCTGCAGGCTACCAATGTGGTGGTAGTGAACTAGTCCGGCATTTGCGGAAAATACCCAAAAGCCCTGCATTTTGCGGGGCTTTTTTTATGGCGGTGACGGGATGCCCGATGATGCGCTATGGTGCGCAGCCGCAACATCAGGAGACGATCATGTGGCAACGGTTCGACAGCCTTCCCCTTTTAGCCCTGTTGCTGGGGACACTGCTGCTGGGCGGTGCGCCCTTTGTCCCGGAGCCGCACCTGTTCGAAAAGCTGCGTATGCTGCTGGGCGGCGAACTGACACGCCCGATCGATATTTTCGATCTGTGCCTGCATGGCCTGTTTCCGGTGTTGTTACTGTTGAAGCTGGCGCGTCTGGCCGTGCTGAGCCGGCGGGGGAGCGGTGCCGGCTAGTGATGTGTGGCCGGGTCCGGTGCCAGCCCCACCATGGCGGCCTCTGTGCCTTTTACCAATACAAAACCCTGTTCCCGGCTGTCGCCGTCGATACTGTATTCAAAAACGAAGGTGCGCTGCAGGCAGAAGCGGCCGTTCCGGCAGCGGCTGGGCCGCAGGCGCTGTAGGGAAACCGTGCCGTCCAGCAACTGCAGATGCTGGTCGCGGCAGGTGCGGACCACCGCGAGGACGGCCCGGTCCCGTGCCCGCAGGGTGTCCTGCCAAAGCCAGAGCAATATCGCGAGCAGTAGCAGGGAGGCCAATATCATCGTGGTTACCAGCTGTATCCCAGGTTGAGTAAATAGCGGTTATCGATACGGTCACTACCCGCGGCTGGCTGGTTGTCCCAGTCGATGTCGTATTCTGCGGTGGCGGCCAGCCCTTTTAAAATAGGGAAGCGTAGTCCGGTACGGGCGGAGATTTCCAGGTTTTCCGCGTCTGCAATATCCAGGTTGCCAATATGCTCATGAAAGAACTGGGCGAAACGGTCAAACAGTTGTTGATCAAATTTCAGCGCCCAGCGGGCGGTCTGGTAATGATCATCCGGTACCGTGATGAACTGTTCCTCCACATGGCTGATACCGCCCTCCAGTGACAGGTTGCGGTCCTCGGATTCCATGAATTGATAGCCACTGCCAAGGCCGATGGTGCTGCGCAGATCGATGTCCTTGAAGCGGTCTTTGAGCAATTCCAGGTTACCGTACAGGTACCATTTGCCATTGATGAAGTGATCGAGCTTGCCGTACAGGCGGGTATTGTCCTCGGTGGTCTGGCCGCTGTCCTCGGTCTGGTTGAATGCCAGTCCGGTGGTATAGCGGCGCAACCGGGTGCGGGCGATCCATTCGCTATCGACATGGTAGCGCCGGGCGTCGGTATTGCCCTCGCTGATATTGATACCGACGTTGGCGCGGCCGCTGTGACGGATCGCGGGTGCAGGTGCGGGGCGATCGGGATACAGCACGGCGATCTGCTTAAGCGGCGGCGCTGCACCCTCATCTTCGGCACCCAGTTGCCGCATCAGCTCCTCTTCGTCGGAGGTCTTTACATACACCGGTTTGTCAGTGCGCAGTTCTGCCACGGCGTCCCATTGAATCCTGATGCGCCCGGCATAGGGGGTTTCCAGCACCAGCCGATCCTGTTTTTTTTCCACCAATGTACCGGTGATGCGGTCCCCGTTGTTCAGGATGACTTCATCGCCGACTGCATTGGAGATCAGACTGGCCGTTAACAGGAGGGCAAGCAAAAAACGGGCAAAAAAATCGCTGTACAGCAAAACCGGCTACTCCCATTGGTGGATTTCAGTGACTTGATGAGCGAGGTAGTATAAGTGCAGTGGACACCCTTCAGGAACTCACCGGCTGATGCCGCGATAATGTTGACGTTATGCTTTTTACATCCTTGTTGACGGGTATGAATCAATGACAGCTCGAATTACCGTGCAGCCCAGTGGCCATGAGTTTGTGGTCGAAGAAGGCGAGACGCTGCTGGAAGGAGCGCTGCGTTCCGGCCTGAATATGAACTATCACTGCAATAGCGGTAGCTGCGGTGAGTGTCGGGCGCGGGTGGTGTCGGGGCAGCTGGGACAACGGCTGCACCACGATTATGTCCTCAGCGCGGTGGATAAACAGAATGGCGTGGTCCTGATGTGCCGTACCCATGCGGCAACCGATCTGGTCATCGAGGCCGGTGAGGCCCATGGCGTGGAGGATATCCCGGAGCAGTCCGTGGAAACGGTGGTGGCCAAACTGGAACGTCCGGTGGACGATGTCATGATCCTGCACCTGCGTACCCCGCGCAGCAATACCCTGCGATTCCTGGCCGGGCAGTATGTCACGCTGCATGTCGGGGACCTTGCACCGCGCAGCAAGTCCATTGCCAGCTGTCCCTGTAACGGCATGCTGCTGCAGTTTCACGTGCGTAGAGTGGCCGGCGACCCGTTTTCCGATTACGTATTCAATCAGCTGAAACCACGCCAGAAGATCGTGGTGAATGGCCCATATGGTCATTTCCAGTTTGATGAGGAGTCCCGCCGGCCGGTGATTTTCATTGCCTTTGAGACCGGCTTCGCCCCGATCAAGAGCCTGATCGAACATGCCATCGCGCTGGAACAGGGGCAGCCCATGCGCCTGTACTGGATTGCCGGCTGTGAGGCGGATCACTACCTGTCCAACTATTGCCGAGCCTGGCAGGATGCGCTGGATGATTTCGAGTTCCATTCCCTGGTGAGCAGGGGGCCGGAGTCATGGACCAGCGAGGGGGTGCAGGAACTGGAAATACCCGCAGAAACACTCGGCGTGGTGGAACAGGGGATGCTGCAGGCGGCGGCCCAGGTGGTAACCGAAGTGCCGACACTGGAGGACTATGATGTCTATGTAAATGGTGCCGAGGCTATGCTCGCACCGATGCGTGCACTGTTGTTGCGCCATGGTCTGCTGCAGGATCGCCTGTTTATCGATCACGTACGGCGCCACTAGCGGGATACCCTTGCTGAAAACAGGGATAAAAGCGCGTTCGCGTTGGCCATGCTAGACTGTTACGCAAATTAAATTCATTCGGACCGCCGCCATCAGCGCGGCACTGGGAAACATCATGACAGAGATCACCGCGGAAGACCGTATCGACCTTGCTCGTGCCGTTGTTGCCATCATGGACGAGTGGGGGGTGGAGGCGGCTGACCAACTCGCGATTCTGGGTTTCCCCGATGACACCCCGGCACGCAAGTTGCGTTTATATCGTGATGAGACGCCGCTGCCGGACGATGCCGGTATTCTGCAGCGGGTGGAGCACGTGATCCACATCGCCGATGCCCTGCGCACCACCTATCCCATCAGTCGCAACATGCGTTCCCTCTGGATGCACCGCCCGGTGCGCCGGTTGCGCCGCCGTACTCCTATTTCCATTATGGTTGAGGATGGTCTGGACGGCATCATTCGCATCCGCTCCCACCTGGACTGTTCCTACATGTGGGATGCCACCGGCTCCACGGCATAGGCAGAGCAGACCGCCTGCTTCCGCTCAGCGCTTGCGGCGCCGCGCCACCCGGTAGTCCAGCATATCCTGCGTCACCTCGGCACAGGGGATTTGCCTGATGGCGCCATACCGGGTCACGGCCTGTTCTACCAGTGCATCGATATCCGCAATTCCTTCCGCAGGGTCTCTGTCTGTCCCCAGCAGCCGCTGCAGACCCAGCAGGCCGCCGAACTGAATCTTTACCAGCACGCTGTGGGGCATGCTGAGCAGATCATCCTCCACCCCAAAGGCTGGCAGGGCCGCCTGTTTGAAGTCTCTATGCAATGGTTTGCAACGGGCGTGTGCGGCCTCGGAGCGACAGTTGAATTCGCTGCCCCCACGGCGAATCACTTCATCGGCGAAGCGGCACTCGAATTCCGGCTGGGTCAGGGGTGCGCTGAAGGGGCATTTCAGCTCCATGGGGCATTCCTCCACGAGAATTGCAGGGGTTTCCGGGCGTTGGTTCGCGGGTGAAAATGATACCATTGCGGCAGGCGAAACGGCTCCCGACAACCGCTGCGAGTGAGGGGTATGAATAAACCGAACATCAAGACCGCAATTCCCAAACGGCGCTATCGCTTCGGGGAATTCAACATCGTGATCCTGGGTGAGATCGAAACCGGGGATGCCAATCACTATGAATATATTGCAGCCATTCTGCGTGAGGGCGATCCAGAGCCCGGCATCTATCTCACCGCCGAGGCCAATCCCCCCTCCCGGCGGGAGGAAGGTCGCTACGGTATGCGCCTGATTATGCAGGAGGGCTCGCAGCTGGTGCGCTCCTCCGATGGCTGGCGGAACCTGGAGGTTTTTGCCCAGGACGCGCTCGATGTGGCACGCGCGGTGCTCAATCTGCGCGATGAAGAACCCTTCCGGCTGCAGTAATCCCTGATGGTGCGTAAACTGGTGCTGCATGCCGCCGACCCGCTGCATGTGCTGGAAACCCCCGCTGCCCTGGTCGAGGCCCTGGCCGATATCGGTTTGACCGGTGCTGCAGTCCCCGCCGCAGCCGATGCCTTTCAGGCGGGTGATGCCTTTCTTGCTTTGATCACCTTTCTGGGTTGTTCACCCCATGTTGAATTTCATCCCGCCGATCCGGCTCAGCAAGAGGCGGGTCGTTATTGTCATGTGCGCTACGCGCTGGTGGCCGATGCCCCGCAGTTCCGCTTCGCACCGGGGAAGCTGCAGCCGCGTTGTCGCCAGTGTCGCGCAGCGGTGCATGACTGGCCTGTCCTGGTGCAGGCGTGGGAGGCCGGTGATGTCGCGCCGCGCTGCTGTGAAAAATGCGTCCGACCGCTGGTAGCGCCGGAGTTGAACTGGCGTCAGGCTGCCGGATTCGGCCGCTGGTTCGTGGAGATCTGGAACATCCATCCCCATGAGGCGGTGCCCTCCGAGGCGCTGATTGCCACCCTGGAGCGGGTGGCGGGAACGCCGGTGCAGTATTTCTATGAGTAGGGGGGCTGGCAGCTCCCGGCGAGGCGGCGTAGGTCAATCCCGCCGCAGACGATCCGACACCGCGATGGGGGTCGGGTAGCGCAGCACGATGAAATAGGACGACAGGATAAAGGTCAGCAGGGTGGCGAGCTGGATGACGTAGGAGGCCTGGGCGCCGATGGCGCCGATGTTGAGGCCGAGCACGGCAATCAGTAACGAGAATTCGCTGATTTGTCCCAGGCGCACGCCTACTTCCAGCGAGGCCTTGGGGGTTTCGCCGGTACGTTGTAGCAGACGCTGGAAGATGAGTGGTTTGAGCAGCAGCGCCGTCAGTGCCAGGATGCTGGCGGGGAGGAGTACCTGTGACAGCAGGTCCAGGTTGAAACTGGCTCCGAGCGAAAAGAAGAACACCACCAGGAAGAAATCCCGCAGCGGTCGCAGGCTCTCGGCGATAAAGCGCGAGATGGCTTCCGTGGCCACAGCGACACCGGCAATGAAGGCGCCGATCTCGGCGGAAAGACCGATGGCCTCGGCCAGTTGCGCCATGCCGAGACACCAGCCTATGGCGAGCAGGAAGATGTACTCCTGGATGGTGTCGAAACGTGCCAGCAGGCGCGTCAGCACGTAGCGCGAGAACAGGAACGCAAAGGCCACCAGCGCGGGCAGGCTCAGCGCCAGCTGCAGTATGCTGGAGACGGTGTCCGATCCGCTTGCCGCGCCGTGCAGCAGTAGGAGGATCAGGATGGCGATGATGTCCTGCAGCAACAGGACGCTGATAATGATCTCGCCGACGTGCTGGTGATGCAGCACCGTGGCCGGCAGCAGCTTGAGACCGATGATGGTGCTGGAGAACATCATTGCCGCCCCCATGAGTAGCGACTCCAGCAGGCTGAACCCGAACAGCATGCCGGTGGCTGCACCCAGTATGCCGAACAATAGTGAACTGATCAGTGTCACCGCGGTGGCCTTGCGGAACATGTGCCAGAGATTCTGCGGGTGCAGATTGAGTCCGAGCAGAAACAGCAGAAACACAATGCCCACGTGGGAGAGTTGCTGGAACAGGCTGACATCCTTTACCAGGCCCAGCACCGAGGGGCCGAGTAGAATGCCAAGCAGGATATAACTCACCAGCAGTGACTGGCGCGCATACAGCGCCACGGTGGCGAGCAT
Source organism: uncultured Gammaproteobacteria bacterium (assembly GCA_965367295.1). Taxonomy (GTDB): domain Bacteria; phylum Pseudomonadota; class Gammaproteobacteria; order DSM-19610; family DSM-19610; genus JAIVHA01. The sequence goes on along the minus strand of CBDUHN010000005.1, from coordinate 17,876 downwards.
GGCGGCACCGGTGAAGATCAGGAACACGGAATAGACTACGCTGTCACCGCCCATAAAATAGCCTTGCTCCCTTGCGGTCAAATCTCAGGTTCATTCGGTAATAAGTTTTAATAGATGCCCACATCGCTATAGGAGCGGGCGATCTTGCTGATGGCGATCACGTAGGCCGCTGTGCGCAGGTCGTGAATCTGATCGTTGCCCAGCATGGTGTGGCGCATTTCCTGGTAGGCCAGTCGCATGGTGTCGTCGAGTCCGGAGCGCACCAGGTCCACTTCCTCGGCGCCACGCACCACCGCGCTACGCGTCGCATCGGATAACGGTGTGCCGGTGAGTTCCTGGATCAGGCTGGCGTACTGGTTGGCACGCATCTCGTCATGGCGGCGCTGCATACGGCCGAAACGGATGTGCGAAATATTGCGAATCCATTCAAAATAGGAAACCGTTACACCACCGGCATTGACGTAGACATCGGGCAGTATCACCACGCCGCGCTGCTGGAGCAACTGGTCAGCGGGGTAGGTTACAGGGCCGTTGGCGGCTTCGGCGATTACCCGGGCACGAATCCGCTGACAGTTTTCCTCGGTGATCTGGCCTTCCATGGCGGCGGGAATCAGGATATCGCATTCCAGTTCCAGGGCTTTTTTCCCGTCGGCATCAAACGTGGCATCGGGAAAACCCTGGATGGTTTTCTCCTGTACCATGTGATCGTGTAATTTCTGGATGGGGATACCGGCCGGGTTGAGCAGCACGCCTTCGCGTTCGATCACGGCGATGATCTTCGCGCCGTCCTCTTCGGACAGAAACCTGGCGGCGTGATAGCCAACATTGCCCAGTCCCTGTATGACAATGGTTTTGCCATCCAGGCCACCGCTCATGCCTGCGGCGGCGACATCGGCCGGATGCCGGAAGAATTCCTGCAGGGCGTATTGGACACCGCGGCCCGTGGCCTCGACCCGGCCCCGGATGCCACCATGATGTACCGGCTTGCCGGTGACGCAGGCCTGGTGATTGATGTCATCGGGAAACAGGTGCTTGTAGGTGCCGGCCATCCAGGCCATTTCACGCTGACCGGTACCCAGGTCCGGCGCCGGTACGTTGGTGGCCGGATTGAGAAAGCCCTTGCGAATGAGTTCGGTGGCGAAACGCCGCGTGATCATCTCCATGTCATCGCGATCGTACTGGCCGGGATCAATCTGTAATGCACCTTTGGAACCACCAAAGGGTACATCCACCAGCGCGCATTTATAGCTCATCAATGCGGCCAGGGCCTCGACCTCGTCCTGGTCTGCGTAGGGTGCGTAGCGTATGCCGCCCTTGACCGGAAGACGATGGGTGCTGTGTGTTGCGCGCCAGCCTTTGAAGGTGTGGATCTTGCCATGCAACTTGACTGGAAAGCGCACCTGGATGACGGCGTTGCAGGTGCGGATGACGTCGCACAGCCCTGAATCAAGATTCAATATACTCATGGCGTGCTGAACCATATGGTCGACGCTTTCCCGGAAGCTGAGCGGTGTCGGCATGCGAAGTTCCTGGCTGGTTGTGCTGCGGGGCAGGGATTACCTTGGCATAATGTGGCTTCGCTTGCATCAAAAACAAGCATCCAACAGAATCGGAATTCACACCCGCTGCATTCCCGTTTGCACAACCGACAAGGAATCCCGTATGTCCCTCAGTACCCGCCTCACTGACTGGATCGCCAATGGCCTGGAATCACTCCGGGATCTGGCGGCGCGTATTGCTCACCTTTACAAACCATCGACATTGAAAGAGCGGGGGCTGCTTTGGGCCGCGGGGTTGTTACTGGTGACGCTGTTTCTGGTGATCGGCGTGGTGGGCTGGTTCTGGAACGAGGAGCCGGCACCGTTCGATGTGCAGCAGGTCGCCCATGCGCGGGCCAATGGCAATACCGATGACCTGATCGTCGGTTATACCTATACCAGCACCCTGATCCACATCGGGGATACATTGTTGCATAAGCGTGGTGGTTATCTTTCCAACGATGTGATGCCGCCCGGTGTGTGGATGGACAATATGCCCAACTGGGAATTCGGTGCCCTGGTGATGTTGCGCGATGCCACCAGCGCGTTACGCAACCATTTCTCTCGCTCCCAGTCCCAGTCGGTGGAAGACAAGGATCTTGCCGAAGGGGAGCCGAAGTTCAATTTCGACAATGATTCCTGGATGTTTCCCGCCACTGAGGCCAAATACCAGGAGGGATTGGATGGGCTGACCCGTTTTCTGGGCCGTATGTCGACGGTCGGACAGCAGGAGTCGCAGTTCTATGCCCGTGCCGACAACCTGAGGCTGTATCTGGAGATCGCCGCCAAGCGGCTTGGTAGTCTGTCACAGCGGCTGAGTGCGAGCGTTGGCCAGGTGCGGGTCAATACCGATCTGGCCGGTGAGTCGGCTGCGGCACAGTCAACCCGTTCCCCGGGCACGGTGGTGGTGCAGACCCCATGGACGGAGCTTGATGATGTGTTTTATGAAGCCCGCGGCTCCACCTGGGCACTGATGCATGTGCTCATGGCGGTGGAGAAGGATTTTGACGCCATCTTGCGCAAGAAGAATGCGCTGCTGTCGCTGCGCCAGATCATTCGGGAACTGGAGGCAACGCAGGAACCCGTATTGAGTCCGTTTATTCTCAACGGTGGTGGTTTCGGGCTGTTTGCCAACTATTCGCTGACCATGGCCAACTATGTGGCGCGCGCCAATGCGGCGTTGATCGATCTTGGCAATCTGCTGGAGCAGGGCTAGAGCTGACGGGGGCCGGTGCCGCGCGGGTCTGCGCGGTGGATATCAGTGTTCTTCGTTCCCCGGTTTTTTGCGCATGCTGTCGATATCGATAGGTACGACCACGGTCTTTTTCGGTTCATCGACAAAGCGCGGGCGCATGTTCATTCCCTGGCCCAGTGCGGAGGCGAGCTCCTGTTCGCGGGAGGCGATCAGGCCGAGGCAGTCACGAATCCCGAGGATGGTGGTTTCACTCAGCGGGTGGCGCATGCCATTGGGTACATGGGTATCCTTGGCCACATCGGTGAGCACCCGCTTCATCATGCGCAGGATACGTTGTTCTTTGCTGAATGCTTCGTCGGTCATGGTGTGCTCTCTGAACGATACGGATTACAGTCGCATAGTGTACACGCAATGGCGGGTTATTTTACCGGAGAGTCCCCGGTGGAATAGCCGCATTACCCCTCTTCCAGCGCCTCCCAGCGCGCATATACCTGTTCCAGTTCCGTTTCCAGCCCGGTCAGCCGATCCTGGACTGCGCTGATGGCAGTGGGTGCCTGCTGATAGAAGGCGGGGTCTGCCATACGTGCATGCAGGGTTTCCCTCTCGGTTTCCAACGCCTCGATGAGTTGCGGCAGACTGTCCAGTTCGCGCTGTTCCTTGTAGCTGCGCTTGCGTGGTTTATCCGCTGTGGCCGGTGCGGCCGGCGGGGCGCTGGTCGCAGGCCTGGCGACCGGGGCGGGCGTTTTCGCGGGTTGGCGCTGGCGCAGCCAGTCGCTGTAGCCGCCGACGTATTCCCTGACCCGGGCGTCGCCCTCGAATACCAGCGAACTGGTGACCACGTTGTCGAGGAAGGCGCGGTCGTGGCTGACCAGCAGTAGCGTACCCTGGTAATCCAGCAGCAATTCCTCCAGCAGATCAAGGGTCTCGACGTCCAGGTCGTTGGTGGGTTCATCCAGCACCAGCAGGTTGGAGGGATTCGCGAACAGGCGCGCCAGCAGTAGCCGGTTGCGTTCACCGCCGGACAGGGCCTTGACCGGGGTGCGGGCGCGATCCGGCGCGAACAGGAAATCCTGCAGATAGCTGATGATGTGGCGCTCGGAACCGTTGACGGTGATCTTCTCGCGTCCCCCCGCCAGGTTGTCGATGACGGATTTTTCGCCATCCAGCTGGCTACGCAGCTGGTCGAAATAGGCGATTTCCAGTTTGGTGCCGAGATGCAGCCGGCCGCTGTCGGGCTCCAGCTGGCCGAGCAGCAGGCGCAGCAGCGTGGTCTTGCCGGCGCCGTTGGGACCGATAATGCCGATGCGGTCGCCGCGCTGGATGCTGGTGGAGAAGTCGCGCACGATCCACTGGTCACCGTAGCGATAACTGATGTTGTCGGCTTCCGCCACGAGTTTGCCGGAACGCTCTGCTTCCTGGGCCTGCATGTGGGCATTGCCGAGCCGGCTGCGGCGTGCGCGGTGTTCCTCGCGCAGGGCCTTGAGGGCGCGTACCCGGCCTTCGTTGCGGGTACGCCGGGCCTTGATGCCCTGGCGGATCCAGGCCTCTTCCTGGGCCAGCTTCTTGTCGAATTCCGCGTTGAGTTTTTCCTCGGCATCGAGGGCGGCCTGCTTGCGTTCCAGGTAGGTGGCGTAGTCACCGGGCCAGCTGGTGAGCCGGCCACGCTCCAGGTCGAGGATGCGGGTGGCGAGGTGTTGCAGGAACATACGGTCATGGGTGACGAACAGCAGCGCGCCCGAAAAACCCAGCAGGAATTCCTCCAGCCACTGGATGGAATCGATATCGAGATGGTTGGTGGGTTCGTCGAGTAACAGCAGGTCGGGCTGGATGACCAGGGCGCGGGCCAGCAGGACCCGGCGTTTCAGGCCACCGGACAGTTCGTCAAAGGCCAGGTTTGCATCGAGCTGCAGCCGGGACAGCACGGTTTCCACCTGCTGCTGCAGCTGCCAGCCATTGGCAGCCTCCAGGTCATGCTGCACCTGCTCCAGTTCGGTCAATAGCCGCTCATCGCTGCCCTCGGCCAGCTTCAGGATGAGCTCGTGGTAGCGGTGCAAAAGGTCACCCAGCTTCCCGAGTCCACCGGCCACCACATCGTAGATACTGCCGTGCAAGCCCTGTGGAACTTCCTGGGTGAGGCGGGTGATGCGCAGGTTCTGGGCGCGTTCGATGGTGCCGCTGTCCGGTTGCAGCTCCCCGGCGATGAGCTTCATCAGGGTCGACTTGCCGGCCCCGTTGCGGCCCACCAGGCACAGCCGTTCGCCAGCCTCGATCTGCAGTTGTGCCTGGTCGAGCAGCGGTGGACCGCCGAAGCCGAGGCTGATGTCGCGCATGCGCAGCAGTGCCATGGAAATCCTGTTCGCGGGGATTGAAGGGGGGTAGAGCATAGGGGGTCGGGCTGCGGGCGGCAAGCGTGTGGGGCGGGTGTGAGGGGAACGCGGGGCAGGGCTGTGAAAATGCGCTGGAATTCGATTGGGGGAGCCGGGCCGGGTGGCAAAGTGTGGCCGTGTTCACGTTTTGCCGATTACCTGCCGATGATAATGACCGTCACACGGATCTGACGGAGACAGACCTATGGTGGATTTTGACTCTGGATACCAGCAGCAGACCGTATTCGATCGGTTATGGATGGCTGCACGGCAAGTTCTGGGGCGGGTGGCACGGCGCCAGGGCCTGCCGGCCTGGGGCGCGGGCTTCCTGGCGCTCGCCCTGGTGTTTCACCTGATTGGCGGCGTATTCCTGTTGCAGACGATCTTTCCCGCGGCGCTGACGGCCGGTGCCCGGCTGGCCCAGTTGGGCAGTGCCCTGCTGGCCTTCGGGGTGGCGCGGCATTTCACCCTGAGTGCACTGCCGCTGCTGACACTTCCGCCCTCCCTCGTACGATACCCGCCACATGCGCTGGCCAATTGTCTGGTTCTGCTGGTGACAGCGGTGGTGGTGTTGCCGTTGACCCTGTATGTGGGCTTCTCGGCGCATCCGCTGGTCGGTCTGTTGCTGGTGCTGGCCTATGGATTGGCGGGCCGGCAGCTCTGGCAGCAGGTGCAGTCCATACGCCATCTGTCACATCCGACGGCCAGGCCGGAATCGGCAGCCGTGGTGGTTGTGGAGCGTGCCGTCACGGGGATGCCGGTGGTGCAGCGCAAGGCCTATCTGGCGGAATTGCGTGCCGCAGGGGTAAGTGTACGCATCGCCCGGGCACTGGTCAGCGCCGGTTTCAGCTCGGAAGCGGCGGTGATGCGTGCCAGCGATACGGAAATCCTCGCCATCCGCGGCGTGGGGCCGGCGACGCTTAAAAAAATCCGCGTATGTTTTCGCGGCGCCCCGGACTGAGGGGGCCGTTTATCCGCTCCGGCCGCGGCCGCAGGCCCGCGCCAGGGTATCCATGGCGGCATTGATGGCCTGCAGCCGCCGGTTATCCCCACCGCGATCCGGGTGGTGTTCCATGGCCAGCTTGCGGTAGCGGTCGCGGGCCTGATCAAAGCTGGCTTCTGCTGGCAGCCCCAGGGTCTGCAGCGCGGCCGCCTTCTGGTCCAGCCCCTGCATCCGGACCCAGAAACGCCCCAGCATTTCATCCACCTGTTGCGCGCTGGTATTCACCAGGTTGCTGATATCCAGGTAGTACTCCCGCATGGGATCGCCTTGTCCGGGCAACTGGCTGTCCGCGGCTTGATAGGGCAACACCCGAATCCGCACCGGGTTGATCTCGATGTGCAGCGAGCCCTCTGCCCGGCAGCGGTCACGCAGGCGATACAGCAGGTGAAAGAGCTGGAAATGTTCCTGGAACAGGCGGTGGTCGGCATGGTCGCCGGCCCCGAGGTCGGTGACGGGATGACACTCATCGCGCAGGGACTGCAGCAGGGCATGCTCGCTGATGCCGTTGGGATGCTGGAGCAGGCGTTCCAGTAGATCCTGCTCAAGATCCTCGGGATCGATGGCCGGGCGGTCCTCCAGGTCTTCATAGCCGGCGGCGGTGAAACGCGGCGTGCAGATGGCGTAAAACACCAGGTCCTGCGCGCCGGTATTGGTGATGCGCTGGCGTACCAGCGGTGGGATGATCACCAGGTCGCCGGGACCGACCTCTTCCGCGGGCAGGTCGCCCACCTCCACCCGGCCGGTGCCGCTGATGATCAGGTAGCGTTCCGCAATACCGTGCAACCGGTGCCAGTGGGTGGTATCGCCGGGCAGTACACGGGCCCGGGCGATGGAGCAGCCGGCGTCGCTGTCGTGGTTCCAGCTTTCGAGGATATGGCAGCCCTCGGCAATGAACCGTTCCTGCGTTACATCGGGGTGATGAATGGTGGTTTGCATGTACTACACCTTACGTGTGTGGTTGTCGGCTGTGCAAGCCGGCTGAAATTGTCGGTGTCCACCGCCATAATGGGAAGCGTCGTCCCGTTGTAGCAGGAGCCCGTCATGAACCAGCACACGCCCTACCGTATCCATTCCCTGGAACTGGGCCCCATGGAGAACTTCATCTACCTGATCGAGGACCGGGCCAGCGGTCGTGCGGCAGTGGTGGACCCGGCCTGGGATGTGCCGGCGGTGCGGGCGCTGGCGCATGAGCAGGGGCTGCGCATCACTGATGTGCTGCTGACCCACAGTCATCATGATCACATCAATGGCCTTGGCGAGCTGCTGCGCACCGAGGATGCACAGCTGCACCTGCTCAAGCCGGAGGCGCAGTTCTGGGGGCAGCAGCTGGATCTGCCCACCCTGCATCATGGCGGCGATGTCATCCGCCTGGGCGATACCGGGATCGAGGTATTACACACGCCGGGGCACACGCCCGGCTCCGCCTGTTATCGCATGGGCGATGATGTGATCACCGGTGATACCCTGTTCGTGTTTGGCTGCGGCCGTTGTGACCTGAAAGGTGGTGATCCCGAACAGATGTACCGGACCCTGAAGCATATGATCGCGCACCTGCCCGGGGAGGCGGTCATCCACCCCGGTCACAACTATGCCGAAAAACCCGCGTCCACCATGGATGAGCAGGTGACCGGCAACCCGTTCCTGCACTTCGACCAGCTCGACCGTTTCATCACCTACCGCATGCACTATCACGACCAGCACCGGGATTCCCCCTACGGACCGGTTTGCAAGGGACATGAAATGCCATGAGCGGCGGTGAAAAATTCCAGGCCCTGTGCGTAGCCGCGGAACGTACGGTGGCGCAACTGGTATGGCGCGAGGTGCCGGAGCTTGCTCCCGAGGAGGTGCTGATCCAGGCCGAATACTCCAGCCTCAATTACAAGGATGCCCTGGCTTGCACCGGCCGGGGCAAGGTGTTGCGGCGTTTCCCATTGGTACCGGGCATCGATGTGGCGGGCACGGTGGCGCACTCAAGCTCTCCGCGCTACCAGGCCGGTGACGCGGTCCTGGTGACTGGCTGTGGATTGGGCGAGGAGCAGGACGGTGGCTTTGCGGGGTATGTACGGGTATCCGCTGACTGGGTCGTGCCCTTGCCGGAAGGCCTGAATGCATGGGAGGCCATGGCGCTGGGTACGGCCGGGTTCACTGCCGCGCTGGCCCTGTATCGCATGGAGCAGAATGGCCAGCGTCCTGACCTGGGGCCCATCCTGGTGACCGGCGCCACGGGTGGTGTCGGCAGTGTGGCGGTCAACCTGTTTGCGGACCACGGCTATGAGGTGCATGCACTGACCGGCAAGCCGGATCAACAAGCCTATCTGCAGCAGATCGGTGCGACGGGCATCCTCGATCGCCATGCCTTGGCGCTGGGCGAACGTCCACTGGAGCAGGCACGCTGGGGGGGTGCGGTGGACAATGTCGGCGGCGATCTGCTGGCCTGGCTGACTCGCACCGTTCAACCCTGGGGTAGCATCGCCAGCATCGGACTGGCCGGTGGCCACGCGCTGCACACCACGGTGATGCCGTTCATCCTGCGCGGGGTCAGTCTGCTGGGGATTCAGTCGGTGTACTGTCCCATGGAGCTGCGTCGTGAGCTGTGGCGGCGCCTGGCGGGGGAATGGCGCCCCAGTCAGCTGGCGGCGATGGTCAGCGGGGAATTACCCTTGGCGGACGTGCCCGCGGCCAGCGACGAGTTGCTGGGCGGACAGGGGCATGGTCGTCGCATCGTGCGCCTGCCGGGCGACTGAAACGGGGTCCCCCTGTCATCATTCTGTTATTCCGTTGCGCTAGGCTGCTTCCTGTTACTTCCGTTGAGAGGATAAGCCATGCGTTGCTTCACCGAGTACGATCTGGAGCCCCGGCATCTGCAGGGGGCGGCCCTGCTGGATGAGCAGGGTCACGAGACCCCGATCACCGATTCCATGGTGGAGCAGGCGCTGATTCGCCTGCTGGCCGAGGAACTGGTGCAGCGCACGCGGTACCACTGGCTGGGATCGGTAGCGTCCGGTCGGGAGGTGTGAGCCTGCAGTGTCGGTCTAGCGCAGCAGGCTGAAATACTGCAGGATCAATACCTGCGAGCCGGTATTGGTAATGGCATGGGTTTCCCCGGGTTCCACCGTGATGCAGCAACCCGGTGCGAGGGTGATCCGCTGGTCATCGATCCGCATTTCCCCGCTTCCTGCCGTGACCAGGAATACTTCGTATAAATCCTCATGGACATGGGCGCCGACCTGTTCGCCCGCCGGTACGCATGCCTCGGCGAACTGGTTCAGGTGTGGGATCGCATCCTGATCCAACAGCACCCGTTTGCGTATCGCCGGATTATGGGATACAGGTTGTTCGGGCCGGTCGGCCAGCCGGTGAATCAGCATAAGTAACGAAGTTTCGATGAAACGGGTTGACAGTATGCAAATTTCGCTGGCATTCTCCAAGTCATGTTGAATCTTTCTTCCATGCGAGCCAAAGCGATTCTGCGCGTATGCCTGTGGCACCGTGCAGCGCATTCCCGTGGCCGAGGGAGCGAGTGATTCCGAACTGATCCTCAACTGATTTCCACGCACTACCCCAAGGCCACCGATCCCACGATCTGTGGCCTTTTTGTTTTCCGCGACGATAAAAGGAAAAAACACAATGTCGGTACCGGCAGCCTATGTGGCAGTAATCCTGATCTGGTCCACCACGCCCCTGGCCATCCAGTGGAGCGGTGAGGGCGGTGGTTTTCTGTTTGGCGTGACCGCGCGCATGGTCACCGGTGCACTGCTGTGCGGCCTGCTGCTGCTGGCGTTGCGCGTATCCCTGCCGCTGCATCGTGACGCGCTGCGTACCTACCTCGCGGCTGGCCTCGGTATCTTTGGTGCCATGATGTGCGTGTACTGGGGATCGCAGTTCATCCCCTCCGGCTGGATCTCGGTGCTGTTTGGTCTGACGCCCATCGTTACCAGCGGCTTCGCCCTGCTGTGGTTGGATGAAGAGGCGTTCACGCCGGCGCGCAGCCTGGGGCTGGCGCTGGGCCTGGTGGGCTTGCTGGTGATCTTCGGCACTGGCGCCACGCTGGGGGCGCACGCCCTGCTCGGTGCGGCGGCAGTGCTCGCATCGGTGGTGATGCATTCGCTCAGTGCCGTGTGGGTGAAACGGGTGGGCGCCAACCTGCCGGCCATGGCGGTGACCGGTGGCGGCCTGCTGGTGGCGGCGCCGGCCTACCTGCTGTGCTGGCTGTTGTTCGATGGTCATCTGCCGCGGGAGTTGCCGCTGCGGGCCCTGGGGGCCATCGGTTACCTGGCCTTGTTCGGGTCGGTTATGGGCTTTATTTTCTATTACTACATGCTACGGCATGTGGCGGCGGGCAAGGTGGCGTTGATCACGCTGGTAACACCGGTGATCGCCTTGTTGCTGGGGGCCTTGTTCAATGGCGAAACGGTGTGCTGGCAGGTGTGGCTCGGCACCCTGTTGATCCTCACCGGGCTGGCCAGTCACCAGTGGGGAGGCCGCTTATCGGCACCGATCAGGATGCGCGGATAGCGCCAGGTTTCCCCGTGATTCTGGTGTTGTCTTTTGGCGGCGAGCCGATAGGGGGGGCTCGCCGCCACCGCCTGGTGCGAAAATTTCTTCGTATCGGTAACCCCGTTTACGTCCTTCGTTCGTTTAATGGTCTGATGCCTTCAAACAACGAGGACCACCCCATGGTGATCGATACCTTTGTAACCAATCGTGTGCGGGCGATTGCACTCGGCTTTTGCTGCGCGGCACTGCTGGCCGCCTGTTCTCCCCAGCCTCCGGTGCCGTCGGAGCCGGTATCCCGCGTGATTTCATCCCCTGCTGTGGAGGCCGAACGACAGCCGGTTGTCGTGCGCGATAAGGTCGAGTCGAAGCAGCAATGGCTATCGGAGCCGCAGTACCGTAGCGTTATGGTGCCGGTATCGCCACCGTTTCCCGCCACAACGCCCATAGACGGTGAGGTCTATGCTCACTTCGATGACCAAGCGGTCAGGCGAGTACTGGAACAACCCGTTTCCACGTTCAGTGTGGATGTGGATACCGGGTCCTACAGTAATGTGCGGCGCATGTTGCGGGAAGGCCGTTTACCACCACGGGATGCGGTGCGGGTGGAGGAGATGCTGAATTATTTCGACTACGCCTATGCCGTTCCGGACGATGTCGATACCCCATTTCGGATCAGTACTGAAATTGCGCCCTCACCCTGGAATCACAGGACCCGGTTATTGCGTATCGGCATCCAGGGTTATCAACCCGCGTTCGCCTCGTTACCTCCGGCCAACCTTGTATTCCTGGTGGATGTATCCGGTTCCATGCGGTCACCGGACAAGCTGGATCTGCTGAAGAACTCGCTGAAGCTGTTGGTGAAGCAATTGCGGGAGCAGGACCGTATCGCCCTGGTGGTGTATGCCGGTGCCTCCGGTGTGGTGCTGGAGCCCACGCCGGGTAGTGAGCGGGTGCGCATCGAACAGGCCATTGACGGGCTGGCGGCGGGTGGTTCCACCAATGGCGGTGCCGGTATCCGGCTGGCCTATGCCATGGCCCGCCAGGGATTTATCGAAGACGGTATTAACCGCGTGTTGCTGGCCACCGACGGCGATTTCAATGTCGGTACGGTCAGTTTCGAGGCGTTGAAGGATCTGGTGGCCAGTGAGCGCGCCAGTGGCGTCACCCTGACCACGCTGGGATTTGGCGGCGGCAATTACAACGACCGGCTTATGGAGCAACTGGCGGATACCGGCGATGGCCAGTATGCCTATATCGACAGTCTCATGGAGGCGCGCAAGCTGCTGGTGCAACAGCTGTCGGGCACCCTGCAGGTGATTGCCCGGGATGTGAAGATCCAGCTGGAGTTCAATCCGGTGCAGGTGAGCGAATACCGTCTCATCGGGTATGAAAACCGTGCCCTGCGCCGCGAGGACTTCAACAACGATCGTATCGATGCCGGTGAGATCGGCGCCGGCCATACGGTCACGGCCCTGTACGAAATCAGCCTCACGGGGTACGGGGGAGAACGCGTCGACCCGCTCCGCTATCAAGCCGCAGCGGCATCCGTACGCAGGGGGGCTCAGTCCGACGAACTGGCCTGGCTGCGGTTGCGCTATAAACCGGCGCAGGGGAAGGGAAGCCGGTTGCTGGAGCAGGCCATCTCGCGGCAGCAGGTGCTTGTACACGGTAGTGACAGCCTGCGCTTTGCCGCCGCTGTGGCCGGCTTCGGGCAGTTGCTGAGAGGTGGTCACTACCTGGAATCCTTTGGCTATGATGATGTTTTGCGCCTGGCGCGGGGCGCGCGGGGTACCGATGCACAGGGCTACCGCGGCGAGTTTCTGCAACTGGTGGGGCTGGCGCAATCGCTGGCGGCCGGGACGATGCCGGTAGCGCATGTCGAGTGAGCCGGAGCCACAGCCGGAGGTTTTTGATCCGGCTACGGTTTTCTATTCCGGCCGGATTCTATATGCTCCCTCTTCAATGGATGAAGAGCGTGCCGACGAAGACCTGATGCTGGCGTATCGCGATGGCGATTGTGCCGCTTTTGAAACGCTCTACCAGCGTAGCAAGGGGCACCTCTATCGCTACCTCCTGCGGCAGGTCGGCGAGACCGCTATCGCAGAGGAGTTGTTTCAGGATATCTGGATGCGCGTGATCCGCGCCCACCGGCGCTACACGCCACAGGCCCGGTTCAAGACCTATCTTTACCATCTTGCCCATAATGTGCTCATCGATCATTACCGGCATCGTCGTGCCGGGTTCCCGGTTTCCTATGATCAGGATCCGGCCTTTGTGCTGGAACAGCAGGCGGCCGACCCGCAGCAACAGCCGGATGTGCTGGCCGCCTCGCGTCAGCAGATTGATCGTCTGCTGCAATTGATCGGTGCCCTGCCCGAAGCGCAACGCGAGGTGTTCCTGTTGCGCGAGGAAGCGGGCCTGGGTATGGAGGAGATCGCGCGGGTCACCGATGTGAAACCGGAAACCGCCAAAAGCCGTCTGCGCTACGCTTTGCAATTCCTGCGCAAAGGCATGAGGGGGAGTGTATGAGTGTGGATCAGCCTTCCAGCAAGGTGACGTACCTGCCCGATGAGCATGATCGGCAGCTGGCTGCGTTGTACGGTCAGACCGATGCGGAGCAGCCGGCAGACGCGATAGACCGCCGCATTCTGGCGGCCGCACGCGCTGCCGCGGTGGAAAACAAAACAAAGCCATCCGTGGCCAGGCGTCGTGTGCCATTGTCCCTGGCCGCTACCATTCTGGTGATGGTGGGGCTGGTGCCCTTGCTGCTATGGAATCTGCAGCTGCGCAATGATCGTGTGGCCGAGTTGGTTGCACCTCCGGTACGGCCGATTCCCGCCGAAGCCGAATCGAAGGCACAGCAGCAGGATGTCATGCCCGCTGCGCGGCAGAAGGCCATGGAGGCTGCGCCAGACACCGTCCTGTCATTACCTCCGCAATCGACTCCCCCTGCTGTGGAGGAGGCTAGTCCCGAGCCGGGTGTGCCGTCCCCTGAACAGCAGCGTCTGGATGAGATCAGTGCCCTGATCGCGGCCGGACAGGATGCCCGGGCCTGGCAGCAGTTTCATGACTTCCGTCGCGAATATGCTGGATACCGTATCCCGGATGACTTGCTCAATGAACTGGCGGGGGTGCGGGCACGCCTGCTGGAACGGGCGGTCGAGCAGTAGTGCCATGCTGAGCGGCCTCATTTCCGCTGCCGGGCTGGCGGCTCACCGGGACGCGCCAGACTGGGTGTTGCTCGACTGCCGGTTCGATCTGCTGCAGCCCGAGGCCGGTCGCCGGGCCTTTGCCGAAGGCCACATCCCCGGTTCCCGCTATGCCCATCTGGAGCGGGATCTGTCAGGCCCGGTGAGTGGGGCCACCGGGCGGCATCCGCTGCCGGAACCCGCAGTGCTGGCTGAGACCTTCGGTGCCTGGGGTATTGACGAGACGGTGCAGGTGGTGGTCTACGATGCCCTGGATGGCGCCTATGCTGCACGGGCCTGGTGGCTGCTGCACTGGCTGGGGCATCCGGCGGTGGCGGTGCTGGATGGCGGCTTTCAGGCCTGGTGCGCAGCGGGCCTGCCGGTCACGCCGGAGGAGCAGCGCAGGCCGGAGCGCATCTTTCACTCACGGGAGCCGCGATCTCTGGCGGTAACCACCGAACAGGTGGCGGCGGCGCTCGGGAGTGACGCGATGCAGCTGTGGGACGCGCGCGCAGCCGTGCGTTTTCGCGGTGAGCAGGAGCCCATCGATCCTGTGGCCGGGCACATTCCACTGGCCCGTAATCGACTCTATACGGACAACCTGCAGTCCGATGGTCATTTCCTGGACCCGGGTACGCTGCGCAGAGCCTGGCGGCAGGTGCTGGGTGACACCCTCTCGGAGCGGGTGGTGCATTACTGTGGCTCCGGGGTGACCGCCTGCCATAATCTGCTGGCCATGGAAATAGCAGGGTTGTCCGGCAGCCGGCTCTATGCCGGTTCATGGAGTGAGTGGATTCGCGATCCCACTCGGCCGGTGGCGGTGGGGGACTGAACTATACTGAAGCCGTAGGACAGGTTTGCAGGAGGGGTCAGTCATGACCATTTCACACCGAGTCGAGAATTTTCTCATCGAGCACGACATTCCCTATGATCTGGTCGCGCACCCCCACGCCACTAACAGTCTGGAGACCGCGCACTTGGCCCATGTCTCCGGCGATCGTGTTGCCAAGACCGTGGTGCTGGAAGATGATCAGGGTTACCTGATGGCAGTGGTACCGGCGAGTAACCGCGTGGATCTGGGTGAGCTGCACCGGCAGATGAAGCGCAATCTCGGCCTGGCAACGGAACCCGAGCTGCAGGGCCTGTTCGATGACTGTGAACTGGGTGCCATTCCGCCGGTGGGTATGGCCTATGGCATCGAGACCATTGTCGATGACAGCCTGGCGGAGCAATCAGAAATCTATTTCGAGGGCGGCGACCACGAGTGCCTGGTGCGGGTCAGTGGCGAGGGCTTTGATTCAATGATGGAAGAGGTTCAGCACGGCAGCTTCAGTCGTATCATGTAACTCTTCTTCCTGGCCTTTTTCCCTGCCTTCACACCGCGCTACATCGCCAGCAGATCCGTTTGCCAGCTGGTACCTCCAGTGAACGCTTCCGGGTGGCGGCGCGTGACCTGGTGTTCCACCTCGGCGACCTGTTGGCGTGGGACATCCACCATGAGCAACACCTCGCCATGCTGCAGTGCTTCGCGGAATTCTCTCATGTGGACATCGGGTAGACGGGTGAAACGCTCGCCGCCGAAAAAGCTCAGCGCCATGATCAGTAGCGGGATACTGGCCCAGCCATAGGCGCCCTGCCAGAGCAAGGCCACCAGCAGCAGGGTGGCGAGGGCAAAGATCGCCAGATTGGCATCCCATACGATGCGTTCAACGCGGCCGGCAAAATCCTGATGCTGGTGTTCCGACGCTTCGGGTAGTTCGGGATCAGGATGGGTGGTTTTCTGTACGGCATGCAGGCAGTGGGTGGGAATGCCCTGTGTTTCCAGTTCGTTTGCCGTGGTACTGGCGTGCGCGGCATCGGGGAACAGGAAATAGAGTCTGCGTTTCATGGTGCGCTCCTGGGGCATAGCAAGTCGTGCTACTGGCAGGTATAGCGCAGGCCCCGGCGACTGCAACGCTACAGTCGCTGGGGGATCTGGTATTGGTCAGGTGCCGGTCGGGGCGCGGCCGATCGAGTAGTAGGTAAAGCCCATGCGGGTCATTTCCTCGGGGTTGTACAGATTGCGACCATCGAAGATGACCGGTTGATTGAGCGTGTCGCGTAACTGTTCGAAATCCGGGCTGCGGAACTGGTTCCACTCCGTGAGCACGGCCAGGGCATCGGCACCGTCGAGCGCTTCATCGGGCTTGCCGCACAGCGCCAGGTCATCCCGATTTCCATAGATGCGCTGGGTTTCCTCCCGTGCCTCGGGGTCGTAGGCGCGGACCCGGGCGCCGGCCTTCCAGAGGGCTTCCATCAGGGTGCGGCTGGAGGCCTCGCGCATGTCGTCCGTATTGGGTTTGAACGACAGTCCCCAGAGTGCGAAGGTCTTGCCGGACAGGTTCGACCCGAAGTGTGCGGTGATCTTGTCGAACAGGACTTCCTTTTGACGGAAATTGACCGCCTCCACGGCATGCAGCAGTTCGGGATGATAACCGTTGGCGATGGCCGTGCGTTCCAGGGCGCGTACGTCCTTGGGGAAGCAGGAGCCACCGTAGCCGCAACCGGGATAGATGAACTGGTAGCCGATGCGGGGATCGGAGCCGATGCCGACGCGCACCTTTTCAATGTCCGCACCCAGCCGTTCGGCGATATTCGACAATTCGTTCATGAAGCTGATCTTGGTGGCCAGCATCGCGTTGGCGGCGTACTTGGTCAGCTCGGAGGAACGGATGTCCATGACCTGCAGGCGATCATGGTTGCGGTTGAAGGGGGCGTACAGCGCGCGCAGCAGCTCGGTGGTGCGTGGGTTGTCGGTGCCGATGATGATGCGGTCGGGGCGCATGAAATCATCCACTGCGGCGCCTTCCTTGAGAAATTCAGGGTTGGAAACCACGTCGAACTCGGTGTGATTGCCGCGTTTTTCCTGCATTTCACGAATGGCCGCCTCAACCCGGTCACCGGTGCCGACCGGCACGGTGGATTTGTTGACCACCACCCGGTAATCCGTCAGGTGTTCACCAATCGTGCGGGCCACCGCCAGCACATGTTGCAGGTCTGCAGAGCCGTCCTCGTCGGGTGGGGTGCCTACGGCGATGAACTGGAACAGGCCATGGGCCACGCCCTCGGCGGCGTCCAGGGTGAAGCGCAGGCGTCCGGCGGCATGGTTCGCGCGCATCATTTCCTCGAGCCCGGGCTCGTAAATGGGGCATTCACCGTTATTGAGGCGATCAACCTTGTTCGGGTCGATATCCACGCAGAGTACATCGTTGCCGACCTGGGCCAGGCAGGTGCCGGTGACCAGGCCCACATATCCGGATCCGTAAATAGTAACTTTCATATGAGTATGCGCTTCAGGTTGGGGTTGGTTTATCTAACTGTATGGTTTTTATGCTGAAAGCAGCATCGCTGCTAGTGCGCCGCTGCTTCTTGTCTCGTTTTATGTCGCAGTGCGGCATGCTAGCACAAACCCTTTTGGTGTGGGGATTTCGGAGTTGCGTACGGATAATCGCCATCCCGTCGCGTGTGGCATTTAAAACTCTGGTTTGGGGGCGTTTTTAGAGTTGACAGTGGCGCCCGCCTGAACCAGAATACCCGGCTTCCGTTTATCGGAGGGGTTCCCGAGTGGCCAAAGGGATCAGACTGTAAATCTGACGGCTCCGCCTTCGGAGGTTCGAATCCTCCCCCCTCCACCAGACAGGATTGGCGCTGGCCGGTGTGGCCGGCATCCCGGCGCGGGTTCGGGTGCGTTTTGAGCTGCGCGGGTGTAGTTCAATGGTAGAACTTCAGCCTTCCAAGCTGAATACGTGGGTTCGATTCCCATCACCCGCTCCAAGTTGTTGGTTGTAGGCCCCGGTTTTGGTGTCGGGGCGTATAAAGCATTGCCCATGTAGCTCAGTCGGTAGAGCACATCCTTGGTAAGGATGAGGTCACCAGTTCAACTCTGGTCATGGGCTCCATTTTTTATACGAAGGGTCGCTGGGTGGTTCGATTGTGCTGCCGGGGGATTCCAGTTCTTTTGAATCGTTGCATTTGACTGGGGAGATCATCGTCGATGTCCAAGGAAAAATTTGAACGCAAGAAGCCGCATGTGAACGTGGGCACCATTGG